>SCRL01000088.1 GCA_004298065.1 Gammaproteobacteria bacterium | reverse complement strand
CTCCGGCACGCGCTTCAAAAACTTGTGGCGGATGCGCTCGGCCGAGAGCTGGATCGGCGTGAGCGGGTTCTTGATCTCGTGCGCCATGCGCCGCGCGACCTCGCCCCAGGCGGCGTCGCGTTGCGCCTGGATCAGCGTCGTGGCGTCGTCGAACACGACCACATAGCCGCCGCGCTTGCCGTTCACCCCGGGCAGCAGCGTGCCGCGCACGATGAGCGTGCACGGGTGATTGTTGGCCGAGAGCGCCACCTGCACCTGCCACTCGGGTTGGCCCTGCTCGAAGGCGTGCGCCAGGGCCTCGGCGAACGGCGCGAGGTGCGGATAGGTCTCGCGCAGCCAGCCGGGCGAGCGCTCCACGCCGGCGCCGAGATCGGCGCCGAGAATCTGGCCGGCGGCGGCGTTGTGCGTCTGCAACTGCCCGCGCGCGTCGAACGACAGCACGCCCGAGGACAGGTGCGTGAGCACGGTTTCGAGATAGGTGCGCTGGGTTTCGGTCTCCTGCTGCGCGCGCTTGATCTGGCTCTGGGCGCGGTGGATGCGCCGCGTCATCTCGTTGAACGATTCGACCAGGATGCCGATCTCGTCGCGGCTCGTGACCGGGATCTGCTTGCGGTAGTCGCCGTCGGCGATCGCGCGCGTGGCCTCGGCGAGGTCGCGGATCGGCGCCACCACGCGCCGTGCCGAGAACATCGCGGCCCACACCGCCACCAGCATCGTGAGCAGGGCGATGAGCGAGAGCGTGAGCGTGAAGCCGAACTTGAGCGGCCCGCGCAGGTACACGAGCTTTTCGTAGTCGGCGAACGCGGTCTGCACCGACTCGCCGAGCTTGGCGTAGCGTGGCGCCAGCGTTTGCAGTGCCTGCAGCACGCGCACCGGGCTGCCGACCTCGCGCCCGTACACCGGCACCACCACGCGCAGCTGCAACCCGGATTTGCCGCTGGCGTCGAGCGCGGCGTAGGTCAGTCCCTGGCGCGCCTGCGACAGGATCGTGTCGCGCGGGCGGTTGGGCACGAGCGAACCGGCCTCGGGCCCGGCCTCGCCGGCCGAGGCGAGGATCTTACCGTCCTGGGAAAAAAGCGTGAGCTCGGTGACGCCGTACTGCTCGCGCAGGTTGTTGAGTCCGGTCAGGAGCGTGCGCTGGCCGCGCGGTCCGGCGGGGATCAGCTCGAGCTCCTGCGCCATCGCCTGCGCGCTCTTGGTCAGGTCCTGTTTGGTGGCCTCGAGCGCCGAGCGCCCGAGCGCAAGCGCGTCGTCCAGCGCTTGCTCGATCTTGACGTCGAACCACTGGTCGATGCCGCGGTTGAGCGTCTGGATCGAGAAGAAGAACACCACCGTCACCGGCAGCACCGAGAGCAGCACAAACATCACCAGCAGCCGGATCGTCAGGCGCGTGCCGAGCACGCGCGCGCGGTATTGCTCGATCAGCCGGTAAACGTTGAGCAGGATCAGCGCCAGCAGCAGCGCGATGCCGAGCACGTTGACGAGCAGCAGGAGCGAATAGATGCGCCCGAAGATCGCCGAGTTCTGCGAGGCCGCGTGCATCATCAGCAGCGCCGCGAGCAGCAGCCCCGAGAGCACCGCGAGCGGCAGGATGCCCGTGAGGTAGCGGTCGGCGAAGCGGCGGATCAGGGCGCGAATTTCCATGTGCTCCATCCGCTATTAAGGCGCCAATCGAGCGAGGTGTAGGCCACCGGGCGTAGCGGCGTGGGCAACGCCTCGATGTCGAGGCCCGCGCGCAACTCGACGCTGTATTCGCCCTCCGCCGCCGCGTCGCCCTCGAGCGGGAGTTTCAGGTCGTCCAGTGTGCCGAGCGCCTTGAGCGCCTCCAGCATCGAGCCGTGGCTTTCGCGGTTATCGGGATCGGACGCCGAGGTGCTCACGAGATATTGGCCGGACAGCGCGTGATACCAGATGCGCCGATGCAGGGTCCAGCTGCCCACGCCCTGGTTCCAGATGTACCAGCGCTTGCGAGTGAGACGCACGTCGATCGTGATGTCGAGCCGGATGCCCTTGGTCAGCGCCTCCTCGACCTTGGGCGTGAGCGCGAGGTCGAGCTTGCCGTTCAGTACGAGCGTTTTGCCCTCGATCCGCGGCTTGATTTCGGTAACAGTGAAATCGGCGCCCGCCGGCAGTGCCAGCAGCAACAACAGGAGGGCCGCGATTGGCCGCTTATTTTTTACGCAGGCAGGCATAGTAAAAACCGTCCATCCCGTGTTCCCCCGGCAGGATCTGGCGCCCGGCTGCGCACGCCCGGCCGACGGCCTCGGGCAGTGGCTGTTCCACCGCCGTGGCTTCGCGCGCCAGAAACGCCCGGAGCGTGTTTTCGTTCTCCTCGGGCAGGATCGAGCAGGTCACATAGAGAAGCTTACCTCCCGGCTTGAGCAACGGCCACAGCGCGGAAAGCAACCGCGCCTGGGCCGCAATGAGTTTAGGCAAGTCGGCGGGTTTGCGGCGCAGTTTGACGTCCGGATGGCGGCGGATGACGCCGCTGGCGGAGCAGGGGGCATCGAGCAGGACGCGGTCGAATTGTGGCCCATCGGCAACTGCTCCCGGCGTTGCCCTACCTCCTCCATCCCTGGAGTCGTCCCACCATGCGGAGGGCTCGGCGGCATCGGCGGTGATGAGCCGTGCCGTGAGCCCGAGGCGCTTCAGGTTCTCGTCGATGCGCGCTACGCGCGCGGGCTCGCGGTCCACGGCCACGAGTTCGGCGAGTCCCGGCGTGCGTTCGAGGATGTGCCCGGTCTTGCCGCCCGGCGCGGCGCAGGCATCGAGCACATGGTGGCCCGGCTGCGCGTCGAGCAGCACTGCGGCCCACTGTGCCGCCGCGTCCTGCACCGACACCAGGCCGTCGGCGAAGCCGGGCAACTGCGTTACGGGTACCGGCGTTTCGAGCGTGACATCGGTGTCGAGCAATGCATCCGGCCGTGCGGCGAGCCCTGCGGTGCGCAACGCTTCGAGATAGTTTGCGCGCGTGGTTTTGCGCAAGTTCACGCGCAGCACCAGCGGCGGACGTTCGTTATTCGTGCTCGCGATGCATTCCCAGTCGTCGGGCCAGGCGGCGCGGAATTTTTCCAATAACCAGGCCGGGTGGCTTAGCCGCAGCGTTGCGTCTTTTTTGACGGCGTCATCGGCTTCGCCGCTGCGGCGCAGGTATTCGCGCAAGCAGGCATTGATCAGTCCCTTGGCCCAGGGTTTGCCGAGCGCCTCGGCGGCGGCCACGGTTTCGTCCACCGCCGCGTGCGTCGCCACGCGCAGCGCGCGCAGCTGGTAGAGTCCGGCGAGCAGCAGGGCGTAGATATCCTGGTCCTTCGGTTTGAGCGGTTTTTCGATAAACAGCTTGGCGATGCCGGCGAGCTGGTGGAACCAGCGCAGCGTGCCGTAGGCGAGTTCCTGGATTAACGCCGCCTCGGGCGGGCGCGCGGCAAGGACTTCATCGAGCGCGTCGTCGAGATAACGTCCCGCCATCACCCGCGCCAGTACCTGCGCCGCCAGCGCACGCGGATTTGTCAGGGCCGGGCGGCGCACCATGCGCGGATTTTTCAATGCGTGTCGCTGCCCAGACGCTCGCCCACCGCGAGGCGCTGGCCGTTGGTGAACGCCTGCGCCGTGAGTGGCTTGCCGCCTTCGAGCTGCACCTGCGTCAGCGTGAGCGCGCCGTCGCCGGTGGCGACGCGCAGGCCGTCGTCGGCGACGGCGATGATGGTGCCGGGCGCGGACGTCGTCGCCATGGGTTCGAGCGGGCCCACGCCCCACAGGCGCAGAAGCTTTCCACGAAACACGGTAAACGCCACCGGTTTGGGCAGGAACGCACGAATGCGCCGGTGCAGCAATGCCGCCGGCTGTGACCAGTCGATGCGCGCCTCGTCCTTGCGCAGCTTTTTCGCATAACACGTGTGCGCGTCGTCCTGCGGCCGCGCACGAATCCCGTCATGCGCGAGTTTGGCGAGCGTGTCGCTGAGCGCGCGCGCGCCGAGCACCGCGAGGCGGTCGTGCAGCGTTTGCGCGGTGTCGGTGTCGGTGATCGGCGTCTCGGCGGTCGCGAACACCGGGCCGGTATCGAGACCTTCGTCCATCTGCATGATGCTCACGCCGGTGATGCTGTCGCCCGCCTCAAGCGCGCGCGCGATCGGCGCCGCGCCGCGCCAGCGCGGCAGCAGCGAGGCGTGCACGTTCAGGCAGCCAAAGCGCGGAATCGAAAGAATCTGCTTCGACAGAATCTGGCCGTAGGCAATGACGATCAGGGTATCGGGCGCCGCGGCGCGCAGCTCCGCCGCAACTGCGTCATCGAGTCGCGCCGGCTGACGGACGTCGATGTCCAGTTCGCGCGCCGCCTGTTTCACCGCACTCTCGGCGAGCTGGCGCCCGCGTCCCGCGGGCCGGTCGGGCTGGGTGTAAACCGCGAGCACCCGGTGGCCGCCAGCCACCAGCGCCTTCAACGCGGGCACGGCGAAGGCGGGGGTGCCGGCGAAGACGAGGTTCACGCGGCCCTCTTACATCGCCAACTTCTGTTGCTTTTCGAGCTTCTTGCGAATACGTGACTGCTTGAGGCGGGAGAGATAGTCGACGAATACTTTCCCTTCGAGGTGGTCGATCTCGTGCTGGAGGCAGGTGGCGAGCATGCCCTCGGCCTCGAGCTCGAACGGCCGGCCGTCGCGGTCGAGCGCGCGTACGCGCACGCGATGCGCGCGCGTCACCTCTTCGTAAATGCCGGGGACCGACAGGCAGCCTTCCTCGAAGGTCTGCACCCCGTCGCGCGCGACGATCTCGGGGTTGATGAACACCTGCAACTGGTCGCGGCTCTCGGAGATGTCGATGACGACCACGCGCTGCGGTTCGTTGACCTGGACCGCCGCCAGGCCGATGCCGGGGGCGGCGTACATGGTTTCGGCCATGTCGTCGACGAGGCGACGGACGGTGTCGTCAACCTTCCCGACCGGCAGCGCCTTGCGCCGCAGGCGCGGGTCGGGATAGTGCAAAATGGTTCTCAGGGACATGCGTGGAAGCTAATGCGGCCAGCTGATAAAGTGCTTGACCATCAGTTTAAATGAGCCTGAATCAAAAGAGAATTTGGCCGACAAAACGCGTGGCGTTTTCAAAACCCATGGACTACACTCCCGCGCAAGCCTACACGGAAAACCCATACGTGTCGCGCAAACCCGCATCGTCGCTAGTCCCGGCCCTACTTATTATGATCGCCCTCGGCGCCGCAGCGCCGGCGCGAGCGGCGGATCAAGGCGTCGCGCTCAAGCCCGATCACCCGGATCGCTATACGGTGGTGAAGGGCGACACCCTTTGGGGCATCTCCGGGCGCTTCCTCAAGAATCCCTGGCAATGGCCCGAGGTCTGGAAGCTCAACCCGAAGATCAAGAACCCGCACCTTATTTATCCCGGCGACGTGGTCGCGCTGCGCTACGTCAACGGCAAGCCCGAGCTCACGGTGTTGCGGAATGAAAAGCTGGCACCGGCACCCGCACCCGATGCGGCCGCCGAGGCGCCGGCGCATCCGACGGTGAAACTCAGCCCGCGCATCCACGCCGAGTCGCTCGAGAAGGCTATCCCCACCATTCCGCCGAACGCCATCGCGCCGTTCCTGACCCAGCCGCTGGTGGTGACCGACACCGAGCTCGATCAGGCGGGCTATGTCGGCGTCGGCCTCGACAACCGCATCGCGCTCGGCAACCACAGCGAGTTTTACGCCCGCGGTCTGAAGGACAAATCGCACGAGTTCTACCAGATCTTCCGCAAGGGCAAGCCGATCCGCAATCCGAACAACCCCGAGGACATCCTCGGCCACGAGGCGGTTTATCTCGGCGACGCCAAGCGACTCGACGCCAACGAGCCCACCAAGCTCGTGGTCACGCGCGTGAAGCAGGAGATCATCCCGGGCGACCGGCTGGTGGCGAGCAGCCGCAAGGTGGCGCTGCCGTATTACTACCCGCGTCCGCCCAAGACCCAGGTCGAGGGCAAGATCCTTTCGGCCCTGAGCGACGTGGCCACGACCGAGATCGGCCCGCAGGCGATCGTGGCGATCAACCTCGGCACGCGCGAGGGCATCGAGGAAGGCCATGTACTGCGTGTGCTGTATCACACTGGCACGGCCAAGGACCCGGTGACGCGCGAGGAGTACAAGCTGCCGGACGAGCAGGCCGGCCTGCTCATGGTGTTTCGCACCTTCGAGCGCGTGAGCTACGCGCTGGTCATGAGCGCGTCCCGCCCGTTGCACCCGCTGGATACGGTGGCCACGCCCTGACTTCCGCCGCGGCCCCCGACCCTTCCGCCAAGGCCGGCGAGGACGTGACCGCCGCGCTGCTTCCCTGGCTTGCCCTGCTGGCGCTGCCCGATCTCGGCCGGCGCGAGCGGTTTTCCCTAATCGAGCATTTCGGGACCGCGGCCGCGGTGTTCGAAGCCGGCCGCGGCCACCTGCAAAAGCTCCTGCCGGATAGTTCCGTTGCCGTCTCGGCTATTGTCGCCGGCCCGGACGAAACTGCGCAGACTGCGGCGCTCGCCTGGCTTTTGCAGCCGGCGCACCACCTCGTCACCTGGACGGACGCGGATTATCCCGCGCTGCTGCGCCAGATTCCCGATCCACCGCTCGCGCTCTATGTTCTCGGCGACCGCACACTGTTGTCGCGCGCGCAGCTCGCCATCGTCGGCAGTCGCAATCCCACGCCCGCCGGGCGCGAGAACGCGCACGCGTTCGCGCGCCACCTGGCCGGTGCGGGGCTGGCTATTACCAGCGGCATGGCGCTCGGCATCGACGGCGCCGCCCACCGCGGCGCGCTCGCGGTCGAGAACGGCGCGACCGTCGCGGTGGTCGCGACCGGGCTCGACCGCGTTTATCCCGCGCGCCACAAGGAATTGGCGCACGACATCGCCGCGCGCGGGGCCATCGTTTCCGAGTTCCCGCTCGGCACGCCGCCGCTGGCGGAGAACTTCCCGATCCGCAACCGCCTGATCTCGGGGCTGTCGCTCGGCGTGCTCGTGGTCGAGGCCGCGGTCGGCAGCGGCTCGCTCATCACCGCGCGCCTCGCGACCGATCAGGGACGCGAGGTGTTCGCCATCCCGGGCTCGATCCACTCGCCGCTGTCGCGCGGCTGTCACGCGCTCATCCGCCAGGGCGCGAAACTGGTCGAGACCGCGAACGATGTGCTCGAAGAGCTGGGTGCATTGGCGCGGGTCGCCGCCGAGGCGCGCCCGCTGCCGGCGGACCTGCCGGCGCCGCAGCGGCAATTGCTCGAGCACCTCGGTCACGACCCGGCGAGCATCGACCAGCTCGTCGAGCGCAGCGGATTGACGGCCGAGGCGGTTTCCTCCATGCTGGTGCAACTGGAGTTGCAGGGCCTGGTCGAGGCCGGTGCCGGCGGGAAGTACCAGCGAATCGTTTGAGGATCGTCGCCGAACTCGACACCCATTGGCGCATCCCAGCGCAGAGCGAGGTGAGATGAAAGAGAACGTTTTCGATGTACTGATGTACCTCTTCGAGAATTACATGGACGAAGGCGCTGAATTCCATCCCGACCAGGAAACCCTCACCACCGAACTCACCGAAGCCGGTTTTCCCCGCGGCGAAATCCACAAGGCGTTCCACTGGCTCGAAGGCCTGTCGGCCGTGCGCGCGAGCGAAACCACTTTGCCGCTGCCCGGCAGCGGGGCGGCGCTGCGCCACTACACCGCGCCCGAGATGGAAAAGCTCGACGAGGAGTGCCGCGGTTTCCTGCTGTACATGGAGCAGAGCGGCGTGCTCGACACCGCCATGCGCGAGCTCGTCATCGACCGCGCCATGGCGCTCGAGGTCGAGGAGCTCGCGCTCGAACAGCTCAAGTGGGTCATGCTCATGGTGCTGTTCAACCACCCGGGCTCGGAGAACGCGTACCACCTGCTCGAGGACCTGGTATTCGACGAAATGCAGGGCCACCTGCACTGAGTCCGCCGTCGCCGCTACCTCATTTCCGCCCTTCCATCGTGCCCCGGACTTGACAAGCCCGGGGCACTGTCGTCAACAATCCACGCCCCAAGCCGCTGTGCGGCAGTCGTGCAACCGTTTTCCGGAATGAGTGATGTCGAAGAATCTGATCGTCGTTGAATCGCCGGCGAAGGCGAAGACCATGACCAAGTACCTGGGCAAGGACTTCACCTGTCTCGCCTCCTACGGCCACGTGCGCGACCTGATCCCGAAGCAGGGTGCGGTCGACACCGACAACGACTTCGCGATGAAGTACCGGCTCATCGAGAAGAACGAGAAGCACGTGGACGCGATCGTGAAGGCGATGAAGCACGCCGACGCGCTCTACCTCGCGACCGACCCGGACCGCGAAGGCGAGGCGATCTCCTGGCACCTGTACGAGATCCTCAAGGGCGAGGATGCGCTCGACGGCAAGCCGGTGCACCGCGTCGAGTTCCACGAAATCACCAAGACCGCGATCCAGCACGCGATCCAATCGCCGCGCGAGTTGTCGGCGAACCTCGTCAATGCCCAGCAGGCGCGGCGCGCGCTCGATTACCTCGTCGGTTTCAACCTGTCGCCGTTGCTGTGGAAAAAGGTGCGCCGCGGCCTGTCGGCCGGGCGCGTGCAGAGCCCGGCGCTGCGCCTGATCGTCGAGCGCGAGGAGGAAATCGAGAAATTCGTCCCGCGCGAGTACTGGACTGTCGAGGCCGACTTGGCGGCCAAGGGCCGGGAATTCGGCGCGAAATTGACCTATTTCCAAGGGGAAAAACTCGAGCAGTTCACGATCGACAACGGCGCGCGCGCGGCCGAGGTCGAGGCCGCGCTCACGGCCGCGGCCCACGGCGGGCTCAAGGTCGTGTCCGTGGACAAGAAGCAGCGCCGGCGCAACCCGGCGCCGCCGTTCACAACGTCCACGCTGCAGCAGGAAGCGGCACGCAAGCTCGGCTTCACCGCCCAGCGCACCATGCGCACGGCGCAGTCGTTGTACGAAGGCGTGAACCTCGGCCACGGCGAAGTCGTGGGTTTGATCACCTACATGCGTACCGACGCGGTGAACCTGGCGAACGAGGCGGTGGCCGAAATCCGCGACGTCATTAAAGAGCGCTTCGGCGCCGACAACCTGCCGGACGAGCCGATCGTCTACAAGAACAAATCGAAGAACGCGCAGGAGGCACACGAAGCCGTCCGCCCGACCTCGGCCGCGCGCCATCCCGACACGATCAAAGATCACCTCAAGCCCGAACAGTACAAGCTCTACGAACTGATCTGGAAGCGCACCATGGCGTGCCAGATGGTGCCGGCGGTGCTCGACACCGTGGCCGTGGACCTCGAGGCCGGCAACGCGGGCATGTTCCGCGCCAACGGCTCGCACGTGGTCAAGCCCGGCTTCATGGCGGTGTACCAGGAAGGCCAGGACGAGCAGACCACCGAAGACGAGGACGAAAAAATCCTGCCGCCGCTCGAACAGGGCGAGACCGTGGCGTTGAAGAAAATTCACCCCGACCAGCACTTCACCGAGCCGCCGCCGCGTTACTCCGAGGCCTCGCTGGTGAAGGCGCTCGAGGCCTACGGCATCGGCCGGCCCTCGACCTATGCCAGCATCATCGCCACGCTCGAATCGCGCGAGTACGTCACGCTCGACAACCGCCGCTTCAAGCCGACCGATGTCGGGCGCGTGGTGAACAAGTTCCTGTCGGAGCACTTTTTCCATTACGTCGACTACGACTTCACCGCGCGCATGGAAGACGAACTCGACGCGATCTCGCGCGGCGAGAAGGAATGGCGTCCGGTGCTGCAGGAATTCTGGGGCGACTTCAAGGACCAGGTGAAGTCGAAGGAATCGGTCGACCGCCCGGGCGTGGAGATGATGGAAGAGAACTGCCCCAAGTGCGGCAAGCAGCTCGCGAAGCGTTTGGGGCGCAACGGCTACTTCATCGGCTGCACCGGCTATCCGGAGTGCGACTACACGCGCAACGTCGAGGACGCCGCCGGCAGCCTGAACGTGCCCGAGGTCGTGCCGGACCGCAAATGCCCCAAGTGTGGCTCGGACCTGGTCATCAAGCGCGGGCGCTACGGCAAGTTCATCGGCTGCTCAGGTTATCCCAACTGCCGCCACATGGAGCCGCTGGAGAAGCCGGCCGACACCGGCGTGACCTGTCCCGAGTGCAAGCAGGCGACCATGCTCAAGCGCAAGTCGCGCTACGGCAAGGTCTTCTATTCATGCGCGCGCTATCCGGACTGCAAGTACGCCGTGTGGAACCCGCCGGTGGCCGAGCCTTGTCCCCAGTGCGGCTGGCCGATCCTGATGATCAAGACCACCAAGCGTCGCGGCACCGAGAAGGTCTGCCCGACGAAAAACGCCGAGGGCAAACCCGCGTGCGGCTACGCCGAGCCGTACAACGGCGAGCTGCCGGCCTACGCCGCACCGCCTCCCGCCGCTACCGGCACCGGCGGCTAGCACGATCTATGATTCGGCCGGCGCTGTTCCGGGCCGTTTCCCGTCTCGCCCGATTCGCGCCCGCGCTGCTGCTTGGCGCCTGTGTCACTGCACCAGCGCCCGGCATCGGCGAAGCGGTGTCGTGGCGCGACCTGCCCGGCTGGACGGATGAGCGCCCATCCGAGGCCTGGACGACACTCGAACAAAGCTGTTCTCGCCTCGCAACACGCGATCGGCGCTGGCAATCGCTCTGCGCCGATAGCGCATTGTTCCCGCAACCCGACGACGATACCGCGCGCGCGTTTTTCGAGACGCGCTTCCAGCCGCATGTCGTAAACGGCGACCGCGGGCGCAAACACGACGGCATCATCACCGGCTACTACGAGCCGTTGCTGCACGGCAGCCTGAAACGCAGCGAGCGTTTTCGCTATCCCGTTCACGGCGTGCCCGACGACCTGTTGATCGTCGATCTCGGCAGCCTTTATCCCGAGCTCAAGGACAAGCGCCTGCGCGGGCGGCTCGACGGCCGGCGCGTAGTGCCCTATCCCGCACGCGCCGAGATCGCTCAAAAGAAAATCAACGCGCCGGTGCTGGCCTGGGTGGGCGACCCGGTGGCGCTGTTTTTCCTGCAAATCCAGGGTTCAGGCCGTATTCGGCTGGAAGACGGCGAAACACTGTTTATCGGTTACGCCGATCAAAACGGCCATCCGTACCATGCCGTTGGCAGCACGCTGGTCAATCGCGGTGCGTTGAAGGTCGAAGAGGTAAATCTCGACAGCATTCGCAACTGGCTCGCAACGCATCCGCGCGAAGCCGAAGAGGCGCTGAACAGCAACCCGAGCTACGTGTTCTTCGCGCGCCGCGAACAGCCGGCAGTCGGTTCTTTGCAGGTGCCGCTCACGCCACAGCGCTCAGCGGCGGTGGACCCGGCGTTCATTCCGCTCGGCGCGCCGCTGTGGCTCGACACGACCTTGAACGGTCAGGCGCCCTACCGTCGTTTGATGTTCGCGCAGGACACGGGCGGGGCGATTAAAGGTCCGGTGCGCGCTGATTTGTTTTTTGGTTTCGGAGCGGACGCCGAGAAGCTGGCGGGCAACATGAAAAGCCCGGGGCGGATATTCGTGCTGTTGCCGGCGAAACGCGAGATTGAATAACAGCGTTTTTTAAGACGGGCGCAGGGCAACAAGCGCAGCGCCGATGAGCTGATAACGCCAGCCGCGCAGCAGCGCGCAGTCGGGGTCGTTCAGCACGAACTTCATCATCTCCCGCTTGGGCGCGAGCAGCGTGGCGGCTATCCCTTGATCGCGCGCACAGGTCTGGATGCGCGCGCTGACCTGATCGAGCAGGCGCTGCTGCGCCGGATCGGGCCGCGGCGGTTCCGCCCATAGTCGTTGCGCCGGCGCTTCGCGCCCGGCGTGCACGGCGTCCAGAATTTCCTTGCCGAAACGGCGCACCAGCGCCGGCTCCGTGCCGTTGACTGCCGCGAGTTGCTCGGGCGAGCCGGGCATGGCGCGGGCGATATCGGCCAGCACCGGATCGGCGACGATCCAGCCGCGCGGCAGGTTTTTCTGCTGCGCCAGGCGCTCGCGCCAGGCGGCGAGCTGTGCCAGTACGGTTTGCTGCGTGGGATTGAGCATCTTTCCCTGTTTCAGGCGTTGCCACGCCTGTTCCGGGTCGTTGCGGTAAAGCTTTGCATCCGTCAGCGCGGCACATTCTTCGGAAAGCCATTCGCGCCGCCCGCGCGCCGTGAGTTCGGCGTCGAGCTTGAGATAGACGTCGCGCAGGTAACGCACGTCGTCGGCGGCGTAGGTCAACAATTCCGCGGACAGCGGGCGCGCCGCCCAGTCGGCGCGCTGGTTGACCTTCGGCAGTTTGTGGCCGGTGATTTTTTCCACCAGCGTGGCATAGCCGGTCTGATCGTCGTGGCCGAGCAGTGCCGCCGCGATCTGGGTGTCGAACACCGGCGCGGGCGCGGCCTGGCGCAAATCGAAGAACACTTCCAGGTCCTGGCGCGCGGCGTGCAGCACCTTGAGCGCGCGCGCGTCGTACAGCACGTCGAGCAGCGGGTCGATGGGCATAGCGAGCGGATCGACGCAGGCGATGACCTCGGGCGTGGCGACCTGCAGCAGGCACAGCCGCGCCGAGTAGGTTTTGACACGCATGAACTCGGTGTCGAGCGCGATCCATTCGGCGCCCGCGAGGCGTGCGCTGAACGCGCGCAACCCGGGCTCATCCTGTATCAGGGAGGCAGTCACGCGCGCAGTGTATGCAGTTTTGTTGCCGCGCCCAACTTCGACGGGGCCGCGGCGTATGCGATATCATTCGGGGCGCATGGTTCTCGCCACCCTTCTCAACGTCTGTCTGCTGCGCGCCAACCCGCAAGACCTGCCCGCCTCGAACGCGCTCGTCGGGCTGGCGCTGGCGGCGCATTTCCTGGCCAACGTGCTGACCGGTCTCGACGAGGCGAACGTCGAGAACGCGCTTATTGCCGGGGCCATGGACACGCTGCTCCTGGTGGCGCTGACGCACACGGGGCTGATGCTGCGCAACCTGCGCGAGCGCACGCGCCAGACGCTCGTGGCGCTCGCCGGCGCCGGCGCGTTGCTCGCGGTCGCCGCCTGGGCGGTGGTGACGGCGACCGGCATGGTTACGCAGCAGGCGTGGATCGTGTGGCTGCCGTTCCTGTTCTGGTTTCTCGCGGTCTACGGCCACATCCTGCGCCACGCGTTCAACGTCACGCTCGGCGTCGGCCTGCTGCTCGCCACCGGCTACGTGCTGCTGTCGCTGATGGTCACCGGGCCGTTCCTGTTGGCCGACGCGCCACCCGACTGATGCGCCTGCACATCCTCGGCATCGGTGGGACGTTCATGGCCGGCGTGGCCATTCTGGCGCGCGACCTCGGCCACACCGTGACCGGCTCGGATGCCAAGGTCTATCCGCCGATGAGCACCCAGCTCGAGGCCCAGGGCATCACGCTCATGGAGGGCTACGAGGCCGCGCATCTTGATGTCGCCAAACCCGATCTGGTGATCGTCGGCAACGCGCTGTCGCGCGGCAACCCGTTGGTCGAGGCGGTGCTGGACCGCGGCCTGCCCTACACCTCGGGCGCGCAGTGGATCGGCGAGCACGTGCTCAAGGACCGCTGGACCCTCGCCATCGCCGGTACCCACGGCAAGACCACGACCTCGAGCATGGTCGCGTGGATCCTGGAGCACGCGGGGCTTCATCCCGGCTTTCTCATCGGCGGCGTGCCGGAGAATTTCGGCGTTTCGGCGCGTCTCGGGAACACGCCGTTCTTCGTCATCGAGGCGGACGAATACGACACCGCGTTCTTCGACAAGCGCTCGAAGTTCGTGCACTACCGCGCGCGCACGGCGATCCTCAACAACCTCGAATTCGACCACGCCGATATTTTTCCCGACCTCGCGGCCATCCAGCGCCAGTTCCACCACTTCGTGCGCATCGTGCCGCCCTCGGGCCGGCTGATCGTGAACGCGCAGGACAAGGCGCTCGCGGAGGTGCTGGCGATGGGCAGCTGGTCGCCGATTGAACGCTTCAACGACGCGCAAGGCTGGTCGGCACGCGCGCTCAACGCCGACGCCAGCCGCTTTGAAGTCATGTGGCAGGGCTCGTCGCAGGGCACGGCGAGCTGGGCGCTGGCCGGCGAGCACAATATGCACAACGCGCTCGCGTCGGTCGCCGCCGCGCGCCACGCCGGCGTGCCGGTCGCACAGGCGCTCGACGCGCTCGCGGGCTTTCGTAACGTCAAACGTCGGCTCGAAGTGCGCGGCAGCATCAACGGCGTCACGGTGTACGACGACTTCGCGCATCATCCCACCGCCATTGCCGCGACGCTGGCGGCGCTGCGCGCGCGTGTGGGCCAGGCGCGCATCATTGCCGTGCTGGAGCCGCGCTCGAACACCATGAAGCTCGGCGTACACCGCGCCACGCTCGCACCCTCGCTTTCCGGCGCCGACCGGGTGTTGCTTTACCGTCCCGCGGATATCGGCTGGGATCTGGGCACCGTGGTTGCGGGGTTGAACGGACGCGGGCAGGCGTATCCGACGGTTCAGGCCATCGTCGAGGTCGTGGCCGCCGAGGCGCGCGCCGGCGACCATGTGCTTATCATGAGCAACGGCGGTTTCGAGAACATCCACCCGCGGCTGCTGGCGGAACTGCAACGGCGGCCGGCGGTCGGAGCCTCCTGCTAGACTTTGGATTGTCCCTGGAGAACGATAAATGAAACGACTGCTTCTCGCCCTGTGCCTGTGGTTGCCCCTGCCGCTGCTCGCGGCGCCGGCCTACGTCGAAGGCAGGCACTATTTCGAGCTGGCGCTGCCGCAGCCGACCGAAACCGGCAGCAAGGTCGAGGTGCGCGAGTTCTTCTGGTACGGCTGTCCGCACTGCTGGCAGCTCGAACCCGAGATCGACAAGTGGCTCAAGAAAATGCCGGCCAACGCCCAGTTCGTGCGCACGCCGGGGGTGGGCGGACGCTGGCTGATTCACGCGCGCGCGTACTACGCGTTCGAGACGCTGGGTGCGCTGAACCGCGTGCACGTGCCGTTCTTTCGCGCGATGCACGAGCAACGACGCCCGCTCGACACCGAGGACGCGCTGGTGCAATTCGCCGCCGAGAACGGCGTCGACAAGAACAAATTCCGCGAGGCATTCAATTCCTTCGCCGTGCGCGTGAAGCTCGACAAGGCGCGCCAGATCAACACCGAGGCCGGCATCAGCTCGGTGCCGATGCTGCTGGTGGACGGGCGCTATCTCACCTCGCCGACCGCCGCCGGCGGCAGCAACAGCGAGATGCTCAAGGTGGTCGAGTTCCTGATCCAGAAGGTCGCGCGCGAGCGCAAGCCGGGCAAAAAGTAGTGGAAAGTGCAAAGTGAAGAATTGAAAGTAAAATAACCAGGGAACGATTTCAGTTCGGATTTCGCTTCCCTTCACAGCGGAGCAGCCATGAACGCGGCACAGCTGTTCGTGAAGTGCCTGGAGCAGGAGGGTGTCGAGGTCATCTTCGGCATCCCCGGCGAGGAGAACCTCGCGATCATGGACGCCCTGCTCGACTCCCCGATCCGCTTCGTCACCACGCGCCACGAGCAGGGCGCGGCGTTCATGGCCGACGTCTACGGGCGCCTCACCGGGCGCGCCGGCGTGTGCCTCTCGACCCTCGGGCCGGGCGCGACCAACCTCGTCACCGGCGTGGCCGACGCCAACATGGACCACGCGCCGGTGGTGGCGATCGCCGGCCAGGCCGCGACCACGCGGCTGCACAAGGAATCGCACCAGGTGCTGGATCTGGTGAAGATTTTTGAGCCCATCACCAAATACGCCACCCAGATCCTCGAGCCCGAGGTGGTGCCGGAGATCGTGCGCAAGGCGTTCAAGCAGGCGCAGCTCGAAAAGCCGGGCGCGTCGTTCATCTCTTTTCCCGAGAATATCGCCGACATGGAGACGGGTGCGACGCCGCTTACGGTGCAGGCGGTGGCGATCCCGAGCCCGGCGCCGGTGCGCGTGCAGTCGGTGGCGCAGACCATCTCCGGTGCGCGCTTTCCCGTGATCATGGCCGGCAACGGCGTGGTGCGCACGCGCAGCCACCAGGCGCTGGTGCGTTTCGCCGAGGCGCTCAACATCCCCGTGGCCACGACCTTCATGGCCAAGGGCGTGATGCCGTCCGCGCACCCGCTCAACCTCGGCACCGTGGGCCTGCAGGCGCACGACTACGTGCAATGCGGCTTCGACCGCGCCGACGTCATCATCTGCGTCGGTTACGACATGGCCGAATACCATCCGCAGATCTGGCACGCCACGCGCGATCGCAAGATCGTGCACATCGACACCCGCCCGGCGGAGGTGGACGCGCACTACGTGCTCGCCGACGGCGCCGTGGGCGACATCGCCGTAACGCTGGACGAGATCGCGCGCATTTCACGGCCGCACCGCGACAACGAGATCGAGGGTCTGCGGCGCATGATGCGTGAAGAACTGGCCTGGCACGCCAGCGACGACAGTTTTCCGCTCAAACCGCAGCGCCTCATCCGCGACCTGCGCGCCGCGCTCGGTCCCGAGGACATCGTCATCTGCGACGTCGGCGCGCACAAGATGTGGATGGCGCGCATGTACCAGGCGGAGGCGCCGAACACCTGCATCATCTCCAACGGCTTCGCCAGCATGGGCATCGCGCTGCCGGGCGCGATCGCGGCGGCGCTCGCGTTCCCGAGCCGCAAGGTCGTGGCGGTCACGGGCGACGCCGGCTTTCTCATGAACTCGCAGGAGCTCGAAACCGCGATGCGCCTCGGGGTGTCGCTCACGGTGCTGATCTGGACCGACAACGCCTACGGGCTCATCGAGTGGAAGCAGCAGCTGCACTACCACCGTCCGTCGAACGTCGCCTTCGGCAATCCGGATTTCGTGAAGTACGCCGAGTCGTTCGGCGCCCGGGGCTATCGCATCGGCAAGGCCGAGGCGCTGTTGCCGACGCTGAAAGAGGCACTGGGCGGCAAGGGCGTGAGCATCATCGACTGTCCGGTGGACTACCGCGAGAACCTGCGGCTCACCGAGCATCTGGGCGAGATGGTGTGCCCGATATGACCTGGCTGTTCGTCGCCAAGGTGGCGGTATCGGCGCTGGTGATCGTTGCCGCCACCGAGGTCGCCAAGCGCAGCCCGTTTTGGGGCGCGCTGCTCATCGCGCTGCCGTTGACCTCTGTGCTCGCCATGTCCTGGCTCTATGCCGAGACGCGCGACAATGCGTTGCTCACGCAATTCGCGCGCGACATCTTCGTGCTGGTGCCGGTGTCGCTGGTGTTCTTTCTGCCGTTCTGGCTGGAGAAGAAGACGCAGTTCGGTTTTCTCGCCAACATGGCGCTTGGTTTGGTCCTGCTCGCCGCGGCGGTGTTGGGGCTGAAACGGTTTATTTCCTGACCGGTCGCCGCGCGTGGGCGTGGGGTTTGTCCTTCGCCGGGCGGCGTTGCCGGGGTGCACGTGGAGTCCGGCCTGCCCGCTGGCAACGATCGGCGTGGATGCGCTTCCAGTCCACGAGCAATTCGGAAAACTCCTCGGCCGACAGCGGCATGCTGCAATAGTAACCCTGCGAGCCATCGCACCCCTGTTTACGCAGAAACTCGAGCTGCTCGCGCGTTTCCACGCCCTCGGCGATGACGCGCATGCCGAGCGTATGCGCCATGGCAATGACGGTCTTCACGATGGCGACGTCGTTGGGGTCGGAGGCGATGTCGCGCACGAAGCTGCGGTCGATCTTGAGAACGTCGATCGGGAAGCGCTTGAGGTAGGCGAGCGACGAGTAACCGGTGCCGAAGTCATCCACCGAGAACGACACGCCTATCGCGTGCAGCGCGTGCATGATCCCGGCGGTTTCCTCGGTGTCCACCATGAGCAGGCTTTCCGTCAGTTCGAGATCGAGATAGCGCGATTCGAGTTTCGTTTCGTGCAATATCTCCCGCACGCGGTCCGGGAAGTCCTTTTGTCGCAACTGTTTGCCCGAAAGGTTCACGGCCACCTGTAGTTTGGAAAACCCGGTGTCGTGCCAGGCCTTGATCTGGCGGCAGGCCTCGCGCAACACCCATTCGCCGAGCGGCACGATGAGGCCGGTTTCCTCCGCCACCGGAATGAACTCCACCGGCGAGACGGTGCCCAGCTCGGGATGTTTCCAGCGCGCCAGCGCCTCCATGCCCGTGAGCTGTCCGGTCTTGAGATCCACTTGCGGCTGGTAGTGCAGCGACAACTCGTTGCGCTCCAGCGCCTGGCGCAGCGCAGTCTCGATCCGCAGCCGTCGCTCGGCGCGCACGTTCAGTTCGGCGGTGAAATACTGGAAAGTGTTCCGGCCGCGCTCCTTGGCATGGTACATGGCGGTGTCGGCGTTCTTGAGCAGGCCCTCGGCCTCGCGCTCGTCGAACGGATAGAGCGTGATGCCGATGCTCGCGGTCGTGAACAGCTCGCGCCCGTCGACCTGGAACGGGAGGGCGAAGCTGTCGATGAGCTTGCGCGCCACGCGCGCGACGTCGTCCACGTGCGCCACGTTCGCCAGCACGATGGTGAACTCGTCGCCGCCGAGGCGCGCGATGGTGTCACCCGGCCGCACGCAGTCCTCGAGCCGTTTCGCCACCGCCTTCAACAGGCCGTCGCCCGTGTGGTGGCCGAGGGTGTCGTTGATGTACTTGAAACGGTCGAGGTCGAGGAACATGACCGCCACCAGGCGGTCGACGCGCTCGGCGTCGAGCGTCGCCTGTTTCAGACGTTCGAGCAGCAGCGCCCGGTTGGGCAGGCCGGTGAGCGTGTCGTAATACGCCAGGTAATTCAGCTGCTCCTCGGTGCGTTTGCGTTCGGTGATGTCCTGCACGGTGCCGACCGAGCGCAGCGGCCTGCCGGCCTCGTCGTAGAAGGTCTCGCAGCGCTCGTGAACGTACTTGATGCGCCCGTCTTTCATGAGCAGGCGGTGCTCGATGTCGTACGCGGTCCGGTTCTTGACCGACTCGGTGTAGGCGCTGTTGACCAGTTCGCGGTCATCGGGATGGATCGCGTCGAGAAACGCCTCGTACGAGGCGCCGAATTGCGCCGGGTCGATCTCGAAGATGCGGTAGATCTCGTCCGACCAAGCGAGCTTGTGGCTCGCGAGATCGAACTCCCAGTTGCCGAGTTGCGCCATGCGTTGGGCCTCGGCCAGCCGCGCCTCGTTCGCGCGCAGCGTCTCGTGCGCCTGCATGCGCTCGGTGATGTCGCGCCCGGTGCCGCGGTAACCGCGGAAGTTGCCGCGGGCGTCGAACACCGGCTCGCCGTTCAGGCTGCTGTAACGCACCCGGCCGTTGCGGTCGCGGCGCTTGAGCACCAGGTCGCGGAACGGCCGGCGCTCTGCGAGCGCGCGCTTGTGTTCCTCCCAGACCTCGGACGGGACGTCGAGATAGGGCAGCTCCCAGCGGGTCTTGCCGAGGGTCTCCTCGCTGGGAAAGCGCTCGGCGGATTCCTCATTGCGGGTGATCACCGTGAAACGGTAATTCGCGTCCTGCTCCCAGTACCAGTCCGAGGAGAGTTCGGTGAGGCTGCGAAAACGCTCCTCGCTCTCGCTCAGCGCGAGCTCGGCGCGCCGGCGTTCGGTGACGTCGAGCAGCAGGAACACCAGCCCCAGAACCTGGCCCTGCGCGTTCTTCACCGGATGCAGGCTCCAGTCCCAATAGGTCATGCCGCGCTCGGGTCGGTCGGGGTACTCGAACGGTCGGGCGTAGGCGAAATAGGGTTCGCCCGTTTCTACTGCGCGGCGGAAGATGGCTTCGTTCTCCGCGTTCGGGTAGAGCGTGAAATGGTTCTTGCCGGGATAAAAATCCGGTTCATGCCCGCCGGCGGCGGCATAGGCCGCATTGACGCGGACGAAGTTGAATTCCGGATCGAGGTAGGCCATCAGCAGGTGGCTGTTGTTGAACACGTTTTCGAGCAGGGCATTGCTGTCGCGCAGCGCCTCCTCGGCCGTGCGTCTCTCGGTGATGTCACGCAGCGTGACTTGCACCACCGCCGGTTCATTGTTGCGGCGGATCAGGCGCGGGTTGATTTCGGTGAAGACGCGGCCGCCGTCTTTGCGCAGGACCACCAGTTCGAATGGCGGGCGTTCCTCGCCGGCCACGACGAGCGGGAATTCTTCGGCTGCCCGGGCGAGCGATTCGGGCGCAACCACGCCGGCCTCGGCAAAATGCTTTCCAACCAGTTCCTCGGCCCGGAAGTGGCACAGATGTCCTGCGGCCGGATTGAACGTCTGCAGGTGGCCTTGCAGGTCGAGCGTGACGATGGCGTCGGGCGCCTGCTCGATGAGTTCGGCATAGCGGCGCTCGCTCTCGCGCAGCGCGATTTCCGTCTGCATGCGTTCGGTGATGTTCTTGCCCGTAGAAACGAATTGCGTGGTCTGTCCCTGTTCGTCCTTGAGCGGCGTGATGGTTTTTTCTTCGAAATACAAGTCGCCGTTCTTGCGACGGTTGATAAAAACATCGCGAAACGGTTTTCCTTCCCGGATGGTTTGCCACAAGCGCCGGTAGAAGGTGTCGTCGTGCAAGCCGGATTTGACCAGGCTTGGTTCGCGTCCCATAACTTCTTGCGCGGAGTAACCCGTGGTGCGCTCAAACGCCGGATTGACGTATTCGATGACCCCGTCGGAGTTGGTGATGAGCACCGAATCGGCGGTTTGCTCGATGGCGCTCGAGAGCTTGCGCATCTGCTCGGCGGCAAGCCGTTCCTCGGTCATATCGCGCACGATGCCGAGTACCTCGTCCTCGCCGCTTGGGACGATGCGCGCCTCGTAGTCATGTGGTGCCCCGTCGACGTCCAGCCGGTAGCGGCTGACCTGCATTTGGCCGGTCGCCAGTGCCCGGCGGATGAGTGCCATGTGTTCCTCGGCGATCGCGGGTGGGAGCACGTCGGCCGGTTTTTTTCCGAGAAAGGCGGAAGAGGGCACGTAGGTGGAGAATTGCTGCGCAGGCTTGAAGTCGAGATAGGTGCCGTCGCCGCGGATGCGCAGCAACAGGTCGGGAACGGCGCGCAGCAGCGCGCGCTGGCGTTGTTCCGCTTGGCGCAGCTGCCGTTCCGCGCGGGACTCGGGGGAAGAATCTTTCGCCGACACGGCGCCTCATTTACACATTTACAGGATCGCGATACATCCAATCCTTGGTCCGGGCCTTCTCGGCACGCTGGTCGCGGGGCTTAACCCATATCCTAAGAATAGTTATGAATTAGCAAGTTTCATGCCTCGTCTCTATTCGGCCGGGAAGGCCCAGTCTTGAAGCTTTAAAAAGCGGTGGAAAAGTTGACAGCAAAGGTGGGAAATTAAAATGGCGCGCCCTAGAGGATTGTTCGCCCCGTCCATGGGGCTCACCCTCGCTATCGCTCGGGCCAGCCTTCGGCTGTCCAAATCTGCTCCCGGCAGATTTGTCGAACCTCTGACTTTTAAGTAATGGAAGGTCAGAGGCTCGAATGTCGCAAAAAGCGCGCGTCGGAGTCCACCACCGTATACAGAGCTACTTCGGTCTCAATCGGTGTTTTTCTATGTAAATCGTGGCGTTAGCTTGCGAATCATTGTGTCACGCTATTCCGATTTATCCCGACTAAGCCCCCGTATGGCCATATGATCGGGGCACATTCGTGAGAATTTGTGGTTCGCAAAATTCCCGTAATTTTGACCGTAAGCCCACCTTGATTCGACCTAGTTTGATCCTGCCGTAGGGGCCCTCCGCAGATAGATGTGTAAGGAGTGCACAGCCCGGCCTGCCATCGGTTCAGGGCTCCCGTAAGTAAGCCGTTTTGTCGTCATCACCTCACTAGCGCAGTCCCGCCTGCGAAACGCCCTGCCAAAAAAGGTTGTTAAGAAGCGACTTTATCCTTTTAGGACAAGGATGAAGTCATCGCGAATACCAGACCAATCAAGTCGGATGTTGACTTCAGTGCGCATCATTTTAGGGGAAGAAGTTATTTCAACGGCCTAGAGGTTAATCCGAATGGATAGCGATCAGAGTCACCCCAAGCAGTCAAAGCCGGCAAAAGAAGCTGAGTTGCGCGAAATCACTCTAGCGGAAATATGCGGCGTGCACAGCACAATCCTCGACTTAGAGCGCGAGCTTTCGCTGCCTCCGATCGGGTTTCCGTCAAAGGAATTAACCGCAGAAATTTTGCAGCCTGCATTGAGGGCGTATCCGATATCGGTGATCAAAACGAAGGAAAAATTTACGTGTGTGGGCAATGTCCGGTTATACAAAGTCGCGGCATCGTGCCTGGGACCGAACGAAAAAATACCGGTTCTTGTTCTTAGATTTCGCAACTCCTCGAACGTTATTCAAGCGAGTTATCTCGCGGAACTCTTTTCGTTATCTGCCGTACTCGCTATGGGATTGGGCGATAAACGGAGGCTTTACGAAGTGTGGGAAGGCAATCTCGATAAGCAACACTTCAAAACCGCATTTCCACTGAACTCAAAAACGGCGTTTGCGAACGTCTTCCGCGTCAGCCCAAGGAGTCTGAAAAACCGTGAAACACCAAAGTCCGAGTAAAAGCAAAGCTCATCAGATTCTGCGCTTGAAATGCGCAGAAGCGGGTATTCCAGAGGAATATCTGCGCGATTTGCTGTGGTGGATCAACGCAGATGATGCACTCACCTGCTTCGTTCCAATTTGCGAGAACCTTACAAATGTTACCCGACTCATGAATGAGAGTTTCGCTCTCTATTGCGCCGAGCACCAAATTCCCGTCAAGCAATGGGCCAACATCGCCAACTGGGTTCTCGCCCACGGAGAAGATCTTGCCGAGACGATTGGGGAGCAATTCAATCAACGGCCCGAAAAGCCAGAAGAAGAACATTCTGCGAGCGGATACTCGAAAGTGAGTCTGATTAATCCTCTCGTCGGGAGGTGCGCCACGCGCAATTCGCTCTATACCGTCCTTCTGAATTCGCTCGCGTCAAAAAACGTCGACGAGCGTGAACGTTATTTTCTGATGGTAGGCCAACTCATCGTCGCGCATGTTCATGTATGCCGGAAATACATCCCAAGACAGAAATACGAAGACCACGCCGGCAGTAACGAAATCGCCGGGTATCCGAACACACCTTATGGGGCATCACACGCGCTTCGTGTTATTAGCAACGAGGAGGATCTCGACTTCTGCCCGAGCGGACTTGATCCGAAGCTATCGCCGCATCTTTTTGCCCAAGTAGCTGGAAATCAGTCATCCGGTCGAAACGATCTCTCAAAACATCTCGCGGGTTATTGTCGTTTCGTTGCGCGGGCGCACGGCCTTCTTAAGTGGTCCAATCGAAAAGGCGGAGGCGGCCGCCGCGGACGTGGTGGTGGAGGACGGTGGATTTCGGGGTATGTAAACCTTGGTCCGGATTGCGAGGTTGTGCCGGCGGAAGTGGGCGACCCCGATGACCCGCATGGGGATTGGGGCAAACAGGTGGTTGTCCAAGAAGTTCTCGAAAACGGCGTACCAATCACCAAGAAACGCGCGAGGCAGCTGTACGCTGCCGATATCCATCCGTATGACCTGGCAGGCGAAGACGAGTTGTGTCTGACCGAATATCCGTGCGACGAAACAAAAAAGGGAATCGCAGGCCTCATTTTTGCGGCCGAGGGGCAGGCCCGCCATATCGCCATGGAACACCAGATGCTGCCGTGGCAATACAGGTCCTTAACGGTCAGCGAGCTGGCCAGCCTTCTGTCATACAGTAGTGATTGTTTCCGCGAATTGCTCCAAGAGCAGCATTGGAGCGACGCGCAGGCATTGCAGGCAGAGACAATCGCGCTTATTCACATATCGCTTTGGACCGGCAGCACTCTTGATCGCGCCAAAACACTGGAAGTGCTTCCGGGCGACAAAGAAGCGGCGAAGAAAATTAACTGCGAGCTGGCGCTCTTCGTTCCGACCTCGACCCAAAGCAACGAATCGCGCATCGTTGAATGGCGGATCCGCAGCTACTTTCCGAAATATCGTGTTCATTTGGAGGCACCAGCAGGCGTTACGCGGCGACGCACGGTGTACATGTACGTCCCCGATCTTGCCGGAGGAGCGCAGTTTGTACGAGAACTTGTTAGCCGAAAGGAATACCAGAACCGGGAAGAACTTTTTTCGCGGAGTGTCTCTGAATATCGTCGTGCGCTACGCGCGCTTCTTAAAACGATCGACCCCAGTAAGCGAATCACAGTCGAGAAGGTGCGGTCCTATTTGTTCCATAGGATCGCCTGTGTCTCGGGAGACGTGACGCAGGCGGTGGCAATTACGGGGTGCGAACATGAACTGGCCCAGACGCGAATTTATTACACCACCCATTCGCTCAAGGTGTTGCGGAATGTGTATGTGAAAGCGCTGCAGGAGATCGTTCCATTCGTCTATCGAGCCTTGGGACGCGAGCCGCGACTCGATTTCGCCGAAGCGGTTGAGCCTGCGACCATCCATGTAGGAAGCCGGTTTTGCCCTACCCGAGAAGCCGCAAGGGAGACCACCGCAAAGCTGCGGAATGCGATCAAGAAGGCGACGAGTTATCGGACACGGGAAGAATTTGCCGATTATCACAACTATTTCACGCTCTACACCGTGCTCATGTTCGGTTACACGACCTCGTGCCGCGCGATCATTTCACCCTTTCTTCCCACATCGGAAATCGACCCGGAAACGGGCTTGGCGGCGCTGGCGGATAAGGATGGCCCCGACCACCACAAGAGCCGTTTGATCTGGATACCGCACGAGGTACGCAAGCAAATCCGGAATTATGAGGCGCACAGACAAGCGCTGCTTGGGTCATGGCGTGAATATCTGACCAAGCCTCTTGCCGATATTCCGGACTGTTTCTTCTTGCACAAGAAGGACAAGGGACGATTCGTGCCAGAGCTCGTGCGCCCGGCGACTCTGAAGCAGTTCATGAAAGCGTTTATTGACTTGCCTGCAAACGTGCATCGGCGGTTCCTGCGTACCGAGCTCGGCGAAAGTGGCTGCCCCAGTGAAATCGTCAACGCTTTTATAGGTCATTGGTCTAGGGGTGAGGAGCCTTTCAGCTGGTTCTCGTCCTTCTCATACCACGAGCATATCGCAACACTCGAACGCTACGTGCCGCCTCTCTTAAAGGACCTTGGCTGGCAACCGATCGAAAGCACACTCACGAAGAAATAGAGGATACCTATGACGATCATCCAACTCTGGGAATTGAAGGACGGCGAAGCGAAACCTGAAATCCTGCATGCTGCCGCGAAGCTTTTCAGCTGGCTCAACGGTCGTGACGACGATCTCTCAAGGCTTTTAACGGGCAGACCCTGTGAGAGGCCCACGAAAGACAGTGTCCGGGATCTCGAGCACGACATCATCGACCGTTTCAAGCCGTTGCGCGAAACGGTTCATTACCTCCGCGCGCTCGGTCTGGTGATCGACCATGGCAACAAACAAGGTTTGTTCGAACTGTGTCCTCCGCGTATCCCGATTCTGATCAAGCGCCAGCCGAGCCCATTTCTTGAGGGGCGAATGCCGTTGCTCAAACGTCCGCGGCTGTGGCGGGAGGCGATAAATGGTTCCGAAGGTTCTAGGAATGAAATGACCGAAAGTGAAGCCATCGGGAGGGTCTTGGCCTCGGCCGCCCTGAACGGCGGGTTGTTGCACCCGAGCTTGCTCGCCGCGCTCTATGATTCGCTAAGTGACGGCGTTTTTCTCCTCAGAGGACGCTCACATGTTGAGTTGCGATTGCCGTGGCAGGGAAAACCCGATATGGAACGGCGCCGGTGGTTCCCAGACCCGCTGACCGAAGTACTGATCTTGAACCTTGAAGATAGTCATCTGCCGGCGTGCGCATCGGACCCCAAGCGCAGGACAACCACGAAAGATGTCTGGTCGTGCCTGACGGCCTTTTTTAAAGCGACCGTTCCAGACAAGCTGAACCGCCCCAGAAATATCACAGATTTTCTTGAGCCGATTGGACTCGAACTCAGGACCAAGATACCCATTTATCTGGTTGCTTATGCAGAACGCAGGTTTGTCTCGCACTCGCTCAAGGACTACGCCTGGGCGCGACTGCATGGCATCCCGGTTACAGCGGAAGTAGTGACGCGTGCGAGCGAGACCGGGAATGCCGACCGGGACGAAGTCCCTGACTCGGAACCTGCTAATGACAACGCGAGCACCTTCCAGCCCGCATGGTTCAGCGATCTCACGCGTGCCCTTGGCGGAAAGGACAAGAATGCGGCGCGCAAAGAGATCGTAAAGCTCATCAAGTCACCCGACGCTACACCCGATGCCACACTCGTCCTTTTTGCGGGCTGGGCCGAACATATGCTCACGAAGGGTTCGGCGACAGGCAATCCGCTCAAACTTTCGACCATACGTGACTACGTCAGGCGGATCAGCGTGCGGGTCGCCGGTCTGACCGCCTTTGACGACGTCACCGCACAAGCCACCGAGGTGTTCGAGGAGATTTACCAGCAGATTCTGGAAGGGGCGACCAGTTTTGGTCAGCGCCGACATCACACGCGCGGACTCCGGGAGTTCCACCGTTACCTGGTGGAACGTTATCAGGTGGAGCCCATCGATGAACGCGAAATCCTCGGTATCGGTAATGCACTCGCTCCAGTCGATGCCAATCTCCTTACCGTCGACGAGTACAAGAAAACACTTGCGCGTCTCGATACGCTCGATCTCGATGTCCGGCACCCGGACCTTCCGCTGGTTGCGAAGTTGCTCGTCATCCTGTCGTTTCGCTGCGCGTTGCGCCGCATGGAGGTGCTGAAACTCGAGACGCAGGATTTGCACGATGACGACCCCGCCGAGCTGATCGTGCGCCCACATGCGCAGCGGAGGCTTAAGACGAAGAGCTCAACTCGAAAAATTCCGCTCTATGCGCTTCTTGAACCGGAAGAACTCGCGCTCTTGAAGCAATGGAAAGCCAAACGGGTGAAACAGCAGGGCGACGGAAAGGAGCCGTTTTTCCTCTTCGGCATCCCCGGTCTTCTCCACGCCTACGTGCCGGAGGAATCGATCTTCCCGATCATTCACCGCGCCATGCGCGGAGTGACCGGCGACCCTACCATCCGCTTTCACCATTTGCGGCACTCTTGTCCGAGCTGGGGGCAGCTCAGGCTTCTCCTGTCTGGCTTTGAGTCGGTGCCCGAACTCTTTCCTCACCTGCCGGAGACGCAGGCATTTCTCGCAGCTTCGAGGGATTTTCGTAAGGCGCTGTACGGCCACGATCACCCGACCCGGAAACACTTGTATGCGCTCGCATCTGTGTTGGGCCATTCCGGACCGGATATCAGTTTGGCCCACTATATCCACACCTGTGACTTGGCCTTGGCGCTCGCCCTTGCGAGCCGGCCGGGGGCGCTCGATGAGACGGCGCTAGTGCGGTGTTCGGGCCTGCCGCCTGCCACGGCCTACCGTTGGCTCAAGCAACATGGCGTGGCCGGGTTGCTTGGGGCGGTACGTAAGCGCGTCGGCAAGCGCGTCAGACGGTTGGACGAAAGTTCGCCCCGTAAAGGCGGCCAGAAGCAGTTCAGGGCGGTTTTAGGGGCCAACCGGGAGGAGGACGAGAACTCCGTCACAGCCATCCTTTATCGCATCTGGAAGTATCTCTTTGTTCGAAGCACCCGAAACGAACCACGGGAAGACCTGGCTCGCCGGTTCGGGCTAAGCCTCGCCCAAGCCGAGGCACTGGAACAGCATGCGGGCCACCTCCGGGACCTCAAGGTAACCAACACGGGAAAAAGGCGCTGGCGCCACCGGATGATGGAAATAACCCCGGACAAACGTTATCCCGGGGAAACCCGGCGGCTGCCCTGCCCACGCTGGCCGCGTTTGGCGCGTGACTTGGCGGTGATGGAGGAACTCGCCCCGCGTCTGTGGCAACTGATGCGAACGGATGAGGCTTTGTGCCGGCGGGTACTCGACTACTACGTGAAGCATGCATGGGCGACGCGTAACGAACTCGTGTTTTATGGCCCGACGAAACCCGGGGCCGCGAAGGATTACCTCACCTTCCTCAAAGGGCTTGGCATTGATCTCAAGCGTATTCGATTTGTCGCATATCAACGGAAGGAGCGCTCGAAGACGCTTGTCGCGTGGAGATCAGCCTTGGGTCTTGGGTGGCGTGTGCGAATCGGCCGTTTGGCTCCTCCAAACAACACGAGGGAGGCCACGGAACAGTGGCTCGGGATCAAACCACTCTTTAGCCGGGCGAATGCGAAAGAAGAGGGTTCGTACGGGTTTCGGTTTCTTCTCACGATGGCGGCGATTTACATCCACAGCGTCCATGTTTACCGTTCTTCAACAGAACGCCAGCTTCCGGACGCGGCATAAATGAAACCGTTTAGGGCCACTTCTTGGTTGACGCGCACATCGACAATAAACGAACATATCGCCATGGTCCCGTTGTCTCTTTCCCTTCGAATACCTACCGGCGCTATTCGTTAGCGCCGGCACCGTTTATTGCGGTGCCGTTTCGCGGCACCGTAGCTCAATCGGCAGAGCAGCGGCCTTATAAGCCGTCCCGCAAGGGTTCCGACAGATAATCGGCAGGTTCTGGGTTCGAATCCCAGCGGTGCCACCATCCCAAATAACTTGTTGTTGCCTTTGTGCTGAAGGCAACCCTATTAACATTTAAGTGGGGCAACTGCGGTGGCAGTTCAGTCAATGGCACGGGACATTCGAGCAGGCGCGAAATATTCGTCGGCCGCATATCGCCAAGCTCGCGTTCGGTCCTGACGTCAGGCGCGACGAGGTTGCTGGGCGCAACCCAATAGCTGCCGAAGGCGGCGAGCTCGCAGCCATGCGTGGCGACGCCAAGCAGCAGGTTCAGGACGTAGACGATGCGACGCACTCGCCGACGACGTCGCTGTGTCCGCGTTTTGCGGCTGTCAGTTCGTCGCGCCTTGGCGCCCATCGGCGGCTCCCTCTGGTTTATCCGAGAGGTGGTGTTTGATCAACTGTTCGAAGGCCGAGCCGTCGCGACGCGTGAGGTTCTTCACGAAACGCGAGTACACGCGAAACAGCATCTCCGTGGTCGTGTGGCCCATCTGGCGCGCGATCCACTCGGGGTTCTCGCCGGCCGCGAGCCACAGCGTCGCGGCCGTGTGGCGGGTCTGGTAGGGGCGCCGCGGACGCAGTTCCAGATGCCGCAGCAGCGGATACCAGACGCGCTTGGTGACGTTGTTGTGATTCAGGGGGACACCGTTGCGCGCGCAGAAGATATACTCGGATTTGTCGGTCACGGCCTGCTGGGCGCGCAACGCCTCGTAGACCGGCTGTGACATGTCGATCTCGCGCTGCGAGCCGTCATTCTTGGTGTGGGTGGTTTCGCCGTTCACCAGTGCTTCGCGCACCAGGATCTGGCGGCGCTCGAAATCCACGTATTTCCACTTGAGGCCGTCGATCTCGCTGGTGCGCATGCCGGTGAAGAACCGGACCGTGTAGTAATTGCGAAAGTCCGACCGGACCGTGGCGAGGATCAAACTGACCTCGTCGAGGTTGAACGGTTCCACGTCACTGCGCGGCACCTTGAGCGCCTTGATGCCGTGGTAGGGCGACGGAAAGCCATGGCGCTCCGCGGCATCATTGAGAATCATGCGAAGCGGCGCCAAGACGTGATTGATGCGCGAGGCCGTGAGGCTTGGCTTGCCTTTGCGGCCCGGGACGCTTGCCAGCGAGGCGCGGAAGTTCAGGATGTCGGTCTTGGTGACTTCGCCGACCGGCTTGTTGCCGAAGGCCGGCAACAGGCGCTGCGTCAGCGTCTGCTGGATCGTGCGGTAATGCGAGGCGCGCCATTCGATGCGTTTCTCTGCGAGCCAGGTCGTGGAGAAGTCGCTGAAAAGCGGTGTTATCGTGGCGGCCATTTGTGCCTGAGGCGACGCCATGGTCTTGGCGAGCGGGCTGTCGGGGAAGTAGTGCGCGTAGTCGAACGTACCGAGCGTGATTTCGGCCTCGATCTTCTCGAGCAGGCCCTGAAGCTTGCGCCGGTTGGCGGGCGTATCGGGCAGCGCCGTCTGCTCGCGGCAGCGGCGGTTCTGGAAGCGGAAATCGAAGAACAGATTCCCGGTTTCCTTGCGCGCACGAATATTACCCACGGCAGGCGCCTCCGTTCGCCATCGGGATAAAGGCGCTGCCCTGGGAGTGCTTGAGCATGTCACGCTCGACCGACTCCCAGATGTAGAGGATCTTCCGCCCGCCGAAGGGACGCACGTAATGCACCCCTTCGAGCAGCACGGAGTCCTTCAGACGCTCGCGGATGGTCCGGGGGTCGTACTTGATGCGCCCGGACAGCTCTTCCGTCGTCAGGTAGGTTTCGGCCATAGGCATATGCTCCTTTAAAGTATCGTATGATGCGTAAAAGCATCATTTGATGCCATTATACATCATCAGATGACAAACAGAAGCATCATTTGATATTTATATGCATCATTTGCTTAACTAACGCTGCAAAGACCACGGGCCGGCCCATGCTTCGATTTAAAATCAAAGAGTTAATCGCGAAGAAGGAATTTGCCGAGGGGAAGCGGATCACCATCGGTGACGTCGCCGATGCAACGGGACTACACCGCATGACCCTTTCTAAAATGATCAACCAGCGGGGGTACAACACCGGGACGGAGCACCTAGATCGGCTTTGCGCCTATTTCGGCTGTCAGGTTGGAGACTTGGTGGAGTACGTGGCCAACAAGAAATCGAGCTCGTCCCGCCGCTCGTAGCGGCAACCGCTTCGTGGATGCGCAAGCCCCGATGAATTCAATCGACCTACTCGCGCGGCTCGAAGGACACCTTTGGGCGTCCGCGAACATCCTGCGCGGGCCCGTCGACGCCGCGGACTTCAAGACCTACATCTTTCCGTTGCTATTCTTCAAGCGCATCTGCGACGTGTGGGACGAGGAATACCGCCAGGTCGCGGAGGAGATGGGCGATCCCGAGCTCGCACAATTTCCGGAGTCGCATCGCTTCCAGATTCCGGATGGTTGTCACTGGAGCGATGTGCGGGAGACGGCAACGAATGTCGGCACGGCATTGCAGCGCGCCATGCGCGAGATCGAGAAGGCGAATCCTGAAACACTCTATGGCGTGTTCGGCGATGCTCAATGGACGAACAAAGAGCGTCTCTCCGATGCGCTGCTCAAGGACCTGATCGAACACTTTTCACGATTGCCGCTCGGCAACCGGGACGTGGGCTCCGATGTGCTTGGGGATGCCTACGAGTACCTCATCAAAAAATTCGCCGATGCGACCAACAAGAAAGCAGGCGAGTTCTATACACCGCGCAGCGTCGTTCGGCTGATGATCGAGATGCTCGATCCCAAAGAAGGCGAGACCATCTACGACCCCGCCTGCGGCACCGGCGGCATGTTGCTTGCGGCGGTCGAGCATGTGCGCGAAGCGCATGGCGATGTGAAGCGTCTGTGGGGCCGCCTATATGGACAGGAAAAGAACCTTACGACGTCATCCATCGCCCGGATGAACCTGTTCCTCCACGGCATCGAGGACTTCCAGATCATCCGCGGCGACACGCTTCGCAACCCGGCCTTCTTCGAGGGCGATCACCTCGCGGCTTTCGATTGCGTGATAGCCAACCCGCCGTTCTCGCTCGAGAAGTGGGGTGAAGAGATATGGGTGAACGACCCCTTCGGACGCAATTTCGCGGGCCTTCCGCCATCGAGCTCGGGCGACTATGCCTGGGTACAGCACATGATTAAGTCCATGGCAGAGGGCACGGGCCGCATGGCCGTGGTGCTTCCGCAGGGGGCCCTGTTCCGCAAGGGAGTGGAAGGCGGGATTCGCCGAAAACTTCTTGAGATGGATCTCATCGAGGCGGTCATCGGCCTTGCCCCGAACCTGTTTTACGGGACCGGCCTGGCTGCCTGTATTCTGGTTTTCAACAAACGCAAGCCCAAAGCGCGCCGCCACAAGGTCGCGATCGCCGATGCATCCCGTCTGTTCCGGCGTGGCAGGGCGCAGAACTATCTCGAACCGGAGCATTCCGTCGAGATTCTAAGGTGGTTCAAGAAATTCGAAGACGTCAAAGACTCGGTGCGTGTTGTTTCGCTCGATGACATCAAAAATGAAGATTGGACACTCAATATCTCGCGTTATGTTCTGCCACCATTACAGGAAAATATCCCGCCACTACCCGAAGCAATTGAGACGTTCAAGGCGGCATTGAGCCGTTGTCGGGAAGCTGAAGAAAAGTTGGCCCGCGTGATGACTAAGGGAGGCTGGGTCGAATGACCCAGCAAGCCAATATGCAAAGGAAGCTGATTTTTCTAAGTCACGCAAACCCGGAAGACAACGATTTTACTCTGTGGCTAGCCGCACGCTTGGCAAGCGCGGGTTATCTCGTATGGTCGGATTTAACAAAATTAATCGGTGGAGAAACCTTCTGGGACAGCATCGAAACCGCGATTCGCCAGCACTCGGCTAAAGTTGTCTCGCTCTTTTCAAAAGTATCTGTACAGAAGAAAGGATTCAAGGATGAACTTTCCTTGGCACTGGCCGTGGAGAAAAAACTCGGGCTTGCTGATTTTGTTATCCCACTTCGTCTCGATGACTTGGATTTCTCAGATTTTCCACCAGAAATAATCCGTCGAAATGCGATTGATTTCAGCAGCGTCTGGCAAGATGGTCTAGGCAGATTGCTCAAGAAGCTTGAAGTTGACGGTGTGCCGCGCACCGCCAACGCAACCGCTGACGCCCTGTCGGATTGGTCAAGGTCGTTGCTACGGATCGATGCCGAAATAACGACAGAAAAAGAGACTCTCCTTTCCAATTGGTTGGAAGTAGCCCAAGTACCGCCAGCCATCAATGTCAGCAGGATCAGGAAAGATGCTGCACCGGTTACGGTTGATCTTCTGCCTTGGCCGGCTGAGATAAAGGGCGAGTTCTGCTTGAGCTTTGCCCGTCTTGATCGAGATGAACCCACTCGATTCGAGCACCTCGATGCACTGAATCTGCAAGACTACCTTGAAGGTCGTTATGAAACGTTGTTTACCATAGGCAGGCAGGACGCACACAATATTTTTGTTAGTCTTCTGCGCCGAGCGTGGGATCGCCATATGAAGAACAAGGGGTTGCTTGGCCAAATCTTCGCTAGGGGGCGCGTTGGCTACTATCTCCCGGTCGGCGACGGCGATATCAAACGTACACGTTTCGTCGGACCATCGGGGATAGCCGGTAGCCGTGCGCTGCATGGTTACAGTCCCAAACGCAGCGTTTACTGGCATTACGCACCGGAATTATTTCCAGTTCTCGGCAGGTCCTTGCGGTTCTCGTTTACGCCCCATGTGATCTTTTCAGAAGATGGGAGGGAACCACTCACGGATGCTGCTCGCGCCCATCGCATTCGACGCAGTTTCTGCAAGAGCTGGTGGCAAGATCGCTGGCGCGACCTGATGCTGGCGTATCTAGCGCACGTCGCGGGTGACAAGGAGACAATTGAGTTGCCTTTATCAGAGTCTCTGAATTTGGGAGTCAAAAGTAGACCCGTAATGTTCACGTCACCTGTGACTGCGGCTCTGCCGACAAACGAACAGGCATCGCCCGATACCGCGGTGACGGGATCAGACGACCAAGATGATGCTGTGGACGACGACGATCCGGACGAGGAGTTATCGGTGGAGGGCTACCGCGGATGAGCGCAGCCCAGTTCCTTGATTACTTCTCCGAGCCTCGTCTGACTTTTGGGATGGGTCAGAGCCTCGAGTCGCCAAAGGATGGACTGTTCCTGTTCGGTCCGCTCGAAAGCAAAGGGCAGGGCGGTGCTCTGAGGATTGGGGTCATTGGCACCGGAACCGGCCTGTCCCACTTCTACAATTGGGTTGCACAGATCCAGGGGTTTATTCCCGCCGCCGATTCGCTATCTCCACAACACCGGCCATTTCCCGGATTCGCGGCGGCATTCGGCCTCAGTTTTCCAACACGACCGGTCCATGAAATCTGCATTCAGGACACGCAGATCAATGAAGCGCTATTCATTGCGGATCGTCATCAGGCGATCTACAAGACGGTCGATGTGTTCGCTGATCCCATTCGCCGTTATCTCGCACAGGAAGAAGCACCAGTTGATGTCTGGTTCGTTATCATTCCAGAGCGCATATACGAACACGGTCGCCCAAAATCCGTAGTTCCCAAGGAGATGCGTATTGAGTCTAGTCGTCACGGTAGCAAGAGACTCGCGAAGGACCTACTGACACAGCATTCGCTTTTTGCCGAAGACTACGAAGCTGCCAAGCCCTACTACTACGAACTTAGTTTTCACAACCAGCTCAAGGCCCGGCTGTTGGAAGGCAGTCATCGTGCCGTTATTCAGATCGTGCGGGAAACGACGATAGCGCCCCATGCCTTTCTGAACGCGAAAGGCGAACCGCTCCGCAAACCGCAAGATCCCGCAACGATCGCCTGGAATCTGTGTACGACTACCTATTTCAAGGCGGGTCTGCGACCTTGGCGTCTGACGGAGGTCCGTCCCGGTGTTTGCTACATCGGGTTGGTCTTCAAGCAAATCGAAACCACGAAGGACGACGACGCGGCCTGTTGCGGCGCGCAGATGTTTCTGGATTCAGGTGATGGCATGGTCTTCCGCGGCGCAGTTGGACCATGGCGCACAGGTAGAAAAGGCGAATACCACCTCAAAAAAGACAGTGCCCAAAAATTGATTTCGATGGTTGTCGAAGCCTACAAGCAGAGCCATGGCAGCTATCCCACCGAGCTCTTCATTCACGGCAAGACTTTTTTCAATGATGCTGAATGGGAGGGATTCCAGCTGGCTGTACCAAAGGGAACCAATGTGGTGGGTGTGCGCATTCGACCAGCCAAGGATCTGAAGATGTTCCGGTTTGGTAGCCATCCTGTTCTGCGAGGCACGGCGCTCTGTCGTACCGACCGGACAGGTTATCTCTGGACGAAAGGCTACATCCCGTATCTGCAAACATACCCAGGACGCGAGACACCAAACCCATTGCGCATTGATATTGTTCGAGGCGACGCAGCGCTTACGCGCGTGATGCGCGATGTCATGGGCCTAACCAAACTCAACTTCAATGCCTGCATCTATGGCGACGGCGAGCCGGTTACCTTGCGGTTCGCGGATTCGGTGGGGGAGATCCTCACGGCAGGACCGGACAACGACGACCAGCCTCCTTTGCCATTTAAGTACTACATCTAAGCCATGTTGATCCGCATCACCCAACAAGAACTCGAAAATTATCTGTGGCGCGCGGCCGTTCTGCTGCGAGGCCTGATCGATGCCGGCGACTACAAGCAGTTCATTTTTCCGTTGCTATTCTTCAAGCGCACCTCGGATGTGTGGGACGAGGAGTACCAACGCGCCCTAAGCGAGTCGGGTGGCGATCTCTCTTACGCCGAATTCGCCGAGAACCACCGCTTCCAGATACCGGAGGGGGCGCATTGGAATGACGTGCGCCAGACACCCAAGAACGTGGGTATGGCGATCCAGACGGCGATGCGTACCATCGAGGCGGCCAACCCGGATCTGTTGACAGGCATTTTCGGCGATGCGCCGTGGACTAACCGCGAGCGCCTGCCGGACGAGACCCTCAAGAATCTGCTCGAGCACTTCTCGACCCAGACGCTCTCGGTCGCCAACGTGCCGGAAGACGAGTTGGGGAACGCCTACGAGTACCTCATCAAGAAATTCGCTGATGACTCCGGCCATACCGCGGCCGAGTTCTACACCAACCGCACGGTCGTGCACCTGATGACCCAGCTGGTTCATCCCAGGTCCGGCGAGTCCATCTACGATCCCACCTGCGGCACCGGCGGAATGCTGCTTTCAGCACTGACAGAAGTGAAGCGCGCTGGCGGCGAGCACCGGGCGCTCAAGCTGTATGGTCAGGAGAGAAATCTCATGACGTCCGGTATCGCCCGCATGAACCTCTTCCTGCATGGGGTGGAGGATTTTCAGATCGTGCGTGGCGATACCCTGGCCGACCCCAAGTTCATCGAGGGGGACCGACTCAAGAAGTTCGATGTGATCCTGGCCAACCCACCGTACTCCATCAAGCAATGGGATCGCACCGCTTTCGAACACGACAAGTGGGGTCGTAACTTTCTCGGTACGCCGCCTCAAGGCCGGGCGGACTATGCCTTCTGGCAGCACATCTTGACGAGCCTGTCGCCGAAGGGGCGTTGTGCCGTCCTCTGGCCGCATGGCGTGCTGTTCCGCAACGAAGAACAGACCATGCGCTCCAAGATGATCGAGCAGGATTGGGTCGAGGCGGTGATCGGCCTCGGGCCGAATCTGTTCTACAACTCGCCGATGGAGTCGTGCGTCGTAGTGTGCAACCGACGCAAGCCGGCAACGCGCAAGGGCAAGGTGCTGTTCATCGACGCGGTGAACGAAGTCACCCGCGAGCGGGCGCAGAGTTTCCTCAAGCCGGAGCACCAGCAACGCATCTTGCAAGTCTTCCAGACTTTTGCCGCCGACGATGGTTTTTCGGCTGTGGCGACCCTCGACCAGATCGCAGGCAATGCGGCCAGTCTGTCCATCCCGCTGTACGTGAAGCGGGCGTCAAGCGCGGCGAACGGCAACGGCGCCCATGAGACGCTCAGCCTGCGGTCGGTATGGGAGAAATGGCAAAGCGACGGTCGTGCGTTCTGGCAGAGCATGGACGCCTTGGCGGAGACGCTCGATGGACTGAAAGTCGAGAAGGTCGAGCGTGGCTGAAAAGACCATGAAGCCTGGTTGGCGCAAGGTGAAGTTCGGCGACGTGGTACGGCTGTCCAAGGCGCGCTGTGCCGATCCGATGGCAGAGGGCTATGGGCGTTACGTCGGGCTGGAGCACCTGGAGCCGGGTGATCTGCGTATTCGCAGCTGGGGCAATGTCGCCGATGGCACAACCTTCACCAACGTGTTCAAGCCTGGGCAGGTGCTGTTCGGCAAGAGGCGAGCATATCAGCGCAAGGTGGCCGTAGCCGATTTCTTGGGCGTCTGTTCCGGCGACATCTACGTACTGGAAAGCCAGAGTGCTGATGCGTTATTGCCTGAATTGCTGCCGTTCATTTGCCAGACTGATGCGTTCTTCGAGCAAGCGGTCGGCACTTCGGCCGGTAGCCTGAGTCCTCGCACCAACTGGACGAGTTTGGCGCAATTTGAGTTCGCGTTACCGCCGCTGGAGGAGCAACACGACATCGCTCTCCTTGCTCATGCACATCAAGATTGTGCAGATAGTTACCGGCAACTTGTCGATTCGATGGCATCACTATTGCTGGCACGTACTAATGAAGTTTTTTGCTCAAATGCGATAACCACTGCTCGAACCACGCGGATTGGAGATGTCGCGGATGTTCAATACGGCCTGACGGTCAATGCGAGCCGGAGAACAGCTGAGAAACTATCGCCCTACCTTCGAGTTGCGAATGCTCAACGCTTCGAAATCGATCTTAGTGAGATCAAGGAAATTGGCGTTGAGCCGAAAGATTCTGACTACCTACTCCGGCAAGGTGACATTCTTGTTGTCGAGGGCCATGCAGATATCAATGAACTCGGTCGGGCAGCCATTTGGGAAGAACAGTTACCAGTCTGCTATCACCAGAATCACTTGATTCGCATTCGTTGCCATGAGAACGCTATTGCCCGTTACGTTCTCGAATACGTTAATTCACCGGCAGGAAGAGCGTATTTCCGTAAACAAGGAAAAAGCACAAGCGGCCTAAACACCTTGAATTCCAAGGTTGTCAGGGAAATGCCGATTCCGATTCCAAGCCTCGAAGAGCAAGTATCAATCGCTGATAAGCTTCAAGAAGGACGTCTCGCGTTGAAAACAGCAACAAGTCGATATCAGCAGACCATCGCACTTGGGAGTAGGGCGATTGAACAAGCTCTTGGAGCGTCGTGATGGCAATCTTCACTGAATCCAACACCGTCGAAGCCTACCTCTACGACCTACTCTCCGGCCCGGCGAAGCCTGCCCCCGCCAATGCCGTCCAGGAACCGCAAGCCACCTACGGCCGCAGCCATAACGGCCTCGGTTGGCGCCGTATCGCCAGCGCCGACTTTCCCCGTCAGCATCAGGATGTGCTGGTCGAACCGTGGGTGCGCGAGGCGTTGATCCGTCTCAACCCGGAAATCGCCGCCCAACCCGAACGGGCCGATGAAGTGCTCTACAAGCTACGCGCCATCATCCTCTCGGTGCGCTCCGACGGTCTGATCCGCGCCAACGAAGAAATGACTGCGTGGTTGCGCGGCGAACGCTCCATGCCCTTCGGCCAAAACAACGAGCATGTACCGGTTCGGTTGATTGATTTCGAAAACCTCGACCAGAACCAGTATGTCGTTACCCAGCAGTTCACTTACCGCGCTGGCGCGGCCGAGCGGCGCGCCGACTTGGTGTTGCTGGTCAATGGTTTCCCGCTTGTGCTGATCGAGGCCAAGACGCCGACGCGCGCGGCAGTGAGTTGGGTAGATGGCGCTTTACAGGTGCACGACGACTACGAGAAGTTCGTGCCGGAGCTGTTCGTTTGCAACGTATTCTCGGCGGCGACCGAGGGTAAGGAATACCACTACGGCTCCATCGGCCTTCCGGTGAAGGACTGGGGGCCGTGGAACCTCGAGGAAGAACTCGGTGACGCCCAGCAGCATCCGCTGAAAAGCCTGAAACTGGCGGCCCAGAGCATGTTGCGGCCGCACGTGGTACTGGACATCCTTTCCAACTTCACCCTGTTCGCCACGGACAAGAAGAAGCGCCGCATCAAGATCATCTGCCGTTATCAGCAATACGAGGCGGCGAACAAGATCGTCGAGCGCGTGCTGGCGGGCTACCCCAAGAAGGGCCTGATCTGGCATTTCCAGGGTTCCGGCAAATCGCTGCTGATGGTCTTCGCCGCGCAGAAACTGCGGCTGCACCCTCGGCTCAAGAACCCGACGGTATTGATCGTGGTGGATCGCATAGACCTCGACGTGCAGATTACCGGCACGTTCACCTCGGCCGATATTCCCAACCTGGAGAAGGCGGATACCCGGGATAAGCTGCAACGCCTGCTTGGGCAGGATGTGCGCAAGATCATCATTACCACCATCTTCAAGTTCGGCGAGGCGGAAGGGGTGCTGAATACGCGCAGCAACATCATCGCCCTGGTGGACGAGGCGCACCGCACCCAGGAAGGCGATCTCGGCCGGAAGATGCGCGATGCCCTGCCCAACGCCTTTCTCTTCGGTTTGACCGGCACGCCGATCAACCGCTTCGATCGCAACACCTTCTATGCCTTCGGCGCGGACGAGGATGAGAAGGGGTATCTCAGCCGCTACGGCTTCGAGGAATCCATCCGCGACGGGGCGACGCTCAAGCTGCACTTCGAGCCGCGCCTGATCGAGCTCCATATCGACAAGGTCGCCATCGACGCGGCCTTCAAGGAAATGACCGGAGATTTATCCGACCTCGATCGCGACAACCTCAGCAAGACCGCTGCCAAGATGGCGGTGCTGGTGAAGACGCCGGAGCGCATCCACCGGGTATGCGAGGACATCGTCCAGCATTTCCAGACCAAGGTGGAGCCGAATGGATTCAAAGGCCAGATCGTGACCTTCGACCGCGAATCCTGCCTGCTCTACAAGACAGAACTGGACAAGCTGTTGCCACCCGAGGCCAGCGAAATCGTGATGACGGTTAACTCGGGTGAGGCACGCTACAAAGCATTCGCCCGCGGTCGTGACGAGGAAGAGCGGCTATTGGATCGCTTCCGCGACCCAAACGACCCGCTGAAGCTGCTGATCGTCACTTCCAAGCTGCTTACCGGCTTCGACGCGCCGATCCTGCAAGTGATGTATCTCGACAAGCCGCTGCGCGACCACACCTTGTTGCAGGCTATCTGTCGCGTGAATCGCACTTACTCGGAACAAAAAACTCACGGATTGATCGTGGACTACCTCGGTATCTTCGACGACGTCGCCAAGGCGCTGGAGTTCGACGACAAGACCATCACCGCCGTGGTGTCGAATATCCAGGAACTCAGGGACAGGCTGCCGGAGGCGATACAGAAGTGCCTGGCCTTCTTCGCTGGCGTGGACCGCAACCAGGAAGGCTACGAGGGTTTGATCGCCGCCCAGCAGTGCCTGCCCAACAACACCGTGCGCGACAACTTTGCCGCCGAATACAGCCTGTTAGGCAAGCTGTGGGAGGCGATTTCGCCTGATTCCATCCTTGGGCAATACGAGAAGGACTATCGCTGGCTGTCCCAGGTGTATCAATCCGTGCAGCCCTCCAGCGGCCACGGCAAGCTGGTTTGGCACTCGCTCGGCGCCAAGACCATCGAGCTGATCCACCAGAACGTCCATGTGGATGCCGTGCGCGACGACCTCGACACGCTGGTGCTGGATGCCGACCTGCTGGAGGCAGTGCTTGCCAATCCGGACCTGAAGAAGGTCAAGGAGATCGAGATCAAGGTGGCGCGGCGACTCCGCAAGCACCTGGGTAACCCCAAATTCAAAGCGCTTTCCGAGCGGCTGGACGCGCTCAAGGACCGTTTCGAGTCAGGGTTGCTGAACAGTGTTGAATTCCTGAAGCAGTTGCTCCAGATCGCCAAAGAAGTGTTGCAGGCAGAGAAGGACATCCCGCCGCAAGAAGACGAGGATCGCGGCAAGGCCGCGCTGACCGAACTGTTCAACGAGGTGAAGACCAACGAGACGCCGATCATCGTCGAGCGCGTGGTCTCGGATATCGACGATATCGTGCGTCAGGTCCGGTTTCCCGAATGGCAGAACACCAACGCCGGCGAACGGCTGGTAAAGCAGGCTCTTCGCAAAGCCCTCTTTAAGTACAAACTGCACCAGGACGAAGAACTGTTCGAAAAGGCGTACGGCTACATAAAGCAATACTACTAAGCCGTGTATAGTGTCCCGATGCTCAAGGACACTTCCAACCCGGAGTGCATCCGCTTTACTAGGGACGAAATCGAGAAAGCCGCGACCTATGGCCTCGACCTTCGAGCGGTAAAATCCCGCGCGGATCTGGCCGCAGCTGAGGCCGATCTTATCGTCCGGATTGGAGAGAAGAAGCCGGAAGTGGTGGAGGCGCTTGTACGCGAGATCGCCAAAGGCAATCCCAAGTACAAACTGCCTCCCAAGCTTTCAACAGTAAGATGACTGCCAATCGCCATCCGAAGAAGTCAGAATTACGCAGACTTAAGAAATTGGCTGCGGAAGCTAAACCTGCCTACGAACCGGATGATGGCCCGTTGACTGCCAAGCAGATTAAGGCAATCAAGAAGCTTGTGCCGCAGGGGCGCGGCATGTTGGTCACTTCTTCTCTGTTCAAAGAGATGAATGGTGGGGCTGAAATGATTCCGCAGGGCGCGTCAAGAAAACCTCGTTTAAAGTCGGCAACGCGTCGCGGGCCAAGCCGAAACCAATACCCCTAAGCTCGTCAATCATCTTAATCTTATCGACATCGAACCTTCCCTCTGCGACAACGTGCGAATACCGAAAGATTTTCGGGTTATTGACAGTGTGTCGAAGCAGAATCTTTGCAGTACCCATAGACGCTTTGGATTGCCCTTGCAGGAATAAATCCGCCGTTGCAAAGAGTAAATCCTTTCCGCCCGCTTTTGAGGGAACGGTAAATGTATCTTCGGTACAGCCGAGGCTTAAAACCCGTATATCCTCCGCATTCCATCCGAGCACGCCGATAGCTTCCACCACGGAGGGACCGACAGGGTTGTTGGCCCAAATGCCGCCGTCAATAAGATCGCATCCGTTTGGTAATCGATGACTTGGAAAGTAAGTCGGCGCTGCTGCGGTCGCCAGCGCCACGTCGACCGCGCGTTCTCTGTGGTCAGTTTGAAACCGCGGATGATGAGCTGTCTTAAACACATATACTTCGCGGTGAGCAGAGTGATACGCCGGAATCACCAGGCGCGCGCGACTTTCGCCTAGCGTTTGCTCTTGGAACACGGCCACGAGTGCGTCGCGCAACCGATCCGGATTGTACATTGGCATGACTACGCGTTTGGTTTTTCGCAAATAGCCAGTTGCGATGGTCACCGCTTTTCGCCACCAAGAAGCTGCTTCTCCCTCTTGGTAAAAGATATCGGGTCCCTTATGGCGATACATGTCCAATATATCGTTCGCCGATAGCCCCAGACCGAGACCCAACGCGATGATCCCGCCCGTCGAAGTCCCGCTAATGAGATCGAAATGATCGGCGATTTTTTTCCCCGTGGTCGTCTCGACATGGGCGAGGAACGCGGCCGGCAGCACCCCCTTGATGCCGCCGCCATCAATCGAAAGGATTCGTTTAAGACCGTTCGTCATGATCCACCTTAGGCGGGTGCTCCCCGCCCCCTTTCCATTCATTCGTCAAAAGCCACTCTTCGAAGTAAAAAAACCAGAGATACACCCACGGGACGATGGTGTTGACGATCAGCATCCTAGATGACCACTCACTCTTGCCGGGCCGATAGAGGCACAGGCGCACCGGATCTTCGCTGTAGACATGGGGAAGGGGGCGCCCTTCGGCCAGAGTGGTCAGGTCGGGTGAGACCACGAGAATCCTCGGTTTGTCGTCCTCGTGGTAATCGATCCTGACTCGGTAGTTCCGGCTAAGAGGCGTGGGGACCACATCGAACTCCCACGTCAAATGGCGATGGCGTATGCGCCCCATGCCTCGGCTAATCCGATTGTTCTTGAGGGCGAAGTATTGATGCGCGGCAGAATAGTGTCTTTCGCGGTTGTACACCGTCGCTATCGTCCAAAGAACGTGTTGTGCGGAATCCGCGTACCCGTCGCGTGTCCAGCCGCGAGGCCGACACCGGGGGCGACGGACAGCTCGGCGCTGGTTCGGGCGGACGTGATGGCGTTCGTCCAACGCGCGACGGCCGTGCCGACGGCGCTCTCGCCGAAGGCGACGGAAAGCACCTTTGCGACCTTATCGACACCCCTCGCCTCGTTGAATGCGCCCAACAACAGCGTTAGCCCCTGATGCCACTCGAAGAAGGAGGCGGCCAGGCGTGGATCCCGGTTCCATTTTTCGGCGAAATTTTCGCCTTCCGTGGTTTCGTTGGGGATCGAGTAGTAAATTGCCCCACCGCGATTTTCCCGGATGATAAATTCGGGCATCCGGCGCACCACGTCGATCACGAAATCGAGTTCGGAAGGGTACGACGCGCTCCGCGCGCAGTGGGCGTAACTCCACGCGATCAGCGTCGTGAGAATCACCGACACCGGCGCCAGCGCCGGATCCCGGTCAAGGAAGTAAATATCCCGGTACCGTTTGCACATCTGAACCACGAGCGGGAGAAGCCGCTTGGATCTGGTATTGTTCGGGAACGGCTCGATCCCCGCCCGGGCACGCGCCTCGGCGAACTCGATGCTGAAGCTGGGCGCGAGGCTCGCGTACTGCTCGAACTTCCGGCGATAGCCCTTGGGGTTGGTGGCCTTCCATTGCCGAAGTTGCTTGTCGGGCACAAGCTCACCTCCGTTCGCGCAGCGAGGGTTCGAGATCGCCGGGGTGATGTCGAGATGGAATTGCCCACTGTAGTTAAGCCGCCAGCAGCGAGGTTTTTCCTCCAGCATCGCGGCGTAGCGCGCTTCTTGGCGCAGTCGCCGCCCAATCAGCGCCTTTACGGACGCGGGATCGGTCGCGGTCGTTAGGCCCAGAAGGAAGCACACGAGATCGACGTCGAACTCGTTGCCGCGAATCGGACGAGTAGCCGTGCCCAAGGCGACCGATCCCTGTGGGTAGATCGAAGCCGGCTTGAGCACCGGGTCATCGCCTCCAGCAAGCCATTTTCCCACCGCCTCGTACCGGTCACGCGCAGTGTTGAGCTGCGTTTCGGTTAGGTCGAGCCCTTGGAAAATTTCGTGAAGCAGCCCCATCCGCGTGACTTTGTCGCGGAGTTCGGTCGGAACGTCATTCTGTAAAGTGGTCTGCATGGCGTCATACTCCGACTAATGGAAGAGAACGAGGAGTCAGCGCGTCGAGTGCCAGGTGAACGAGGACGGCACCGCCGCCCACCAGTAGGGCGAAGCGGACGAGTTCCTCGATCGGGGTCTCCGGTTTCCACTCGTGGGTTTTGTGCATCCCATATGCGACCAACCCGGCGAATACCACGCTATGGAAAAATGCCCGGTGACGGGGATTGTTTAACGATGGCTCCAGTACGTCGGGCAAATTGGTCAACGCCGCAGCCAATGCTGCGGCGCCAAGGGGCCTAAGGTTCACTTGATCCCCGGTTGTTTCAGCTTGCGCGTACGCGGCTGTGCCACCGACAACGAGCGCGGCCACTACGCGATGAGTGCTACCGTTCGCCATTTAAAACCTCCTCCTCATATCTGATTCAATGAACACGTTGAACGAGATTGCAAAAAAAACCTACGCGATTCGGAAATAAACAAATTCGATACCGCCGCTGGCCGCAACAGTCTGCCTCCTCAACAAAAAACCCTTTTCCCAAAGCTGCTTCAATTTTGTGCTCGCATTGTTTACCGGTGTTTTCAGTGCCGATGCCAGTTCAGCTGCTGTTGCTTTTTCCCGCTTTATTACGAACTCAAGCGCTCGAGCAGTTCCCTTAGTTGGCTGCAGACCAATCAGCCGACTCTTGCCATCCATCCATACGAAAATCGGCTGGCTCTGTTTTACCGCAGCTGCTTCCCAATGCTCGAGCTGATCCTCGTTATCTACATCGATCAGACAGAATCCCTTTTCTTTGCGATAGCGTTTCGCCAGTTCAATAACTGTTTCGGCAGCAAATGAAATATCAATTCTTTGTACCCTTTTCAGAGATACTCGGAACACTGTTGTTCCAGGATGTTCTTCGATACCACGAAGAAGCTCCTGAAAGACTTCACGACCCCGGGGTCGACCCCAACCATCAGGCCCACCCATGAAATCGAAAAGTTGGAGTGTCGCCGACTTCTCGTTCATTGAACGCATTGAATCAGATTCCTTTGGCTACGTCAAATCGAATTCGAAGGAGATATGTGTCCCCCATATAAGGGGAAGATCGCCGTAGCTGTACGCCTTGTGCGGCTCGTAACCGGTACGGGAGGGGATGAGCACTATACGCGACTGGGGAAGACGCACGTCAAGCTGAGCGTGATATTTAAGCGCTTGTTTGGCGCTTCCCTTGAGTCCTTGGCCTCTGGTCTTGCCGTGCCGCGATATTCCCTGGCGGATCACTTCTACCAATAGTTCCGTGTCAGTAAGTTTCGCCAAGGCTGGATCAGTAGTGTTTAAAGCCGGGCGAAGCGTATCCAGAATACCGATGCCGCTGTCGGACACAGAAACCTTCAGCGACCCAGTCTTGCGCTTTTTTCTTTTATAAAGTTGCAGAACCGCGAACCCATCGAGGCGCGTCGAGCTATGGTCAAGAATGTTACTGATAAGTTCAGCAAATACTGTGAACGCCGCCTTTTCGAGGGCCTTGATGTCCTTTCGCCGACTACACGCATTCACCAATGCGTCAGCCAAGCGTCCTGGCACATTCTGCACGGCAATGCGGTCCGCAGGGTTGATAGAGGCGATCTCGACCAGCGAATCACTCGTGCCACGAAAGAGGCTCGCGCTCGAATAAAACGGCCTATCCGGTGTCACCTCAATGTCCTCTGCCAGACAATCGAAAAATCCCATCCTATTGAAATATCCCATAACGCCGGCTTCACCCTCGTCGAACTCAAGGCGCACGCGACGAAAGGTGTGATTCAGCTGGTTTGCAAGAGAAAGGAGGCGCACAGCAGCATCGACCATCACTTTGCAGCCGATCGGGAACTTGAACACTACTTCGCGTACGTCGGGTTGGTGAGGCCCACTGCTTCGTTGCAGCGCCATTTCAAATTGGTCGGAGTCAACCCACCGTGCCGGAAATTCGAGATTACAGAGTGCTGGCATTCTTTTTGGAATATTCTAATTTCCAAACATGTGCATCTTGAATGGCGATCGAGCGTAGTCTGAGCCTATTTCTCAATCCTTGTTCGCCTGCTGTTCCTCGCGCCGATTTTCGAGTGCCTGCCAAAATTCCTGCACGGCCCGATCGCTGAGAGTCGCGAGCCAGGCCAGCAGTGCCTGCTCAAGCGTGCGTATCTTGCGAATGTCATAACCTGCCTTGGCGAAAGCCGGGCCCAGCTCCTCACAGGTAGCTTTGGTGAAGTAAATCTTGCCAGTTTTCACGTCGCGCATCGCGTCAATATACCTGACGCCCGATTGCACGAGATCACGCGGTCAACCTAGCGCGGTCGACGGCCTTTCTGGTGCCGGCGCTGTGACAAGAGTTGGCGTCTCTCTCGTTCGGGGAGGCCCGCCCATAGCTGGATCAGCTTCGCCAGGTCGTCCTCACGCGTGTAGAGGTAAGCCGTGGGACAGCCGAGGATCTTGGCCAGGCGCTCGGCGGTGTGGAAGTCGGGCGTGTGCTTGCCCCGCTCGTACTGGTTGACCCGCGGGCTCGCCGAGAACTCATCTATCCCTGCCGCGATACCCAACTGACGTTGCGAAAGCTTTGCGCGCAGCCTGGCTGCCTTGAGTCGTTTCGGTAAGGGCGATGTGCGGTCCATGAGCAGGTTCGTGGAGCTGGACCAACGACCGCATGACCGTTAGCCGCACGGGGAACACTGGCGCCCCCTAAGCTCCTCTTAGTACCTGCTCGCTATGCTCGGGATTTCGGGATTGACCGGATACTAAGACTTCCTTAGTATTTTGTACGGGATAAAGGCTAAAAACGGCCAATAAGAGGAGGATGGGGAAAATGAAAATCGTGCTGATCGCAGTGGCGGTGGTGGGGTATCTCTTCTGGTTCGGCGGCATGGCCAATCCCTTCGGGGGCTCGGCCGGCGGCTATTTCACGGGCGGGACCGTCGCCCTGGTCGGCGCATTCGTGCTACGGGCGATCGAGCTTCGTCAGACATCCCGCGAGGGGTAGACGTAGGCATCCCCGGGGCTCGTATCGGGGCGCGTGCGTTGTCATCCAGTCATCGAAAAGCGAAACAGTGAAAGAAGGGAGTGCAATCATGGAATTCAATCGTCATTCAAAAGCTGTTGGCATTGTTGTTCTGTTGGTTGGTGCCGTAGCCCTGTCCGGCTGCGCTGCCACCCACGTCGCCATTTCCAAACGCGACCTGGACGTCCAGACCAAGATGAGCAGCACGATCTTCCTGGACCCGGTGCCGAAGGAAAAGCACACGATCTATCTCCAGGTGCGCAACACTTCGGATCGACCGGACTTCCAGATCACGGACAGCATCAAGGCCGGCATCCAGAGCCGCGGTTATCGGATCGTGAACGACGCGAACCGCGCGCACTACATGCTGCAGATCAACATCCTTCAGGTCGGCAAGATCGACCCGGCGGCCGCGGAGCGCATTTTTACCGCGGGCTATGGGGGCGCGATAGCCGGCGCCATGGCGGGCGCTGCAATGGGCAATGGCAGCGTTCGCGATGCATCAGCGGGCGGGCTTATTGGCGGGATCGCCGAGACAATTTCGGGCGCATTCGTCAAGGATGTGACCTTCTCGATCATCACTGATCTTCAAATCTCCGAGCGCAACGGCGGCGCCTGGAAGCGCTACCAGACCCGCATCCTGTCCACGGCGAACAAGGTGAACCTCGAATTCGCCGAGGCGCAGCCGAGCCTCGAGAAGGGATTGATCGCCTCGCTCTCCGGGTTATTCTAACGGCCGACTCGAACCCAGGGTGTTGCCGGGGGAAGCGGTAGGGAAGGGCGGCCAAGGGGTTGGCCGCCCTTTCTTTCTTGGGTGAGCAACACACGGAAAGGTATCTGATTGAACATCGCCGATCTCGCGCGACTCGCCGAACATAACCAGCTCCGACACGAACACACGCTGGTGGATATGTTCGATGCCCTGCGCAGCATCGACCCCGAGGTCGCGGAGCAAACGATCTACGTGTTCGGAGACAGAACCAAAGCCGCCCGATGGCTTACCGGTCCCATCAAGTCCTTGGGTGGCGTTAGACCCTTACAGGTGCTCGCCGAAGGAAAGCGCGAGGACGTGCTGCGCGTGCTTCATCAGATCGGACATGGCGTTTATGGTTAGGGGCATGGCCAAGATCACGCTCGGGACGGTGGGTGAGTTCAGGATGCTTGGTCTCACGGTCCCGGGCATCGACACCGCCCAGGATCCCCTTGCCCACATACGCCTGTCTGCCGACCACGCTCTCAGGCTTCTGCTTGCGATCTTCGAGAAGCAGTGGAAGCTCGACAACGCGATGCAGGCGAAGCTCCTCAAGGTAAGCTCCTCGACCTTGAGACGCTATCGCGCCCGGAGGTCCGTCCCGCGACGACGCGAGCAGCTTCAGCGTATTGAGGACCTGCTTCGCTGCCACAAGGCCCTGTGTGTCATTTTTTCGCGCTATCCCGAACAGGCCGACACATGGCCCATGCGCCGCAACAGCCGTCTTGAGCCGAGTCCGATCGCGTATGCCGTGCAGCACGGAACAGGGGACGTGCGACAGTACCTAGAAGCAGAGCTGGCTGGCTGAAGCGGTGATTCCCGTTTTGGCTAACGGTCAAATCTGACCGGTTTCGTCTCCGAACGAGGGAGTGGTCAGATCCGGTTGGGCACAGGATGGGCACAATTTGGGCACAGAAGACCCGGCGGGATACCGGGCCAGCTGTAAGTGCTTGAATAAATGGCGCGCCCTAGAGGATTCGAACCTCTGACCTTCAGCGTCGGAGGCTGACGCTCTATCCAACTGAGCTAAGGGCGCGAAGAGAGGGGGTTGCTACCGGTAAAACCCTCTTCCATACAAGGAAATAAAGGCAGCAGGATGTCAAGGATACCCGTACCTGGCAGAGACGTCCAATTTGACCTAGATACTTTTATCCAGGTGCGATTTGGCTATACTACCGCCGCTTTTTGGACCCGCCGGCGTCGTCCGGATGGCTGAAGCGGGGAAGTCAACGTTAACGTTTTTTAAGGTGCACCATGAGCGATCGCGAATTTCTGAAATTCTTCTCTGGCCTGATTGGCGCCCTTGCCGCCCTGACGGTTATTCTGATCATCGTTGCCAACGTCATCGGCGACAAGGCCAAAAAGGCCGAGGTCGCGACGGCGGACGCCAAGGCCGTTGCCGAGCGCATCAAGCCGGTCGGCGAGCTGACGGTCGCCTCCGCCAACCCGGTGATGAATGCGCTGATCCCGGCGGCCAACGCTGCGGGCGCGGATGCCGGCAAGAAGACCTACGACACCGCGTGCGCCGCGTGTCACGGTGCCGGCGTTGCCGGTGCGCCGAAGCTCGGCGACAAGGCCGACTGGGGTGCGCGCCTCGCCCAGGGCAACGATACGCTCTATACCCACGCCATCAAGGGTTTCCAGGGCAAGAAGGGTTTCATGCCGGCCAAGGGCGGCAATGCCGCGCTCAAGGACGACGACGTGAAGGCCGCCGTGGACTTCATGGTGTCGAAGGCCAAGTAAGCCAGATTAGTTTCAGAAGCAGTAATGAAGAAAGCGGCCGCAAGGCCGCTTTCTTTTTTTCTGAAAAAAGATTTTTTCACCACAGAGGCCACAGAGAGCACGGAGAAATGAAAGAAAATATCTCTGTGTCCTCCGTGTTCTCTGTGGTGAAGAGCTAGTTCATCATCCGCCGGTCGAGGCTGCGGTATTGAATCGCCTCGGCCAAGTGCGTGGGCTCGATCGCCTCGGCGCCGGCGAGATCGGCGACGGTGCGCGCCACTTTGAGGATGCGGTGATAGGCTCGCGCCGAGAGCCCCAGCCGCGCGATCGCCTGTTCCAGCAATCGTCGTCCCTCGCCATCCACCGCGCACAGTCCGTCAATCTGGCTATTGCTGAGTGCACTGTTAGTGCAACCGCTGCGCGCCTGCTGTCTCGCGCGCGCCGCGTCCACCCGCGCGCGTACCATCGCCGTGGATTCGCCCGCGGGGGCCTGCTGCTCGAGCAGCAAATCCTTCGGCACCGGCGGCACCTCCACGTGCAAGTCGATACGGTCGAGCAGCGGCCCCGAAAGCCGCGCGCGGTAAAGCCGCACCTTCTCCGGCGTACAGTGGCAGCGGTTTGAGCTGTCGCCAAGAAATCCGCACGGACAGGGATTCATGGCCGCGACCAGCTGGAAGCGCGCCGGGAACTCGGCCTGGTGTGCGGCGCGCGAGATGGTGATGGCGCCCGATTCCAGCGGCTCGCGCAGCACCTCGAGCACCTTGCGATCGAACTCGGGCAATTCATCCAGAAACAAAACGCCGTGATGCGCCAGTGAAATCTCGCCCGGACGCGGATGACTGCCGCCGCCGACGAGCGCCACGGCCGAGGCGGTGTGGTGCGGCGAGCGGAACGGCCGTTGGCACCATTGTCTCGGATGAAAACGTTTGTGCAGCGACTGGATCGCGGCGGTTTCGATAGCCTCGGTGTCGGTGAGCGGTGGCAACAGGCCCGGCAGGCGCGAGGCGAGCATGGTCTTGCCCGCGCCCGGCGGGCCGATGAACAGCAGGCTGTGACCGCCCGCGGCGGCGATCTCGAGCGCGCGCTTGGCGTGGTGTTGGCCGCGTACTTCGCGCAGGTCGTCGGACGGCTCCGCGTTTATTTCCGGCTGTGTCGGCGCCTGGGCCGAAATCAGGCGCTCGCCGGCGAGATGCGCGGTGACGTCGAGCAGGTGTTTCGCACCGAACACCGCGACATTGTTCACGAGCGCCGCCTCGGCGGCGTTGGGCGCGGGCAGGAGCAGCGCGCGGTTACTGTCGCGCGCTTTGAGCGCGACGGTCAGCGCGCCGAGGATCGGGCGCAGCTTGCCGGTGAGCGCGAGCTCGCCGACGAATTCATAGCGATCGAGTTCCTTGGCCGGAATCTGACCGGAAGCGGCGAGAATGCCGAGCGCGATCGGGAGGTCGAAGCGCCCGCCTTCCTTCGGAAGATCGGCGGGCGCGAGATTGATAGTGATGCGTCGGGCCGGGAATTCATACCGCGCATTGAGCAGCGCCGCGCGCACCCGATCCTTGCTTTCCTTCACAGCCGCTTCGGGCAGGCCGACGATGGAGAGCGACGGCAGGCCGGCGGCGAGATGCACTTCGACCGTGACCGGCGGCGCGTCGATGCCGATCTGGGCGCGGGAATGAACGACGGCGAGTGACATGCTCCCTCCCTGGATAGTTGGTTTTAGTCCGGCCACTCCTGTTGCAGGCGCGCCAGCGCCGACTCGGCCGCCTGGGGTACGTCGAGGCCGGCGCAATCGTCGAGCAGCGCGCCTTTGCAGCGCGTCCGGCTGTTCTGCGTGAGTTCGGCGGCCCGAGAGTAATAGATACGTGCCATCGCGGGCAGACCGAGACCCTCGGCGGAAACACCCAGGTAGAAATAGGTCATGTCCTGGGGATAGTCGGTCTCGAGCACCTCGCGCGCCAGGGTATCCCACTCCTTGCGGTCGTACAGTTCGCGCAGGCGCGATTTCTTGTATTGGAACTGGACGACGCACGCTTCGCATCCCAGCTCGGCCATGCCTAATTTGAATTTTTCGAAAACCGGAGAGACGAGTTTCAAAGGCTTGTCCTTTCCGGTCGAAACGAGCGAGGACCCGCCAAACACGACGGGTTCGTCACTCTCCTTGCCTTTGCCATCGTCTACGCGCACCGGCACGGAAGGACGGGTTTCCGTACTGGCGTACAGCGGGCGCATGTACGGAACGAGTTCCGCCAGGTCATCCATGCGCTTCGGCGATGCCGGATGGGTGCTCAGCAGGTCGAAACGGGACTGTTGCCCGGTCGCCTCCATCATTTTTTTCCAGAGCGACACGGCGGCGTCGGGGTTGTAGCCGGCGCGTGCCGCCAGTTCGATACCGATCTTGTCCGCCTCGGACTCCGCCTCGCGACTGTTGGGCAATTGCCAGGCGACCAACGCCGCAAATTGCGCCATTTCCGGCTGGACACGGTTCTGGCGCGACGAGCCGAGCGCCGTCATGACAATACCCGATGCCATCCCCACTGACATTTTTTCGGCACCGTGGTTGGCGAGCGCATGACCGATCTCGTGGCCCATGACCTGCGCGATCTCGTCGTCGGTGGCCTTGAGCTTGTCGATCAGACCGGTATAGATCGCCATTTTTCCGCCGGGCATGCAGAATGCGTTGATCGTGTCAGGCTCGTCGATGACCTTGACCGACCATTCCCATTGCTCGCTGTCGGGCCGGTAGCGAATCGCCTGCGCCACCAGCTTGTCCGTGATGGTTTGCACCCGGCCGACGACGATTGGATTGGCGTTGACCTTGCTGTTTTTCTCCAGGCCCGATACCAGATTGTTGTAGGCGAGTTTCGATTGGGCGATGACCGATTTTTCGGAAACCAGCATGAGCTGGGAGCGCCCCGTCATCGGGTTCGTGGCGCAGGCGGTGAGCAGCACGCAAAGACAGAGCAGCGCAAATCCGTGTGAACGCATAACGGTCCCCCTCCTTAATTTCCCTGTTCCTTGAAATTCCGCTGCGGCGCCGGGTGCGCGATTTCCGGTGCCTACTTTAGCTTTTTTTGGATAACGCGGTTTCCAGTTCAGCGAGACGCTTTTCCATTGCCTGCAAGCGCTCGCGCGTGCGCGCCAGCACCTGCTCCTGCACCTCGAGCTCCTCGCGCGTGACGAGGTCGAGGCGCGCGAGTGCCGAGGCGAGCAGCGCGCGCAGGTTCTTCTCGGCCTCGCGCGTGAGTCCCTCCGGGAACGCGCGCGCGACCGTGCCGGCGAGGTCGTCGATGACGCGTTTCGGGTCGATCATGAATGCCGACGATAGCAGAACGTCTGGGCCTCGGCACTGCGATGGTGCAGCACTTCAGCTCACCTTGGGTTCGCACACACTTGGTGCGCTGGGTCGTCGAATTGCCTAAAGCGAGTGCACGTGATTGGAGCAGAGATCAACCCGCGGGTCGTAACCGAATGATTTTAAAAATATAAAAATATGGCACAGCAAGTGCTAAGCGCATGGGCGGTTTCATATTTCTTTCAACTCTTAAGAACAGGGGAAACGACCATGCGTAAACTGACTCGTAATCTGGTGCTGGCGGGGATGGCCAGCATGCCGGCCGCGCTTGCGGGCGCCCCGGCGATGGCAGCGGAAGCCGCCTCGCCTCACACCTTCACCTCCAACGTGGCGTTGGTGTCGAACTACATCTTCCGCGGTCTGACCCAGACCTTCGGCAAGCCGGCGATTCAGGGCGGCGTGGACTACGCCCATTCGAGTGGCGCCTATGCCGGCCTGTGGGCCTCGAGCATCAGCAACCAGCAATACGCCGGCGGCAACACCGAAATCGACTACTACTTCGGCTACAACGGCAGTCTCGGCGGCGACTGGGGCTGGACCGCGGGCTTCTACGGTTACTACTACCCGGGCGCGAACTACAAGAACACCGTGCCGGCCGGTGCCGACGAGAGCTACAACACCGAAGAGCTTAACGTGGGCGTGAGCTGGAAATGGGTGAGCTTGAAGCTCTCCAGCACCGTCAGCGACTATTTCGGCGCCAACACCAAGACCGGCTATACCACCGGCTCGTCGGGCTCGACCTACCTTGACCTCACGGCCAACGTACCGCTGCCGAACGACTTCACGCTCGTGCTGCACGCCGGTCAGCAGGACGTAGAGACCCGACTGGCCACGGCCAATGCCGCCGGCGCCACCGACCCCTCTTACACGGACTACAAGGTCGGCATCACCAAGACGTTCAAGGGCGGCTGGACCGTGGGCCTGGCGTACTCCGAGGCGGACAACACCAAGTACTACAACAACACCGCCGGTGTGGTGGACAGCACCAAGACGCACGATCTGGGCAAGGGCGTGACCGTGCTCAGCCTCAGCCGCGTGTTCTAAACACCGGCCATCCAAGGAGCCAACCATGAAACTCGTCACTGCCATCATCAAGCCGTTCAAGCTCGACGACGTGCGCGATGCGCTCGCCGAGGTGGGCGTGCAGGGCATCACGGTGACCGAGGTCAAGGGCTTCGGCCGTCAGAAGGGCCACACCGAGCTGTACCGCGGGGCGGAATACGTTGTCGATTTCCTCCCCAAGGTGAAGCTCGAGGTGGCCATCGACGCCAAGCTGCTCGACCGCGTCATCGAGTCCATCATCAAGGCGGCGCGTACCGACAAGATCGGCGACGGCAAGATCTTCGTGTACGACCTTGAACAAGTGATCCGCATCCGTACCGGCGAAACCGGTAAAGATGCGCTCTAGGAGACGACCCATGATCAGTCGATTCACAACGAAGTACTTCCTGGGCGCGCTGTTCGCCGCGCTGCTGGCGGTCCTGCCGCTGGCGGCATCGGCGGCGGATGCGCCCGCTCCGGCCCCGGCGGCCGACGCCCCGGCCGCTGCCGCAGCGCCGGCCGCCCCGGCTGCGGCACCGGCCCCGGTGCCCAACAAGGGCGACGTGTCGTGGATGCTCATGTCCACGGCGCTGGTCCTGATGATGAGCGTGCCGGCGCTGGCGCTGTTCTACGGCGGCATGGTCCGCTCGAAGAACGCGCTCTCGGTGCTGATGCAGGTGTTCGTGGTCTTCTCCCTGATCACGGTGTTGTGGTGCATTTACGGCTACAGCCTCGCGTTCACGGAGGGCAACGCCTACTTCGGCGGGCTCGACCGATTGTTCCTGAAGGGGACCTTCGACTCGGCCAAGGGCGAGTTCGCCATGGCGGCGACCTTCAGCAAGAACACGCCGATTCCCGAGCTGGTGTTCGTGGCGTTCCAGGCGACGTTCGCGGCCATCACCGGCGCCCTGATCCTGGGCGCGTTCGCCGAGCGTGTGAAGTTCTCGGCCGTGCTCATCTTCATGGTGCTGTGGTTCACCTTCGCGTACGCCCCGATCGCGCACATGGTCTGGTTCTGGCCCGGCCCGGATGCGTACACGGCGGCGAACGTCGTGGACGCGCAGAACGCCAAGGCGGGCCTGCTCTGGCAATGGGGCGCACTCGACTTCGCGGGCGGCACGGTGGTGCACATCAACGCCGGCATCGCCGGTCTGGTGGGCGCCTACCTGGTCGGCAAGCGTGTCGGGTTCGGCAAGGAGCACATGGCGCCGCATAACCTGACGCTCACCATGATCGGTGCGAGCCTGCTGTGGGTCGGCTGGTTCGGGTTCAACGCCGGTTCCGCGCTCGAGGCCAACAACTCAGCCGCGCTCGCGTTCATGAACACGTTCCTCGCCACCGCCTGCGCGGTGCTGTCCTGGACGTTCGCCGAGTGGCTGTTCAAGGGCAAGCCGTCGATGCTCGGCGCCGCCTCCGGCGCCGTCGCGGGCCTCGTGGCGATCACCCCGGCCGCCGGCAACGTCGGCATCCCGGGCGCGTTCGCCATCGGCACCGCCGCGGGCCTCGTGTGCCTGTGGGGCGTGAACCAGCTCAAGCGGCTCCTCAAGGCCGACGACTCGCTCGACGTCTTCGGCGTGCACGCGGTCGGCGGCATCCTGGGCGCGCTCCTGACGGGCGTGTTCAACTCGCCCGACCTCGGCGGTCCCGGCCTCGTCACCGACTGGGTGACCGGCAAGACCGGTTTCCCGGGCATCGGCGACCAGCTGCTGATCCAGGCCAAGGCCGTGGGCGTGACGATCGTCTGGAGCGGCGTCGTGGCGGCCATCGCCTACAAGATCGCCGACCTGCTCGTCGGCCTGCGCGTGCCGCAGGAAGAGGAGCGCGAGGGTCTCGACACCACCTCGCACGGCGAGTCGGCCTACCACCTGTAACGATTACACTCCCTCTGAAGCTGCAAACATTTCGGGCGCCGCAAGGCGCCCGATTTTTTTGATGCGCACCATCCATGGCGCGCACCCTACGGGCAGCCATTCGGCTGTCCAATTTCGCTCCCGGCGAAATTGTGTTCGCCCCGCCCCTATTGCTGCCGGTCAAGCTCCGCTGTCCACAAAATTGTCGGGAACAATTTTGGACATCCCGCAGGGATGGCCCGTAAGGGCTCGCGCCAGGAAGGCGCGAGCAAAATTGCCCCCAGCGATTTTGTGCTCCTGCTAATTTGCGCTTAGAGCGTTTTGTGGCTGCCGTCGCACATCGGTTTGGTTTCTGAATGCTTACAGCCGCAAAAGTACACCTGCTTGGCTTCCTGCAGCTCGAACTTCACCGGCGTGAAGCCGGTGTCCTTGTGCGAGCCGTCGCAGAACGGCTGGGTCTTGGAGCGCCCGCAGGCGCACCACCAGTAGGTGCCGGGCTGGAGCGTGAGGGCGTAGGGGCCTTTCTGGGCAATGACGGGTTCGGTCATGGTGGTCATCCGGAGTTGGGGTCTGAAAAATTATACGTGCAACTGCTCCGCCAGGAATTGCGGCATCGCGCTCGCCGCCGCGTGGATCGCGGCGTTGTAATAGCGTGTGGCGAAGCCCTTGGCTTCGGCGTCGCGTCGGCGAAAGTCCGTGGCGCTGCCTTGCTTGCGCGCGAGCATGCAGCTCCACCAGCCGGACGGGTAGGTGCATTGCGGGAACTGCAGCGTGGCGACGCTGCCGAATCCGGCGCCTTTGAAGGCCTTTTGCACCGACACGATCAGGTCGGCGTGGAACAGCGGCGATTCGCTCTGGCCGACGACGACGCCGTCCGCCGACAGCGCCCGGAAACAGTTCTTATAGAAGATCTCGGAAAACAGTCCCGCCGCCGGACCCACGGGATCGGTCGAGTCGATAATAATCACGTCGTAACTCCCGGGCGCGGCCTTTGCCGCCCACTCGATGCCGTCGGCGAAGTGCAGCTTGGCGCGCGGATCGGCATTGGACTGGCACAGTTCGGGGAAAAATTTCTCGGAGACACGCGTCACGCGCTCGTCGAGCTCGACCTGCTCGGCCAGCTGCACGGTCTTGTGCCGGAGCACCTCGCGCAGCGTGCCGCAGTCGCCGCCGCCGATGACCAGTACCCGTTTCGGGTCGGGGTGGGTGAACAGCGCCGGGTGCGACATCATCTCGTGGTATACGAAATTGTCGCGGTCGGTGACCATCACCAGACCGTCGAGCGTCATGAGCGTGCCGAAGGTTTCGGTCTCGTAGATCTCGATGCGCTGGTAGGGCGACTGTTCGTCGTGGACCTTATCCTTCAGCTTGAGCGAGATGGCCGAGCCCTGTCCGGCCCATTGTTCGGTGTACCAGGTGTTGTCGAGTGCCATGCGGGAGTTGTGAATAGTGGCGCGTTGCGGGTGGGCTAGTATACTTGCCACCCGTTATGCGCCGCCACCGAACGCCCCGCCCATGACCTGGACCCTCAAGCAGGCGCGCGACACCTACAACATCGCCCACTGGGGCAACGGCTACTTCGA
>SCRL01000087.1 GCA_004298065.1 Gammaproteobacteria bacterium | reverse complement strand
CGCGCGCACCACGCGCCCGCCTCGTGGTCATCGCCGATCCCGCCGTGCTGCGCACCCGTGCCCGTGCGCTTGGCCTGTCGTTCGATCTCCCTGAATGGCAAAACCAGCCCACTGCCGGCTGCTACCTGCTTCCGGTCATCGCCAAAGCGCCGGTCGAGCCCGGCCGGCTCGATAAGGCGAACGCGCCGTATGTGCTCGAAACCCTGAACCGGGCAATCGAAGGCTGCCTGCGCGGCGAGTTCGACGCGCTCGTCACCGGCCCGGTGCACAAGGGCGTCATCAACGATGCCGGTATCGCCTTCACCGGCCATACCGAATATCTCGCGGCAAAAGCAGGTAATGTCATGCCGGTCATGATGCTCACAGCCGGCGGGCTGCGCGTGGCGCTCGTGACCACGCATTTGCCGATTTCCGACGTCCCGCGCGCGATCACGCGCGAACGGCTCACGGCGGTACTCGAAATCCTGCACCACGACCTGAAGAGTAAATTCGGCCTCGCTGACCCGCGTATCCGCGTCTGCGGCCTCAATCCGCACGCGGGCGAATCGGGTCATCTGGGGCGCGAGGAAATCCAGGTCATCGAGCCTGTCATCCAGGCGCTCACCGCCAAGGGCATGAAGCTCGAAGGCCCGGTGCCCGCCGACACGGCGTTCCTGCCCGAGGGCCTGAAGCACGTGGACGCGGTGCTCGCCATGTACCACGATCAGGGTCTACCGGTGCTGAAGCACCACGACTTCGCGCACGCGGTGAACGTCACCCTCGGCCTGCCGTTCATCCGCACCTCCGTGGACCATGGCACCGCGCTCGAACTCGCCGGCACCGGCAAGGCCGATCCGTCGAGCCTCTATACCGCGCTCGACATGGCGCTGGCGATGGTCAAGACGCGCACCAAAGCCTGATGCCCACGCACCGGCCCCGCAAGCGCTTCGGCCAGCACTTCCTGCACGAGCGCGGCATCATCCAACGCATCGTTACGGCGTTCGACCCCAAGCCCTCGGATCACGTCGTCGAAATCGGCCCCGGCGAAGGCGTGCTCACGCGCGAGCTGGCCGGCAAGGTGGCGAAGCTGGACGTGGTCGAGCTCGACCGCGACCTGATTGAACGCCTGCGCCAGTCGTTGCCGGAATCGGTCACCATCCACAACGCCGACGCGCTCAAGTTTGATTTCTGCTCGCTGGCACCGTCGCACAGCAAGCTGCGCATCATCGGCAACCTGCCGTACAACATCTCCACGCCCATTCTCTTTCACCTGCTCGACCAGGCGCACTGTATTGGCGACATGCTGTTCATGCTGCAAAAGGAAGTCGTGGACCGCATGGCTGCGGCACCGGGTGGGAAGGATTACGGGAGGCTGTCGGTGATGCTGCAATGGGGCGCGAAGGTGGAAAAACTCTTCAACGTCGCCCCCGGCGCCTTCCGCCCACCGCCGAAGGTGGATTCGTCCGTCGTGCGCCTGACCCCCTACGAAAAGCCGCCAGTCGAAGTCCACGACCCACAGCGCTTCGCGCAAATCGTCAAAGCCGCCTTCAGCCAGCGGCGCAAGGTGTTGCGCAATACGCTCAAGGGATTGGCGACACCGGAAACGATGGAACGACTCAGCATTGATCCCGGCCGGCGCGCTGAAACATTGTCTTTGACGGAGTTTGCCGCGCTTGCCAATACCGGCCCCTGAATTACCCATCGGCCGGAACATGCTATACATGGCGTAACAGCGATGCGCCTCAATGCCATGAGAAAGAAGATTCCCGTAACGGTCGACTCCGCCAATATGAAGCGAACTCTTATACCAGCAATCCTTGTTTTCCTTACAGCCCTAAATTTGCACGCTGGTACTCCAGAAGGGCTAGCAGCTGCAGAGCGGGGTGATTACAAAACAGCCTTCTCCGAATTTTTAGAAGCAGCTAAGCATGGAGACGCCGAAGCAGCAAAAAATATCGGATGGATGTATCAACACGGACGCGGCGTGAAGAGTAATTTTTCCGAGGCGATGAAGTGGTATCGCATAGCTGCCGAGGCCGGCAATCCGATTGCACAAAACAATCTCGGCCATATGCTCAAGGCAGGATATGGTGGCACACGAAATCCCACGGAAGCAATGAAATGGTTTGAGAAATCTGTCGCTCAGAACTACCCAGAAGCTAAAGCCAATATTGGCCTTATGTTCTGTAACGGCGAAGGAGTTGAACGGAACTTTGAGACCTGTGCCAAGTGGCTCAGGAAAGCTGCCGACGATGGTGTGGCTCAGGCTCAGTTTAGTTTGGCCGTTCTCTATATTGGAGGTGCAGGTGTTGCAAAAAACGAGAGTGAAGCAAAGAAATGGGCTGAAAAGGCTGCGGCTCAAGGGCATGCTGAAGCACGTACATGGCTCCGAATTATGAGCGACACGAAATCGAGAGGGCAGAATCCTTGAAAGCTCGGAATTATCGATGACGACAATGAACAGAGAAAAATTGCTAGTGTCAGTTATGGCCCTTATCCTAACTGCGCCTATTTTCGCCAATGATTCGGATCAACCCAGCAACCGCGAAATATCCCAGAAGTACTTTCACCCCACACGCGCGTCGTTGAGCGGGCTGCGCGAGCGGGGCTTGGAAGAAATCGGCTTGGTGGCGGTCTATCCGAAAGACGCCACATGTCCCCAGGCAGACTCGTTCTTCGCCGACCCCAAACGCGGCGACGGCAGCGCGCGCAACCCGCGCTTCAACCACGGCATGCACGCCGGCCTCGACATTCCGGCGTCCGAGGGCACGCCGATTCTGGCGATCGCTGACGGCACGGTCGTGGCGAAAAAGGAAGAAACGCCCGATGACATCGGCGGTATAGGCATCGTCATCCAGCACGCCCCGGCCGATACGGGATATTCAGTGTGGACGTACACGCGCTACAAGCATCTGAAGGAGATGCCCGCGCTCGAAATCGGCGCGCGCGTGAAATTGGGACAGAAAATCGCGGATACGGGCACCAGCGGAACCGGCGGGCGCCATTACGGCGGTGGCGGCATTCCCACCTGCATCTGGATTTATTCGTCAGCCCGGACGACCAATACTTTTCCGGCGAGGTAGTGTTCTTCCCCATCAACGGCCAGGTGGCCGACCCGCTGGCGATCTTCCGCGGCGAGCCGATGGAAACTGTTGCGGTACGCAAACTCTCGACCGACCAGAAGAAGGTCGTCATTCCCTACATGACGGAATCGGGCAAAGTCGTGAACAGCGGGAAGGCGCGCGTGATCTGGCCTTATGCCTGCAAGGCAGTGTCAGGAAGCTGACGTCCGCTTCTCCAGCTCTACCATCTTATTTTCGATCCACTCCTCCGCCGCACGGTTGATTTCTTCCGCGCTCTTGCCGCGCGTGTGAATCACCGGTCCGATGACAACGTGAATCGTGCCGGGTTTCTTTAGGAAGCCGCGGCGCGGCCAGAAGAAACCGGCGTTGTGGGCGACGGGAACGACGGGATAACCGGACTCGGCCGCGAGCGCGGCGCCGCCGATGCCGTAGCGCCGCGTGGTGCCGGGCGCCATGCGCGTGCCCTCGGGGAATACCACGATCCAGATGCCTTCCTTCAACCGCGCCTGTCCCTGCTCGATGACCTGCGTGACCGCCTTACGCCCCGCGCCGCGGTCGATGGCGATGGGCTTCATCAGCGCCAGGCCCCAGCCGAAGAACGGAATCAGCAGCAACTCGCGCTTGAGTACCCAGGTCTGGATCGGAAAGATTTTCTGGAACGCGATGGTCTCCCACGCCGACTGGTGCTTGGCGAGGATGATGGCCGGGCCTTTCGGCAGATGCTCCCGCCCCTCGACGCGGTAGCGGACGCCGCACAGCACGCCGATGAGCCAGGTCTGGAGGCGCGCCCACTGGCTGATGAAGCGGTAGCGCAGCGGGTGCGGCAACGGGAAGGTCAATAGCGCGAGCGGTGCAAACACGAGCACCGTCAGCAACATCAGCAGGTTGAACAGCGCGGAGCGCAGGTACTGCACGTCAGCCCGACAACTCGCCGTGGAGCAGGCCGTCCACGAAGGCCGCGAGGTCGGGGTACACCGGCACCTCGCCCAGGTTCTTGCCCTTGCGCAGCGTGCGCTCGCCCTTGCCGGTGCGCACCAGCACCGGGCGCGCGGCGGCGGCGCGCGCCGCGATCACGTCGCGCTCGGAGTCGCCGACGGAATAAACGCCGTCGAGGCTGATCTTGAGCCGGTCGGCGATTTCCTCGTACAGCCCCGGTTCGGGCTTGCGGCAATGGCATTTATCGTCCGGCCCGTGGGGACAGAAGAAAATGCCGTCAATCTCGCCGCCCTTGGCACGCACCGCGTCCACCATCTTCGCGTGAATCTTGCCGAGCGTATCCATGTCGAACAGCCCGCGCGCCACGCCCGACTGGTTGGTGGCGACGACCACGCGGTAGCCCTCGCGCGTCAGGCGCGCGATGGCTTCGAGGCTGCCCGCGATCGGGCGCCACTCCTCGGGCGATTTGATGTAGGCGTCGGAGTCGTGGTTGATGACACCGTCACGGTCGAGAATGACGAGTTTCATTTATCCCGGAACTCCGACACGCGGATGCGGCCGTTGACGATCCGGCCCTGGCGCGCTTCGATTTTCTTCATCTTGTCCCAGAACGCCTGCTTGAGGTCAAAGTCCTGGGCGATGGCGGTACCGAGCACGAGGATGAACAGGTCGGCCACCTCTTCGGCCAGCTTTTCCTTGTCCTTGCCCTTGGTGACGCACTCGGCGATCTCTCCCAACTCCTCGGCCATGAGTGCGATGCGGTAGGTCATCTCCTCGCCACCCTGCTCACGAAAACGGTGCTTGGCATGGAACGCCTGCACCGCCGCGAGCATGTCCTGGTAGGAATCGGCGTTCATAGAATACCTCTCAGCTTTGCAGGCGCGAGATGTCCGCCGCGCCGAGGAACAGCTCGCTCAGATTGTTCAGCAGCGCCAGCCGGTTGTTGCGCACGGCCGGGTCGTCCGTCATCACCATGACCTTGTCGAAGAACGCATCCACTGCCGGGCGTAAGCTCGCCAAGCGCTTGAGCGCCGCGCCGTAGTCGGCATGGTGGAACAGCGGCTCGACCTCGGTACGCCGTGCCGCCACCTGCTCCGCAAGGTGTTTTTCGGCGTCCTCGCGCAGCAGCGCGGGATTGACCTCCGCCGCGGGCTTGCCCCCGGCTTGGCGCAGAATATTGCGGATGCGCTTGTTGGCCGCGGCCAGGGCCTCGGCCTCCGGCAGGCGCCGGAACGCCTGCAACGCCTCCAGGCGCTTTAATGTCTGGTCGAGGCGCGTGGGATTGAGGCTCAGCACGGCGTCGATTTCGTCCGGGCGGAAGCCCTGCTCGCGCAGATAGGGCTTCAGGCGCTCAAGCAGGAAGCCGTACAGGTCCTGGGCCACGCTCTCGGCCACAACCCCGCCCGGGAACTGGCCGCGCGCGCGCTCGAATAGCGCGCGCACGTCGAGCGGCAATTGTTTTTCGATCAGGATGCGCACCACACCGAGTGCTGCCCGGCGCAATCCGAACGGATCCTTCTCACCGGTGGGTGCAAGCCCGATGCCGAAGATGCCGGTGAGCGTGTCGAGCTTGTCGGCGAGCGCCACGCTCAGCGCGATCGGCCCGGCCGGCAGCTCGCCGCCCGCGCCCTTGGGGAAATAATGCTGCTCGATGGCGCCGGCGACGAACGCCGACTCGCCGTCGTGCAGCGCATAGTAATGGCCCATGATCCCCTGCAACTCGGGGAACTCGCCCACCATCTCGGTCAGCAGGTCGGCCTTGCACAGATACGCCGCGCGCTCGGCGCCGGCGGCGTCGGTCTTGAGCAGGTGCGCGATCTCACCGGCAAGCTTGGTCAGGCGCTGCACGCGCTCCAGCTGGCTCCCGAGCTTGTTGTGGTACACGACGTGGGCGAGCCGCGGCACGCGCTCTTCGAGCTTGTGCTTGCGGTCCTGGTCGTAGAAGAAACGCGCGTCCGACAGGCGCGCGCGCAGCACGCGCTCGTTGCCGTGAATAATGTGCTTCGGATTCGCCGCCTTCATGTTGGCGACGAACAGGAATTTGTTCAGCAGCTTGCCGTCGGCGCCCGCGAGCGGAAAATACTTCTGGTGCTGTTGCATGCTGACGACGAGACATTCCTTGGGCACGTCGAGGAACACCTGGTCGAACGTACCCATATGGACCACGGGATGCTCGACCAGACAGGCGACCTCGTCCACGAGCTCGGCAGCCTTGCCGAGGTCCCAACGCACGCTCTTGCCGGCCTTCTTCGCCGCGGCATCGAGCCCCTTGGCAATCGCGTCGCGGCGAGCTTCGAAGTGTGAGATAACCTTGCCTTTCTTTTTAAGAAGCCTCTCGTAATCCTTCGCACTTGGAATTGTAATCGCACTCTTGCTTAGGAAGCGGTGGCCTAAGGTTTTGTTGCCGCTTTTGCAGCCCAGCACCGTGCCGGGAACCACCTTTTTACCGTGGAGTAGGATTACACCGTGCACAGGTCGCACAAACTGCGTTTCGCCAGCACCCCAACGCATAGTCTTGGACACAGGCAGACTCTTCAGAGCCTTGTTTACAATTTCCGGAATTAGCTTACTTGCAGGTTCGCCCTTAACTTTCTTTTTAAGGCAGTAGAAACCATTAGCCTTCTCTAATTGCTCGATGGATACGCCACACCCTCGGGCAAAACCTTGCACGTGCTCTATTGGAGCGTCTTCCTTTGGACCACGACGAAACGACTCACGATCTTCTTGTCGAATACGTACACGTGGAAAATAGGCAGCTAAACGCCTTGGTGTGGCAAATATGCTGTATTCAGTCGCCTCTACGGGTAACAAACCAGCGTCTGACAGTTGGTCATAAAGATTCGTGCCAAATACCTCACTCAAACGACTAAGTGAGCGCGGGGGCAACTCCTCCGAAAGGATTTCAATTAACAAGCCGTCTTCCATGCTCATTTCCCTTTTTTTGACTTAAGCATGGGGAATCCCAGCCGCTCGCGCGATTCGTAATAGCTCTGCGCCACCAGCCGCGCGAGCGCGCGCACGCGCCCGATGTAGGCCGCGCGCTCGGTGGTGGAGATGGCGCCGCGCGCATCGAGCAGGTTGAACGCGTGCGAGCACTTCAACACCATCTCGTAGGCTGGCAGCGGCAGCGCCGCTTCCATCAGGCGCTTGGCCTCGGATTCGTAATCGTTGAACTGCTGGAACAGCCAGTTCACGTTCGAGTGCTCGAAGTTGTACTTCGACTGCTCGACCTCGTTCTGGTGATAGACGTCACCGTAGGAGACGCCTTTGGTCCACACGAGGTCGAAGACGTTCTCCACGCCCTGCAAATACATCGCCAGGCGCTCTAATCCGTAAGTGATCTCGCCCAGCACCGGCTTGCAGGTGAGCGAGCCGACTTCCTGAAAGTAGGTGAACTGCGTCACCTCCATCCCGTCGAGCCACACCTCCCAGCCGAGGCCCCAGGCGCCGAGCGTGGGCGATTCCCAGTCGTCCTCGACAAACCGCACGTCATGCTGGGATGTGTTGATGCCAATCTCGCGCAGCGAGTCGAGATACAGGTCCTGGATATTGTCCGGCGACGGCTTGAGCACCACTTGATACTGGTAGTAATGCTGCAAGCGATTCGGGTTGTCGCCGTAGCGCCCGTCCTTCGGCCGGCGCGAGGGTTGGACATAGGCCGCTTTCCACGGCTCCGGACCGATGGCGCGCAGGAACGTCGCGGTGTGGAACGTGCCCGCGCCCATCTCCATGTCATAGGGCTGCAGCAGTACGCAGCCCTGGCGCGACCAGTAGCGGGACAGCGCGAGAATGAGTTCCTGGAAGGTCACAAGGTTATTGTTCGGCGCGGGAATTTCGCGGGAATTATACCCGTGCGCGCCATGCGGCGCTAAGGCCGATCCGGCCCAAACGAGCGATCTTCCACGGGCGCCAGGCCATTTTCATCGCGGATCGCTTCGAGCGCCGGCGCCGGACCGCCGCCGGGCGCGTTCACCGTGTCCGCGGCATCGCCCGGGTAGCGCTGCAACAGGCTCAGGATCTTGGCCGCGTGTTTGTCGAAGAAGCGCGTGCGCGTGGCCGGGTTGTGCTTGGTCGGCCCGGGCAGCGTGGCCGCGAGCTCGGCCGCCTGGCTCGGGGTGAGACTTTCCACGTTCACGCCGAAGTACGCCTGCGCCGCCGCCTGCACGCCGTAGATGCCGCGGCCGAATTCGGCGACGTTGAGATAGATTTCGAGGATGCGGTGTTTCTTAAGATGCTGCTCCATACCCCAGGTCAGCACCAGCTCGTGCCACTTGCGCAGCGGGTTGCGCGACGACGACAGGAACAGGTTCTTTACCGTCTGCTGCGAGATCGTGCTCGCGCCGCGCGCGAGCCGCCCCTTCTCGAAGTTGTAATCCATGGCCTCGCGGAACGCCTGCAAATCGAAACCGCTGTGACCGTAGAACCGGCCGTCCTCGGCCAGGATCACCGCGCGCGTCAGGTGCTTGGGCATCGCCGATAGCGGCACCGGTTGCCAGCGCAGGCGTGGGAGTTTTTTGTCCTCGGCCACGCGCGCCTCGTAATCGCGGATGAAACGCGACTTCGACACCGCGCCCTTGGTGAGCGCCGCCCAATCGGGCCAAGTCACGGCGAGGTAGAACGCGTCGACGATGAGCAGGATCAGCAGCAGCCGCCACGCCCAGCCGAGCACCCGGCCGGTGCGTGCCACGAGGGACCGCAGGCGCCCTGGTTTTTTCGAAGTCATGTCAGCGGGAAAGGCTCGGACGGAAAGAACGACGCATGCGGCGGCCAATTCTACCCTATGAACCCCGCCGGGGGCGGCCGCCGGACCGGCGGCGTGGGGCAAAACCTGCATTTCCGGCTGGACAGGGGGTCTGGATTTCGCTATGGTCCTTCGCGTTCGGTCATGCCCGAACCACCACTAGCAGTATTACCGGTCCGCAGAGGCCGGAACCGACGGGCCCACTGGGCCCGTTTTTATTTTAGGTAGCGCCGCCTGCACCCCATGGGGCATTTGGGCTACCATTGTCTCCCCCGGCAGTAACCGTGAATCCCATGTCCGCATCCGCGCCGCTTCCGACCACCGCTTCCGCCGCGTCGACGCCACGAAAGGCGGTCGCGCTGATTTCCGGCGGCCTCGACTCGATGCTCGCCGCCAAGGTGATGCTCGAACAGGGCATCCACGTCGAGGGCATCAATTTTTATACCGGCTTTTGCGTCGAGGGCCACACGCATGCCATCCGGCGCGAGCACCAGCTGAAGCCCAAGCGCAACAACGCGCTCTGGGTCGCGGAGCAGCTCGGCATCAAGTTGCACATCGTCGATGTCATCGAGGAGTACAAGGACGTCGTCATCAACCCGAAGCACGGTTACGGCTCGAACCTGAACCCCTGCCTCGACTGCAAGGGCTTCATGGTGAAGAAGGCGCGCGAGTGGATGGAGAGCCACGGCTTCGACTTCATCATCACCGGCGAAGTCATCGGCCAGCGCCCGATGTCACAGCGCAAGGACACGATGCCGGTGGTGGCGCGCGAGTCCGGCGCCTTCGACCGGCTGCTGCGCCCGCTGTGCGCCAAGCTCCTGCCGGAGACACTGCCGGAGCGCGAGGGTTGGGTGGACCGCGCCATGCTCCTCGACTTCAACGGCCGCAACCGCAAGCCGCAGATGGCGCTCGCGGCGCAATACGGCTTCGTGGATTACGCCCAGCCGGCCGGCGGCTGCTGCTTCCTCACCAACGAGCAGTATTCGCACAAGCTCGCCGACCTGTGGGCCGCGCGCGGCACCAAGCAGTACGAGATCGATGACATCATGCTGCTCAAGGTCGGGCGCCACCTGCGCCCGCGCCCGCACTTCAAGCTGATCGTCGGGCGCGACGAGGGCGAGAACAATTTCCTGAACGGCTACCGCAAGCGCTACGCGCACCTGAATGCCACGAGCCACACCGGCCCGCTGGTGCTGCTCGACGGCCAGGCGAATGACGACGACCTGTTGCTCGCGGCGCGTCTGACCGCGCGCTTCGGCCACGGGCGCGACGCCGAGCGTGTCGAGGTGGCCGTGACCGACTTGTCGGGTACCACGCGCACACTCACGGTCGCGCCGCTGCCGGCGAACGAAATCCCAGCGGAATGGTATCTGTGAGCAAACACGCGCTCGACGCGCGCGGCCTGCTTTGCCCCTTGCCCGTGATCCGCACCCAGGAGCGGGTCGCGCAGCTCGCCCCCGGGGACATCCTCGAAGTGACCGCCACCGATCCCGGCGTGCTGGCTGACATTCCCGCCTGGTGCCGGGTGCACGGCCACCAGGTCCTGGAAACACGCCGCAACGGCAACCTCATCGTCATCGCCCTGCAGGTAACGGCATGAGCGACACGGGCGAGCGCGGCCGTTTCGATTCCTCGAGTCCTGAACGCTATGCCGCGAGCCTGCGCGTGGCGCTGGTCAATATCGTCGCCAATTTCCTGCTCACTGCGGCCCAGGTTGTCATCGGTATTCTGGGACACTCGCAGGCGCTGGTGGCCGACGGCATGCACACCTTGTCCGACACGCTCGCCGACCTGTTGGTCATCTTCGCGCTCAAGCACGGCCGCAAGGGCGCCGACGAGGAGCATCCCTACGGGCACGAGCGCATCGAAACCGCGGTCACCCTGATTCTCGGCATCGCCCTGATTAGTGTCGCCATCGGTATCGGGGTGCGCGCGGGGCTGAAGCTCGCGGACCCCAGCGCTCTCGTGACGCCGAGCCTGCTGACGCTGTGGGTTGCGATCAGCACGCTCGCGGCCAAGGAGGCCATGTACCGTTTTACCATCCGCACTGCCGACCGTTTCGGCTCGAACATGCTGCGCGCCAGCGCCTGGCACCACCGGTCGGACGCCTTGTCCTCGCTCATCGTGGCCGCCGGCATCGGCGGCAGCCTGATCGGATTCGCCTATTTCGACGCCCTCGCCGCCATCGTGGTGGCGGTCATGATTGCCAAGGTCGGCGCCGGACTCGGCTGGCAGTCGCTGCGCGAACTGGTGGACACGGGATTGGGCGCGAAAGACCTCGACGCCATCCGCCACACGATCCATGCCGTCGGCGGCGTGAAAACGCTGCACCAGCTGCGCACACGCCGTCTCGGCGGCCAGGCACTGGTGGACGTGCACATCCTGGTCGACGACCGCCTGAGCGTGACCGAAGGCCATCAGGTCGGCGAAACTGTGCGCGCCCGGCTCATGCGCGACGTCGCCGGCATCGCCGACGTGATGGTGCATATCGACACCGAGGAAGACCTCCTGGAAGCAGGCTGCGCCCACCTGCCGCTGCGCGACGCGGTGCTCACGCGACTGACGCGCTATTTCCAGGACATCCCCGAAGCACGCGCCATCGAGCACGTCACGCTGCACTATCGCGGCGGGCGCATCGATCTCGAATTGCTGCTGCCGCTCGGGCTGTGCCCGAATCCGGAGGCCGCGGATCGTCTGGCCGGGCGTTTTGCCGCAGCGGTGCAACAGGATCAGGATTTCGGAAAGGTTGAACTACGCTTTCATATAAGCACCAATATGGTGCAGTAATAAAAATAAAATGCACATATATGGTGCAATGTGTGCACCAAATTTAATTTTTATTTTTATATGTAATTGAAATATATAGTTTTTTGTACTGGCATACTAAATGCTATTTTAGCAGTTCGTAATTTCCCGATGCGGCCAACCCGCGCACTTAAATAGACAGCTTGAGGAGGAATCCGATGTCGTCCGGTGCTGATGTTCTGAAAATGATCAAAGACAAGAAGGTGAAGTTCGTCGATTACCGCTTCACCGACACCAAGGGCAAGGAACAGCATGTGACCGTGCCGGCGCACACCGTCGACGCCGAGGTGTTCGAGCACGGCAAGATGTTCGACGGCTCCTCGATCGCCGGCTGGAAGGGCATCCAGGAGTCCGACATGATCCTGATGCCGGAAGCCGCGACCGCGATCATGGATCCGTTCTTCGAGGAACCGACCCTTAACATCCGCTGCGACGTTGTCGAGCCCTCCACCATGCAGGGCTACGAGCGCTGCCCGCGCTCGCTCGCCAAGCGCGCCGAGGCCTACCTGAAGAGCACCGGCGTCGCCGACACCGCCTACTTCGGACCCGAGGCCGAGTTCTTCATCCTCGACGACGTGCGTTGGGGCGCCGACATGAGCGGCAGCTTCGTCAAGATCGACTCCGAGGAAGCCTCGTGGAACACCGAGAAGGTGTACGAAGGCGGCAACCTCGGCCACCGTCCGGGCGTGAAGGGCGGTTACTTCCCCGTGCCGCCGGTGGACTCGCAGCAGGACATCCGCTCGGCCATGTGCCTCGCCATGGAAGACATGGGCCTCTCGATCGAAACCCATCACCACGAAGTGGCGACTGCCGGCCAGAACGAGATCGGCATGGTATTCAACACCCTGGTGAAAAAGGCCGACGATCTGCAGATCTACAAGTATTGCGTGCACAACGTGGCGCACAACTACGGCAAGACCGCGACCTTCATGCCCAAACCGATCGTGGGCGATAACGGCTCCGGCATGCACGTGCATCAGTCGCTGGCGAAGGACGGCAAGAATCTGTTCTCCGGCAACGAGTACGGCGGCCTGAGCCAGACGGCGCTCTACTACATCGGCGGCATCATCAAGCACGCCCGCGCGCTGAACGCCATCACCAACTCGCTCACCAACTCGTATAAGCGCCTGGTGCCGGGCTTCGAGGCGCCGGTGATGCTCGCGTACTCCGCGCGCAACCGCTCGGCTTCGATCCGCATCCCGTACGTGCCGAGCCCGAAGGCGCGGCGCATCGAGGTGCGCTTCCCGGACGCCGGCTCGAACCCGTACCTTGCGTTCGCGGCGATGATGATGGCCGGCCTGGACGGCATCATGAACAAGCTGCACCCGGGCGAGGCCATGGACAAGGACCTGTACGACCTGCCGCCCGAGGAGTCGAAGAAGATCCCGACCGTGTGCCACTCACTCGACATGGCGCTCGAGGCGCTCGACAAGGATCGCGCGTTCCTCAAGGCCGGCGGCGTGTTCACGGACGATGTCATCGACGCCTACCTCGACCTCAAGATGCAGGAGGTCACGCGCCTGCGCATGACCACGCATCCGATCGAGTTCGACATGTACTACAGCGTCTGAGGCGGGGGCTATACCGCCGTATGACAGGAACGCCCCCGTCGCAGGGGGCGTTCTTTTTTAAGGTATAGTGGATTATGCACTATTTTGGTGCAAACTTATTACTGATAACATGGCCAAGGCTAACTTGTTAATCTTGAAGGAAAAACGGGCCAACGCAGGATCGCGTGCCATGAAATCAATTCGCCCCGACAACACCGGCATGAGCAACGGACCGTCGCAACGCATCCTCGATAACCTGACCACCGCCGTGCTCACGTTCGACGGCGCGCTGCGGCTTACCTCCATTAATCCCGCCGGCGAGATGCTGTTCGAAGTCAGCAGCAAAAAGGTCGTGGGCCAACCGCTCGCGTCGCTGCTGCCGCACAGCCAGCGGCTGGTGAAGACGCTTAAGCAAACGCTTGAGAGCCGCCACCCGTTCACCGCGCGCGGCGTGCGCCTGGCACTGCCGGGCGCGCGCGCCATTACCGTGGATTGCACCGTGACGCCGCTACCGGACGGCGCGCGCGGCGACAGCCTGCTGGTCGAGCTCACGCAGATCGACCGGCTGCTGCGGCTGGCGCGCGACGAGAGCATGCTCGACCGCCAGGCGGCGAACCGCGCGGTCATGCGCGGCCTGGCGCACGAGGTCAAGAACCCGCTCGGCGGGTTGCGCGGCGCGGCCCAGCTGCTCGAGCAGGAGCTGACCGACAAGGAGCTCAAGGAATACACCCGCATCATCATCCACGAGGCCGACCGGTTGCGGAACCTTGTGGACCGCATGATCGGCTCGCATCAACTGCCGAAGCGCAACCCGGTGAACGTGCACGAGGTGCTGGAGCACGTGCGCAAGCTCATCCTGGTCGAGGTGCCGGTGGGGCTCTCGATCGAACGCAACTACGACCCGAGCCTGCCCGAGCTGCTGGCCGACCGCGAGCAGCTGATCCAGGCGGTGCTCAACATCGTGCGCAACTCGGTGCAGGCCATGGACAGCCAGGGCACGATCCGCATGCGCACGCGCATCGAGCGCCAGTTCACCATCGGCAACCGGCGCCACCGCCTGACGCTGCGCATCGAGATCGAGGACAACGGCCCGGGCATCCCCGAGGAGCTGCAGGAACACATCTTCTACCCCATGGTCACCGGGCGCGCCGACGGCACCGGCCTCGGGCTCTCCATCGCCCAGGACATCATCAACCGCCACGGCGGGCTCATCGAGTTTTCGAGCCGGCCGCGACATACCCTGTTTACGATTTATCTGCCGCTCGACGCCGGAAGCCACGGAGCCGGCACGGCGGCCACGGAGAAACGCCATGGCTAGGTCGCACATCGTCTGGGTCATCGACGATGACCGTTCCATCCGCTGGGTGCTGGAGAAGGCACTGGAGAAATCCGGCTACACCATCAAGAGTTTCGATTCGGCGAACGAGATTTCGGAGCTGCTGGAGCGCATGCGCCCGGACGCCATCATCACCGACATCCGCATGCCGGGCGTGAGTGGCCTCGACCTGCTCTCGGTCATCAGCGCGAAGGCGCCTGAAATTCCGGTCATCATCACCACCGCGCACACCGACCTCGAAAGCGCGGTCGCGTCCTATCGCGGCGGCGCGTTCGAGTACCTGCCGAAGCCGTTCGACGTGGACGAGGCCGTGAATCTGGTGCGGCGCGCGGTGGAGCACCGCCGGCGCCAGCCGGCGGCCGAGACTGCCGTGATCGAACACACGCCCGAGATCATCGGCGAGGCGCCGGCAATGCAGGAGGTGTTCCGCGCCATCGGGCGGCTTTCGGGCTCGAACCTGAACGTGCTCATCAACGGCGAGTCCGGCACCGGCAAGGAGCTGGTGGCGCGTGCATTGCACAACCACAGCCCGCGCGCCGACAAGGCGTTCATCGCCATCAACATCGCCGCGATTCCGAGCGAGCTGCTCGAATCCGAGCTGTTCGGCCACGAGAAGGGCGCGTTCACCGGCGCCGTCGCCACGCGCAAGGGCCGTTTCGAGCAGGCCAACGGCGGCACGCTGTTCCTCGACGAAATCGGCGACATGCCACCGGCGCTGCAGACGCGCCTGCTGCGCGTGCTGCAGGACGGGCGCTTCTACCGCGTCGGCGGCCACGAGCAGATCGAAACCAACGTGCGCATCATCGCCGCCACCAACCAGAACCTCGAACAGCGGGTGAAGGAAGGCAAGTTCCGCGAGGACCTGTTCCACCGCCTGAACGTGATCCGCGTGCACCTGCCGCCGCTGCGCGAGCGGCGCGAGGACATTTCGGCGCTCACGCGCCATTTCCTCCAGCGCTCGGCCGCCGAACTCGGCGTCGAGGCCAAGCAGCTTTCCTCCGAGGCCGAGGAATACCTCGGCCGCCTGCCGTGGCCCGGCAACGTGCGTCAGCTCGAGAATACCTGCCGCTGGCTCACGGTGATGGCGCCGGGCCAGGTGATCCGCGTCGAGGACCTGCCGCCGGAACTGCGTCAGGCGCTTGCCGACGCGACGTTGAGCGACAACGACTGGGAGGCGCGGCTGCGACTGATGATCGAGCAGCGCCTGTCGCGCGGCGAGTCGGACATCTTCCCCGATATCAACGCGAGCTTCGAGCGCGTGCTGATCGAGGCCGCGCTCAAGCAGACCGGCGGGCGCAAACAGGATGCGGCCAAGCGCCTCGGCTGGGGGCGCAACACCCTCACGCGCAAACTCAAGGACCTGCACATCGAGTAAGACGTGCTAGTGAAATTCTGAATTTATTAATCGCTCACCACAGAGAACACTGAGGACACAGAGATAATCCATAAAAAACCTCTCTGTGATCTCCGTGCCCTCTGTGGTTAAAAACTCATAATTCAGAAATTTTCCAGCCCATGGCGCGCGTAGATTGCCGCCGCCTCCGGACCCAGGAGAAATTCGCGCGCGGCCTCGCCCCACTCCCCGCCGCCGTCCACGAGCGCGAGATGGAACCGGCTCAGCACGTTTTCCGGCGCCGCGGTTTCGGGCGCACCGTCGAGCGGCACGATCTCGAACCGGCCCGGGAAAATCCGCGTATAGCGCAGCGCGAGGTGGTAATAAAGCATGGCCGCATCCGCGCGTTCGTCGGCGAGCGCCTGCGGCGCCTCGCGGTGGTGGATGCGCTCGCCGTACACCGCGCGCACCTTGCTCAGAAAATCTCCCTCCACGCCGGCACGCCGCGCCAGCCCGCGCAGGGTGTCGGCGTATACCTCGTAGCTCGCGGTCTCGGTCTCGGGGTTCGATAAAAACAGCCGCACGTCGGCACGGGCGAGATCGGTCACCCCGCGAATCTTTTTCGGATTACCCTGGTGCACCAGCAGCACGTTGCCGCGCGAGCGCATGAACGGCACATGTCCCGACGCGCGCCCTGACGCCACAACACGATCGAGAATTTTGGGCGGGCTGATAAAGAGGTGCGGCTTAAGCGACAGGCGCAGGTTACCGAGGTGCAGGCAACCGGCCTCGAGCCAGCGCAACAGCACCGCCGGCGGCGTGGTGGCGTAGAACACGTCGTCTACTTGGGGACGCGTAGCCAGAAACCGCTGCAGGCACTCTTCGAGCGCCATGTGGTGGTTGCCGTCGGAGAACACCACCAGCCGCGCGCGCCGCGGATCGCCGTGAAAATCGAGTGAAATATTGGATCGCAGTTGCGCCCAGTGTGGCTCCGCATCCGCGGGGCACGCCTGTTCGACGGGCCAGCCGAGGTCCGGCATACGACGGCTCAGGCGCCCGGATGCTGCGCCGGCACGCAGGTTTCGCTCAGCAAGCGCTCGCTGTGGATGCGAAGGTGATGGTTGTCGTCGAAGTCGAGTACGCCGAGCCGGCGCAACGCATTGAGTGCGCTGGTGACGCTCTGGCGCGTGGTGCCGATCATGTTGGCCATTTCCTGATGCGTCAGGCGGATATCCAGACAGATTTCGCCGTTCGGCGCCTTGTGCCCGTGGGTGGCAGCGAGGCGCACGAGGAGCTGCACCACGCGCTCGTTGACGTCGCTCGCGACCAGGCTCTGGATGACGTTGCCGAGGTTGCGCAGCCGGCAGGCGAGCACATCATTAACTAACAGCGCCACCGCCGGGTGCGTTTCGAGGTAGGCCTTGAAGTCGCGCTGCGACACGCTCAGTACCGACGAACTCTCACAGGCCTCGGCGTACACCTGGCGTCCGCCGCCGTGGCACACCTCGGCGAGTCCGAAAATCTCTCCGGGCAGGCAAAACCACAACAGCACTTCCTTGCCGCCGGAACTCAGGTGATAGACCTTGACCCGGCCGGCCTCGAGGAAATGCACGAAGTTACCGGCGCTGCCGGCCTGGAAGACGAGCTCGCACTTGGCCACCTTGCGGCGCAGCGCCAGCCGCAACAAATCGCCGCGGTCGCGCGGCGACAGGCGCGCGAGGAAATCCGAAAATCTTTCCCGGTCGGCTTCAGGCACGAAGGTTCACTCTCGTCCGGATAATTGTAGTCCCTGACGTGCCGGGACACACACCCTCAGGTCACTGCCGGGACATGTCGGCCAGCCGACAGAAACCGGTTGGCCCAAGTTGCATATTTCTATGCGCCAAATTTGGGGGCGGCAAAGTGCAATTTATTACACATGCCCTTTTAGGAGTTTTGGTATCGGATAGGGACGATTTCGGATCAAACTATCTATGACCGTGCGGAGGAGACTACACAAATGTCCAGTCACATCCCTGCCCTGCAACCGCTTGCAGTAACGTCCGCCGGAGGTGCCTGTCATGTCTGAGAAAACCGTCACTAATGGCGATGTCATTGTATCCGCCAGGCGCTACGGCTTCGTCGGCAATTTGATCGAGAACATCCGTCTCGCCGGCGGTACGCCGGGGCGCACGCTCGGCGGCTTCATCGCCGCCTGGGTGATGTTCTTCCTGATCCTTAACGTCCTTCCCCTGCCCGACATCACGGGACTGGACGGCAAGGTCACGGCGCTCTCGCCCGCGGGCCGGGCCACGCTCGCGGTGGTCGTGTGGGCGTGCCTCATCTGGATCACCGAGGCCATGCCGGTCGGTATCACCGGCATCCTGATCCCGATGCTGCTGGTGCTCACCGGCGCGGTCGGCAAGTTCCCGCAGGCGGCGAGCGGTTTCACCACGCCGGTAGCGGCGTTGTGCCTCGCCGCGTTCCTCTTCGCCGCCATCATGCAGGCAGCCGGCATCGACCGGCGCATCGCGATTGGTTTATTGCGCAAGATGAAGGTGAAGGAGGCCGGCGGCGTCATCTGGAGCATGTTCGGCGCCAACCTGATCCTGTCGCTCATCATCCCGGCGGCGAACGCGCGCGCCGCGACGCTGCTGCCGGTGATCAATGGCATCACGCAACTGTTCGGCAACACCCCCGAGGAGCGCGCCGCCAAGAAGGCGATCGTGATCCAGTCGCTGGTGTACGGCTCGATGATCAGCGGCATGTGCATCATGACCGCGCACCTGCCGAACCTGGTGCTGGTCGGGCTGTTCGAGAAGCAGGGCTACAACCTGTCGTACATCAACTGGTTCCTGCTGCAGTGGCCCTACCTCGGCATGTTCGTGCTCACCCAGTGGTGGGTGCGCTACTACTTCCGCACTCGCGGCGTCGGCATCCCCGGCGGCCTCGATAAGGTCCAGGCGCTGCACAAGGAGCTGCCGAAGACGACCCAGGCCGAGTGGCTGATCCTGGCGGTGTTCGCGTTCGTGGGCCTGATGTGGGTCACCGAGGAGTGGCACAAGATCAAGTCGCACAACGCCGCGCTCATCGGCATCGCGGTCATGTTCATCCCCGGCCTGTTCGCGTTCAAGTGGAAAGCGTTGCAGGACCGCACCATCTGGGGCACGTGGCTGCTGCTGTGCGGCGCGCTGTCGATGTCCGCGGCCATGGGCACCTCGGGCCTGGCGCAGTACCTCTCGGACGTGATCCACCCGATCGCCCACGGCCATCCGTGGTGGATGGTGCTGCTGATCCTGATGGTCGGCACGCACGTCATCCGTCTCGGCATGCTGTCCAACATCGCCGCCATCACCATGCTCGCGCCGGTGCTGATCGCGCTCGCGCCCAAGCTCGGGCTGCACCCGGTGGCGTTCACCATGCTGGTGTCCGACACCGATACCTTCGCCTACATCCTGCCGACGCAGATCACGGCCGCGGTGATTGCCTATTCGAGCGGCACCTTCACCATGACCGACTACGCCAAGGTCGGCTGGATTTCGGTGTTGATCGCGATCGCCTACGGCATCGTCATCATGGCGCCGTGGTACGCGTTCATGGGCATGCCGGTATGGGACCCGGCCGCGCCCTGGCCGTTCAAGTAAATCGCCTGACTGCCCGGCGGCACGCGCCGCCGGGCTTTTATCCTGACGTAAACCTGGAGAAGCACGCACCATGAAGAAGATGTCCGATGCCGAGCTGAAACAGAAGCTCGGCGATTACACCGCGCCCCCCGGGCTGTACCAGATCACCAAGGACCTGCCGTTCCTCGGCAAGGTCAGTTGCAACGTCGAGAGCATCGTCGCCGGCTCGTGGCAGGAGATCGTGATTGACTACGAGCTCGGCGGCTCCGGCATGGCCGACGGCTCGTGGTTCAAGGCCACGTTCCGCTTCTACTCCGACTGGGCGCTGTTCCAGACCACCGATCCCAAGGGCGCGAATTACATCAGCGCCGAATATCACGCGAGCCCGACCGTGCCCGGCCAAAGCCCGGCGACGGTGCAGAAGCTGTCGGTGCGCTTCGACCAGAAGGGCCACGAGCGTCCGTTCCAGAAGGCGGTGATCGTGGATACCTTCGACGGCTATCTCAAGGCCGGCGACCACATCGTGATTCGCCTCGGCGACCGCCGCTTCGGCGGCCCGGGCACGCGCGTGCAGACCTTCGTCGAGCAGAACTTCAAGATTCGCTGCTACGTCGACCCGCTCGGCACCTCGCGCTTCGCGGCGGTGAATCCCGACCTCGTGATCCAGATCGTGCCGGGTGTACCGGCGCAGTTGCAGTGGGCCGGCTCGCGCATCGTCAAAGCCGGCGAGAAATTCCCGTTGCGCGTGCGCGCCGAGGACGAGTGGGGCAACGCCTGCTGGGACCGGGGCGAACAGGTCGAGATCAGCGCGGCGCTGAATGGGAAAGCGGTATACGAGAAAAAAGCGGCGCTCAACGCCAAGGGCTGGGCGGTGCTGTTGCTCGAAGACCTGCCGACGAATGAAGCCGGCGAGCTGGCCGTGACCGCGCGCCTGCCGGCGCACCCCTGGGTCAAGCCGCAGACGTTTTACGTCACGGTCGAGAAGAATCTCGACATGCCGCGCATTTTCTACACCGACCTGCACGTGCACTCGGAAGACACCATCGGCACCAATTCCACCGTATACAACCTCACCTATGGCCGCGACGTCACCGGCCTGGACGTGCTCGCGTTCGCGCACAACGACTTCAACATCACCACCGAGCGCTGGAACAAAACCGTCAAGCTCATCCGCGAGATCACCAAGGACGGGTCGTTCGTCGCCTATCCCGGCACCGAGTGGTGCGGCTCAAGCTGCGCCGGCGGCGACCACAATGTCGTGTTCCTGCACGACGGCGAACCGGAGTTTCCATTCCTGAAAACCGGCGAGCACGTGCGCTCGGTCGACTGGAACGAGGACACCAAGGGCAGTCAGGTCGAGCCCGGCGCCTGGCCGCTGGAAGAGCTGTGGGCCGCCTACGCCAAAGACCCGGAGGGCCACCTGCTGATCCCGCACATCGGCGGGCGCCGCTGCATTCTCGACTGGCACTATCCGAAACTGGAACGCATCATCGAAATCGGCTCAAGCTGGGGCCACTTCGGCTGGCTGTACCAGGAGGCCATGGAGCGCGGTTACAAGATCGGCGCTTCGATGGCCGGCGACGAACACCGCGGCCGCTGCGGCGGCGGCGTGCCCGGCACCGCGGTGTTCGGCACCAAGGGCGGCATGTCGGGCGTGATCTCCCCCGCGCTCACGCGCAAGGCCATTGCCGAAAGCCTGCGCGCGCGCCACACCTTCGCCTGCACCGGCGAGCGCACCTACGGCCTGCTGCGCTGCGGCAAGCACATCATGGGCGACGAGCTCACGCACAAGGGCAAGGCGACGCTGGAGTACCGCTTCCTCGGCGATGCCGGCTGGGACGAGATCGTGGCCTGCGACCACACCGGCCCGTTCTGGCGCCGGAATTTGCAGGAAGAGCTCGGCTACTCGGCACGCAAGGTGCGCTTCCGCTGGGGTGGCGCGCGCGTGAAAGATCGTTACCGCTGGGCGGCGTGGAAAGGAAAAATCACCATCACCAACGCCGTCATCAACGACTTCGTGGGCCGCGGCTTCGAGCATATCGAGGAAACCTGCTGGCGCGAGTCGGCCACCACCGTCGGTTTCAAGAGCGATACCTACGGCGACGTGGACGCGATCGAACTGGATGTCTCGCACCTCGCGACCGCGAAGATCCGCGTCGAGGGCACAATCGACGGCTATGTGAAGGTCGGCGATCCGCTCAAGGGTAATCCGTTCGTACACTGCCCGACGTTCGAGTGGGAGATCACCGGTGCCGAGTTGCTGGCGCAGGGCCGCCTGAAGAAGGACCTGCCCGGTGTCGACATGTTCCTCGGCCTGGAGCGCATGTCGGATGCGCCCGCGCCGCGCGACGTGGCCGGCAAGATCGAGCTCGAACCGAAGAACGGCCCGCACGGCCACCGGCCGGTGTACCTGCTGGCGCGCCAGGTGGACGACGCCAAGATCTGGACCTCGGCGCTGTTCATCACCTTTACCTGAGTAGCACCACGTCCCGCGCCGGGCCCGGCGCGGGACGTACCCTCCGCACTCCTTCTCCGCCGCAAGGCGGATTTTTTTGCATTGCGGATTTGCCCGCTTACCGGCCGTCAAATCGTTGACGGCCGCCGCTCGTCGCGATGCCCGACCCCTTTCGTCGGTTACCGACCCTGTATTTCATGGAAATGCCATGTTCCCTGCCTAGGCTCGATGGGTGGTGTTTCACATACCGCAATTTTGTCATCCAGGAAGGAGAACAACAGTCATGGCAACCCGAACCAAGTATGTCGTCGCGGTAACCCTTGCCGCCGGCCTGGGCACCGTCGCGTTTTCCACCGCCGGCACCGGTGCGGAACCCGTGCGCGTCGCCCTCGCCAACCCGGTCACGCCTGCGCCAGCGGCAATTGCAGTGCGCAACGATGAACGGGCCACGCTCGTCTTCGGTGCGCCGCCGCGCGAATCCTGCGCCCGGGAGTCCGAGGTCTATCAACCGCTCGTGGATCATCTGGCGAAAATCACCGGCAAGCCCGTCGTCTTCCAGTGTGCCGACAACTGGCTGACCTACAGCAAGAACATGGTTTCCGGTGTCTATGACATCGTGTTCGACGGCCCGGCGTTCACCGGCTGGCGCGTGGACCGGCTGCAACACGTTCCCATCGTCCGACTGCCCGAAGACTTCGTCTTCGTGGTGATCGCCAAGGCGGACAACGGCAAGGTGAAGGAAATGAAGGACCTCGCCGGCCGTCTCGTATGCGCCCACGCGCCGCCCAATCTCGGCACACTGACGCTGCTGTCCCAGTTCGACAATCCGACGCGGCAACCGGGTATTGTCGAAACCAAGGGCTGGGACAACGCCATGAAAGGGCTCGCCGAAAACAAGTGCGCCGGTACGGTCGTCCCACTCAAAAACCTGAGCAAGTACGATACCGGCGAGAAAAAAACGTTCAAAGTGTTATATCGGCACACCGCGATGCCGAATCAGGCAATCTCCGTGGGTTCGCGTATCCCTGCCGATATGCAGGCCAAAATCCTGCAAGGGCTGATGTCGGCGGAAGGAAAAAACGCCACGTCCCGGCTGCGCGCCGTCTACGCCGGCGCCGATTTCGTCCAGGCAAAGGCGCAGGAGTATGCCGGGCTGGGGAAGTTGCTGAAGAACGACCTGTACTTCCGGCACTAGCCGCCGGAAGGTTTCCGGAGTACCAGCCGTACCACCGCGGACTGGCCGTGGTGGTACGGCCCTTCGCTCAAGCCGGTTATCGCCTCTTCCAATAACAGTCGTTCGCCCATCCCGAAGTCATTACGCAGCATGTCGGCGGTGTAGAGCCTGTCCAGGTCCTGCGGTCCGCCGGTTTTGTATTCGAGCTGCTTCGGCGTAAACGCTTCGAGAATCAAGACGCCGCCGGGTTTGAGCGCCGCCACCATGCGCGCGTGCATCTGTGCGCGCACCGCGGACGGGAAATGGATGAAGATCGCCGCCACGACATCGAATTCATTCTCCGGCCACTTCCACGTCGTAAGGTCGGTCTGTTCGGTGCGAATCGATACGCCGCGCTGCGCCGCCAGCTCGCGCGTCTTCGCCAACCCCACGGCCGACTGGTCCACCGACAGCACGTCCAGTCCCTGCTGCGCCAGCCACACGCCGTTGCGTCCCTCGCCGTCGGCGACAGCCAGTGCTTTTGTACCGGACTTAAGAAGGTGTTTTTGGCTTACCAGAAAGTCATTAGGCTCGGTGCCGTAGGCATAGCCCTTTTCGGCAAAGCGGCTGTCCCAGAACTCGCGCGACATGGTCAGTCCCGCGTCTTGCCGCCGCTGCGCATGACCCGGTCCTTCACGCCGAGCGGATCGGTCACGCCGTAGAACGTGACCTCGACGCCGGCGCCGCCGGCGCTGGAAAACTCGACGTCGCCGACGCCGAACAGGCGCTGCATGATGCTCTGGCGCACGTTGACGTTCCGCAGGTCCTGGACGCGGATGGACTGCACGTCGCGCCCGAGGATGCCCTTGCAGGATTCGATAGTGTCACCGCGGATGGTGAAGGTCCAGACGTGGTAGCGGTAGACGATCATGGCGACCAGCACCAGCATCGGCACGCCGATGATCGCCAGCACGATCTGCACGTTCGTCCCGCCACCGGCCATGGCGCCTTTCAGACCGAGATAGACGAACAGCACGAACAACACCATCGCCACGAAGATCACGAACCACTGATTTCGCAGCGCCGGGTGGGCGCGGTAATCTTTGGTACCCTGAACCTCAGCGGTTTCAGCTATTCGTTCAGCGGATCTGTCAGCAAGGTATTTGAAGTCTTTGTCCATCAGTTAAGCAACGCACTTGTGCCTGTTAACGGATCAACTAACCAGATGGTGTGTCTGAACTTGGTGACTTGCTAGCTGCACCTTCATTTTTGTCACGATTGAACCGCAGCCACCAAACCGCTCCAGAAACTGGTTCTAGGTTCAGCTCTTTTCGAATCGTATCGCGTAAGTCGGCAAGAATCGCATCATATGAAACTGTATTGTTAGGTTTTTTGAAACCTTCCACTATTTCAGTCATAAGTTGAATCTGCCGCGGGGTGCCGTACAGTTGAAGTTCCGAAACAAAAGTTTCGAGATCGTCCATTGACTTATCTGTAAACGGACGATTACTTGAAGTCGCAACACGCATATAGGCTGCTTCGAGTGCCTTCAGTCTGGCTTCACGTTTACGCAACATCAAGTCTCTTCGAGCATTCAGCCAATGAACGAAGAACCAGCCAGCGATAATAACCGTCGCTGGAATACCTATCGTTGCAGCGAATCGCCAATCGATGGCGAAGGGAAATTGGTAGACAGCATCCATGTGTGTGAGAATCTAAGTTAAATATCGATAATCCCGACAGGGCAATTTTCTACGCCAAAAAACCATCTCGCACCAAGTTATACTTCTCTCCCTTACCCCATTGTTCTTTTAGCCAACTTTGGCAAATCCCCTTCCAATCCTGACGCCCGGCGCATGATGAGGTTCTTGATCGGCGTGGCGGCGTCGGTGAGCGAGAGCCCGAAATTACGCAGCTCGTGCACGCCGGGAAGTTCGTTGCTGAACAGGTAACGGAACCCACCGGTGATGGAGACCGTCAGCATGTTGTCGCCCTTGCGCCAGCGCTCAAAACGCCGCAGCACGCGCGTCGAGCCAATGTCCTTCTTTTCCGCCGCTGCATCCAGCAGCACTTCCGCGAGCGTCGCCGCGTCGAGATAGCCGAGGTTCACGCCCTGCCCTGCAAGCGGGTGCACTGTATGGGCGGCGTCGCCGATGAGAGCGAGGCGGTCGGCGACGTAGGATTTGGCGAGCGACAGCGCCAGCGGGAACACCGCCCGCGGGCTTACCGTTTTTATCTGTCCGAGGGTGTCGAAGGCCATTTGCAGCTCCGCGAGAAAAGCCGCGTCGTCCAGCGCCATGAGCGCATCGGCGCGCGCGGTGTCAGCCGACCAGACGATGGAACAGGTATGTGGTTCGGGCAGCGGCAGGAACGCCAGCGGCCCGGTCGGCAGGAACCGCTGCCAGGCCGTGTCCGCGTGCGGCTTTTCCGTGGTCACTGTTGCCACGATCGAACCCTGTCCGAGGACATGGCGGTGGCGCTCGATACTGGCCAGATCGCGCACACGCGACTGGGCGCCGTCGGCACCGACCAGCAGCCGCGCGTTGAGCTTGCGCCCGTCCTTGAGCTTGAGCATCGCCGCGTCGGGATTCAGCTCCAGCGTTTCGATCTCAACCGGGCAGAGATAGTGGATGTTGGTGAAGTGGTGCAGGCGTTCGATCAGCGCCGACTGCATGAGATTGTTTTCAATGATGTAGGCGAGACACGCTTCGCCCATCTCGGCAGCGTCGAAATGAATCGAACCGGTGCCGGTCGCATCGAAGACCTTCATCTCGCGCACCGGGGAGGCACGATGTTTCATCGCATCCCACGCGCCGACGGCCTGGAAGATCGAAACCGAGGCAAGCGTGACGGCGCTCACGCGCAGGTCATAACCTTGGGCGAGCGGCGGCGACGGTTCGCGCTGCTCCAGCACCGCGACCTTGAGGCCGGAATCGCCGAGGGCGCAGGCCAGCGCGGCACCGACCATGCCGCCACCGGCGATGACCACGTCGTAAGCAGCTTGCGAGCGCGGCGCAGCCATGGGTCAGGACAACGGCAGGCCGCGCGCCAGGCGCGGCAGTTTGCCAGACAGGCCGCTGGTGATGCGCAGCAGCCGGCGCTTGAGCGGTGGAATCAAATCCACGGCGATGAGACCGAGGTTGCGCGCCACTGCGAGCGGCGGGAAGTCGTTGGAGAAAGTGCGGATCAGGCTGTTGGTGAAGGTCGAGATCACCTTGTTGTCGCGCATGCGCCAGTCGGCATAGCGCTTGAGGATTTCCAGGTCGCCGAGATCACGTCCTTCCTGCTTCGCGGCCACCAATACTTCGGCCAGTGCCGCGACATCGCGCAGGCCGAGGTTGAAGCCCTGCCCCGCGACCGGATGCACCGTATGCGCGGCGTTGCCGATGAGCGCGAGCCGCGGGCGCACGTGTTCCTTCACGCGCGTGAGCATGAGCGGGTAGGCGCGGCGCTTGCCGAGGCGCGAAAGCGTTCCGACCCGGTCGCCGAAGCGTTCCTGCAACCGCGCCAGATATTCCTCGTCGCTCAAACCGAGCAGCGAATCTACGTTTTCAGTCTGTGTGCTCCACACCACCGCCATGCGGCTGTTCGACATCGGCAGCAGCGCCAGTGGACCGGTCTCGGTGAAGCGCTCGTAGGCGATATTGTTGTGCGGCTGGCTGATGGTAACGGTCGTCACCACCGCACTCTGGCCGTACTGGCTACGCTCGAAATCGATGCCGGCAGCGGCGCGCACCGCCGAATCCGCGCCGTCGGCGGCAACGACCAGGCTTACACGCAGGTCGTGCACCTTGCCATCGTGACGGATGCGTGCGACAGCCGAATTCGGCTGAAAATCCACGTTTTCCAGGGTCGCCGGACACAACCAGGCGACGTTGGGCAACTGCTGTAGGCGCGCGAGCAGTGCCAAACCGAGGACGCGCGCCTCGACCACGTAACCCAGCGCCTCGTGCCCTAACTCGGCGCGGGAAAGATGCGTGAAGCCGAAACGGCCGCGGTCGGAGATGTGGATTTTCTCGATCGGCGTGGCGCCCAGGCGCGCGACCTCGCCCCAGACGCCGATGCCCTCGAAAATGCGCCGCGAACCGAAGGCGAGCGCGATGGTGCGCTCGTCGTAGCTCGGCTGGGTGCTGGCCGTGAGCGGCACCGCCTCGATGACGGCCACGCGCAGCCCGGTGCCGCCGAGGGCGCACGCGAGCGACGCGCCGACCATGCCACCGCCGATAATAAGAATGTCGTAGTCAGAATTCATAAAACTGCATTCACAGGATTAACAGGATTTTTCAGGATTTACAGGATTAAGACTTAAGGCTTTCTGGTTTTAATCTTGTTAATCCTGTGGAATCCTGTCTATCCTGATTTTTCCTTCATCAGGGCTTCGATTTCATCAACCGCTTTCGGTGCCTCGCGCGACAGCACTTCGTTGCCCTCGCGTGTCACCAGCACGTCGTCCTCGATGCGAATGCCGATGTTCCACCAGCGCGCGTCCACGTCCTTGCTGCCCTCGGCGATGTACAGGCCCGGCTCGACCGTGAGCACCATGCCGGCCTCCAACTCGCGCCACGCCTCGCCGAGTTTGTAGTCGCCGACGTCGTGCACGTCCATGCCGAGCCAGTGGCCGGTGCGGTGCATGTAGAAGCGCTTGTAGTCGCCCTGCTCGATGTGGCCGGCGACGTCGCCCTTGAGGATGCCGAGGTCCTTGAGCCCCTGCGTGAGCACGCGCACCGCCGCTTCGTGCGGCTCGTTCCAGTGCTTGCCCACGCGCACCTGCTCGATGGCGGCGAGCTGTGCCGCGAGCACGATTTCGTACACCGCCTTCTGCTCGCCCTTGAATTTGCCGTTCACCGGGAACGTGCGCGTGATGTCGGCGGCGTAGCCGTCGATCTCGGCGCCGGCGTCGATCAGCAGCATGTCGCCGTTTTTCAGCTCGGCATTGTTTTCGTTGTAGTGCAGCACGCAGGCGTTCGCGCCGCCACCGACGATCGGCGGATAGGCGGTGTATTCCGAACCGCCCTTGCGGAATTCGTACAACAACTCCGCTTCAACTTCGTATTCCATCATCCCCGGCTTGCACGCCTGCATCGCCCGCCGGTGCGCGGCAGCAGAAACTTTCGCGGCGCGCTTCATGAGCTTGATCTCCTCCGGGCGCTTGATCAGGCGCATCTCGTGGACGATGTGGTGCAGGTCCACGAACTCGCCCGGGGCGTTCACGCCGTTGCGCGCCTTGCCGCGCACCTCGTTCACCCAGTTCATCAGGTGCGTGTCGAAATCGGGATAGCGCCCCATGCTGTAGAACACCTTCTCGCGGTTCTCCAGCAGGCCCGGCAGGATTTCGTCGATGTCGTCGATGGGGAAGGCGTCGTCGGCGCCGTAGTGCTCGCGCGCGCCATCCAGTCCGGCGCGCCTGCCCTCCCAGATTTCCTTCTCCGGATGGCGGTCGCGGCAGAACAGGATGTACTCGCCGTGCGCGCGTCCCGGTACCAGCACCGCCACCGCCTCGGGCTCGGGGAAGTGCGTGAGATAGTAGAAGTCGGAATCCGGGCGATAGAGGTAGTGCACGTCGCGGTTGCGCGGGCGCACCGGCGCGGTCGGCAATATGGCCACGCCGCCGCCCATCTGTTGCATCACTTCCTGGCGGCGTTTGGCGAAAAATTTCGGGTCCATGCGGGCATTATGCCAAAAGCGGGCCGATTCGGGCGCGAATCGTATGGACATTCCGGCCATTTCCCGCGCCGATGACCGGTGTATTCCGCTGGACTAATGTGCCCGGCGGCGTAACCTTAGTGACAGTTGCAACCGATAGAATTGGATAAAACAACAACCCAACCCTTCAGGAGGCAACACCATGAACACCTTCCGCCGTTTCGCCAAACCCGTGAGCTTCGCCGTCGCCGCCGGCATGCTGGCTTTGAGCCTGCACGTGCCCGCCGCGCGCGCGGCGCTGGTCGGCACCGAGGCCGTGGTGCAGGCGTCCCAGGCACTGGCCGAGCGCGACCGTCTGCGTGACGCGCTCAACCGCGTGGATGTGAAGGAGCGGCTGGTGTCGCTCGGCGTCGACCCCGCCCAGGTGCAGGCGCGCGTGGACGCGCTCACCGACGACGAGGCGATGCGGCTTTCCAAGCAGATGGACGAGATGCCCGCCGGCGGCGACGCCATCGGCTGGCTGGTATTCATCTTCGTGCTGCTGATCATCACCGATGTACTCGGTCTCACCGACGTCTTCCCGTTCACCAAGAAAGGCTCCGCGCGCAAGTAGTTTTCCGGTCGTGCGCGGCCGCAACGACGCCCGGCGCTGGCCGGGCGTTGTGTTTTCGGCATTGTTGCTGCTGAGCGCCTGCACGACGCCGCAGACCGCGCGCCTGCTCGACACCGCGCCGGCGTTCCCGCAGCCGGTGGAACTGCGCGAAGTACCGTTCTTCCCGCAGGAGGCCTACCAGTGCGGCCCGGCGGCACTGGCCACCGTGCTCAACTGGTCGGGGTTGTCGGTCACGCCCGAGCAGCTCGCGCCCGAGATTTACATCCCCGAACGCGAGGGCAGCCTGCAATTCGAATTACTCGCGGCCGCGCGCCGCCACGGGCGCGTGCCGTACGTGCTGCGCCCGCAGCTGGAATCGCTCATGACTGAGGTCGCCTCCGGGAACCCGGTGATCGTGTTGCAGAACCTGAGCCTCGCAATCTCGCCCAAGTGGCACTATGCGGTCGTCGTCGGCTTCGATCTGGCGCAGGCGGAAATCACCCTGCGCTCGGGCGACCGCAAGCGTCACGTGGTGCCGATGGAGCTGTTCGAGCGCACCTGGCGGCGCGGCGACTACTGGGCGTTCGTGGCGCTGCCGGCGGACAAGCTGCCGCAGACCGCCGAAGAGACGCCATACCTGCAATCGGTGGTGGCGTTGGAAAAACTCGGGCGTTATGAAGAAACGGCGGTGGCTTACAGCACGGCACTCAAGCGCTGGCCCAGGAGCCTCGGCGCGCACCTCGGCCTCGGCAACAGCCTGTATGCGCGCGGCGACCGCGCCGGCGCCGAGCGCGCGTTCCGCGACACCGTGCGCGACCACCCGCAGGTAGCGGCGGCGCACAACAACCTCGCGCAGGTACTGGCCGACGCCGGAAAGTGGGAAGAGGCGGAAGTGGAGGCGCGCCGCGCCATCGAGCTCGGCGGACCGCAGAAGGAAATTTTCGAGAAGACGCTGGCGCGCATCCAGGCGCGCGTAAAAGATTAAACGGCCTTAACCACAGAGAACACGGAGAGCACAGAGATTTTTAATTAATAAATTCTCTTGCCTTTTCTCTGTGTCCTCTGTGATCTCTGTGGTGAAAAAATTTTAATGCAACTGGCGGGTGGGCTCGCGCTCATCGTAGATCAGCTGCACCCCGGCGCGCAGGTATTCGACCAGCTCCGCCAGCGCCCGCGCCTCGCCTTCCGGGTCCATGCCTTCGGTTTCCATCTCGGCCTCTGACATCTGCACCACGTCCTTGAGGAACTCGGCGGCCTCGGGCGACAGGCTGCGCTCCTGCGTGCCGCCACCGGACAGGCCGAGCAGGAAGCCGCGACACCAGTCGGTAAAGCCCGCGAGCTGCACGCCCAACGCCTCCTCCGAGGGCAGCAGCGGCTCGAAGCCGAACTCGGCGTCGTCCAGCATGGCGCGCGTCAGTCCGAGCAATCCGGCGAGGGTCTCGTGCAGCGCCGCGGTGGACGGCGACTCGCCCTGCCCGAACAGCATGCCGCGCCACAGCGTCTCGGCATCGCCCGGCGTGCACAGCAGGCCTGTGAGGATGCCGTGCGCCTCGGCCGGGCTCTGGGCGGCGCCGGCCTCGCGCAGCAGCAGCGCGAGCGCGTCGTAGTCGGGCAGGCCGGAGGCAGGATCGGTCATGGCGGGGGTCAGCGAAATGAAAGCGGAGTGTACCATGCCGCTCGATGCGCGGCCGTTGACCCGCTGCCCGAGCGGTCCTAATATTGTCGCCAGTCCTCACTTCCTGCGACGGTGCTGGGTGGATAACGAAGACATCAAGGCCCTCGAGCAGCGCATCGACCAACTCATCGCCGCCTGCCAGCGGCTGCGGCAAGACAACCAGTTGCTGCGGTCGGAGAACGAAAACCTCTCGCAGAAGCACACCCGTCTCGTCGAGAAGACGCAGGTGGCGCGCACGCGTATCGAAGCCATGATCGGCCGGCTCAAGTCCCTGGAGCGCAGCACGTGAAAGAATCCCGCGACGGCGTCACCGTCAACATCTTCGGCAAGGAATTCATGATCGCCTGCGCCGACAGCGAGCGCGACGCGCTGCTCGCGGCGGCGGCCTACCTCGACAAGAAGATGCGCGAGATCCACGGCACCGGCAAGGTCATCGGCACCGAGCGCTGCGCCATCATGGCCGGGCTCAACATCGCCAATGAATTGCTCGACCTGCGCGGCCGCGGCGGCATGTCGCCCGACGCGCAACAGAAGCTGCGCTTCCTGCAAACCAAGATCGACGCCGCGCTGCGTCTGGATGCACCCTCGCTCCAATAGGTATATAGTTGGGATGCGCCCCCTGCGGTGTGCGTGGCGTTTCAGAAACCCTCTGAACCTATAGCGAAACGCTTGGGAGCCGAAGCCGGAAGCCGGTGTGCATGCCCACCCTCGAGCGGGAAGCCTGAAGGCCTCCCTGAGGCGCCCACTTGAACCACTCGGTTCAAGGATCACGAAACGTCACGGCATTCGCGGAGGGCGTCTTATTTTTCCACCCGGACGCCATTGACCATCAACACCAAAACCGACCTGCGCCGTAATTTACGCGCGCAACGCGCTTCGTTGTCGCCCGCGCAACAGGCGCACGCAGCGCACGCGCTCGACGTGCAGGTGAGCGAGACGCGCCTCTTCAATGTCTGCCGGCGCATCGCCTGTTACCTGCCGGCCAACGGCGAGATCGATCCCGCGCGCGTGATGGAACGCATCTGGGGACTGAACAAAACCTGCTACCTGCCGGTACTGTCGCGCATCCAGCACGACCGGCTGTGGTTCGCACCGGTGAAGCCCGGCGCCAAACTGCGCCCCAACCGCTACGGCATTCTCGAACCCGTGGTGTTTGCACGTAACCTCGTGCGGGCGCAAAAGCTGGACCTGATCCTGCTGCCGCTCGTCGGCTTCGATACCCACTGCCACCGGCTCGGCATGGGCAAGGGTTTTTACGACCGCAGCCTCGAATTCCTGAACCATCGGCAACACTGGCGCAAACCGCATATACTGGGCCTCGCGCACGACTTCCAGCGCGTGGAAACGCTGCCGGCGGACCCCTGGGACGTGCCGTTGCAGGGCGTGGTGACGGACAAGTCGTTCTATAGCGCGAACGGGTAATTTTTATTTAGCAGGTAAGTTTTATGAAACTCCTCTTCATCGGCGACGTCGTCGGCCAGCCCGGCCGACGCGTGATCGCGCGTCAGTTGCCGCGTCTGCGCGAGCGGCTGCACCTGGACCTCGTCGTCGCCAACGCCGAGAACATCGCCGACGGCGCCGGCGTCACGCCCAAGACCGCGGCCGAGCTGTTCAACGCCGGCGTGGACGTGCTCACCAACGGCAACCACGCCTGGGACAAGAAAGAGGCGATCGAGTACATCAAAGCCGAACCGCGCCTGCTGCGCCCGCACAACTACCCGGACGGCACCCCCGGCACCGGCTGGTACGTCGCCGAGACCGCCAAGGGCAAGGTCGGTATCCTGAACGTCATGGGCAGCGTGTTCATGCACCCGCACCTCGCCTGCCCGTTCACCACTGCCGACCGCGTGCTCGCGGCCAAGCCCGAAGACGTAAAAATGGTGCTGGTGGACCTGCACGCCGAGGTGACGAGCGAGAAGATGGGCATGGGCTGGTACCTGGACGGACGCGTGAGCGCCGTGGTTGGCACGCACACACACGTGCCGACGGCCGACGAGCGCATCCTGCCCAAGGGCACCGGCTACCTCACCGACGTCGGCATGACCGGCTGCTACGAGTCGGTCATCGGCATGGACATCGAAAAATCGCTCACGCGCCTGGTGCAG
>SCRL01000086.1 GCA_004298065.1 Gammaproteobacteria bacterium | reverse complement strand
ATCACGCCGCCCTTGATGCCGTCGACGAACTCGAAGCCCTTGCCGGCTTCCTGCGGCTCGAACTTGATCTGCACGTGGCCGTACTGGCCGCGGCCGCCGGACTGCTTGACGAAGCGGTATTCCTGGTCGACCGGCTTGCGGATGGTCTCGCGGTACGCGACCTGCGGCTTGCCGACGTTGGCCTCGACGCCGAACTCGCGCTTCATGCGGTCGACGATGATCTCGAGATGCAGCTCGCCCATGCCGGAGATGATGGTCTGGCCCGACTCCTCGTCGCTCGAAACGCGGAACGAGGGGTCTTCCTGGGCCAGGCGCTGGAGCGCGAGACCCATTTTTTCCTGGTCAACCTTGGACTTCGGCTCCACCGCCTGCGAGATCACCGGCTCCGGGAACTCCATGCGCTCGAGCGTGATGACCTTGTCCGGATCGCACAGGGTTTCGCCGGTGACGATTTCCTTGAGGCCCACGCACGCGGCGATGTCGCCGGCGCGGACTTCCTTGATTTCCTGGCGCTCGTTGGCGTGCATCTGCAGCAGGCGGCCGATGCGCTCCTTCTTGCCGCGCACCGGGTTGTACACGGTGTCGCCCGAGCTCAGCACGCCCGAGTACACGCGAATATAGGTCAGCGCGCCGACGAACGGGTCGGTCGCGATCTTGAACGCGAGCGCGGAGAACGGCTCGTCGTCGGAGGCGTGACGCTCGCCCTCGGTGCCGGCGGCGTCGTCGAGGTGGCCCTTGATCGCCGGGCGATCCACCGGCGACGGCAGCAGCTCGATGACGGTGTCGAGCGCGGCCTGCACGCCCTTGTTCTTGAAGGCGGAGCCGCACAGCACCGGCACGATCTCGAGACGGAGATTGCGCTCGCGCAGGCCGGCCTTGATCTCGGCCTCGGTCAGGGCCTCACCGCCCAGGTACTTCTCCATGAGCGCTTCGTTGGCCTCGGCCGCGGCCTCGACCATGTGCTCGCGGTGCTTCTTGCACTGCTCGAGCATCTCGGCCGGGATGTCCTTCTCCTCGAACTTCATGCCCTGGGTGGACTCGTCCCAGTAGATCGCCTTCATCTTGATGAGGTCGACCACGCCCTTGAAGTTGTCCTCGGCGCCGATCGCGAGCTGCAGCGGCACGGCGTTGGCGCCGAGACGCTCCTTGAGCTGGGACACGACGTTGAGGAAGTTGGCGCCGGCGCGGTCCATCTTGTTGACGAACGCGATGCGCGGCACTTTATATTTGTTGGCCTGGCGCCAGACGGTCTCGGACTGCGGCTGCACGCCGCCGACCGCGCACAGCACGAAGATCGCGCCGTCGAGCACGCGCAGGCTGCGCTCGACTTCGATGGTGAAGTCGACGTGGCCGGGGGTATCGATGATGTTGAAGCGGTGCTGCTCGAAGCGGTTGTCCATGCCCTTCCAGAAGCAGGTCGTGGCCGCCGAGGTGATGGTGATGCCGCGCTCCTGCTCCTGTTCCATCCAGTCCATGATGGCCGCACCGTCGTGCACTTCGCCGATCTTGTGCGAGACGCCGGTGTAAAAGAGGATGCGTTCGGTGGTCGTGGTCTTACCCGCATCGATGTGCGCCATGATGCCGATATTGCGATACCGTTCGATAGGTGTAGTACGGGCCACGACTCAGTCCTCTTAAAGAGCGAAACTGCTAAAACTTACCAGCGGTAATGCGAGAAGGCCTTGTTGGCCTCCGCCATCCGATGCACGTCCTCGCGCTTCTTCACCGCATTGCCGCGCTTCTCCGCGGCGTCCATCAATTCGTCAGCCATGCGCGTGGCCATCGACTTGCCGGCGCGACCGCGCGCGGCCTCGGTCAGCCAGCGCATTGCCAGCGCCGTCTGGCGCGCCGAGCGCACCTCGACCGGCACCTGGTAGGTGGCGCCGCCGACGCGGCGGCTCTTCACCTCGACCAGCGGGCGCACGTTGTCGATCGCCTGGTTGAACAGCTCGAGCGGCTCTTTCTTGCCGCGGCCCGCGATCACATCCAGCGCGCCGTAAATGACCTTCTCGGCGGCGGCCTTCTTGCCGTCGCACATGACCACGTTGATAAATTTCGTCACCGTCTCGCTGCCGAACTTCGGGTCCGGCGTTACCGCGCGTTTCGGGACTTCTCTACGTCTCGGCATAACCTTGCTCGACCTGTCTTGTTAAAGAATCACCGCCGTGCCGCTTGGGCACGACGTCGTTGATTTCCGGTTTACGACGACTTCGGGCGCTTGGCGCCGTACTTCGAACGGCCCTGCTTGCGGTCGGCGACGCCGGCCGTGTCCAGGGTGCCGCGCACCGTGTGGTAGCGCACGCCCGGCAGGTCCTTCACGCGGCCGCCGCGGATCAGCACCACCGAGTGCTCCTGCAGGTTGTGGCCCTCACCACCTATATAGGTGATGACTTCGTAGCCGTTCGTCAAGCGCACCTTGGCGACCTTGCGCAGCGCCGAGTTCGGCTTCTTCGGCGTGGTGGTGTACACGCGCGTGCACACGCCGCGCTTCTGCGGGCTGGCCTCGAGGGCCGGTACCTTGCTCTTGCCG
>SCRL01000085.1 GCA_004298065.1 Gammaproteobacteria bacterium | reverse complement strand
CATGAGTTTGGCGACCTTGCCCTCGTAGATCATGCCGACCTGGACTTCGGCGGTGATCTGCTCGATGCGGCGTTTCGCCTCGGCGGCCGCGGCCCCGTCGGCCGAGGCGACTTTCACCGTACCGTCGTCCTCGATGTCGATGGTGCAGCCGGTTTCCTCGGTGAGCGCGCGGATGGTGGCGCCGCCCTTGCCGATGACGTCGCGGATCTTTTCCGGGTTGATCTTGAAGCTGATGATACGCGGCGCGTACTCCGAGAACTCGGCACGCGGCGCGGAAATGGCCTGGTTCATGATGCCGAGGATGTGCAGCCGGCCCTCTTTGGCCTGCTTCAGCGCCACGTCCATGATCTCGCGGTTGATGCCCTCGATCTTGATATCCATCTGCAGCGCGGTCACGCCGCCGCTGGTGCCAGCCACCTTGAAATCCATGTCGCCGAGGTGATCCTCGTCGCCGATGATGTCGGTCAGCACCGCGAAGCGGTTTTCCTCTTTAATCAAACCCATCGCCACACCCGCGACCGGGGCCTTGGTCAGCACGCCGGCGTCCATGAGCGACAGCGACGCGCCGCAGACGGAGGCCATGGAGCTCGAACCGTTCGACTCGGTGATCTCGGAGACCACGCGCAGCGTGTACGGATACTCCGCCATGTCCGGCAGCACCGCAATGATGGAGCGCTTGGCCAGACGCCCGTGGCCGATCTCGCGGCGCTTGGGGCTGCCGACGCGGCCGATCTCGCCCACCGAGTACGGCGGAAAGTTGTAGTGCAGCATGAACGGCTCTTTGCGCTCGCCCTCGAGCGCGTCGATGATCTGCGCGTCGCGGCTGGTGCCGAGCGTGGTCACGACCAGCGCCTGGGTCTCACCGCGGGTGAACAGCGCCGAGCCGTGGGTGCGCGGCAGCACGCCGGTACGCACGGTGATCGGGCGCACGGTGCGGGTGTCGCGGCCGTCGATGCGCGGCTCGCCCGACAGGATGCGGTCGCGCACGGTGCGGTACTCGATGTCGCCGACGATCTTGAGCACCTTCTCCTTCGTGCCCTCGGGCGCGCCTTCGGCAGCGTGCTTACCGACCGCGGCGTCGCGGATCTCGCCCATGCGATTCTGGCGCGCGACCTTCTCTTTAATACGGTAGGCCTCGGCGATGAGCGGACCGAACTCGGTGGTCAGCGCGTGCTTGAGGGTCGTGTCCTCGGCCGGGGGCTGCCAGTCCCAGCGCTTGGTGCCGGCCTGCTGGCACAGCGCGCGGATGGCCTTGATCGCGGCCTGCATCTGCTCGTGGCCGAACATCACGGCGCCGAGCATCACGTCTTCCGGCAATTCCTTGGCCTCGGACTCGACCATGAGCACCGCCTTCTCGGTGCCGGCGACCACGAGGTCGAGCTGCGACTCCTTGAGTGCCTTGTAGCCCGGGTTCAGCAGGTACTGACCGTTGGCGTAACCGACGCGCGCGGCGCCGACCGGGCCGTTGAACGGTGCGCCCGAGAGCGACAGCGCCGCCGAGGCGCCGATCATCGAAACCACATCGGGATCGATGTCCGGGTCGATCGACATCACGGTGACGATGATCTGGACTTCGTTGGTGAACCCTTCGGGGAACAGCGGGCGGACGGGGCGATCGATGAGGCGCGAGGTGAGAATTTCTTTCTCGGACGGACGGCCTTCACGCTTGAAGAAACCGCCGGGGATGCGTCCCGCGGCGTAGGTCTTCTCCTGGTAATCCACCGTCAGCGGGAAGAAGTCCTTGCCGGACTCGGCCTCTTTCTCCGCCACGACCGTGGCGAGAACGACGGTGTCGCCCATGCTGGCGACGCAGGCGCCGCTCGCCTGGCGCGCGATTTCACCGGTTTCGAGGGTGACAGTATGACTGCCGTATTGAAACGACTGGGTAATCTTCGACATGATGCGCTCCCGAGGGCCTTACTTACGCAGGCCGAGACGTTCAACGAGGGCGCGATAACGCTCGCTGTCTGTGTTCTTGAGGTAGTCGAGCAGCTTGCGCCGCTGGTTGACCATCTTCAGCAGGCCGATACGGGAATGATGATCCTTCGGGTGCTGCTGGAAATGGGTGGAGAGATCGTCGATGTGGGCGGACAGCAGCGCCACCTGCACCTCGGGCGAACCGGTGTCGCCCTTGTGAGTCTCGTACTGCTGCATGACCTTCGCCTTTTGTTCTGTCGTGAACGCCATTACTTTGACCTCGTGAAATCGCCTTGTTTGTCCGCCTGTAGAGGGCGCGTATTCTACCCGCCCGCCCACACTGTCTCAACCAAAAAAACGTATTAAAAATGCCTGCTTAGCCGGCGGCCACTGCCAACAACCGTCGCGGAGCCACCCGGCCGTCGTCCAATACTTCGCCCAAACCCAGAAAACCCCGCCCCGGCTCGTACAGCCGCACCCAACCCAACGCGAGGCCGTGCCGGACGGTCACCGCCTGCCCCTGGCGCAGGTAATGCGCGGCCAGCGACGTCAGCTCAACCGCTGGCAGGCCGGTGAGCATCGTGTCTACCGGCTTGAGCAGCGTGGCACGCGCTTCGGGCGTGGGCAGGGCCTCGATCGCGGCCAAGGTGACGGCATCCTCGACCCGCAGCGTCCCCACGGCCACGCGCCTGAGCTCCACCACGTGCGCGCCGCAGCCAAGCGCCTCGCCCAAGTCGTGGGCCAGGCTGCGGATATAGGTGCCCTTGGAGCAGGCGATCTCGACCGCGAGCCGGTCGCCGTCCAGCGACACCAGGCGGAACTCGCTTACCGTCACGCGGCGCGGCGCGCGCTCGACCTCGACGCCGGCGCGCGCGAGTTTATAGAGCGACTTGCCGCCCTGCTTGATGGCGGAATACATCGGCGGCACCTGCTCTATCTCGCCGGTGAAGCGCATCATCTGCCGCTCGACTTCCCTTTGTTCGACGGCTACCGGTCGCGTTTGCGTCACCTCGCCTTCGCTGTCGTAGGTGGTCGTGGACTGGCCGAGGCGGAACACCGCGGCGTAGCGCTTGTCGGCGTCGAGCAGGAACTGCGACATCTTCGTCGCCTCGCCGAAGGTGAGCGGCAGCAACCCCGTGGCGATGGGATCGAGGCTGCCGGTGTGGCCGGCCTTGCAGGCGTTGAGCAGGCGCTTGGCCGTCTGCAATGCGGCGTTGGAGGTCAGGCCCGCGGCCTTGTCGAGCAGCAGCACGCCGTCCACGCGCGCGCAGGCGCGGCGCCTACTCGTCATCCGGATGCTCCCGGTCCTTCCGCACGGCGCGCTCGATGAGCGCGTCCAGGCGCGCGCCGCGCTCGAGCGATTCGTCGAACACGAACCGGAGGGTGGGTACGCCGCGCTTGAGCCGCACCCGGTCGCGCAGCACATGGCGCAGATGCCCCGCCGCCTCGTTGAGCAGCCGCGCCGCGTCCTTGGCGTCGGCGGAACCGGTGAGCAGGGAGAAAAAGATTTTCGCGTGCGTCAGGTCCGGCGACACCTCGGCGCCGGTCAGGGTGACACGGTGCACGATCGGCTCGTCGAGTTCGCGCGGCAGCAGTCGGGCCAGCTCATGATGGAGCAGCTCGGCGACACGTCGCGGACGGTTGGAATCTTTCATAAACTGCAATTCACAGGATTTACAGGATTACGCAGGATTAACAAGATTAAAACCAAAAAGCTTTACGACTTAATCCTGTGAATCCTGAAAAATCCTGTTAATCCTGTGAAATTTGTTTTCAGATGGTCCGGGCAACCTCGACCTTCTCGAATACTTCGATCTGGTCACCGACCTGCACATCGTTGTAGTTCTTCACGCCGATGCCGCACTCGAGGCCGGCCTTGACCTCGGAGGCGTCGTCCTTGAAGCGACGCAGCGACTCGAGCTCGCCTTCGAAGATCACGACGTTGTCGCGCAGCACGCGGATCGGCTTGTTGCGCTTGACCGTGCCCTCGACCACATAGCAGCCAGCGATCAGGCCGATCTTGGGCGCACGGAACACCTGGCGCACCTCGGCCAGACCGAGGATCTGTTCCTTGATCGTAGGCTTGAGCATGCCGCTCATGGCCGCCTTGATCTCGTCCACGGCGTCGTAAATGACGTTGTAGTAGTGCACGTCCACGCCGTTCTGCTCGATCTGGCGCTTGGACGCCGCGTCGGCGCGCACGTTGAAACCGAGAATGACGGCCTTCGAGGCGACCGCGAGATTCACGTCCGACTCGGTGATACCGCCGACCATACCGTGCACCACCCTGACCTTGACCTCGTCGGTGGACAGCTTCTCGAGCGCCGCGGTGAGTGCCTCGACCGAACCCTGCACGTCGGCCTTGATGATGAGCGCGAGCGTCTTGGCCTCGGCACCGGGCTCCTGCATCTGGTCGAACACGTTGGTGAGCTTCGGCGAACGCGCCGCGAGCTGCACGTCCTTGAACTTGCCCTGACGGTAGAGCGCGATCTCGCGCGCCTTACGCTCGCTCTCGACCACCATGACCTCGTCACCGGCGTTCGGCACGCCCGAGAGACCGAGGATTTCAACTGGAATCGACGGGCCGGCGTCCTTGATCGGCCGGCCGTTCTCGTCGTTCATGGCGCGCACGCGCCCGAATTCGCGCCCGACCAGGATGATGTCACCCTTGTTGAGCGTGCCGCGCTGCACCAGCACGGTAGCGACCGGGCCGCGGCCCTTGTCCAGGCGCGCCTCGACGACCAGACCGGTGGCCGGGCCGGTGTGCGGCGCCTTGAGCTCGAGCACCTCGGCCTGTAACAGCACGGCGTCGAGCAGCTTGTCGATGCCTTCGCCGGTCTTGGCCGAGACGTTGATGAACTGTTCCTGGCCGCCGAACTCTTCGGGCACCACCTCGTGCTTGAGCAGTTCCTGGCGCACGCGCTCCGGTTGCGCATCGGGTTTGTCGATCTTGTTCACCGCCACCACCAGCGGCACCTTGGCGTTGCGCGCGTGGTGCACTGCCTCGACCGTCTGCGGCATCACGCCGTCGTCGGCCGCGACCACCAGAATCACGAGATCGGTGGCCTTGGCGCCGCGGGCACGCATGGCGGTGAACGCCTCGTGACCGGGCGTGTCGAGGAACGTGACGACACCCTTGGGCGTTTCGACGTGATAGGCACCGATGTGCTGGGTGATACCGCCGGCTTCGCCGGCGGCGACCTTGGCCTTGCGGATGTAGTCGAGCAGCGAGGTCTTGCCGTGGTCGACGTGACCCATGACCGTGACCACCGGCGGGCGCGGCAGTTGCTCGGCGCCGGTTTCGGCTGACGCGGCGAGCAGATCCTCCGGGCTCTCCGGCTTGGCCTCCTTCACCGTGTGGCCCATCTCCGTGACCACGATCGTCGCGGTATCGCGGTCAAGCACCTGGTTGATGGTCACCATGCTGCCGAGTTGCATGAGCGCCTTGATGACCTCGGCCGCCTTGACCGACATCTTCTGCGCTAATTCGGCAACAGTAACGGTTTCGGGCAGCACCACCTCGCGTACGATCGGCGCGGTGGGCTTCTCGAAGGCGTGCTGGCCGGTGGTGCTGGTGACCACGTGGCGCTTCTGCGCCAGCCGCGCGGCCTTGCGCTTGGGTTTTTTGCCGTCGGCGAGGTGCAGTTCACCGCGCGCCTCCCTTTTCTCGAGCCTGTCCTTGCGGTGCGCTTTCTCTTTGGGTGCTTCCTTGACCGGTGTGGGTGCGGGTTTCTTCGCTTCCGCGGCCGGGGCGACCGGGGGCGGGGCTGCTTCCGCCACCGTTGGCGTCGGCGTGGCAACCGGAACAACCGCAGGGGCGACCTCGATCTCCGGTGCTGCGGTTTCCTCGACGGCGACCTCGGCCACCGACGCAGCTTCTTCGACCTCGGCGCGCTTGACGAAGGTGCGTTTCTTGCGCACCTCGACCTGCACCGTGCGCGTGCCGCCGGTGCGCGAGGACTGTGTCACCTGGGTCGTGGATTTGCGTTTGAGCGTGATGCGGCTGCGGGCGGCGGCGCCTTCGGCGGTGCCGTGGCTGGCGCGCAGGAAGCGGAACAACTGCTCCTTTTCGTCGTCGCTCAGCGCGTCGTCCACGCGCTTCTCGGCGACGCCGGCGGAGGCAAGCTGGCGTAACAGCGTCTCGGGCGGAATCCCGATCTGGTCGGCGAAACTTTTGACGGTAATCTGGCTCATCCTGGTTGTGGCTTATCCCTGCTGTTCCGCGCCGAACCAGATCTCGCGCGCGGTCATGATGAGTTCCTTGGCGCGCTCTTCGGTCATGCCTTCGATGGCGAGCAGGTCGTCCACCGCCTGTTCGGCCAGCTCCTCGCGCGTCTTGATGCCGGCGGCCGCGAGCTGGTGCGCGGTGTGCTCGTCCATACCGACCATCTCGAGCAAATCCTTCTCCGGTTGCGCCGCGGCAAGCTTCTCTTCCTGGGCAATGGCGCGCGTCAGCAGCAGGTCGCGCGCACGGTTGCGCAACTCGTCGACCAACGTCTCGTCGAACACCTCGATCGCAAGCAGCTCCTGCTTCGGTACGTAAGCGATTTCGTCGAGCGTGGTGAAACCTTCCTGCACCAGCACCGTGGCCACGTCCTCGTCCACGGCGAGACTGTCCATGAAGACCTTCTTGGCGTTCTCGGCTTCGGAGGCGCCCTTTTCCTGCGCCGCCTCCTCGGTCATGACATTGAGCGTCCAGCCGGTAAGCTCGGAGGCGAGGCGCACATTCTGGCCGCCGCGGCCGATGGCCTGGGCGAGTTGCTTCTCGTCGACGATCACGTCCATGGCGTGCACTTCCTCGTCCACGACGATGGACTGGACCTCGGCCGGGGCGAGCGAGTTGATCACGAACTGCGCCGGCTGATCCGACCACTGGATGATATCCACGCGCTCGCCAGCGAGCTCGTTCGAGACCGCCTGCACGCGCGAGCCGCGCATGCCGACGCACGCGCCGATGGGATCGATGCGCGGGTCCACGGAGCTCACGGCGATCTTGGCGCGCAGGCCCGAGTCGCGGGCGGCGCCGTGGATGGTGATGAGCCCCTCGTGGGCCTCCGGCACCTCGAGCTTGAACAGTTCCATGAGCAGCTTCGGACTCACGCGCGACAAAAACAATTGCGGCCCGCGCGGTACCGACTTCACTTCCTCGAGCAGCGCGCGGATGCGGTCGCCCGGGCGCAGGCCCTCGCGCGGGATCATGGCGCTCTTCGACAGCAGCGCCTCGGCGTTACTGCCAAGGTCGATGATCACGTCGCCGCGCTCCAGGCGCTTGACCACGCCCGAGACCATCTGGCCCTGCTTGTCCTTGTACTGATTGACGATCTGATCGCGCTCGGCCTCACGCACCTTCTGCATGATGACCTGCTTCGCGGCCTGGGCGGCGATGCGGCCGAAATCCACCGGTTCGAGCGGCGCCTCGATGAACTCGCCGACCTGGATGCCGGGCTGCTGTTGCTGCGCCTCGGCGAGCTTGATCTGGCGGTCGGGGAACTCGACCGGGTCGGTCTCGTCGGGAATGATTTCCCAGCGGCGAAAGGTGTCGTACGCGCCGGTGTCGCGGTGAATCGCCACGCGCGCGTCGATGTCGCCCTTGTGGCGCTTGCGCGTGGCCGTGGCCAGCGCCGCCTCGACGGCCTGGAAGATGATTTCCTTGTCGATGCCCTTCTCACGCGAAACCGCGTCGACGATCATCAAGACTTCGTTGCCCATAGCGAACTCCCGCCTGCACTGTTAAACCGTAGTTACTTCAAAACTTTGGTACCAACCTGGCCCGCTCGATGTCGGCGTAGGCCAGCGTGAACTGTTCGGGCCGCCCGCCGACTCCTTCGGCCTCGATCACTGCGTGATCGTCGGTCGCCTCGATCAGCCGGCCCTTGAACTTGCGCCGTCCGTCCAGCGGCTGCGACAACGTCAGCTTCACCGTCTCGCCGACGAAGCGCCGATAATGCGCCGGCGTCACCAGCGGCCGGTCGAGCCCGGGTGACGACACCTC
>SCRL01000084.1 GCA_004298065.1 Gammaproteobacteria bacterium | reverse complement strand
CCAAGCGAGAAAGCCTTTGCCCGCAAGCCCGAAGGGGCGCGGGCAAGGACCCCGCGCGTCGGCCGCCGGTGCAGGGATGCACCGTCGGACGACCGCAAGGCAAAGGCGCGCAGCGCAGGGGGAGGTCGCGCCATTCGGGGCAAGATGGCTTTGGTGACTTTCGCCGAAACGAAAGTCACCCGGGGGCGCGGGGGCGGAGCAACCCTGCAATTAGCTTTTCAATCGCGCCCGGAGGGCGCACGAGACCTTAACTACGGCGCCTGCGTGAGCTGATCAAGCATCGCGCGCACGTCTTTCTCCCACTGCCGGAAGGTGCGCGCAAGTGCAGGCTCTTTGAAGAACTCCCCGAGCAGGTGCGGGTTGTTGGTGACCACGAGCGTGTGTTCGCCCTCGGAGAAGATCGTGAACTTGAGCGGCAGATAGGCCAGCAGTTCGGGATGCTTGTCCGGCAGCGATAGCAGCTCCTCGCGTTTGCCGAAGAACACCACGCGGTATTCGGCGGTCTTGTAACCGCTCGACGTCAAACCGATGTCCACGCGCTGCACGCGCGCGACCTGGTAACCCTGGTTCTGGATCGCCTGCTGCAACGCATTCATGGCCTCGGGGAACGGTTTCTCGACGCGCGCCATGAGCAGCTCGTCGGCATGCACCGGCATCGCGAGCAGCAGGAACAGGAACGCCAGCAGCCGCTTGATCATTAGAGCGTCGCCTCTTCGATGATGTCGGTGTAAAGCTTCTGCATCCGCTCGCACAGCTCGTTCAGTTCCGAGTTGTTGAAGATGGCGCTCAGGCGCTTGGGGTTGATGGTCAGCACCAGCACCTTGCCCTCGTGCTCGGCGACCGTGACGCGGCAGGGCAGGAACAGCCCGACGCGTGGGTCCACGGCGAGCGCCTTGTTGAGAAAATTGAAATCGCAGGCATCGACGATCCAGCGCTTTTTGCTTTCCTGGCCTTTCTCAACGATGCCCTCGTCGTAGGGCACGGCGCGGATGATGCGCATGTTGGCGGCGCTGAAGGCGTTCTTCAGCGTTTCGACCGTTTCCTCCACGCCGCGCGGCGATTCGCGCACGATCACCGCCGATTCGGTTTCGAGCACCTTGGCACTCGCCGGCGGCGATTGCGTGCCGAAGGCGCGCACGTGCGCGACGATGTCGTCGAGGTCGTGGTCCTTGAGACCCTGTTTCAGGAATGGCTGCATCGGCGTCCCGCGCCGGCCGTGCACCAGCACGGTCTTGATGAAGTCGTCGCTCGCGGCCTTGAGGAAGCCGGGGTTGTTGAGCGCGGGCGCGAGAATCGGCAAATCGCGCGGGCGCGAGAACGTCACGCCCGTGCCGTGGCTGCCCTCGCCGTGCGCGCCGTGGCAGGCGGCACAGCGGCTTTCGTACAGCTTGGCGCCGCGCGTGGCGTTGCCCGGTTTGGTCTTGGCGCGTACGGCCTTTGCGCCGGCCGGCGCCAAGCCGCGCAGGTAGCCGACGATGGCGCCCACGTCGGCATCGGAGAGCTGCGCGAACCCCGGCATCACGCGCCCGGGCCGGCCGTGACGGATGGTTTTCTGCAGGTAATCGTCGTCCGCCTGCGCGAGGAAATCGGGCAGCGCCAGCGGCACGCCGACACCGCCCGCGCCGTTCGCGCCGTGGCACGCGGCGCAATATTGGGTATAAAGATGCACGCCGTCGTGCGCGGCATGGGCCGTTGAGACAAACCCGAGGAAGGCAAAAAGCAGGAACAGGGCGGGCAGAATCGGCATGGCGCAACGATCCGGCGAAAGCGCCAACTCAACCTTGACGAATATCAATTTCCTGGCGGAATTTTCCGGGAGAATAGGCGTTACTTTCTTGGTCGCAGGCTGTTGTTGTGGAACCCTATATCCAATTCGATCCCGAGCTGCTGCGCCGGTACGACAAATCCGGTCCGCGGTATACCTCCTATCCCACCGCTGTGCAGTTCCACGCCGGTTTCGGCGAGGCGGACTACGCCGAGTTCGCGCGCGCGAGCAACGCCTCGCAACGGCCGCTGTCGCTGTACGTGCACATCCCGTTCTGCGACACGGTTTGTTTCTACTGCGCCTGCAGCAAGATTGTAACCAAGAACCGGGCGCGCGCGGCGCCGTACCTCGCGCGGTTGCACCGCGAGATCGCGCTGCAAGGCGCGCTCTTCGATCGCACGCGCATCGTGAACCAGCTCCACTGGGGCGGCGGCACGCCGACCTTCATCTCGCACGACGAGATGCGCGCGCTCATGGCCGAAACCCGCCGCTACTTCACCCTGCGCGACGACGACCGGGGCGAGTACTCGATCGAGATCGATCCGCGCGAGGTGGAACCGGAGACGCTCGCCGTGCTGCGCGGCCTCGGTTTCAACCGCCTGTCGCTCGGCGTGCAGGATTTCGACCCGCGCGTGCAGCGCGCGGTCAACCGCATCCAGTCGGAAGCCGAAACCTTCGGGGTATTGGGCGAGGCGCGCCGGCTCGGGTTCCGCTCGATCAACATGGACCTCATTTACGGGCTGCCGTTCCAGACCGTCGAAAGCTTCGCGCGCACGCTCGACAAGGTCATCGGCGCGCGTCCCGACCGGCTGTCGGTGTTCAACTACGCGCACCTGCCGCAGATGTTCAAGCCGCAGCGGCGCATCCACGAAGCCGACCTGCCCGCGCCGCAGGTGAAGCTCGACATCCTGCAGCACACCATCGAGCGCCTGACCGCCGCCGGTTATGTGTACATCGGCATGGATCATTTCGCGCGCGCGGACGACGAGCTGGCCGTGGCGCAGCGTGAGCACACGCTCTATCGCAACTTCCAGGGTTACTCGACGCACGCCAACACCGACCTGATCGGCCTCGGCGTGACCGCTATCGGCATGGTCGGCGACTCCTACAGCCAGAACGTCAAGACGCTGGAAGAGTACTACGCGCGCGTGGACGGCGGCCGTCTGCCGGTGTGGCGCGGGCTCGCGCTCGATGCCGACGATCGCCTGCGGCGCACCATCATTACCCAGCTCATTTGCCACTTCGATCTGCGCCTGCGCGCCGTGGAGCGCGTCTACGGCATCGTGTTCGCGGAGTATTTTGCCACCGAGCTCGCGGAGCTTCGGGGCATGGAGCAGGACGGCCTGCTGAGTCTCGAAGACGGCGTGTTGCGCATCCTGCCCGCCGGTCGGCTGCTCATCCGCAACGTCTGCATGGTGTTCGACAAGTACCTGCGGCAGAAACAGGCACAGCGGTTTTCGAAGGTTATCTAAATAAAACTAAAGCTTTAGCCACAGAGGGCACAGGGCACACAGAGAAAAAAGTTCGAAGTATTTTATTTTCCTCTTCTCTGTGCTCTCTGTGTACTCTGTGGTAGAAATTTATAAAGTAATTTTTACCGCCATAAACCCGCCGAAGTAACGAAGTCCCGGCACCGCTTCGAGCGCGCGCCCCAGGCGCGGCTCGCCGGGCCAGAACAAAAGGGTTTCCACCTCAACGTCGCGCACGCCGGGTAAGCGAGCGGCCAGCCGCTCGACGTCGACACGCGCGTGCCAGCGGGCGCCGGTGTAGGCGCCGCGTCCGCATTTACGCAGGTAAAGCAGCGAGTGGCGATGCAGCAGCCCAAGCACGACATGGCGTCGTGCCACGCGCGTCATCTCCGCGAGCGCCCGGGCTTCATCGGCGACGAAACAAAGCGAAGTGACGGCGGTAACGACGTCGACGCTTTTGTCCGGCAGCGGCAGCGCGCGCATGTCGGTCTCCAGGTATTCGACCTCGCCGCCGAGTCTGTGCGCGTAAGCCAGCATGACCGGGTCGCGATCGACACCCGTAACGCGCGCCCCGGTAGCGGCGAAGCGGCGGCTGAACCAACCGGTGCCACAGCCGGCATCGAGTACGCGCGTAGCGACGCCGATCCCACCGAGACGAATGAGCTTCTCCGCCTCAACGGCGCCCATCCAGGCGCCGCGTGGCGTTTCGTACCAGGCCTCGTAATCGCGGGGGGATATGTGCCGATTCATGGGTTTAGGTCGTGTCCGGGGCGCGCCGCGTTATGGTCGGCCATAAAAATCATGCCTCCTTCCTTATTGCCTTATACTTTAGATGGGATTGATGGACGTCATTGCCTGTTCCTGCTCAAATGAAATTTCATTCCCTTTCCCCGGAACGAGAGACGGCGGCATGAATAAGAAGGAAAATGCCAAGGTCATCAACATTGCCAGCATCAAGGCGGCGTGCAAGGACTGCAACCTCCGGGAGTTGTGCCTGCCGCTCGGCCTCGGTGAACCCGATCTCACTGCCCTCGACAAGGTCATCCGTCGCCGGCGCACGCTGCGCAAGGGCGAGCAGCTCTACCGCCTCGGCGATCCGCTCAAGTCGCTTTATGCCGTGCGCAGCGGCACGCTCAAGACCACCGGCCTGATGGAAGACGGGCGCGTGCAGGTCACCGGTTTCCACCTCGCGGGCGAGTTGCTCGGCATCGACGCCATCAACACCGACCAGCATCCGTGCAGTGCCGAGGCGCTTGAGACCTCGGAAGTGTGCGAGATTCCTTACATCGCGCTCGAGGAGCTGGCGCACCAGGTGCCCGGGTTGCAACACCAGCTGTTCCGTGTCATGAGCCGCGAGATCGTCGAGGACGAGCGCCTGCTGATGATGCTCGGGCGCATGAACGCCGAAGAGCGGCTGGCCTCGTGCCTGCTCAGTTTCTCACGACGCCACGAGCGCCTGGGTGTGAACGGCGCCGCCTTCAAACTCAGCATGTCGCGCCAGGATTTGGGCGACTACCTCGGTCTCGCGCTTGAAACCGTGAGCCGGCTGTTCTCGCGCTTCCAGGAAGAGGGGTTGATCGAGGTCCAGGGGCGGCATGTGCACCTGCGCGACAACGACCGGCTGCATGCCATTGCCGGCGGCAACGGCAACAGCCGCTCCCACGCCCAACGCAACTAGCTGCCGTCCTCGGCGCCCGCCCGTTAACCGTAAACACCGTCCACGGTTGACAACTGCTGCGGCTTCGCCTAGCGTGTGCGCGGTTTCTTCCGAGGTTTCTCCATGTTCCGGGATGTCGCCGCCGTCGAGGCGCTGTTCGCGCTGCCGTTCAACGACCTGATGTACCGCGCCCAGACGACGCACCGAAATCATTTCGACCCCAACGGCGTGCAGCTCTCGACGCTGCTCTCGATCAAGACCGGCGGTTGCTCCGAAGACTGCGGCTATTGCTCGCAGTCGGCGCGCTTCCATACCGGCCTCGACGCCCAGCCGCTGATGGAACTCGACGAGGTCGTCGCCTCCGCGAAGGCCGCCAAGGCCAAGGGCGCGACGCGCTTCTGCATGGGCGCGGCCTGGCGCGGGCCGAAGGAGAAGGACGTCAAGCGGGTGGCGGACATGATCCGCGCGGTGAAGGCGCTCGGCATGGAGACCTGCGCCACGCTCGGTCAGCTCAAGGACGGCCAGGCGCAGGAACTCGCCGCCGCCGGCCTCGACTACTACAACCACAATCTCGACACCTCGCGCGCGCACTACGACCATGTCGTACACACGCATTCGTACGAGGATCGTCTGGCGACGCTGGGCAAGGTGCGCGAGGCGGGCATGAAGGTCTGCTGCGGCGGCATCATGGGCATGGGCGAGTCGCGCCGCGATCGCGCCGCGTTCCTGGCCGAGCTGGCGGCGCTCGACCCGCCGCCCGAGAGCGTGCCGATCAACCTGCTGGTGCACATCCCCGGCACGCCGCTCTCGGACGCACCGGCGCTCGACCCCATCGAGTTCGTGCGCACCGTCGCGGTCGCGCGCATCGTGCTGCCGGGCTCGTTCGTGCGCCTGTCCGCCGGGCGCCAATCGATGCCGGACTATCTCCAGGCGTTGTGTTTCCTGGCCGGGGCGAATTCGATTTTTTACGGCGAGAAGTTGTTGACGACACCCAATCCCGGGGCGAACACCGACCAGGCGCTATTCGAGAAGCTCGGGCTGTACCCGCTAGCGCCGGAAAACGCGGGCGAAGCGCCGCGCGCCGTTAAGACAGGTTAGCCGGCCGTGGCCCGCGAGCGCGTCGTGCGCTCGTCCGCGGGCTCCGGTACTGACCGGATTTCAAACTCCATTTTTTCCAGATCGCCGAGCACATAAGTGGCGGGGCGGCTCACGCCGCCGACCGTGCCCGGGTCCACGCGCAGCGTTTCCGTTCCCTTGATGTTCTGGATGCGCTCGACCACGGCCTTGTGCTCGTGGCCGTTGCACACGAGGTCATAGTCACCGGTGAGCGCCATGGCCTTGGCGTAGTGCGGGTAGTGGACGATGAAGATCCGTTTGCCCGCGAGCGTGAATGCGCCGTCCTGGCCGTAATAGTGCACGCGGTTCTCCGGCTTGTGCGCCAGTTTCGACAGGTGATACAGGTCGCCCTGGTTGTTGCCATGCACGAGATGCACCGGCAAGCCGAGCGGGATGATGGCGTGCAGCGTCGACGGCGCAACCAGGTCGCCGCAATGGATTACCGCTTCGGCGCCGAGACCCTTTGCATCAACCACGGCGGCCGCGAGCCGGTCGCGGTGGTCGTGCGAATCGGAGACGATGCAGATTTTCATTGAAGATGGAATAGACAGGATTAACAGGGCCAAAATGATAACTTCAAATGCGCGCTTTTACCCTGCTAAATTGTAAATGTGCCCATTCAAAATCATTAAGGACAGTTGAGCTGTTTATGACGCGTAGACGTTCGATATGCCGATATGAGGCAGGAGTAAAGCCATGTATGCCAACATAACCACCAGAGGGCGAATGGTTGTTCCGTCTGAAGTCCGGCGAAAATTAGGGCTGAAGGAAGGAGTTCGCGTTCATATGGACGTGAATGAAAAAACGCACAAGATTATTCTGACCCCCGTTACCCGCGAGTACATTCGCGGCCAGTGCGGAAAGTACAAGGGTAAGGGATTGCTAAAGGCGCTAACTGTGGAAAAGAAGTGCTCGAAGAATATCTAACCGCGCATCGAGGCGGTTCAGGTCTGAAACAGATGTTCCCGGTGATAGGCCATCGCTTCGGGGTCTGGCGCGAAACGCTCAGGCATCCGAAGCGCGTGTCCTTCCATATCAAGCAATGCCTGCCGCTGAATAATGGGCGGATTGTCCGTTTTGAGGTGAGAAGATACGACGAGGCGCCACGAAGTATCGAATGTAATCAATCCGCGATCGAAAGCGCGGTCATATAGCGCATTGAGGGCGATGCCGTTGCGCGGATCGGCACGCCGTTCCTGATTTGCACTCCACGGGATGATATGGCTTGCCGTGAGGAGTTCAGGAAGCGCTATGTCTGATAGGGCACACCGATAGTTGTAACTGGTCAGTACCGCCGCACGAAAGAAACCCTGGATACGCCTGACACGAACTTGGCGTTCAACTTCAGTCGGTCCTTCAGGTTGTTCCATTTCTGGTATGAAAACGGCGGGTTCGGAGCTGCTCATGCGTGCATACGCTGCTTCCGCGGCACTCACAACCGATTCGGCGTCTTTGCTAAACGATTCCCACAATTCTCGATCAGCACGGCTTACATTTCCGAGGGCGGAGATATTCCGGCTTACCTGGATCGGGTCGAGACTTGCGAAATTGCATGCCTTCATCGCGACAGCCGACGGCGTCCTGCCGAGAAGTCGCGCTAGTTCGATGATCTCCGGGTTGTGCTGGTGTAACTTTCCAAAAGGAGTACGGCAATAAAGCCGGAAGGCGACGAGTAATTCGTCTTGTGACCACCCTTGGTGTTTCGACATGACAACATCATGTCGTGAAAGAGTGGGGGCGTAAAGGTTGTCGAACGTAGATCAGAATAAAGCAGAGGCAAAAAAAGCAGGGCCGGCTTGCGCCGGCCCCGTTCTTCTTGTTGTTATTCCGTCGCCTTACAGCAACGGCACGATCAAGAGCGCCACGATGTTGATGATCTTGATGAGCGGGTTGATTGCCGGGCCCGCGGTGTCCTTGTAGGGGTCGCCCACGGTGTCGCCGGTCACGGCCGCCTTGTGCGCGTCCGAGCCCTTGCCGCCGTGATGGCCTTCCTCGATGTACTTCTTGGCGTTGTCCCAGGCGCCGCCGCCGGTGGTCATCGAGATCGCGACGAAGATGCCGGTGACGATCGAGCCCATGAGCACGCCGCCGAGCGCCTTCACGCCCGCGCCCGGACCCATCAGCCAGTTGAGCAGGAACACCACGACGATCGGGACCAGCACCGGGAGCAGTGACGGCACGATCATTTCCTTGATCGCCGCCTTGGTGAGCATGTCCACCGCCTTCGAGTAGTCGGGTTTGGCCTTGCCTTCCATGATGCCGGCGATTTCCTTGAACTGGCGCCGGACCTCGACCACGACCGAGCCGGCGGCGCGACCGACCGCCTCCATGCCCATGGCGCCGAACAGGTACGGCACCATGCCGCCGATGAACAGGCCGATAATGACCGCCGGGTCGGAGAGCGAGAACTCTACCAGCTTGCCCGCGTGTTTCAGTTCATGCGTGTAGTCGGCGAACAGCACCAGCGCCGCGAGACCCGCGGAGCCGATGGCGTAGCCCTTGGTCACGGCCTTGGTGGTGTTGCCGACCGCGTCCAGCGGGTCGGTGATGTTGCGCACTTCCTTCGGCAGATTCGCCATCTCGGCGATGCCGCCGGCGTTGTCGGTGATCGGGCCGTAGGCGTCGAGCGCCACGACCATGCCGGTCATGGACAGCATGGCGGTCGCGGCGATAGCGATGCCGTACAGGCCGGCGAGCATATACGACGCCCAGATTGCGGCGCACACCGCCACTACTGGCAGCGCCGTGGCACGCATCGACACACCGAGGCCGGCGATGACGTTGGTACCGTGGCCGGTGGTCGAGGCGTCGGCGATGTGGCGCACCGGGCTGTACTCGGTCGCGGTGTAGTACTCGGTGATGACCACCAGGGCCGCGGTGAGCACCAGGCCGATGAGCGCGGCGTAGTAGAGGTTCATGGATGGAAGCGTTTTGCCGTCCACCGCCACATTGTCGCCGAGCATGCCGGTGGTGACGAAGTAGAACGCAATCGCCGCCAGCACGCCGGAGACGATCAGGCCGCGGTACAACGCGTTCATGATCTTGCCGCCCTCGCGCGCCTTGACGAAGAAGGTGCCGATCACCGAGGCGATGATGGACACACCGCCGAGCACGAGCGGGTACATCACCGCGTTCGGGCCGGCCGCTGACATCAGCAGCCCGCCGAGCAGCATGGTGGCGATGATCGTGACGGCGTAGGTCTCGAACAGGTCCGCGGCCATGCCGGCGCAGTCGCCGACGTTGTCGCCGACGTTGTCGGCGATCACCGCCGGGTTGCGCGGGTCGTCCTCGGGAATGCCGGCCTCGACCTTGCCCACGAGGTCGGCGCCGACGTCGGCGCCCTTGGTGAAGATGCCGCCGCCGAGACGGGCGAAGATGGAGATCAGCGAGCCGCCGAAGCCGAGGCCCACGAGTGGAGTCAGGCTCACCGCCTGGCCCGCGGGTGTCATCGAGGCGAGCACCGCGTAGTAGCCGGCGACACCTAGCAGACCAAGACCCACGACCAGCAGGCCGGTGATGGCGCCGCCGCGGAACGCGACCTGCAACGCGGCGTTGAGCCCGCCGCGCGCGGCCTCGGCGGTGCGCACGTTGGCGCGCACCGAGATGTTCATGCCGATGTAGCCGGCCATGGCGGAGAGCACCGCACCGACGGCGAAGCCGATGGCAGTGAGCTTGCCGAGGAATACCCAGATGAGGACGAACAGCACGATGCCGACGAGGCCGATGGTGCGGTACTGGCGGTTGAGATAGGCCGAGGCGCCTTCCTGAATGGCGGCGGCGATTTCGCGCATACGGTCGGTGCCGGCGGGTTTGGCCAGAATCCAGCCGATGGATACCGCGCCATAGACGATAGCGGCGGCGGCACAGACGAGTGCGAAGATCAGGCTAGCGGACATGCGATGTGTTCCTCCCGGTTATGGGCCCGGGCCGGCGGGACGCCGGCCCGGCAACGTTGCTGCAACAGCATTCAGAAAAAACAAAAACGGTCCTCGGCAACTGCTCCCGGCGTTGCCCTACCTCCTCCGTCCCTGGAGTCGTCCCCAGCGGCCCCAATCAAGTCCATTTGCTACGCCTCTGGCTTGTCTTTTTGGTGTCCCTCGGCACTGCTACCGGCACATCCCTGTGCCGCAGTTTTGACGACCAATCCGCCCTCGAACCGGCTGCCGGGCTCGAAGCCGAACAATTTGTCGAGCGACAGCTCACGGATGAGCTGGTCCACAGCCGCCTGCCCGTGTTCGCGGGCTGACTTCGGCCAGGATCAGCTTCGCCGAGTTCCGGTTGTAGAACCCGCCAAAACCGGCCTGCACCTTGAGCAGTTCGCGCGCTTTATCTAGGGTCATTCACGCGGCCTCGGCATCCTCCCCGCAATGGTGCAACGTGGCAAAGGGGATTTTTTTATTTCCCGATTAGCTTTCTTTGCGCCCGCGGGGATATCCATGGAAACAGCAGCTTAGGGCTTGAACTCGCCCTGGAGCTTCTTCTTCACCGGGACATTCTTGAGCCGCACATACTGCGGCATGCCGTTCTTGTACGGCGGATAGTCTTCGCCCTGGATGAGCGGTTCGAGATAGGTGCGGCACTTCGCCGTGATCCCGAAACCGTCGTCCGTGATGAAATCCTTCGGCATCATCTTCTCGACGTTCGCGACCTTAGACAGCTCGGCCGCGCCGACGGTCCACTTGTACGGCTTGCTCGACTTGCGCACGACCGTGGGCATCATCGAGTTCTTGCCCTTGAGCGCGAGCTCGACCGCGGCCTTGCCCATGGCGTAGGCCTGGTCCACGTCGCTCTTCGAGGCGATGTGGCGCGCGGCGCGCTGCAGATAGTCCGCTACGCCCCAGTGGTACTTGAGGCCGAGGCCTTCCTTAATAATGGAAGCGACCACCGGCGCGACGCCGCCGAGCTGCGCATGGCCGAAGGCGTCCTTGAGGCCCTGGTCGGCGAGGAACTTGCCATCCGGGCTCTTCGTGCCTTCCGACACCACCACGGTGCAGTAGCCGAACTTCTTCACGTTTTCGTCCACCTTGGCCAGGAACTTGGTCTTGTCGAAGGTGACTTCGGGGAACAGGATGACGATCGGAATTTCGGTGTCCGGGGTCGAGGCGAGGCCGCCCGCGGCCGCGATCCAGCCGGCGTGCCGGCCCATGACTTCCAGAATAAATACCTTGGTCGAGGTCTTGGCCATGGAAGCCACGTCGAACGAGGCCTCGCGCGTGGATACCGCGATGTACTTCGCCACCGAGCCGAAGCCCGGGCAGTTGTCGGTGATCGGCAGGTCGTTGTCCACGGTCTTGGGCACGTGGATCGCCTGGATCGGATAGCCCATGGATTCGCCGAGCTGCGAAACCTTGAGGCAGGTATCGGCCGAGTCACCGCCGCCGTTATAGAAGAAGTAGCCGATGTCATGCGCCTTGAACACCTCGATCAGGCGCTCGTACTCGCGGCGGTTCTGCTCCAGGCTCTTGAGTTTGTAGCGGCACGAGCCAAACGCGCCCGAGGGCGTGTGACGCAGCGCCTTGATCGCCGCCGCCGATTCCTTGGAGGTATCGATCAGGTCCTCGGTGAGCGCGCCGATGATGCCGTTGCGCCCGGCGTAGACCTTGCCGATTTTCTTCGGGTACTTGCGCGCGGTCTCCAGCACGCCCGCCGCCGAGGCGTTGATGACGGCGGTGACGCCGCCGGACTGAGCGTAGAAGGCGTTTTTGGGTTTGCTCTTTGCCATAGGTTTTTAGTCTCCCCAGAAAAGTGGCGTTAAGGAATCGTCGGAATCGTCCGGTGACGAAGGCTTGTTGCCGGCCTTCGCCTGAAGTTCTTTGAGTTTCTGCTTTTGCTTGCGCATGTGGTCGGCTTCGACCTGCAGCACGTCCACGATCGCGTCGCCGATCTCGTCGTAGACATCGGTGCCGGTGCCGATCTGCGTCTCCGGGTGGTAGGAGAAGATCGGGCGGTAGCTTTTCTCGCCGAGCTTGATGATGGCGAAGCTCGCGCCCTTGGCGAACCACCACAGCGTCGGGCACCACGCGAGCCCGATCTCGCCGCCGAGCATGACCTCGGCCTCGGCGAGCTCGATCGGGATGTCCTTGCCGTAACGCTCCTTGAGCGTCGTGCGGACGACCCAAAGCTCGGTCTCGGTGAAATCGGGTATCGGTTTTTGCAACATCGGATGCGACCACAGCAGCGGGCCAGCTAGGGCCGGCTAGATTAACCCAAGTCCCCCAGCCGCTTCACCGTAAAGATTGAATCGGTAAATAGGCGGCATTTATGAGATCGCCGGCCATTGACGCCGGGGCTTGCGAGATTGTAGTTTAGCCGTCCCTGCGGCATGGGGAAATGCAAGAATCCTAATCACGTCAAAGGCTTAGAACCGAATCGTTTCGATTCAAAGCGAGAAAAATCATGCGTATCGTGCTTTTGGGAGCGCCGGGTTCCGGCAAGGGAACCCAAGCCAAGCTGCTTATCGAGAAGTACAAGATTCCCCAGATTTCAACCGGCGACCTGCTGCGCGCGGAAGTGGCTGCCGGCAGCGAGCTCGGCAAGCGCGCCAAGGCCGCGATGGACGCGGGCAGCCTCGTTACCGACGACGTGGTGCTCGGCATGATCCAGAATCGCCTCGCCAAGCCCGACGCCAAGAGCGGTTTCATCCTCGACGGCTTCCCGCGCAACATCCCGCAGGCGCAGGCGCTCGACGCCATGCTCGCGCGTCTCGGCCAGCCGCTGCAGCTCGCGCTGCTGGTGGACGTGGACAAAGACGTGCTGATGAAGCGCATCACCGGCCGGCGCACCTGCTCGAAAGCCGAATGCGGCGCGATCTACAACATCTACTTCTCGCCGCCCAAGGTCCAGAACAAGTGCGACAAGTGCGGTGCCTCGCTGTCGCACCGCTCCGACGACAACGAAGCGACGGTCGGCAAGCGCCTGGAAGTGTACGAGTCGCAGACGTCGCCGCTCGTGGCCTACTACAAGGCCCAGGGCAAGCTGCGCACCGTCAAGGGCGAGGGCCCGATGCCCGTCATCTTCAAGAACATGTGCGACATCATCGAGACCCAGATCCGGCCGCTCGCGGCGGTGATGGGGCGCATCGATGCCGTTGCCGCGGCGCGCGAACGCGCGGCCGCCAAGGCCAAGGCGAAGGAAGCCGCCGCCGCACGGGCGGCGGCGAAGGCCGCCAAGGCCAAGGCCGCGGCGGCGTCCAAGCCAAAGACCAAGCTGGCAACACCGGCCAAGAAACCGGCGAAGCCGGTGAAGGCCGCGAAAAAGCCGGCCAAACCGGCGAAGAAGGCGGTCAAGGCCAAGCCCAAGGCCAAACCGAAGGCCAAGAAGGCGAAGTAACCCGCAGCACATGCAAAGGGCCCGTCACGGGCCCTTTGTCTTTGCTAGCATTCAGGTCAGCCACCAGCCCGGATAGCCACCCGACATGACCACCGGCAAGTATCCCCGCACACGGTTGCGGCGCATGCGCCGCGACGAGTTCTCGCGCCGTCTGATGCGCGAAACCGTGCTCACGGCGAACGACCTGATCCAGCCGGTGTTCGTGCTCGAAGGCACGAAGCGCGTCGAGCCGGTCGCCTCCATGCCGGGCATCGAGCGTATATCGGTCGACCTGCTGCTCAAGCAGGCCGAGCGTCTGGTGAAGCTCGGCGTGCCGGCGATCGCGCTGTTCCCGGTGATCCCGCAGGACAAGAAGTCGCTTACCGCGAAGGAGGCATGGAACCCGAAGGGGCTGGTGCCGCGCGCGGTGAAAGAACTCAAGAAAAACTTTCCCGAACTCGGCGTCATCACCGACGTCGCGCTCGATCCCTACACCTCGCACGGCCAGGACGGCCTGATCGACGCCACCGGCTACGTGCTCAACGACGAGACCGTCGCGGCGCTGGTGAAGCAGGCGCTCAGCCACGCCGAGGCCGGCGCCGACATCGTCGCACCCTCGGACATGATGGACGGGCGCATCGGCGCCATCCGCGACGCGCTCGAAGACGACGGCCATATCCACACCCGCATCCTCGCCTATTCGGCCAAGTACGCGTCAAGTTTCTACGGCCCGTTCCGTGACGCCGTGGGTTCGGCGGCCAATCTCGGCAAAGGCGATAAACATACCTACCAGATGGACGTGGCCAATTCCGACGAGGCGTTGCGCGAGGTCGCGCTCGACCTCGACGAGGGCGCGGACATGGTGATGGTCAAACCCGGCCTGCCGTACCTCGACATCGTGCGCCGGGTGAAAGACCGCTTCGGCGTACCGACCTTCGTGTACCAGGTGAGCGGCGAATACGCAATGCTCATGGCCGCCGGCGCCAACGGCTGGCTCGACGAGCGTGCGTGTATTATGGAATCGCTCACCTGCATCAAGCGCGCCGGGGCGGATGCGATCCTCACCTATTTCGCGGAACGCGCCGCCGGCTGGCTCAGCAGCCGTTAGCTAATAGCTGGGCGGCGGAGAAATTATGCGCGCACTCGCCACCATCGTTGGAAGCATCTTCGTTCTTCTTGCCCTCATACTTGCTTTTGGTTTCAAGATAGACCGCCTCTGGGAGTTTTTGCTTTATGCGGGTTTGATGTTGCTAGCCTATGCAGCCTTTCCTTGGGCGTTTCCCGGTCAACAGCGATGGGAAGAACTGAAAGGAAAAGCAAAGCGCTCGGAAGCCGAAAAACGAGAAAACAAGAGCCAATGAGAAATCATTGGGGCCTATCCTCGTTAAACAATGTCTAGTCTAATCACCGGTTCAATGCAGTCAGCTGTATCGACACGTAAACCGGAACGTTAGCGGTACCTTGTGAACTACCGCCATATCTTCCACGCCGGCAATTTCGCCGACGTCTTCAAGCACGCCGTTCTCACACTGCTGCTCAAGTCGCTGCATGCCAAGGACAAGCCGTTCGTCTATCTCGAAACCCACGCCGGCAGCGGACGCTACGATTTGGAGAGCGAGGCCGCGCGCAAGACCGGCGAGGCGCGCGCCGGCATCGGCCGGCTGTGGCCGCGCCGCGAAAATTTTCCCGAGCTGGCCGATTATTTTTCCGCCGTGCAGGCGCTCAACCGCGGAGGCAGCCTGCGGTTGTATCCCGGCTCGCCGCAACTCGCGCGCACGCTGCTGCGCGCGCAGGATCGCATGGCGTTGTTCGAGCTCGTGCCCGAGGAGTGCGCGCGGCTGCGCGACGAGTTCGCACGCGAGTCCCAGGTCCAGATTTTCTGCCAAGACGGTTACGCTGGCCTCAAGGCGCAGCTGCCGCCGCGCGAGCGTCGCGGGCTGGTGCTGATCGATCCGCCGTACGAGGCCGGCGGCGAGTTCGCCCAGGCGTTCGAGGCGCTCAAGCTGGCCCACGCGCGTTGGGCCACGGGCATCTTCGCCCTCTGGTACCCGGTGAAGGAGCGGGCGCCGGTCGCGCGTATGTATCGGGCGCTGGAAGCGAGCGGTATCCGCAAGGTCTTGTGCGCCGAACTGATGCTGTATCCCGAGGACACCGCGTTTCGCCTGAACGGCAGCGGCATGATCGTGGTCAACCCGCCGTGGAAACTCGACGAAAACCTGCGTGATTTGTTGCCGCGATTGCTCCGGGTGCTCCAGGACGGGGAACACGTGGGGCGCACAGGGGTAAGCTGGCTGGTGCCGGAATAGAACAGCCCGCGTCCAGATGCTAAACTTTACACATTCGTAACCCGGCCGCCCCTGGCGGCCGCACTGATATATAGGGAGCCCTCCATGTCGCAAGTCAGCACCGCGCCGTCGGCCACCGACAGCGCCCTCCGTTTCACCCCCGCGGCGTCGA
>SCRL01000083.1 GCA_004298065.1 Gammaproteobacteria bacterium | reverse complement strand
CTCCAGCAGGTCGAGCAGCTCGTCCGCCTCCTGGCGGTCGCGCCAGGCGCGGTCGAGGTGCGGGCCGTGCGGCGTGATCGCCCAGCCGTTCTCGCCGTTGTAGCCCTCGCCCCACCAGCCATCGAGCACGCTCAGGTTGATGACACCGTTGATGCCGGCCTTCTCGCCCGAGGTGCCGCTCGCTTCGAGCGGATACTCCGGCGTGTTGAGCCACACGTCCACGCTGGTGACGAGCTTGCGTCCGAACGCCATGTCGTAGCCCTCGACCAGCAGCACGCGGCCCTCGAACGGCGCGCGGTGCGCGAAATCGTTGATGACCTGGATGAAATGTTGCGCCGGAATGTCGTGCGGGTGCGCCTTGCCGGCGAAGACCAGGATGCACGGGCGCTTCGGGTCGTTGAGCAGGCGCGCCAGCCGGTCGGGATCGGAGAACAGCAGCGTCGCGCGCTTGTAGGTGGCGAAGCGCCGCGCGAAGCCGATGACGAGCGTGTCGGTGGCGTGCGGGTTCAGGTGCCGGAGATAGCGCTCGATCAGCGCCTCGCTCACGCTGTTGCGCCGGTGCTGCAGCAGCAGCCGGCGGCGCACGTCCGAAAGCATCTCGCTCTTGAGCGACTGGTGCAGGCTCCAGTAGCTGTGGTCGGGAATGGTGTCGATCTGCTTCCAGTATTCCTCGTTCAACAGCTCGTTGCGCCAGCCGCCGCCGAAGCGCATGTCGAACAGGTTCACCCACTCGCGCGCGAGAAAGGTCGGCACGTGCACACCGTTGGTGATGTGGCCGACCGGATTTTCCTCCGGCGGCACCTGCGGCCAGATGTAGGCGCTCATGCGCGAGGCGATGCCGCCGTGGATGCGCGAGACGCCGTTGCGGAAGCGCGAGCCGCGCATGGCGAACGACGTCATGTCGAACCCGCCCTGGCTGGCGGGGCTGGCGCCGAGCGACAGGAACGTGGCCGGGTCCACCTTGAGGTCCTTGACGTAGGGCGCGAGGTAGCCGCTCAGGAGCTGGTTGTCGAAGATGTCGTGGCCCGCCGGCACCGGCGTGTGCGTGGTGAACACGGTGTTGGCGGCGACGGTTTCGAGCGCGGCCTCGAAGTCGAGTCCGCGCGCGACGTACTCGCGGGCGCGCTCGAGGATCACGAACGCCGGGTGGCCTTCGTTCAGGTGCCACACCGTGGGCGCGAGCCCGATGGCGCGCAACGCGCGTACGCCGCCGATACCGAGTACGAGCTCCTGCTGGATGCGCGTGCTCACGTCGCCGCCATAGAGCTGGTAGGTGATGCGCCGGTCGGACTCCGAGTTTTCCGGCAGGTCGGAATCGAGCAGGTACAGTGTGATGTGCCCGGCCTTGGCCTTCCACACCTTGAGCATCACCGTGCGTTGTGGCAGCTCGACCTGCACGTGGATCTCGCGTCCCTGCGCGTCGAGCGCAGGCAGAACGGGCAGATCGGCGAAACTCGTCGGCGCGTAGTGCGCGATCTGGTTGCCGTGGCTGTCGATGGTCTGGGTGAAGTAGCCCTGGCGGTAGAGCATGCCCACGGCCACGAACGGCAATCCCAAATCGCTCGCGGCCTTGCAGTGGTCGCCGGCGAGAATGCCGAGGCCGCCGGAGTAGAGCTGAACGCTTTCGTGGAAGCCGAACTCGGCGCAGAAATAGGCGATCAGGTCCTGCTTCGGGTCCACCAGCGCGGCGATGTCCGAGCGCATGCGCTCCTGGTGGTAGGTGTCGTAGACCGAGAGGACGCGGTTGTAGTCCTCCATGAAGATGCGGTCGTCCACCGCCTGCTCGAGCTTCGCCTGTGCCACGCGTCGCAGGAACACCTTGGGATTGTGGCCGCAGCCTTCCCACAACTGGCGGTCGAGGCGGAAGAACAGGCCACGCACCTCGCGGTCCCAGCTGTAGAGCAGGTCGTTGGCCAGCTCCGTCAGCCGTTTGAGTTTCTCCGGGATGACGGGCTGGACTTCGAGCGAGTAGCGGGTCGGGGCCATGGGGTTTTGTTGGCGTCGCCGGTCGCGCGCTTTGCAAATAGTATAGTATGAGCGCCCGCTCGGCCGGCAACCCGCCGCCGAGCCGAGAGCCATGCACACGTCCGATTTTCATTACGACCTGCCGGCGGAGCGGATTGCGCGTTATCCGGCCGACCCGCGCACCGCCTGCCGCATGCTGCTTCTCGATGGTGCGCGCGGTGAATGCCGCGATCTTCGTTTCACCGACTTGGCGTCGCTGTTAAAACCCTCCGACCTGCTGGTGTTCAACGACACGCGCGTGATCCCGGCGCGGCTGTTCGGCGCCAAGGACACCGGTGGGCGCATCGAGGTGCTGGTCGAGCGCGTGTTGGACGCGCATCGGGCGCTGGCGCAGGTGCGCGCGAGCAAGCCGCCGAAGCCCGGGGGCCGGCTCGATCTCGAAGGCGGCGTTACCGCGCACGTCGTCGGGCGGCAGGACGAATTTTACGAGCTGGAATTCGAATCGCCGCAGTCCGTAATCGAGCTGCTTGAGCGCGCCGGCCACATGCCGTTGCCGCCGTACATCGCGCGCACCGATGAACCCGCGGACCGCGAGAATTATCAAACCGTGTTCGCGCGCCAGCCGGGCGCCGTGGCCGCGCCGACCGCGGGCCTGCACTTCGACGACGCCATGTTGGAGCGGCTCAAGGCGATGGGCGTCGAGTTCGGCTGGCTCACGCTGCACGTCGGCGCCGGGACGTTCCAGCCGGTGCGCAGTGAAAATATCGAGGAACACCGCATGCACGCCGAGCGCCTCACGCTCGACGCGACACTGTGCGCCCAGGTGAACGCGGCCAAGGCGGCCGGCCGACGGGTAGTGGCGGTCGGCACGACCGCGGTGCGGGCGCTCGAGGCTGTCGCGGCCCGCGGCTGGCCGCTCACACCCTGGGAGGGCGAGACCGATATCTTTATATATCCGGGTTACCGCTTCCGGGTGGTGGACGCGCTGCTGACCAACTTCCACCTGCCGGGCTCCACGCTGCTCATGCTGGTGTGCGCCTTCGGCGGTACCGAGGCGGTTCTGTCGGCCTACCGTCATGCGGTCGCGGATAAGTACCGGTTCTACAGCTACGGCGATGCGATGTTCGTATTGCCATCGCCGACGGTCAGCGGCCGGTAATCGGGTAAGATACTGGCAGGTGATTGACCGCTCCCCATGAAATTCGACCTTCTCGCCACCGACGGCGCCGCGCGCCGCGGCCGCCTGACGTTGCCGCACGGCACGGTCGAGACGCCGGCGTTCATGCCGGTCGGCACCTACGGCACGGTCAAGGGGCTCACGCCGGAGCAGGTGCGCGAGACCGGCGCCGAGATCGTCCTCGGCAACACCTTCCACCTCATGCTGCGCCCGGGCACGGAAACCGTCCGCGCCCACGGCGGGCTGCACGAGTTCATGCATTGGGACGGGCCGATCCTGACCGACTCCGGCGGGTTCCAGGTATGGAGCCTGGGGGCGCTACGCAAGATCACCGAGAAGGGCGTGACGTTCCAGTCGCCGGTGGACGGCGCGCGCGTGTTCCTCGGGCCGGAGGAGTCGATCGCGGTGCAGCACGCGCTCGGGGCGGACATTATTATGGTATTCGACGAGTGTACTCCGTACCCGGCGACCGAGCCGGAGGCACGCGCCTCGATGGAGCTTTCCCTGCGCTGGGCCGAACGCTCGAAGCAGGCGCACGAGCGCTTATTAAATGAGGCGGCGGGCTGTGTAAGCGAGGTCCAGAAGGTCGAGACCGGCGCCCTGTTCGGCATTGTCCAGGGCGGCATGTACGAGCAGCTGCGCGATATCTCGCTCACCGGCCTGAAGCAGATCGGCTTCGACGGCTATGCCCTCGGCGGGCTGTCGGTGGGGGAGGGGAAGCACGAGATGCACCGTGTGCTCGACCACATCGCGCCGCAGATGCCGGCGGACCGGCCGCGCTACCTCATGGGCGTGGGCACGCCCGAGGACCTGGTCGAGGCCGTGCGCCGCGGCATGGACATGTTCGACTGCGTGCTGCCGACGCGCAACGCGCGCAACGGTTGGCTCTACACCCGCACCGGCCACGTCAAGATCAAGAACAGCCGCTACGCCCGGGACACCGGGCCGGTGGACGAGGCCTGCGGCTGCTACACCTGCCGGCACTATTCCCGCGCCTACCTGCGGCACCTGCACCAGGCGAACGAGATGCTGGGGGCGACGCTCGCCACGGCGCACAACCTCTACTATTACCAGACGCTCATGAAGGAACTGCGTGCCGCGATCGCGCAAAAAAGGCTGGAGGATTTCGCCGAGAAGTTTTATCGTATGCGCCGCGCCGGGACCTCCCGGGACGCCGAGAATGACAACGAACCGGAACCGGCGAACTGAATTTTGGTCCGATTTCGTCAATCCCTTGAATAGCCGTTGAGGAAATATCCATGAATCTTTTCATTGCCGACGCCTACGCCCAGGCCGCCGACCCCGCCGCGCAGCAGGGCGGCGGGCTGGTTTCGATCATGATGCTGGTGGTGATGTTCGTCGCATTTTACTTCCTGCTCATCCGGCCGCAGGCCAAGCGCGCCAAGGAACACAAGGCCATGATTTCAGCGCTCGCCAAGGGCGACGAGGTCGTGGCCGCGGGCGGCGTGCTCGGGCGCGTCATCGAGCTGAGCGACCAGTACGCCACGGTCGAGATCGCCGAGGGCGTGCAGATCAAGGTGCAGCGCCAGGCCATCCAGACGGTCCTGCCCAAGGGCACGCTGAAGTCGGCTTAATATCTTTTATAACCACAGAGAACACAGAGGAAAAATATTTTTTTAATTCTTTCCCTGTGTCCTCCGTGTCCTCTGTGGTGAAGAACAAATAGTGAACCGATACCCGCTCTGGAAATACCTGCTGATCGCCGTCGTCGTGCTGACGGGGGTGATCTACGCCTTGCCGAACTTCTACGGCGAGTACCCGGCGGTCCAGATTTCTCCCACGCGCACCACCAAGGTGGACGCGTCGCTGCTTTCGCACGTCGAGCAATCGCTGCAGCGCGCGAACCTCCCGTACCAGGGCACGCAGCTCGACGACAAGAGCGCGCGCCTGCGCTTCGCCGACACCGACACGCAGTTGCGCGCGCGCGACCTGATACAGAAAGAACTCGGCGAGGGTTACACCGTGGCGCTCAATCTGCTGCCGGACACGCCGGGCTGGCTGCAGCTGTTCAACGCCAAGCCCATGTATCTCGGTCTCGACCTGCGCGGCGGCGTGTATTTCCTCATGCAGGTGGACATGCGCGCGGTGCTGAAGAAGGCCGGCGAGACCTACGCCGACGACATCCGCCGCATCCTGCGCGATAAGAAGGTGCGCTACCTCTCGGTCAACCGCCTGGAAAGCGGCGTGCTCGAAACGCGCTTCAAGGACGCGGCCGAGCGCGAGCAGGCGCTAGCGGCGCTGCGCAAGGAACTGCGCGACCTGGTATACGAGGAATCCGCGCGCGGTGGCGATTTGCTCGTCGTCGCGCGCCTGAGTGACACCGCGCTCAAGGAGAAAAAGCGCTTCGCGCTCGAACAGAACATCACCTCGCTCAACAACCGCGTGAATGAGCTCGGCGTGGCCGAGCCCGTGATCCAGCAGCAGGGCGAGGACCGCATCGTGGTGCAGCTCCCGGGCGTGCAGGATACCGCCAAGGCCAAGAGCATCATCGGCCGTACCGCGACGCTCGAAATCATGCTGGTGGACGAAGAGCACGACGTTACCGCCGCGTTCGCCGGCCAGGTACCGCCGGGCTCCAAGATCTACAAGATGCGCGATGGCCGGCCGATCCTGCTCAAGAACCGCCTCGTTTATTCCGGCGACAACATCGTCGATTCGGCGCCGGGCTTCGACAGCCAGTCCAGCCGCCCGATCGTGTCGATCACGCTCGACGCGCGCGGTGCGTCCATCAACCAGCGCGTCACCGGTGAAAACGTCGGCAAGCGCATGGCGGTGGTGTACATCGAGGTCAAGTCCGAGCCGAAGCTGGACGACGCGGGCAAGCCGGTGCTGGACGAGCAGGGCCGCCCGGTGCGCGTGAGCCGGCGCGTCGAGGAGGTCATCACCGCGCCGGTGATCCGCAGCCAGCTCGGCAAGCGCTTCCAGATTGAGGGCCTCGACAGCGTCAACGAGGCCAACGAATTGTCGCTGTTGCTACGCGCCGGCGCGTTCGCCGCGCCGGTGGAAATCGTCGAGGAGCGCACCGTCGGCCCGTCGCTCGGTGCCGACAACATCCAGCGCGGCTACCGCGCCATCTGGGGCGGTTTTGTCGCGATCGCGGTGTTCATGATCATCTACTACCTCATGTTCGGCACGATTTCGGTCGTGGCGCTGGGCGTGAACCTGATGCTGCTGGTCGCGTCGCTCTCCATGCTGCAGGCGACGCTGACGTTGCCCGGCATGGCGGCGATCGCGCTCACCATCGGCATGGCGATCGACGCCAACGTGCTCATCAACGAGCGCATCCGCGAGGAGCTGCGCAACGGCAACACGCCGCAGGCCAGTATCTACGCCGGCTACGAACGGGCCTTCGGGACGATTCTCGACTCCAACGTCACCAGCCTGATTGCAGGCCTGTTCCTGTTCATGTTCGGCACCGGCCCGGTGCGCGGCTTCGCCGTGGTGCTGTGTCTCGGCATCCTGACCTCGATGTTCAGCGCCGTCATGGTGTCGCGCGGCATCGTCAACCTGATGTACGGCGGGCGGCGCAAGCTCGAGCGCATCCCCATCGGCAACGTCGCCTGGCAGCAATCGCCGGCGCCGACCGCGAATCCGAACGGGTAAGCCGCCATGGAATTCTTCAAGATCCGCAAAGACATCCCGTTCATGCGTCACGCGCTGGCGTTCAACGTGATCTCGCTGGTCACGTTCCTGCTGGCGGTATTTTTCCTTGTGACCAGGGGGCTCAATTTCGGCGTGGATTTCACCGGCGGCACGGTGATGGAAGTGGGCTATGCCAAGCCCGCCGACATTCCGGCCATCCGCGCCACCGTCACGCGGCTCGGCATTGCCGACGTGAGCGTGCAGAACTTCGGCACTTCGCGCGACGTGCTGATCCGCCTGCCGCTCAAGGCAGAAACGGCCGATGCCAAATTGTCGGACACGGTGATGGAGGCGCTGCGCCAGGCCGATGCCGGGGCCGAGCTGCGGCGCGTCGAGTTCGTCGGTCCGCAGGTGGGGAGCGAGCTGGTGGAGAACGGGGCGCTGGCGCTGCTGTTCGTGTCGCTCGGCATCGTCTTCTACCTCTGGTTCCGGTTCGAATGGAAGTTCGGCGTCGCCACGATCATCGCCAACTTGCACGACGTGGTAATCATCCTCGGCTTCTTCGCGTTCTTCCAATGGGAGTTCTCGCTCACGGTGCTGGCCGCGGTGCTCGCCATCTTCGGCTACTCGGTGAACGAGTCGGTGGTGGTGTTCGACCGCGTGCGCGAGAACTTCCGCAAGATGCGCAAGAGCACGGTGCCGGAAATCATCGACAACGCCATCACGCGCACGCTGTCGCGCACCATCATTACCCACGGCAGCACCCAGATGGCGGTGCTGGCGATGCTGTTCTTCGGTGGCGAGGTGTTGCACTACTTCGCGCTCGCGCTGACCGTCGGCATCCTGTTCGGCATCTACTCCTCGGCCCTGGTCGCGAGTCCCATCGTCATGTGGCTCGGCGTCTCGCGCGAGGACCTGCTGCCGTCCAAGAAGGATGCCGAGGCCGATAACCGGCCGTAGCGTGTAGTTGCTTTGCGTCGTTTTTGGCGGCGCTCATACCAGCAAGAATTCTCCGCTCATACACAGAATGGTTTTGTGCGCCCTTCGGGCGCAGCTGAAAAGCAAAAGCTACTAGCGGGGCGCTCCGCCCCCTGCACCCCCGGGTGACTTCTCTTTGCTCGTGCAAAGAGAAGTCACCAAGAGAAAGCACGTTTACCCCCATTTGGCCGTGCCCAGCCGTTACGCCGGCACAGCAGCACCACTGCTGCACTCGGCCGTCTCAAGAGGGCAGGGCAGGCAAAGGCTTGCGCCACTCGGGCGCGCCATACGGGGCCCAACGGCATCCGTGGTTTAACGCTGTGGGTGTCGCTTAACTCCGTTTCCTCACCCGCCCCGTAGGCGAGCCGAACGCCGAGGAAAGGCCGAAGTCGAGCCCAACGGGGCGCAGCATGGATGCTGCGAGTGCGCATCCGGGCTAGGGATAGCCCGTATGCGCACCTCCTGAGGCCAACGAGGGGTGAGGGTAGCCGCGAAGTGTGCGGCCGAAGCCTTTCGGGGCAGAACGGTTTTACTCGGCCCATCCCTGGGCCTCGCCGCTTCGCGGCAGCAGAGCTGTTCAAATTCGTTCCCGACGAATTTGTGGCGACTTTTGCCGAAACACAATTTCGCCGGGAGCGAAATTGGACGCACTTCAGTGCGCCCGAAGGGCCGAAGCCAGGGAGGGCTTCGGTCAAAAGTCACCCGGGGGTGCAGGGGGCGGAGCACCCCGCAATTAGTTTTTCAATCGCGCCTGAAGGGTGCACAAAGCCATTCCAACAAATAGCGAGTAGCGGCTCCGTCGATTGCACCATCGGCGAGCGCCTTTGCCTGTCTGTCCCCACCCCGGTGCATGCCGGTCGCGGCATATTCCACCGAATCCCGTGAAATCAGCGGCTTAGCGCCTGTTCCGCCTTGGCACAGCACTTGCCATGTGTGCGCCAGCGTTCGTCGGCAATGGCGCCGGCGAAGCGGACCAACGGAGGCGTTGATGAATTGGCGGGAATTCCGGCAGGCCGGTCACTGGCCGACGCTGCTGTGCGCGTTTTTATATTTCGACGTGAGTTTCATGGTGTGGGTGGTGCTGGGGCCGCTCTCACTGTATCTCACCCACGATCTCGGATTGACGGTGGAGGACAAGTTCCACGTCGTCGCCATCCCGATCCTGTTCGGCGCTGCCTTCCGCATTTCGCTCGGCATGCTGGCCGACCACGTGGGACCGAAACGTGCCGGCCAGTTCGGCCAACTCGCGGTGATCCTCGGCCTGGCCTACGCCTGGCTCTTTGGGCTGCATTCGAAATTCGAGGTCGAGATGCTGGGGATGATCCTCGGCGTGGCGGGCGCAAGCTTCGCCGTTGCGCTGCCGCAGGCTTCGCGCTGGTACCCGCCGAAGTTCCAGGGCGTGGTCATGGGCATTGCCGGCGCCGGCAACATGGGCGTGGTGCTCGATTCCCTGCTGGTGCCGTGGTTCGCGGAAAATTTCGGGTGGCAGGCGGTGTTCGGCGTCCTGCTCATCCCGCTGGTCGCCGTGTTCCTGCTCTATACCCGCTTCGCCAAGGACGCGCCGGACAAACGCGCACCGGTCACGCTCGCCAACTACTCTTCCGTGCTGCGCGACCAGGACACGTGGTGGTTCATGTTCTTCTACTTCATCACCTTCGGCGGGTTCGTCGGTCTCGGCAGCGCGCTGCCGCTGTATTTCACCACCTGGTATCACGCCTCCGGCATCGCCGCCGGCCTCATGGTCGCGCTCGTCGTGTTCGCCGGTTCCATGGCGCGCCCGCTGGGCGGCTGGTTGGCCGACCGGGTAGGTGGCATCCGCACGTTGCAGCTGCTCTTCGTCGTCGTGTTGTCGGCCTACGTCATCATGGCGTTCCTGCCGCAGGGGCCGGCGCCGGCGGTCATGAGCGCGGCCAAGGTCGCCGGTTGGGACTTCGCCCAATTGCCGGGCGCCGCCTGGAGCGCGATGGTGGTGTTCTTCGTCGGCGCGATGGCGCTCGGTATGGGCAACGGTTCGGTGTTCCAGCTGGTGCCGCTGCGCTTCCGGCATGAGATCGGCGTCATGACCGGCCTGGTCGGCGCGTCCGGCGGTATCGGCGGTTTCTTCCTCGCCAAGACGCTGGGTCTGTCGAAGGGGCTCACCGGCGGTTTCACCGTCGGCTTTCTCGTGTTCGCGGGGCTGGCCACGCTCGGGCTGGTCGGGCTCGCGCTGGTCAAGACGCGCTGGCGCACCACTTGGGGCGCGGTGTCGGGCGCGCGCGTGTAGCCATGCTATTTCCTGTCGTCGGCACTGGCCTCAGAATTGAGCCCGTGCGCGAGGCCCGGACTCCATGACCACACTTGAGGTTCGCACCGGCCTTGCCAGCGAGCAGGGCAAGCGCGAGGCGAACGAGGATTACAGCGCCTCGCGCGCCGGCGACGGCACGCGTGCCGCGCGCGAGATCGTCGCAGCCATCGCCGACGGCATGGGCGGCGGTCCCGCCGGGCGGCTTGCCGCCGAGACCACGGTGCGCGGTTTTCTCGACGGCTATTTCGGCCTGCCGGAAACGCTCGGCGTGGACCGTGCGGCATCGCGCGCACTGACAGCGATGAACCGCTGGGTGCATGCCCAGGGACGCCAGGATGCGGCCCTGACAGGCATGGCCAGCACCTTCAGCGCGCTCGTGTTGCGGGGGCGCACGGCGCATGTCGTGCATGTCGGCGATACGCGCATTTACCGATTGCGCGACGGCCAACTCACGCGGCTCACCCAGGACCACGTCCATCCCCATCCCGATCTTCGACACGCATTGCTGCGTGCCGTGGGGCTGGAGGAGACCGTGCGCGCGGATTATGCGCGCCACGACCTGCGCGAGCACGACCGGTTTTTGCTCGCGAGCGACGGCGCGCACGGGACGCTGCGCGAGACCGAGCTCGCACAGTTATTGGCCGAGCGCACCGCGCCGCAGGAGAGCGCGCGCCGCATCGTCGAGCGCGCGCTCGACGCCGGCAGCCACGACAACGTCACCGCGCTGGTGGTGGACGTGCTGGCGGTGCCGTCGGCGGAGCGGATAGACCTCGAACTCGCCGCCGCGGCGCTGCCGGTGCCGGAGGTACCGCGCGCGGGCGATACGGTGGACGGTTTCCGGTTGCTGGAGATGACCGCCGACGGACGCTACAGCCGCCTGTTCCGCGCCGAAGACACGCTCGAACCGCGCGAGGTGATCCTCAAATTCCCGCACCCGCGCGTTACCACGGAGGCGGCCTATCGTCGTGCGTTCGTGCGCGAGGCCTGGGTCGCGTCCCAGGTGCGCAGTCCGTTCGTGACCGAGGTCCTGGAGCTGGCGCCCGGACGCCAGACGCGGCTGTATGCGGTGCTACCGTTCTACCGAGGCGAGTCGCTGGAAGCCCGGCTGCGGCGCACGCCGCCGGTCGCGCTCGCCGAGGGCGTGGACATCGGCGTGAAGCTGGCGCGCGCGGTGTACGCGCTCAACCGCCTGCGCATCATCCACCGCGACATCAAGCCCGAGAACGTGCTGCTCGTGGGCGAAGGCGCGCAACGCACGCTCCGGCTCCTCGATCTTGGCGCCGCGCGCCTGCCCGGACTGGAGGAGGGTGCGAACGAGGACATTCCGGGCACGCCAAGCTACATGGCGCCGGAACTTTTTGCCGGCCAACCGGGCGACGAGCGTTCCGAGGTGTACGCGTTGGGCGTGACGCTCTACCGGCTGTTCAGCGGCGGGCACTATCCCTTCGGCGAGATCGAGCCTTTTTCCACGCCGCGGTTCACGCGGCGCACGCTGCTTTCGCGTTACCGCCCGGACCTGCCCGCCTGGCTCGATGCGAGCCTCGCGCGCGCCACCTCCGTTGAGCCGGGGCAGCGGCACGGCGACGCCATGGAGCTCGCGCTCGAACTCGAACATGGCCTCGCGCGCGGTGCCACCGTCGCCGCGCCCCGTCGTCTTTCGCTTTACGAGCGCAATCCGGTGCGCTTCTGGCAGATCGTCGCGGCGCTGCTGGCGCTCGCATGGCTGCTGACGCTGGTACAGCGCTGACCCGGTTGCACCAACTCCGCTCGTCGCTTCCGTTCTGTTCCCGCAAAGAGTGCAGGCCCTTGGCGCTGGCGTTCCGGAAAAACCATTTCGGACGCTGGAATACCCCGCGTGGCGCGTAAATCGGACATGGCATGGCGATTGCTAAAGGCTGACAAGGAGAACGCATAAACTTCGACACGATGAAACGGCGTGTACTGATAGTGACGAACCGCAACGAACGGGCTGCGCTCATTGAGCAGGCGTTGACGTCCACGCGCCACGCGATCGTTGCTCGCATCGTACCCGATGACGATTTCAGCGCTTATCTGGAACAGGCGCGGCCGGAGGCGCTGGTATTCGATCTGGAAGCGCCGACCCCCGACGTGCTGCGACGGCTGGAGCGCCTGCTGCAGCAGGCGCCGCTGCCGGTGGTGGTGTTCGCCGACCGCAGCGATCGGGAATCGATTCAGGCCGCGGTGAAGGCCGGTGTCGGCGCCTTCGTCGTGGACGGATTCCGCCCGTCGCGCGTGTTGCCGGTGCTCGAAGCAGCCTGTGCCCGGTTCCGCGAGTTTCAGTCGTTGCGCCGGGAACGCGACGCCGCCATTTTGCAACTGGCCGAGCGCAAGACCGTGGAGCGCGCCAAGGGCATTCTCATGCGGCGGCGCCAGCTGGCGGAGGACGAGGCTTACACGGCGTTGCGCAAGATGGCGATGGATAAAAACAAGCGACTGGTCGAGGTGGCCGACAGCATCGTGACCGCCGAGGATATTCTTACGGATCGCTGACGTCGGTCGACGTTTTATCGGTAGCAGGCGGGCCAACGGCGGTTCGCCGGTAACGGGCAAAGGCGCCCATGCCTTCGGGAATTTTCCTCCCGGAGGGATGGACGCCTTTTTATTTAATGATCTTAATTTAACGATCTCTGAGGAGTCATGACGATGGGGCACGAGCAAGACACGAAGAAGGGTTCACCGGTTTCCGGCGGCGTCACGCGCCGCGATTTCCTGCGCCTGGGCGCGGCCGGCGCCACCGCCGGACTGGCCGGCTGGCGCACGAGCGCCTGGGCCGCGGGCTCGGACGCACCGGAGAAAAAGGAAGTCAAAATCGGCTTCATTCCGCTCACCGACTGCGCCAGCGTCGTCATCGCTTCGGAACTCGGGTTCGACAAGAAATACGGCATCAAGATCACGCCCTCGAAGGAGGCGAGCTGGGCCGCGGTGCGCGACAAGCTGGTGAACGGCGAGCTCGATGCGGCGCACGTGCTTTACGGCCTGATCTACGGCGTGCACATGGGCATCGGCGGGCCGAAGAAGGACATGGCCATCCTCATGACCCTCAACAACAACGGCCAGGCGATCACACTCTCGAGCAAGCTCAAGGAGAAGGGCGTCACCGACGGCGCCAGCCTGAAGAAACTGGTGGACAAGGAAAAGCGCGAATACACCTTCGCCCAGACCTTCCCCACGGGCACGCACGCCATGTGGCTTTACTACTGGCTCGGGGCCAACGGCATCAACCCGTTTACCGACGTGAAGAACATCGTCGTGCCGCCGCCGCAGATGGTGGCCAACATGCGCGTCGGCAACATGGACGGCTTCTGCGTCGGCGAGCCGTGGAACGCGCGCGCCATCTTCGACAAGATCGGCTTCACCGGCATCACCACCCAGGATATCTGGAAGGATCACCCGGAGAAGACGCTCGGCACGCGCCTGGAGTTCGTGCAGAAGAACCCGAACACGGCGCGCGCCATGACGGCCGCGATCCTGGAGGCCTCGAAGTACATCGACACCATGGCCAACCGGCCCAAGGTGTCGCAGATCATCGCCCAGAAGGCCTACGTCAACACCGAGGAGAGCGTGATCGAAGGCCGTATGAAGGGCGAGTACGACAACGGCAACGGCAAGAAGTGGAAGGACCAGAACTACATGAAGTTCTACAACGACGGCAAGGTGACCTTCCCGTACCTGTCGGACGGCATGTGGTTCATGAGCCAGCACAAGCGCTGGGGCCTGCTCAAGGAGGACGTGGATTACCTGTTCATCGCGAAGCAGGTGAACCAGATCGAGCTGTACAAACAGGCCGCGGCGATGGCGAAGGTGCCGGTGCCCAAGGACCCGATGCGCAGCGCCAGGCTCTTCGACGGCGTCACCTGGGACGGCAAGGACACGAAGGCATATGCCGCCGGCTTCAAGGTCCGCGTCTGACGCGCCTGTACGCAAAGGAGCGAGATCATGAGCGTCGTTCAAATGGCCAAGATTAAAACGCCGCCGCCGGCACCGGTAACCGATGCTGGCGCCGTCGCGGCGGTGCGTGCGCCGGTCAGCGCGGTGCCACCCGCGCGGGACACGGTGCGGAAGTTCCTGCAATGGATCCTGCCACCGGTGCTCGGCATGGCGGTGTTCGTCGCGATCTGGGCCATGGTCGCCGCGGTCAGCGATCTTCCGGGTCCGGTGAAGACCTTCGACACCGCGGTGCAGGTGTTCAGCGATCCGTTCTACGACAAGGGCCCGAACGACCAGGGCATCGGCTGGAATGTGCTGATGTCGTTGTCGCGCGTGGGCATCGGCTTCGGCATGGCGGCGCTGGTCGGGATTCCGCTCGGCTTTCTTATCGGCTATTTCGGCTTCCTGAACCGCGCGATGGCGCCCATCATCAGCGTGCTGCGGCCGGTGTCGCCGCTCGCGTGGCTGCCGATCGGCCTGTACATCTTCAAGCAGGCGCAGCCGGCGGCGATCTGGGTGATTTTCATATCGAGTCTATGGCCGATGGTGCTCAACACCGCCGCCGGCGTCACGCAGATCCCGCAGGACTACCGCAACGTCGGGCGCGTGCTGAACCTGTCGCCGTGGAAGCTCTTCAGCCGCATCCTGTTTCCATCAGTCGTGCCGTACGTGCTCACCGGCGTGCGCCTGTCCGTGGGCGTCGCGTGGCTGGTGATCGTGGCCGCCGAGATGCTCACCGGCGGCGTCGGCATCGGCTTCTGGGTGTGGGACCAGTGGAACAACCTGAGCGTGCAGCACATCATCATCGCCATCTTTGTGGTCGGTGTCGTCGGGCTGCTGCTGGAGCAGGCGATTCTGCTGATGGCCCGCCGCTTCCATTACTGAACTGACCGAGGCGCATCATGGAAAAATTCGTTCAAGTTGAAAACGTGCAGATGGTGTTCAACACCCGCAGCGGCCGGTTCGTGGCGTTGCAGGACGTCAATCTCAACATCCGTCAGGGCGAGTTCGTGTCGATCATCGGCCACTCCGGTTGCGGCAAGTCCACGTTGCTCAACCTGGTCGCGGGACTGACCGAGGCCACGAGCGGCGTGCTGCTCCTCGGCGGGCGCGAAATCGCTGGACCGGGACCGGACCGGGCGGTGGTGTTCCAGAACCATTCGCTGCTGCCGTGGCTCACCTGCTTCGGCAACGTCTATCTCGCGGTCGAGCGCGTCTTCGGCCGGGACGAGGGCCGGGCGACGCTGCGCAAACGCACCGAGGACGCGCTGGCGCTGGTGGGTCTTTCGCACGCGATGCACAAGTACCCGCACGAGATTTCCGGCGGCATGAAACAGCGCGTCGGTATCGCGCGGGCGCTGGCAATGCAGCCCAAGGTGCTGTTGCTCGACGAGCCGCTGGGGGCGCTCGATGCGCTCACGCGCGCCAACCTGCAGGAGGAGCTGATGCGCCTGGTCGCCGGCGCCGGCACGACCACGATCATGGTGACGCACGACGTGGACGAGGCGGTGCTGCTTTCCGACCGCATCGTCATGATGACCAACGGCCCGGCCGCGACTATCGGCAAGATACTCGACGTGAAGCTGCCGCGACCGCGCCGGCGCCTGGATCTCACGGACGATCCGGCCTACAACCGCTGCCGGAGCGAGGTCCTCAAGTTCCTCTACGAGCGCCAGCATAAAGACGCGGCGTAACAGGCGGTTCACTGCATGGACGGCGATATCGAAAGAACGGATGCGATACAGGTCGGGGATAGGGTGCAACGGTGGGATATTGCGAAATGGATTCGATCGAAGTCTCCTTCGGCAGCAGCGAGATATTGCGACCGCTCGATGCCGGGCTGAAATCGGAAGGGCCGGTGCTCGAATGGAACGAGCTTTCCCTTCCGGATAGCGCTCGGGGCTGCCGTCTCGACGCCGTGGAGCGTCAGACGCGGCTGGCGCATGGCCGGGTGAGAGGCGTATTCAGGGATTTCGAGATCGACAGCGGATATCAGCCGATCTACAGCCTCGCGCATCGCCGCCCGGTGGGTTACGAGGCGCTGGCCAGCGTCCGGACGCCGGACGGTCGACCCGGCGCGTTATCCGATGTTTTTGAGTCCTCCATGGTCGGCGGCGTTGACGAGGTCTTTATCGACCGACTCTGTCGCAACGTGCACCTGCGCAACTTTCCGTCCGCGCCGGGCGATACCGCAGGCTGGCTGTTCCTGAATGTGCACCCGCACGTGATCCTGCGCGGCCCGGAACACGGGCCGTATTTCGCCGCATTGCTGGAACGCTATCGCTTCCCGGCACATCGCGTCGTCATCGAAATCGTGGAGCAGGCCATCGACGACGAGGCACGGCTGGCCGAGGCGGTGCGTTATTACAAGGACCTGGGCTGCCTGGTGGCGATCGACGATTTCGGCGCCGGCGGCTCGGGTATCGGCCGCATCTGGCGGCTCGCGCCGCAGTTTGTGAAGTTCGACCGCTCGATGCTGGAAGAGGCACGGCACAGCGCCGCCGCGCGGCGCATCCTGTCGCGCTACGTGGCGCTGGTACACGAGTGCGGCAGCCTGACGCTGCTCGAAGGCATCGAGTCGGAACAGGACGCCCTGATCGCCATCGAGACCGGTTTCGATCTGGTGCAGGGTTACCTGCTCGGGCAGCCCGCGGGCGATCCCCGGAACAGCAATGGCTGCGGCGCCATCCCCGCCCTCTGTGTCCGGTACAAGAATTCAGTCCAGGCGGAAATGCAACGCCAGCGCCAACGCCTGGCCGGGCCGCTGCACGATTTCCGGCAAGCCGCACGGCTGCTCGAATCCGACATCGACATGGCGCGCGCCTGCGTGCGGATGCTCGGACGCACCGAAGTGCGGCGCTGTTATCTGCTCGATGCCGACGGGCGCCAGATCGGCGCGAACCTGCTGCCCACGGCGCAGGCGCTATCGCTCGACCCGCGGTTGACGCCGTTCCTGGATGGAACCGATGCCGTCTGGACACGCCGGGATTATTTCCGCGGGGCGATGGAACGCCCCGGCGAGATCTATGTCAGCCGTCCCTATCTGTCGATGACCGACGCGCGCATGTGCATCACGCTTTCCATCGCGCTACCCGACGAGAGCCGCGCGGGACCGGTGGTGTTGGCCTGCGACATCGACTGTCCGGACGACGCCTGACTGCACGGAACCCCGTAACCGACTGGAGCCAGAGCCATGAAAAAAGAGAAGCGATCTTCCCCGGATGCGCCGGCCGCGCGCGGCGGCTGGTCCCGGTACCGTACCATCGTCATATCGGTGGGATTGTTTCTGGTGTTTGACTTGGGCGTATTGATCCTGAACTTCACGCTCTCGTCGCAGATCGAGGCCGACGCCGTGGCCGTGAACCTCGCGGGGCGTCAACGCATGCTGTCGCAGCGCACGGTTAAGACCCTGCTGCTGACCCAGGACGCCTGGCGCAACGAGCTGGACACCAAGCCGCCGCTGGAGGAGTTGAAACTGACCGTGCTCCTGTTCGACTCGACGCTGCACGCCTTCGACCGGGGTGGGCAGGTGACCGGTGCCGACGGCAAACCCGCGATGCTGGCGGCGGCGCAGCCCGGCAGCGGGCGCGAGGCGGTCACCCAGGGGCTCGCCCTGTGGGTGCCCTACAAGCAGCTGATCGACACCGCCATTCTCGAGGATGGCCTCGACGGGGTCGCGCTCGGGCAGGCCGTGGACTACGGTCGCGCCAACAATCTCGCGCTGCTCAAGCTCATGAACGATCTCACGGTGGCGCTGGAAAAGGGCGCGGCGGCGCGCGCCGAGGACCTGCGCCTGATCCAGGTCGGCGGCATCAGCCTGGCGCTCATCAACTTCGTTATCATTCTGTTTCACTTCATCCGCAAGCTCGGCGAGAGCGACCGCCACATCGAGGCCGCCCGGCGCGAGACCGTAGAGATTCTCGATACCGTGAACGAGGGGCTGTTCCTGCTCGGGCCGGACGGCCGGATCGGGGGGCAGCTCTCGGCATCGTTGCCGCGGATCCTGCGGCGCGCGGTGAAGCCAGGCGACGATTTCTTTGCGCTGCTCAAGGACATGGTTTCGGAAAGCACCTTGCGGACGGCGCGCGGTTACGTGGAGCTGCTGTTCGCCGGGCGAGTGAAGGAAAACCTGGTGGGCGACCTGAATCCGCTGAACCGTCTGGAAATCCAGGTCGAGAGTGCGACCGGCAGCGGCCGCGAGACCCGTTATCTCGATTTCCAGATCAACCGTGTGCTGGCGGACGGAATGATATCGCACCTGCTGGTGACGGTGTCGGATATCACCGACATGGTCCAGTTGCAGGAAGCGCTCGAGGCGGCGAAACACCGTGCCGGGTCCGAAGTCGGCTTGCTCATGAGCGCGCTCAGCGTCCATCCGGCGGAGCTCGCCGGCTTCCTGCACAAGACCGAGGCGGAGCTGCTCAGGATAAACGAGCAGCTCAAGCAAAAGCATGCCGGACCGGTGCAGCACCAGCAGACCGTTCAGGGTGTGTTCCGTTCCATCCATGCCATCAAGGGTGAGGCGGCCGCGCTGGGGCTCGAATCCGTGGAATTGCTGGCGCACGACTTCGAGCAGACGTTATCGACGTTGCGCGAGCGCAACTCCATCGCCGGCGACGATATGCTGTCGCTGCCGGTTCATCTCAACCGGTTGTTCGAACACCTGAGCCTGATGAAAGGCATCGTGGACCGCGTTGCCGGGTTGCAGGGCGCGATGGTGGGTGCCGGCCAGCCGGGCGATGCCGGCGAAAGCCTGGCGCGGGACCTCCAGAAGCTGGCTGACCGTATCGCCCAGGTTCAGCAGAAGCATGTGCGCGTTGAGGCCGAGCTCGGCGAGTTCGCGCGCCTGCCCGAGGCTGCGCGCAGCGTCCTCAAGGACGTCGCCATCCAGCTCGTGCGCAACGCCGTGTACCACGGTATCGAGCCGCCGAACGACCGCGTGCACGCCGCCAAGCCCGAGCACGGCTCGATCCGCGTGGCGCTGCATCCGAGCGGCACGGGGATGTTCGAGTTCATCGTGCGCGACGACGGTCGTGGTTTGCAGCCGCAGCGCATCCGCGAGGCGCTGATCGCGAGCGGGCGCTATCGCCTGGAGGATGTGTCGGCCCTGGACGAGCGCACCGTCGTCATGAAGATTTTCGAGCCCGGTTTTTCAACCGCGAGCGGGGACGCGGACCGCGACGCTGGACGCGGCGTCGGGCTGGACGTAGTCAAGGAGCGGTTGGCGGGGCTGCGCGCCCAGCTCAAAGTGGCGACGCAGCCGGGTCGCTTCACTGAATTCCGTATCCAGCTGGCTGCCTAGCTGCATGTCCGGAGCTATCGTGAAGAACGACATGAAACTGATGATCGTGGACGACTCGAACATCATCCGTGGCCGTATCGCGCGCGTGGTCGAGACCGGGAAGATCCCCGACGTCAGCGTGGTCGGCATGGCGCGCAACGGCAGTGAAGCGCTGCGCCTGTGCCAGGAACGGCAACCCGACCTCGTTACCATGGACCTGACGATGCCGGAGATGGACGGCATCGTGTGCACGGAAGGTCTTGTCCAGATCAAGCCCGATGTGCGCATCCTGGTGGTGTCGGCGCTGCGCGACAAGGCGACGGCCCTGGAGGCACTGCAAAAAGGCGCGCTCGGTTTCGTGTGCAAGCCGTTTACCGACGACCAACTGGCCGGCGCCCTGAACGAGCTGATGGAGCGGCAGACATGAGCGACATATCGGAAGAACGGATCCGCGTCTTCACCGACGCGGTGAAACGCTACTTTTCCCAGACCGCGGGCGAGGCCGTGGAGATCGATACCGCGTTTCTCGCCGAAGACGGGAACCCGGTGTATTACGACTACACCGGCCTGATTTCCATCTCCGGCGGGTTCCGCGGTTGCGTGTATTTCTCGGCGCCGCGCGTGCTGCTGCGCCACCTGCTGGTAGCTCACGGCGAGGCAGACCATCGCGAGGAGAACCTGCTCGATCTGGTCGGCGAGGTCGCCAACAACTTCTCCGGCAACGCGCGCGAACATTTCGGCCCGGCGTTCGCGATCTCGCCGCCGGTTGCGGTCAAGGGCAGGCCGGACCGTCTCAAATCGGATGGCTTCAGACGGCGGCCGTTCGTGATTTCAGTCACCTGGAAGGCCTACACGGCGGCCATTGCCGTGTGTGTTGAAGGCGCAGCACAGGCCTGATGCGCGAACGGATGTGTGACATTCGCTTCGCGGCGTGCCTGCCGATTGCCCAGTGGTTGTGCAGAGCGGCGGTCAAATTCTCCTATTGGGTGCATTTCGGTGCGGCATTGCCCGCAGCCGGTTTGCGCGCATGCGTTATTCTGAAGTGAATAGCGGCCAAACAAGCCGTTGCCGGCGCTGGTATCGTTTTTGCTAAGTCATGGATGAGCGCACGGCACGCTGCGCGCGACGCACTCAAGGAGAGACTTGCATGACCCAGCGTTGGTTGCAGATTCGGGGCGATCCCTCGGTACGCGAATTCGTGTTCGAGCAGACGCGCGCGCCGGGCGCGTTCGACGAGCACCTGGACGAAGTGCTCGAACGCACCGGACGCCTGATCCGCGACCACGGTGTGTTCCACGCCAAGATCCATTTTTCAAGCAACCGCGTGACGCTGTGGCTGCTGAGCGACCCGCTGCGCTATCGAGTGTACGTGAAAGACGAGTTTCTCGACCCGGCGTTTTGCAGTATCTTTCCGCGCGTCGCCTATACCTCGTGGGCGGTGGTGCCGCGCCGGGCCGTCGCACGCGCGCTCGGCGAGTTCCGGCGTCTGCGCACCATGGACCCGCACCTCTACCTGCGTGCCGGCTCGCTCAACGTGGTCAACGGCTTGGTGGGGCTCAATTTCTCCTGCGACGGCAGCCACTACGTGGATTACGCAGATTTCCTCGCCAACGCTTCCCAACTTTATGCCTGAGTGCTCGGCTGGATTCGGCTGCGCCGCCGTGGAATAATCACGCCAGTCCGTGAGGCCAGCACGGACGCTTTCCCCGACTTTCCCGGAGAAATGACGATGCGTCGCGACCGCTGGCTGCCCCCGTTTTCGTTTCCGCTTGTTTCCCTGTTGCTGGCTGCCTGTTCCGGTGCGCCACCTGTTCCCGCGCCGGCGCCGGCGGAGCCGCCACGCTCGTCCGATTACATCGCGGCGCTGCCCGAGGGCGAGATCCGCCGCCAGGTGATTCTCGGTTGCACGCCGTGCCACCAGCTCGGCACGCCGGCGGCGCACAAGCAGACGCTGGAGGAGTGGCGCGCGGCGATCGCGCGCATGAAACAGATCGACGATCACCTCGACCTCGCGCTGATTCAGCTCGAGGCCGAGCCGCTGGCGCAGTGGCTGGCCAAGCACGCGCGCATGCCGGCGCAGGGTCGCACCGTCCAGACAGCGTCGGCCGACATCCGTGAATACCCGGCCGGGCCGAAGAGCGGCTTTTATCACGATATGGCGCTCGCGGGCGGCAAGGCCTGGCTGGCCGATTACTTCGGCAACAAGCTCTACGGCATCGATACCGGTACCGGCACGGTCGAGTCATACGACATCCCCGTAAATGTGCCCGCCGGCAAGCCCGGCGGTGCGCATCAGATCGACACCACACGCGACGGGATGTTGTGGATCACCTTCACCAAGTCCGAACAGGTGATGCGTTTCGACCCGCGCACGAAGACGTTCCGCGTGTACGACGGCTTCGAGAAGGGCGGCAACGTGCAGTATTTCGTCGTGGACGCCGATCGCAACGTGTACCAGGACGAGCGCGGCGGCATCTGGATGACGCACTTCTCGCGCGAAATCCTCTCGCGCCTCGACCCGAAGACCGGAAAGATCACGGTGCACAAGACGCCGCGCACCGCGCACATGAAGGAGAAGGGCGTGCACCTCTATGCCGCGGTCGCCGACAGCAAAGGGCGGCTCTGGTACACCGAGACCCATGGAAACCGTTTCGGCATGCTCGATCCCAGGACCGACAAGGCGTGGGAGGTGGACATGCCGGAGAAATACGTCGGTCCCAAGCGCCTGGCGATCGACAAGGACGACGTGCTGTGGATTCCCGAACTCGCGACCGGGAAGATCACGGTGTACGACACGCGCCGCCGTAAAATCGTGGACCGGCTGACGCTGCCGATTCCCGGCGACTTCCCGTACGCCATCCGGCGCAACCCGCACACCGGCGACCTGTGGGTCACCGGCTCGGGTTCCGACAGCCTCTACCGGCTCGACCCGAAGACGAAAAAAATCGCGATTTACCGCTTGCCGCGCACGGGCGCCTACACGCGCACCGTCAGCTTCGCAGAGAACGGGGATATCTGGACCAACTACGCCTCGTTCCCGAATACGCATACGCGCATGCCATTCGAGGCCGGGGTGGTGGTGCGGTTACGGCCGCGTTAGCTATTTCTCGAACGGTTTGACGAGCGTGCGGACGACGTCGTATTCGGCATCGGTAACGGACGCGAAGCCATCGTAGTTTCTGTCCAGCGACTCGATGACGTTGCGGTGTGCCGGGTCGCGGGGATCGAGGCGCAACAACGCCTGCCGCAGCGTGTTTCGGGTCTTTTCATCCACCCGGCTGCTCACAGCGATGTTGTACGGCGGCAGTTCGGGCGACCGGTAGATGATGTGCAATCCTTTCTTCTCCCACTGGAACGCCGTGGTGTCCTTGAGGATGCCGGCGTCGAAGTCGCCATTGGCCACGCCGCGCGCGATGTTGTCGTAGTGGCCGATGAACTTGTACGTGCCGAGCTGCTCGAGCCGGAGCCCCGCGTTCACCACCACCGCGCGCTGGAGGATGGCCGCCGGGTCGCCGAAGGCGAAATTTTTTCCCGCCAGGTCCCTGACCGATTTGATCGGGCTGTCGCGGCGCACCACCAGCATGAGCCGGAAGGATTTCTCCCCGCGCGTGACGGTCTTGGCGACGAGGTGCGCGCCGCCCGTGCGCTGCGCCTTGATGTAGGCCACGGGCGTGAGGTAGGCGATGTCCACGCGACCGTCGGCCACCTCGCCGGCGGCGGCGTTAAGGTCGGACGACAGACGCAGCTGCACCGGTTGTTTCAGTTCGGCGCCGAGATAGTCCGTCAGCGGTCGCAACCGGCGGTGCATCTCGGCTGGAATGTCCATGGCCACGGACCCGAAGTAGAGTGCGCGCCTGGAATTGTGTTCGGCGGCCGGAACGGGGCCCGTGGCGACGATGCCGGCGAGCAACAGTGCTATCCACGCGCGCATGCGTTTGTTTCTAGCGTGGCGTGGATTCGTTTTCCGGCGGCATGCGAGAGTAATGCACGACGGTGTTGCGCCCGACCTGCTTGCTGCGGCGCAATGCGGCATCGGCGCACTCGAAGAACTCGCCGGCGGTGCGGATTGCGTGCGGACTCGGGATAGAGGCGATGCCGATGCTCAGGCTGGCCGGTATGGCCTGACCGTCGACTAGCAGTGGATCGCGGGTGATGGCCTCGTGCAGCTGGTCGGCGACGTTCATGGCATTGGCCATGGTTGCCTGGCGGCAGAGCAGGAAAAACTCGTCGCCGCCGAAGCGGCACAACACGTCGGTTTTGCGCGTGCGCAGCGCCAGCAGTCGCGCAATCTCGCGCAATACGCTGTCGCCGACCTTATGTCCGTACTGCCCGTTGAGCTTTTTGAAGTGATCGAGGTCGACCAGTACGATGCTGCAGATCTGGTTCTGGTGTACGCAGCGCTCGATCTCGCTCTCCATGAGCTTCTCGAAGTAGCGCTTGTTATACAACCCGGTGAGCGGGTCGGTGATCGATAGCAGTTCGAGGTCGACATTCTTGCGCTTGAGTTCGTTGGCCTGGGCGGCGAGCTGCTCGTAGGCGCGCGCGAGCGCCTGGTCCGCGTGCTCGACGCGTGATCGCAGCTTTTCGTGCGCCTCATTGAGGCGCGCGTGCAGGGTGTTGAACTGGGTTGCGATCTCTCCGAACTCGTCCTGCGTGGTGACCGGCAGATTCGGCGCCACACCGTCGGCGGCCGGCTCGTGCATGGCGCGGGACATGAGGTTAAGCGGCCGGATGATGATGTACGACAATGCCACCAGTTCGACGGCAAGCACGCTGAAAATGACCAGCAGCTGGCGCAGGATCGACTCCTGCTTCTGCCGCTCGATGGCGGCGGTGATGCGGTCGGTGCTCAGGCCGAGGTACAGCTGGCCGACGGTTTCGTCGTTGAGCCGGATATCCTTGCGGAATGTGGTCACGCCCGCGCGGCCGGTGTTCCCGGCGCCGAACTCGCCCATGGTGTTGCCACGCGGGCTTACTACCTTGGCGTAAACCACGTCGTCATGGGCGGCGAGGTCCTTCAGCAGCAACTCGACGGTGTGGTAGTCGTAGGCGATCACGCTGAAGGCGAGCGTGCGCGCCACGAAGTGGCTGATTTCCTGCCCACGACGATCGGTCTCCTGCAGGATGTCGCTGGCTTGCGAGCGCAGCGCCAGCCACGTGCTGGCTGTGAGGCCAACGACGAGCGTGGCCAGCAGGATCAGCACGACCTTCTGACGGATGCCGAAGCGAAGTAGTTGTCGGAACATTGCGCTTATATTTCAGATAAATAGGCAATATCCATGCCACGGATTTCGGCATAGAATACGCGCTCGCCGTCGATTCGCCACCACGTGCAAGCTGCTGATTGTGCAGCAATTGCCGGAAAAGGTGTCCTTTTCCGACGGACCACGCAGGTGCGTTTATCCGGCGGGGCTGCCGCCGTCGGGCGGACGACTGACCAGATGCGCCAGCACAGTTTCAGAGGAGGCATAAAAATCAGATGTTCAGCAAGACCATGAGTATTGAGGGGTACGACGACGAGCTGTGGGAATCCATCCGCAACGAAGCCCGCCGCCAGGAAGACCACATCGAGCTGATTGCCTCGGAAAATTACGCGAGCCCGCGCGTGTTGCAGGCGCAGGGGTCGGTGCTCACCAATAAATACGCCGAAGGTTATCCCGGCAAGCGCTACTACGGCGGCTGCGAGCACGTGGACGTGGCCGAGCGTCTCGCGATCGAGCGCGCCAAGCAGCTGTTCGGCGCCGCCTACGTCAACGTCCAGCCGCACTCCGGCTCGCAGGCCAACGCCGCGGTGTACATGGCATTGATCAGTCCGGGCGACACTATCCTCGGCATGAGCCTGGCGCACGGCGGCCACCTCACGCACGGCGCCAAGGTGAATTTCTCCGGCAAGATATACAACGCCGTGCAGTACGGCCTGAACGAAAAAACCGGCGAGATCGACTACGAACAGGTCGAGAAACTCGCGCTCGAACACAAGCCGAAGATGGTCGTCGCGGGCTTTTCGGCCTACTCGCGCGTGGTGGACTGGGCGCGTTTCCGCGCCATCGCCGACAAGGTCGGCGCGTACCTGTTCGTGGACATGGCGCATGTCGCCGGTCTCGTTGCCGCCGGCATCTATCCCAACCCGATCCCCGTGGCCGATGTCGTGACCACGACCACGCACAAGACCCTGCGCGGACCGCGCGGCGGCATCATCCTCGCGCGCGCCAATCCCGATATCGAGAAGAAGCTCAACTCGACCATCTTCCCCGGAACCCAGGGCGGGCCGCTGATGCACGTCATCGCCGCCAAGGCGGTGGCGTTCAAGGAGGCGCTGGAGCCGCCGTTCAAGGACTACCAGAAGCAGGTGCTGGCGAACTCGCGCGCCATGGCCGACGTCATGATGAAGCGTGGCTACACCATCGTTTCCGGCGGCACCGACAATCATTTGTTCCTCGTGAGCTTCATCGACAAGAAAATCACCGGCAAGGACGTCGAGGCCGCGCTCGGCGAGGCCTGGATCACGGTCAACAAGAACGCCGTGCCGAACGACCCGCAGACGCCGTTCGTGACCAGCGGCATCCGCATCGGCACGCCGGCCGCGACCACGCGTGGTTTCGGCGAAAAGGAAGTGCGCGAGCTC
>SCRL01000082.1 GCA_004298065.1 Gammaproteobacteria bacterium | reverse complement strand
ATCCACCGGATCCGTGTCATGTCCGATTCTACGCGCCGTCTCAAGCCCGCCGGAAACAGCTTGCTCGAAAGCCGCCGCGGACGTGGCGCACTCTCGAACCGCGATGGCCGCTTCGAGCCTTATGCGCACGAGGCGGCCGACGATGGCTGGGGCGGCCTCGAAGAGGATCTGCCACCGCTCAAGACCACAGTGCATACGGACACGACGCGCGCCATCATCGCGCGCAACGACTCGCCCGACATTCCGTTCAGCCAGTCGATCAATCCCTATCGTGGCTGCGAGCACGGCTGTATCTATTGCTACGCGCGCCCGAGCCACACCTATCTCGGTTTCTCCGCCGGCCTCGATTTCGAGACGCACATCCTCGCCAAGCCGCGCGCGGCGCAGCTGCTCGAGGTGGAGCTGCGCCGGCCGGGTTACCGCGTGAGCCCGATCGCGCTTGGGTCCAACACCGATCCCTATCAACCGGTCGAGCGCAAACTTCGGATCACGCGCCAGATTCTGGAAGTACTGGCGGCGCACGAGCACCCGCTCACTATCGTCACCAAATCCGCGCTGGTCGAGCGCGACCTCGATATCCTCGCGCCGATGGCGGAGAAGAATTTATGCGCCGTGTTCGTGAGCGTGACGACGCTCGACAACGGGCTGGCGCGCCGCCTGGAACCGCGCGCCTCGGCGCCGGCGCGTCGGATCGAGGCGATCCGGTCGATGGCGCAGGCCGGCGTGCCGACGGGCGTAATGTTCGCGCCCGCGATCCCGGCGCTCAACGATCACGAGATGGAATCCGTGCTCGAGGCCGCGGCCGGCGCCGGCGCACGTTTCGCCGGTTGGACACTCTTGCGCCTGCCGCATGAAATCAAGAACCTCTTCAAAGAGTGGCTCACGGCGCATGCGCCCGGGCGCGCGGAACACGTCCTGTCGCTGATCCGCCAGAGCCGTGGCGGACGCGAGAACGATCCGCGTTTCGGCCATCGGTTTCGTGGCGAAGGCGAGTACGCCGGCCTGCTCGCACAACGCTTCCGGCTGGCCTGCGAACGGTTGGCGCTCAACCGGGATGAACTTGAGCTCGATACCGACCGGTTCCGGCTGCCGGCATGCGCGGGCGATCAGTTGCCGCTGCTAACAGACTAGCGTGCGCATCGCGATCCTTTCCGATCTTCACAGCAACCTCGAGGCGCTTACGCGCGTGTGCGAGCACGCCGCCGCGTTGGGTGCCGAGCGCTATGTCTGTCTCGGCGACTTCATCGGCTACGGCGCCGATCCTGCTCCCGTGTTGGAACGGGTGATGGCGCTGCCGGGGCTGGTCGCGGTGCGCGGCAATCACGACGAGGCGTTGTTTCGCGAAATGGGACGCGAGGCGTTTCCCGAAATCCGCCGCGCCATCGCCTGGACCCGCGAGCGGCTCTCGCCGGTGCAGCTCAATTTCCTCGACGGTTTGCCGTTGCTCGTCCATGATGGCAGGGTCACCTACGCGCACGCGAGCGCGCACCAGCCCGACGCCTGGGAGTATCTGCGCCAGCCGGACCAGATTCCCGCCTGCCTGGAAGCGGCCGGCACGCCAATGACGTTCATCGGCCATGTGCACGTTCCGCGCGTGTTCTACGAAACCGCCGCCGGCGCCGTGCGCGAGCTGGTGCCGCAGGACGGGATGGCGGTGCCGCTGTCCGTTTCGGCGCGCTACGTCATCAACGTCGGCTCGGTCGGCCAACCGCGCGACGGCAACAACGCCGCCTGCTATGTGCTGTACGACAATGTCGCCCACGAGGTTACGTTCCATCGCCTGGCCTATGATTACGTCACGACCGCCAGGAAAATCCGCGACGCGGGCCTGAGCCCGTTCTTCGCCGAGCGACTGGCCTACGGACGCTGAGCACATGCGCAAACCGGGGGAGGACAGCAGCACCGTGCGCGAGCCGGTACACGAGGTGCGCGCGGGCGAGCGCGTAGACGGCTACCGCGTCGGCGAGCCGTTGCATGAGGGCGGGATGGCACGGTTGTACCGTGTCAGCTTTTCGCGAAGCCGCCGGCCGCTGGTGATGAAAGTGCCGAAGCTCGGGCCCGGAAGCCCGCTGAGCGCCTGGGCCGCCTTCGAGAACGAGCGCCAGATTCTTGCACGCCTGCACGGGCCGCACGTGCCGCGGCGGGTGGCGGTCGGCGATTCACGCCACCGGCCGTATCTCGTCATGGAATACATCGAGGGCGACGCGCTCGCGCGCGCCGCGGCGCGCGCGCCGATCGCGGTCGACGAGCTGCGCGACCTCGGCGCGCGTCTGTGTCGCGCGGTGCACGACCTGCACCGCCAGAACGTCATCCACCTCGATATTAATCCGGCCAACGTGCGCGACCGCCCCGGCGGCGAGATGGTGCTGCTGGATTTCGGTGTCGCGCACCACGCGGCGTTGCCGGACCACATCGACGCCGCCTTCGGGGAAGAGGAGGGCACGACGCCGTACATCGCCCCGGAGCAGGTGCGGCACGTGCGTACCGACCCGCGCTCCGATATCTACGCCATCGGCGCGATTCTTTATCACCTGGCCACCGGGCATTACCCCCATGGGCGGCCCAACCTGCTGTCGCTCAAGAAACGGCTGTTCGAGCCGCCGCGCCCGCCGCGGCTGCACAATCCCGCTGTTCCCGCCTGGTTGCAGGAGATCATTCTGCGCTGCCTCGCGATTCGCCCCGAGCGGCGCTATGCCACTGCGCGCGAAGTCGCTTACCAGCTCACGCATCCGGAGACGGTGCACCTGACCCGGCGCGCCCATCGCCTGACCCGGTCGGGGTTGCTCACGCGCACGCGGCTGTGGTGGCGTTCACTCTACGAAGTCTTCGAGGACACGGCGCCGCGCCACCCGCAGGAACATCTGACGCGCCACCCGCACGTGCTGGTGGCGCTCGACCCCGCGCCCGCCGACCGGTCGCTGCGCTACGCGCTGCGCGACGCGGTGCGCAAACTCGCGCGCAGCGAGCCGCACGCCTACTTCACGTTCCTGTCGGTAGTAAAGCGCGTACCGGAAGCGGGAGAAGACAACGACGCGCCCACGGCCAATTCGTCGACGGTCCAGTGTCTGGCGGAAATGCGCAACTGGGCACAGCCGCTGCACCTGCGCCCCGAGCGCGTGCATTTTCAGGTGATCCCCGGCGCACCGGTTGCGGCGCTGGTCGAGTACGCGCAGGCGCACGCGATCGACCATGTGATTTTGGGGGCGCGGGCGAAAGTGGGAGTTGATCGCCTGCTCGGGAGCGTTTCCTACCGCGTGATGCGTCACGTGCCATGCAGCGTGACGGTGGTGCGCACGCGCGAGCCGCTGCCGGCGCCCGCGCCCGGCAGGCGCCGACGCTAACGCCGGCGTTCGCGCTCGCGCGTCTGCTCGCGCTGCACGATGCGCGCAAGGTCGGAAACCTGCTCGGCCAACAGGTCGAGCAGGTCGTCCACCGTGACGATCCCGACCAGCGAACCCGCGCGGTCCACCACCGGCAGGCGGCGGATGCCCTTGGTGCGCATGTGCTTCAGGGTGTCGAACAGGTCGTCGTCCTCGTTCGCGGTGACAAGCTCGTAGCTCATGACGTCGCCGACGGCGATGTCGTTCTGGTTCACGCCCTCCGCGAGGACCTCGAGCACAAGGTCGCGGTCGGTGACGATGCCGACCGGCGCGCGCCGGCCGTTTTTCTCCTCCACGACCACGAGATCGCCGACGTGGTGCGCGCGCATCAGCCGCGCGACCTCGGCGATCGACGCCGCGCGCTCGATGAACACGACCTCACGGTTGCAGACATCGCCGGTTTTCATGGGGTGTCTCCCTGTTCGTGCGCAGGGAATAAATTTTAAGCGGGCAAGGTGGCGCCTTCTTGACCTACATCAATGTGCCAGGAGCGCCAATCCCGGATTTTGCGTCTGCTTAGGCCTGTTTTTTATGGCATGTCGCCGCCCGGCAACTCCGCAACGGCCGCCTCTTCTCTCCCTGGTGGTCCGTCTTGGGCGGCGGCAATTTTTTTACATCCCTCGGTACCACAGGCAGTACGTCCCTGTACTGTGGATTTGCATCTCTTGGCACCGCAACCGGTAGCCGCCGGGCGGCTAGATGCGCCCATTGCCGATGGGATCGAGGCAAGGGCCGCGCGCCAGGGATGGCGCGGTTGCGGATTTGCCGAAGGAGTATTCGCCCGGGCACTGGGTGCTACTTCCCTGTGCCGCGGTTTCTTACCCACTTAGCCTTGGCGCTGCCCGCGGTCGCGGGTAAAGTGGTCCCCATGCACCGACCGGCGGGCTGCGCATGAACGAGTTGCTTCTCGACTCCTTCATTCTCCTTTTTGTCGTGGTCGACCCGATCGGGCTCGCACCCCTGTTTGCCGCCCTGACCCAGGACGCCACCCCCTTGCAACGCCGGCGCATCGCCGTGCGCGGCGTGCTGATCGCCGGCGGTATCCTGCTCGTCTTCGTCATTCTCGGCGATGCGCTTCTGCGCGCGCTCGGCATCGGGCTGGCAGCGTTCCAGATTGCCGGCGGCGTGCTCTTGTTCCTGCTCGCGGTGGACATGCTGTTCGCGCGCCACTCGGGCCTGCGCTCGACCACCGAGCGTGAGCAGAAGGAAGCGGAGCGCAAGAAGGACATCTCGGTATTCCCGCTCGCGATTCCGCTCATCGCCGGTCCCGGCGCGCTCACCACCGTGCTGCTCATGGTGGGCGAGCAGGGCGACAATTCCGTCATCGTCGGCGCCGCGCTCGCGGTGGTGGTGCTGGTGCTGGCGGTGACGCTGGTATCGCTGTTGTTCGCCGCGCGGGTGATGCGCGTCATCGGCGAAACCGGCGCGAATGTGGTGAGCCGTGTGTTCGGTGTGGTGCTGGCGGCACTCGCGGCGCAATATATCCTGGATGGTCTGCGTGCCGGTCTGCCGGCGTTCTGATATAGATGTTGAAAAAGACCGTCCTCGGCCTTTTTCAACTCGCGTCGCCGCGGCGCATGTCCGCGGCTTGTTCCATCTTTCAAACACGCGCGTGTTTGAAAGATGACGCGGCACATCCGTGTGGCGCCCGGCAGGTTGTTTTTCAACAACCTGCCGGGTAAACGGACTTTTCACCAACGAAGGAGAAACCAACCATGAGCGAGCATACGTACAAGCTGATCGAGGTCGTCGGGTCGTCCGCGAAGGGCAGCGACGACGCTGTTCGCAACGCTATCGCCCGTGCCGGCAAGAATCTCCATAACCTCGACTGGTTCGAGGTCATGGAGACGCGCGGCCACCTCGAAGACGGGAAAATCGTCCACTGGCAGGTCAAGATCAAGGTCGGTTTCCGGCTCGACGACTGAGGCTGTCATGCTGCGGTTGTACACCGCCGGCGACTTGCCCGAGGCGCATCTGGTCGTGCAGCTGCTGGAGCGCGTGGGCATCGCCGCGCAGGTGTTCAACGAGCACGCGCAGGGCGGCCTCGGCGAAATTCCGTTCACGCACACCTGGCCCGAGGTGTGGGTTATCGAGGACGCCGACCTCCCGCGTGCGCAGCAGGTGCTCGACGCCTGGCAGCGCATGCCGTCGGCCCCGTCGCGCCGCTGCCACGACTGTGGCGAAGAGAACCCCGGTACGTTCGAAACCTGCTGGCGCTGCGGTCGTCCTCTGGCTCCTTAAGTACTTGCGATTTCATTGTCCGCAGTCGATGCTTAGCGCGTGAACACCGAGGCCGCGGTCGCGTTTCTCAAGAAAAACTGGCTCTATGTTCTCGCCGGCGCGCTCGTTTTATTTTTGGCGATATTTCTGTTGCTGCGCACGCGTCCCGCGGTGGATGTCGCGAAGCCCGTGCGCGGGCCGGCGGTGGAGGCGGTATACGCCACCGGCACCGTCGAGCCGGTGCACTGGGCCAAGATCGGACCCAAGGCGACGAGCCGCATCGTCGCGATCCTGGCGAAGGAGGGCGATGCCGTGAAGCGCGGTGAAGTGCTGGCGCGGCTCGACGATCGCGAGGCGCGTGCCAACGTCGCCAATCTCGCGGCGCGCGAGCAGTTCCAGCGCGACGAGGAGAAGCGCTTCAAGGAACTGTTCGACAAGCGCCTCGTGAGCCGCCAGCAGTACGAGCGCGCGGTGTCCGACCACGAGCAGGCGCTGGAGTCGCTCAACGCCGCGCGTCAGGTGCTCGCCGATCTCACGCTCACGGCGCCGCTCGACGGCAAGGTGCTGCGCCAGGACGGCCAGGCGGGCGAGGTGGTGACGAACACGAGCGTGCTCTACTGGGTCGGCGAACCGGACAAGCTCTGGGTCACGGCCGACGTGGACGAGGAAGACATCCCGCGCATCAAGACCGGTCAAAACGTGCTCATCAAGGCCGATGCCTTCCCCGATCAGGCGCTCAAGGGCGAGGTCGCGGAGATCACGCCCAAGGGCGATCCGGTGCAAAAGACCTATCGCGTGCGCGTGAGCCTGCCCGCGGACACGCCGCTCAAGATCGGCATGACCACCGAGGTGAATATCGTCGTGCGCGAGGAGCAAAACGCGCTGATCGTTCCCGCGACGGCGTTCGTGGACGGCCACGTGTGGGCCTTGCGCGGCGGGCGCGCGCGCAAGGTGAAGGTCCAGGTGGGCGTCGTCGGCTCGCAGACGGTGCAGATTGTCTCGGGCCTTAACGAAGACGACGAGGTCATCGTCTATCCGCCGGCGACGCTGAAAGAAGGCAAATCGGTGCGCGAGCTCGCCTCCCCTTAAGAGCCATGCGCCTCACGCTCGACATCGCGCTCACGCACCTGCTGCACCGCAAGCGCCAGAGCGTCGTGTCGGTGCTCGGCATTTCCATGGGCGTGGGCTTCTTCATCGCCATGGCGGCGCTGATGCAGGGCTTCCAGCGCTACTTCGTCGACAAGACCATCGACGTCTCGCCGCACGTCATCATGAAGGACGAGTTCCGCGTGCCGCCGCGTCAGCCGGTGGAACTCGTGTATCCGGGCGGGGCGGTGCGGCTGCTCAACGTCCAACCGATCGAGGAGCGACGCGGCATCAAGAACGCCATGGCGCTGGCCGAAGCCATCGCCGCGCGGCCGGGCGTGGCGGTGGCGCCGACGCTCGTGGGCCAGGTGTTCCTGCGTTTCGGCTCCAAGGACGTCTCGACCACGCTGTATGGCATCGATCCGCACCGCGAGCGGCGCGTGACCCAGATCGAGCGCGATCTCATCCGGGGGCGGCTCGACAGCCTGCTGACGACGGCGAACGGCATCATCCTCGGCGAGGGGCTCGCCGCCAAGCTCGGCGTGGGCCAGGGCGATACCGTATCGGCCACGTCGTCCGCCGGCGTGGTTCTCAAAATGAAGGTGGCCGGGATTTTCCGCAGCGGCATCACTACCAAGGACAATTTCGAATCCTTCACCCTGCTCAAGAAGGCCCAGGTTCTGCACGACCGGCCGAACGTGGTGAACGAAATCCGGCTGCGGCTCGCCGACATCAACCAGGCGGCGCCGCTCGCGATCGCGCTCGAGGCGCGCTATCGCTATCGCAGCGAGTCGTGGGAGGAGACCAACAAGAACATCCTCGGCATCTTCGTGATCCAGAACGGCATCATGTACTCGACCGTGAGCGCGATCCTGATCGTCGCCGCGTTCGGCATTTTCAACATCATCACCACCGTGATCCACGAGAAAGAGCGCGACATCGCCATCCTCAAGTCCATGGGATTCGGCGAGGGCGCGATCCGTAACGTCTTCGTGCTCGAAGGCGTGGTGGTGGGCATCGTCGGCACGCTTATCGGCTGGCTGCTCGGTTTCGGGCTCACCGAGCTACTCGGCGCCATCCGCTTCCACGTCGAGGGTTTCGTGACCATGGAACGGTTCGCGCTGCATTACACCTTCACGCATTATCTTCTTGCCGGCACGTTCGCCCTGCCCTCGGCGGTGTTCGCCGCCTGGCTGCCGGCGCGCAAGGCCGCCGCCGTGAACCCGGTAGATATAATCAGAGGTGCGGCGTAGTGGATAAAACCCCGCTCATCGACGCCCGCGGCGTCACGCGCGAGTTGCCGGGCACGGTACCGGTGACACTGGTGCGCGACATCACGCTCACCATCCCGCGCGGCCAGTTCGTCGCCATCACCGGACCGTCGGGATCGGGCAAGTCGTCGCTGCTTTACCTGCTCGGCCTGCTCGACGTGCCGACACAGGGCGAGATTCTACTCGAGGGCACCAACACCACCACGCTCGACAAGGACCGCCAGGCGCAGACGCGTCTCGCGCGCCTTGGCTTCGTGTTCCAGTTCCATTTCCTGCTGCACGAGTTCAGCGTGCTCGGCAACGTGATGATCCCGATGCGCCAGCTCGGTGGGCGACCGAACGGCGAAATCGAAAAGCGCGCGCGCGAGTTGCTCGCGGCGCTCGACATGGAGGAGTACGCCGATCGCCTGCCGGAGCAGCTCTCCGGCGGCCAGCGCCAGCGCGTGGCGCTCGCCCGCGCCTTGGCCAACGACCCGGCGCTGATCCTGGCCGACGAGCCGACCGGCAACCTCGATTCGAAAAATGCCCAGCAGGTGTTTGACATCTTCAAGCGGTTGGTGGAAGAGAAGGGCCAGACCGTCGTGGCCGTGACGCACGAACTCGACCTTGCGGCGCAGGCGCACCGGCGCATCAAGCTCGTGGACGGCAGGATCGCCGAGGACAGCGGCTAGGCGTAGGATTCTTTCAACAGTCCAGGATTCTGCACAATGCCGTATTTGTCGGCAGAGAACGCCGCCATAAAAACCTCCCTGTCATGTAAATCAGGCGGTTATGGTGGCCTACGCCGAGTTATACGGCGAGGGATTCAGATTATCCGGCACTTTCGCCGCCCAACTTAAGTTAGCGCGGCTCGCACTAAAGCCGCGTGCTCATCTCCGCCTCGGCCAGCACCTTGGCGCGCAGCAGGTCCTCGGCGATGGAAACCCACGGTGTCTTGCCTTCGCTGATGACGTCGGACAGTCGCCGGGTGTAAATCGCGTAGGTGTTGTATTCCTTCTCGCCCAGCATTTTCGATCCACGCTCGAGGAACGGGATCAGCGCCTCGATGCGGCGCAATTTCTCGCGCTTGGCGCGGATGTCCTTGTCCTCTTCCTTGGCCTCGAAATACGCGGCGGTGCTCTTCATCATGAGTTCGATGCCCTGCTGGAGGCGGTTCCAGTCGAGGGCGAATATGCCGTAGGAGTGCTGGTAGAGCTTGAACAGTTCGATCACCGGTTCCTTCAGGCGTTCCAGCGCCGGATGTTTGTGCAAACCGTCAGCCAGACGCGTAAAGATGTCCTCGTATTCCGGTTGCGCATTGGTTGGAGGTTTTGCGTCCCTCGGCACCGCATTCGGTACATCCCTGTACCGCGGTCTGGTGCCGAGCGACGGCTTATCGCGCATCGCCGGATTCATGGCCATCTGACACATTTTCCGGATCTCTTCCAGCTCGGCGAGCACTTCCTGTTCCCGGGTGCGCGCCTCGGCGATCGCATGCTGCAGCTTTTCGCGCGACTCGCCGTAGTCGAAGGACGAAACCACTTCTTCCTTGATGCGCGTTTCGGTTTCGCCGCGCGGCTTGCGGCCGAGATCGCCCTTGAGGCGGTCGCGCAGCTGGTTGCGTGCCTCGCGCGCGATGCGATAAATGCGCACGAGCCTGGCCTCGTTCTCCTTAAGCGCGACATACGCGCCCACACCGCGCGCGAACGTCGCCAGGCGGTTCTGGAACTGCTGCGAGAACGACAGGAAAGGGCCGATAAAATCCCGGTGTTCCTCGGCCGTGATCCGGAGGTGGTCGAGGCTTTCGCGCAGCAGCGTGACCTTGCCGTCCACCGCGGCGACGCCTTTGTTGATGCCGCCGAGGACATTGAAGATACCCGCAAAGGTTTGCTGGATGTCACGGGTCGCGCGCAGCACTTCGATGAGCTTGGCGAGCAGCGCCGCTTGGCCGCTGGTGCGCAGGAACAGCGCCTGCAGGCTGTTCTTGGCGTCCAACAGGTCCTCCTGGCGCAACAGGCCGTGCTCCTCGATGAAACGGATGGCGATCATCACGATCAGCGCTTCCTTTTGCTGCGCATCGATGGTTTTGACGGCGGCCTTCATGGACAGGTGTCGGCGTTGTTATGTGTTTGGCGGTGGTGCCGATGGTCGCATAAATGTAGCATGCGCCCTCGGGCGGCGGCCGAAGCGGCGGGAAATGCCCGGAAATACCGGGACTTGAACTTTTTACCCGTTGACCCTATCAATATCGTCCGTAGCACCGCATTAAACACCCGTTTTCCAAGGAGACACTGCTTTTATGAAGCGTATTTTTCTGTTCCTGTTAACCAACATCGCTATCCTGGTGGTTCTCAGCATCACGATCTCGATCATCGAGGCGATGTTCGGCGTCAATCTGAACCAGCTCGATGCGGCCGGCGGGTTGAACATGCAGGGCCTCCTGATTCTCGCCGCCATCATGGGCTTCGGCGGTTCGTTCATCTCGCTCGCCATGTCCAAGTGGATGGCCAAGCGCATGACCGGCGCGACGGTGATCGAGAGCCCGCGCAACAGCACGGAACAGTGGCTGGTCGAAACCGTCCGCCGCCAGGCGAAGCAGGCCGGCATCGGCATGCCCGAGGTCGCGGTCTACGACGCGCCGGATATCAACGCCTTCGCTACCGGCATGAGCCGCAACAACGCGCTCGTCGCCGTGAGCACCGGCCTGCTATCGGCGATGGACAAGGACGAGGCCGAGGCGGTGTTGGGCCACGAGATCACGCACGTCGCGAACGGCGACATGGTGACGCTCACGCTCATTCAGGGCGTGGTCAACACCTTCGTCATTTTCTTCTCGCGCGTGATCGGGCACCTGGTCGACAAGGTCGTGTTCAAGACCGAGCGCGGCTACGGGCCGGCGTTCTACATCACCAGCATTTTCGCCCAGATCGTGCTCGGTATCCTCGCCAGCATGATCGTCATGTGGTTCTCGCGCCAGCGCGAGTTCCGCGCCGACCGCGGTGGCGCCAAGCTGGCGTCGCGCGAAAAGATGGTCGCCGCGCTCGAAGCGCTCAAGCGCGCGCACGAGCCGGCGCAGCTGCCGGACCAGATGGCGGCCTTCGGCATCAGCGGCGGCATCGGTCACGGCCTGAAGCGGCTGTTCATGTCGCACCCGCCGCTGGAGGAGCGCATCGCCGCGCTGAAGGCAAGCCAGTTCTGATAGCGCTGCCGGGTTCCGTCCGACAGAAAACCCGCGGGATGCAAATCCCGCGGGTTTTCTACTTTTAAGGACATGGCAACTATTCGATCCCCGGTCGGTCCATAGGGTAGACTCCCATCGCCCACCCGGAGCGCGCCATGCTCATCAAGAAGCCGGAGGATATCCGGCCGTCCGAGATCACCCCCAGACAGGTTTATCAGGATCGTCGCCGCTTTCTGCGCGAGATGGGCGTGGCGACGATCGCCGGCGCGGGGCTGTTGCCCGTCGTGGCGGACGCGGGCCAGAAGCTGCCCGGCGCGCGCAAGAGCGCGTATCGCGTGGACGACAAGCTCACCGACTACAAGTACGTCACGACCTACAACAACTTCTACGAGTTCGGCACCGACAAGTCCGACCCGGCGAAGCATAGCCAGAACTTCCGCAGCGTTCCCTGGACCGTGGCGGTGGACGGCGAGGTGAAGCGCCCGGCGCGCTACCAAATCGAGGACCTGCTGCAAAAGCATCCGATCGAGGAGCGCGTCTATCGCCTGCGCTGCGTCGAGGCCTGGTCCATGGTGATTCCGTGGGTCGGATTTCCGCTCGCCGATCTCATCAAGCGCGTCGAGCCGACGTCGCGTGCCAAATATGTCGAGTTCACCACGCTGCACGATCCCGCGCAGATGCCGGGCCAGCGTCCGGGGCTGCTCGGCGCCGGGCTGGACTGGCCGTACATCGAGGGCCTGCGCCTCGACGAGGCCATGCATCCGCTCACGTTGCTCGCGGTCGGGCTCTACGGCGAGGTGCTGCCGAACCAGAACGGCGCGCCGATCCGGCTGGTGGTGCCGTGGAAGTACGGCTTCAAGAGCATCAAGTCCATCGTGCGCATCCGTCTCGTCGAAAAGCAGCCCGTGAGCACGTGGATGAAATCGAGCCCGCGCGAGTACGGCTTCTATTCGAACGTGAACCCGGCGGTGGATCACCCGCGTTGGAGCCAGGCCGCCGAGCGCCGCATCGGCGAGGACTCGCTGTTCTCGCCCAAGCGCAAGACGCTGCCGTTCAACGGCTATGCCGACCAAGTGGCGTCGCTCTACGCCGGCATGGACCTGAAGAAATTTTTCTGACCCGCATGCAGCCGCAACACTGGATCCGCTTCGTGGCGAAACCGCTGTTGTTCGTCGCGGCGCTCATTCCGCTCGCACTGCTCGCGGAGCGCGTGCTGCACGACAACCTCGGCGCCAATCCCATCGAAACGATCAACCGTTACACCGGCGACTGGACGCTTCGCTTTCTGCTACTCACGCTTGCCATCACGCCGTTGCGCAAGCTCACCGGCTGGCACGTCGTGATCCGCCTGCGGCGCATGCTCGGACTGTTCGCGTTTTTTTACGCCAGCCTGCATTTTCTGTCGTGGATCTGGCTCGACCAGTATTTCGATCTCAATGCCATCCTCCAGGACGTGGCCAAGCGCCCGTTCATCACGCTCGGCTTCACCTGTTTCGTCCTGCTGGTCCCGCTCGCCGTGACCTCGACCAACGCCATGGTGCGCCGCCTCGGCGGGCGCCGGTGGCAGTTGCTGCACCGGCTGGTGTATTTCATCGCCACCGGCGGGGTCATTCACTTCCTGTGGCTGGTCAAATCCGACATCACCCAGCCGCTGATCTACGGCCTGCTCCTCGCGGCGCTCCTCGGTTTTCGCCTGTGGGATAGCCGGCGCCAGCAGATTCCGGCGCTGCCGCAGACACACTGATTCTCCGTCCTGCCCCTTCGCCGGGGTCATCGCGGCCCCGGCTTGCCGCCGGCTTGGCAAAATGAAATGATGATTTCGATAACTAAAACTACTCGAAGTAAATGGACATCGATTTACTCAAGACCTTCCTCGAGGTTAACCGCACGCGTCATTTCGGGCGCGCGGCGGAGAATCTGTTTCTCACCCAGTCGGCGGTGAGCGCGCGCGTGCGCCAGCTCGAGGACACCCTCGGCTCGCCGCTCTTCACCCGCACGCGCAACGACATCCAGCTCACGCCCGCGGGCACGCGGTTGCTCAAGCACGCCGAGGCCATCCTCAATGCCTGGAACCGCGCGCGCCAGGACGCCGCGCTCGGCCACCGCGCCGGGCTGTCGCTCGCCGTCGGCGGCGCCTACAGCCTGTGGGACGTGCTGCTGCAGGAGTGGACGCACACGCTCTATCGCGCGCTGCCGCAGGTGGCGCTGCACGCCGAGGCCCACGGCCAGGAGATGCTGGTGCGCAAGCTGCTCGACGGCGCGCTCGACGTGGCATTCATGTTCGAACCGCCGCAGATGGCCGAGCTCGATGCCGAGGAGATCACGAACATTCGACTGATGCTTGTGGCCGACAACTCCGGACTGACGGCGGCGGAGGCCGTGGCCAAAAACTACATCCTGACCGACTGGGGCACGTCGTTCGCCATCGCGCACGCGCGCCACTTTCCGGACGCACCGGCGCCGCGGGTGCGCATGGGTCTCGGACGCATGACGCTCGCGTTTTTGCTGGAGTGCGGCGGCGCGAGCTACCTCGCCGAGCCGATGGTGCGCGCACACCTGAAGGAGGGGCGGCTGCACCGCGTGCAGGATGCGCCGGAGATCGACCGCCCGGTGTACGCCGTCACGCCGCACGCCATGGCCGTCGACCGCCGCACCGTGCTCGAGCAGGCGCTCGACAGCCTCCGGCCCGCGGCACGCCGCGGAAAAATGCGCGCCTGAACCTCGCTATCGCCGTTGACCGCCAGCGTAATAATTGCCCCATGGTTCAAGTATTGCCGTTCTTTTTGTGCGTCCTGCTGGTCACGTCGCCTGCGTTCGCGCAGGCGCCCAATACGGTATTTCTCGAAGAACTGACCTCGACGGAGTTGCAACAGCAGGTTCGCGCCGGAAAGACGACGGTCCTCGTCCCTCTCGGCGGCACCGAGCAGAACGGACCGCACATGACGCTCGGCAAGCACAACGTGCGGGTGAAGGCGCTGTCCGGGAAAATCGCGCTCTCGTTGGGCGATGCACTGGTGGCGCCGGTCGTGGCCTACGTGCCGGAAGGGCGCGTTCAACCGCCGACATCGCACATGCGTTTTGCCGGCACCGTCACCGTACCGGAGGAAACCTTCGAGAAAGTGCTCGAGTCCGCCGCGCGCAGCTTCCGGCAGCACGGTTTCCGGAATATCGTTTTTCTGGGGGATCATGGCGGTTATCAGGCGAACGTCAAAGCGGTGGCGGGGCGATTGAACCGCGAATGGGCCGCGACGCCCGTGCGCGTGCAGGCGCCGGCGGAATACTACCGGGCGAGCCAGGATGCCTACGTGCGGGCGCTGAAGAACCGGGGTTATCGGGAGGAGGAAATCGGGACGCACGCCGGACTCGCCGATACCTCGCTGATGCTCGCGCTCGATCCGCGTCAGGTCAGGGCGGAGCTCTTGCGCCCCGATACCCAATTCAAAAGCACCGATGGCGTGTATGGCGACCCGCGGCGTTCCAGCGCCGAGCTGGGACAATTGGGCGTGGACGCCATCGTGACGCAGACGGTGGAGGCCATCCGGAAGGGCGCCACCCGCAACTAAAACGGTGCGGCAGCAGTTTGTTTTTAAATTTTATCACCTGGGAGGTTTCATGAAGCATTTTGTCGGTCGTCGATTCTTGACGCTAACGTTCGGCGTGGGATTGGTCGTCGGTGCATCTTGTCTGGCGGCCGAGCCGTCCGCGGGTAAGGTGGCGACGGTGCCGGGGATGCCGCCGGTGACCGACCCGGTCAATCTCTACAGCGAGACCGCTGCCGGCAAGCTGAGTCCCGCGATCGCCGGCGATCTGCCGCGGGTGTACGTGCCCAACCGCATCTCCGGCGACGTCACTGTTATCGACCCGGCGACATTCAAGGTCGTGAACACCTTCAAGGTTGGCGTCAACCCGCAACACGTCGTTCCGTCGTGGGACCTGCGGACCCTTTGGGTCGCCAACAACGCCGAGGGTCGTCCCGACGGCAGCCTCACGCCCATCGACCCCAGGACCGGAAAACCGGGACGCACCATCCCGGTGGACGATCCCTACAACATGTACTTCACGCCGGACGGCAAGTCGGCCATCGTCGTCGCCGAGGCCTTCAAACGGCTCGACTTCCGCGATCCCAAAACGATGGCGCTCCAGTCGTCCCTCGCGACACCCGGCTGTCCGGGCATCAACCATGCCGACTTTTCCATCGACGGTCGCTACGCACTGTTCACCTGCGAATACCAGGGCAAGCTGGTAAAGGTCGATCTCGTCAACCGCAAGGTCCTCGGCTACATCAAGCTTTCGAAGGGCGGCATGCCCCAGGACATCCGCGTTTCGCCCGACGGCAAGGTGTTTTACATCGCCGACATGCACGCGGACGGCGTATTCGTGGTCGATGGCGACGCCTTCAAGGAGATTGGCTTTGTCCCCGCTGGCATCGGGACGCACGGGCTCTATCCGAGCCGCGACGGCAAGAAGCTGTACATCGCCAACCGCGGTTCGCACAAGGTGGTCGGGCCGGCGCGCGGCAAGGGCAGCGTATCGGTCATGGATTTCGCCACGCGCAAAGTTGAGGCCACGTGGCCGATCCCGGGTGGCGGCAGTCCCGACATGGGCAACGTGAGCGCGGACGGAAAATATCTCTGGCTCTCCGGGCGTTTCGACGATGTCGTCTACGCGATTGACACAACCACGGGCGCGGTGAAAAGCATTCCGGTAGGCAAGGAACCGCATGGGCTCACGGTCTGGCCCCAGCCGGGGCGTTACTCGCTCGGCCACACCGGGAATCTGCGCTAGAAACGAGCGTATATCGGCGCCGCCGCGCGGGCGGCGCCGGTTGCCCCGCTTCCGCCGGGCTTGAAACGAATAAAATCGGCCGCATACGTCTAAGCTCACGACCGATTCCGATACTGCTTCGCTCGCGCATATCCCAGGAGCCCGACGTGGAACAATTTCACGGCACCACCATTCTTTCCGTACGCCGCAACGGCGCCGTCGTCATCGGCGGCGACGGCCAGGTGACGCTCGGCAATACCGTCATGAAAGCCAACGCCCGCAAGGTCCGGCGGCTATATAAGGACCAAGTGCTTGCCGGTTTCGCCGGCGGCACCGCCGATGCCTTTACCCTGTTCGAGCGTTTCGAGGGCAAGCTCGAGAAGCACCAGGGCAACCTCACACGCGCAGCCGTGGAGCTCGCCAAGGACTGGCGCAGCGACCGCACGCTGCGCCGCCTCGAGGCGCTGCTCGTGGTCGCCGACCGCGGCGCCACCTTCGTCATCAGCGGCACCGGCGACGTGATCGAGCCCGAGGGCGGTTTCATCGCCATCGGCTCGGGCGGGCCGTATGCCCAGGCGGCGGCGCGCGCGCTCATGGAGAACACCGAATTGGACGCGCGCACCGTCGTCGAGCGCGCGCTGAACATCGCCGCCGACATTTGCATCTATACCAACCGCAGCCTGACGCTCGAAGAGCTCAAGGGGTAACGCCATGTCCAACATGACCCCGATGACCCCACGCGAGATCGTCCAGGAGCTGGACAAGCACATCGTCGGCCAGAACGCTGCCAAGCGCGCGGTCGCCATCGCGCTACGCAACCGCTGGCGCCGGATGCAGGTGACGAACGAGTCGCTGCGCGCCGAAATCACGCCCAAGAACATCCTCATGATCGGCCCCACCGGCGTCGGCAAGACCGAGATCGCGCGCCGGCTCGCGAAGCTCGCGCAGGCGCCGTTCATCAAGGTCGAGGCCACCAAGTTCACCGAAGTGGGCTATGTGGGGCGCGACGTGGACACCATCGTGCGCGACCTGGTGGACGCCGCCATCAAGATGACCCGCAGCGAAGAAATGGAGAAAGTGCGCGTGCGCGCCGAGGATGCGGCCGAGGAGCGCATCCTCGATACACTCATCCCGCCCGCGCGCGAGATGGGTTTTGCCGTCGGCGCCCAGCAGAGCCGCCCGACCGAGGACGGCGCCGCGCGTCAGCGCTTCCGCAAGAAACTGCGCGAGGGCGCACTCGACGAGCAGGAAATCGAGGTTGAGGTCAGTTCGCCGTCGCTCGGCGTCGAGATCATCGCGCCGCCCGGCATGGAGGAGATGACGGCGCAGCTCCAGGGGCTGTTTCAGAACATGGGCGGGCGCCGCGCGCGCCCGCGCAAGGTCAAGGTGCGTGAGGCGAGGAAATTGCTGGTCGAGGAGGAGGCCGCGCGCCTCGTCAACGAGGACGAAATCAAGACCAAGGCGCTGACGCGCGTCGAACAGCACGGCATCGTGTTCCTCGACGAGCTCGACAAGGTCGTGGGGCGCTCGCAAACGCAGGGACCGGACGTCTCGCGCGAGGGTGTGCAGCGCGACCTGTTGCCGCTGATCGAGGGCTGCACGGTTTCGACCAAATACGGCATGGTCAAGACCGACCATATCCTGTTCATCGCCTCGGGCGCGTTCCATCTCGCCAGACCCTCCGATCTCATTCCCGAGTTGCAGGGGCGGCTGCCGATCCGCGTCGAGCTGGACGCGCTCACGGCCGAGGATTTCGTGCGCATCCTGACCGAGCCGGATGCCGCGCTCACGAAGCAATACTCCGCGCTGCTCGAAACCGAAGGGCATACGCTCGAATTCGCGCCGGACGGCGTGCGCCGTATCGCCGAGGTGGCGTGGCAGGTGAACGAGCGCACCGAGAACATCGGCGCGCGCCGGCTGCACACCGTCATGGAGCGGTTGCTCGAAACTGTGTCGTTCGAGTCCGCGGACGCGAGCGGCGCGAAGACCGTCATCGATGCCGCTTACGTCGACGGCCACCTTGCCGGCCTGGTCGGTGATGAGGATTTGGCGCGTTACATCCTCTAGTTCGCCTGTCGCAGCGGCGGCTCTTGAAATTACCGCCGCCGGCCCCATTTAAACACCTGCTTGTATAGGCCTCCGCGGGAGGCCATTCAAAACTGTATCCATTTGACGGAGGTGACATCCATGAACAGGCTGGTAAGTCGTACCGAGGGTCCGCTGACCCGCTGGGGTTTCTTTGGCGACGATCTCGACCGCGTCGTCGAGGGTTTTTTCCGCCCCTTGGGCTGGGTGGAAGAGGCGAAGGCCGAAGCGCTGGTGCCGGCGATGGACATCCGCGAGCGCGAGCATGAATACATCGTGCGCACGGACCTGCCGGGCGTAAAGAAGGAAGACATCGACGTCACGCTGGAGAACGGCGTGCTGACCATCATCGCCGAGTCCAAGAGCGAGACGGAAGAGAAGGAAGACGGTCGCCTCCTGCGCCAGGAGCGCCGCTACGGGCGTTATGTCCGCAGCCTGCGCCTGGGCACGCAGGTGGACAGCGCCAAGCTCAAGGCGAACTACAAGGACGGCGTGCTGGAGCTGACGCTGCCCAAGGCGGAAGAGATGAAGCCGAAGAAGATTTCGGTGGACGTGCACTAACCTTCAGCAGTACGTCGTACCAAAAGGGCCGTGAAAGCGGCCCTTTTATTTTGTGTCGCTTTTGGCGACGTTTTTAGATAAATGCGCGGGGCGCTCCGCCCCCTGCACCCCCGGGTGACTTTTGTCTTGGCAAAAGTCACCAAAACCGTTCTGCCCCGAAAGGCTTCGGCCGCACACAGCGCGGCAGCCCTCACCCCTCGTTGGCCTCAGGAGGTGCGCATACGGCGCATTCCCTGCGCCGGATGCGCACTCGCGAGTTCCTTCTCGCGATCCTTCGGACTCCACTTCGGCCTGTCCTCGGGGTTCGGCTCGCCTACGGGGCTAAAAGGCAACGGAGTTAAGCAACACCAACAGACTTAAACCACGGATGCCGTTGGGCCCCGTATGGCGCGCCCAAGCGAGTAAGCCTTTGCCCGCAAGCCTGAAAGGGCGCGGGGACGGACCCCGCGCGTCGGCCGCCAGGACAGGGATGTCCTGTCGGACGACCGCAAGGCAAAGGCGCGCAGCGCGGGGAGGTGTCGCGCCATCCGGGTCGCCTTTCTTTTGGTTCCTTTTCTTTGGCGAAGCAAAGAAAAGGAACCTGCCGTGGGTCAGCCACCCACAAGTATGCGCGCCCGGAGGGCGCACAAGACCATTTGGGCATGGCCGGGAGCGACCTGCGATTTTCATAGCAACAACTAAAAGCAGCTCGATAGACGCTGACTTTGAAGTAAAGATGCGCTAACTTTTGCCCATTAACTACTAAATAAAGAACAACCGGAACAAGTCATGAGCATCAACCCCCAGTCGGCCAGCGAGCGCGCCCGGTTCCTGATCCAGGCGCTGCCCTACATCCAGCGTTTCCGCGGCAAGACCGTGGTCATCAAGTACGGCGGCAACGCCATGGTGGATGAGGCCCTGAAACAGAGCTTCGCGCGCGACGTCGTGCTGATGAAGCTCGTCGGCATGAATCCGGTGGTGGTGCACGGCGGTGGGCCGCAGATCGGCAAGCTGCTGGAGAAGATCGGCAAGAAGAGCGAGTTCGTCCAGGGCATGCGCGTAACCGACCGCGAAACCATGGACGTGGTCGAAATGGTGCTCGGCGGCCTGGTGAACAAGGAGATCGTGAGCCTCATCAACCGACACGGCGGGAAAGCCATCGGCCTCACCGGCAAGGACGGCGGGCTCATCCGTGCGCGCAAGATGGTGATGAAGCAGACCAAGGCCGCGGGCATGCCGGACGAGATCATCGACATCGGCCACGTCGGCGAGGTCGAGGCCATCGACCCGGAGGTCGTGGCGCTGCTCGACTCGCAGGATTTCATTCCGGTGATCGCGCCTGTGGGCGTGGGCAAGGACGGCGAGGCGTACAACATCAACGCCGACGTCGTCGCCGGCAAGCTCGCCATCACGCTCAAGGCCGAGAAACTGATCCTGCTTACCAATACCACCGGCGTGCTCGACAAGGAGGGCAAGCTGCTCACCGGACTTTCGAGCCGCGAGGTGGGGAGTCTGATCGAGGACGGCACCATCGCAGGCGGCATGCTGCCCAAGGTGCGCTGCGCGCTCGACGCGGTCGCGAGCGGCGTCAAATCCGCGCACATCATCGACGGGCGCGTGGAGCACGCGGTGCTGCTCGAGGTCTTCACCGACGAGGGTGTGGGCACGCTGATCCGGGCCTGACGATTCTCATGCCACGCGGCAAACGCGGCGAGCGCCGCCAGGTCATCCTCGAAACGCTCGCGCGCATGCTCGCCGAGCGCAGCGGCGAGCGCATCACCACGGCCGAACTCGCCAAGGCCGTCGGCGTGTCCGAGGCGGCGCTGTACCGCCACTTTCCCAGCAAGGCGAAGATGCTCGAAGCGCTCATCGAGTTCATCGAGGAGTCGCTGTTCACGCACATCAACCGTATCCTCGCCGAAGAGCCGGCGATGGAGCCGCGGTTGCGCAGCATTCTTTTTCTGATTCTCGGCTTCGCCGACAAGAACCCCGGCATGGCGCGGCTGCTCACGGGCGATGCGCTCACTGGCGAGGCAGAGCGCCTGCGCAAGCGCGTGGCGCAGATTTACGAGCGCATCGAAACCCAGCTCAAACAAATCCTGCGCGAGGCCAGTCTCAACGCCGCCCAGCGCGCCGCCATCCCCGAAACCGCCGGCCTGCTGCTCGCCTTTACCGAGGGCCGCATCGCACGCTTCGTGCGCAGCAACTATCGCGACACGCCGGTGGACAGCTGGGAGAAGCAGTGGGGAATACTGAAGGCGAGTATCGCCCTGCTGCGCTGACGGACTTCGCTAAAGCCCGAAGCATGTATTGAACAGCCACACGGCTACGATCCCGAGCAGCAGGAATCCCGCCCCGTAGAGTGCCGCGGTCACGCGGTAGCGCTGCACCAAGTGCGCCTGCGGGTAGGCCGAGAGGATATAGGGCCGGCGGGTGTCGTCGGTGCGTGACAGCAGGTTGATGCCGTCGGTGAACTGCGCCTGGGTTTCGCGCCGGGTTTTCAGCACCTCGCGCCGCGCCGCGGCGCGCGCCAGTATCCACTCCTGCTGGTCGATATTGCCGTCCTGGTTCAGGTCGAAGCGTTCCTTGAGTGCCGCCTGATCCTGTTTCCAGACCCGTAGCAGCTCGCGTACCTCGTCATCCACCGTCGGCTGGTTGGTGTAGCTCGCGACGTTCTTGAGCATCCCGAGCGTGTAAATCCGCTCGTTAGGATTGATACGCTCCTCGGTGAAGCGATAGGGATTCGGGCCGGTATGGGTGGCGAGAAAGCTCGTGATGTAGGCCGGATAGTTGATGCCGCCGCTCAGCGAGCGCGACAGCCATATGTCCTTGTGTTTCGGCGTCACGTCCGCGCCCTCGGGGTCCACGGCAATGCGGCCGGTGTCGTCTTCGAGCCAGAACACCTCGGTGCTCACGCCCCGGTCGATGGTTTGCCAGCGGGTCTGGGTATGACCGCGATGCTCGGTGGTGACCTGCTCCTCGATGCGATAGCGGAACCACACGCACGGCAACCCTGACAGTGGCGCAATAATCGGCGGGCCGTCCATGAGCTTGCCCGCGCCTTCGAGCTCGACATAGCCCTGCGGTGCCGAGCGCGCCCTGGATGTGGGAATGTCCTCGATGGTGCGGGCCTTGTGCAGACCGTACCACGCGCGGAAACCGCAATACGCGGACCCAAGCGCAGCCACGCCAATGCCCGCGCCGACGTAGAGCGGATCGGCGCTGGCGATTTCATGGGCAAGGCCGGCGAGCCAGGCGGGGGACGGCTCGCGCATGCTCAGGACTTGAAGAGGTCCCCGACGTTGACGTCTTTCAGCTCGGCCTCGGCGAAGGTGAGCAGGTGGCGCGGGCCGAAGCCGAACGACTGCGCGATGACGGCGTCCGGGAACTGCTCGATGCGCACATTGTTGGCGTTGACGGTGTCGTTGTAGTACTCGCGCCGGTCGGCGATCTGGGCCTCGAGCTGGGAGATGCGGTTCTGCAGGTGCTGGAAATTCTCGTTGGCCTTGAGCTCGGGGTAGTTCTCGGCGACGGCGAACAACGACATCAGTCCGGCGCGCAGGTGGGTCTCGGCGACGCCGAGCGCGTCTACGTTGCCGGCCTCGCGCGCCTTGCCGACCTCGGCGCGTGCCTGGGTGACCTTCTCCAGCACCTCGCGCTCGTGCTTCATGTACTGCTTGCAGGTTTCGACCAGCTTCGGCAGCTCGTCGTGGCGCTGCTTGAGCAGCACGTCGATGTTGGACCACGCCTGCGAAACGTTGTGCTTCAGGCGCACGAGGTTGTTGTAAATCAGCACGACGTACAGCGCGAGTGTCACAACCAGCGCAAGAACAATGAATAGACCGACCGACATGCCGCCTCCCTTAGCGGATGGATACAGAAAACAAGTATAGACGCGGATATGGACGTCAGAGGCCGATGTCGACGTCCTCGATGCGGCGGTCGCGGATGCGGAAGCCGCGCATCTCCAGTACCCCTTTGGTGCCGAGTGAAACGATCAGGTACAGGACCTCGGGGTACTCGTGCTGCTGGATGTCCGCGAGCGACGGTTGCGCCGGCGCGTCGGGGTGGGAATGGTAGATCGCTTTCAGCTCCTCGCCGTTGTCGCGCATGGCGCGCAGGGCGTCGATCAGGCCCTTTGGATCCATTTCGAACAGGCGGTGGGTGTCGCCGGCGACGTTGGCCACCGGGTAACAGTGTTTCAGGCCCTGCGCGTTACCCGAGATCAGGCCGCAGATCTCGGTCTCCGAGTCGTGCTGCGCCTGGTGCAGGATCTGGTTGACGATGGTGCGGGGGACGCGGACGAATTCGGTCATGCTTTTCCGCATACCGGACAATGGGGGTCCTTGCGCAGTTTCACCTCGCGCCATTCCATATTAAGTACGTCGAGCAACAGCAAGCGACCGGTCAGCGGCTCGCCGATGCCGAGCAGGAGCTTGAGCGTTTCCGCCGCCTGGATGCTGCCGATGATGCCGGCCGCGGGCGCGAGCACGCCGAACTCGGCGCAGGCCTCCTCCGGCTCGTTCGACTCGGCATACAGGCAGCGATAGCAGGGGCCGCCGGGAAGGTCGGGACGGAACACCGCCACCTGGCCCTCGAAGCGCACCACGGCGCCCGAGACCAGCGGCTTTTTAGCCGCGACACACGCCGCGTTCACGGCAAAGCGCGTGGCAAAGTTGTCGCTCGCATCCACCACCACGTCCACCGCGCGCGCCTGTTCGAGCAAGCCGGCGTCGTCGAGCTTTCGGTTGATGGTATTGACGGCAATTTCGGGGTTGAGCGCCCGGAGTTGTTTTGCCGCCGAGGCGGTCTTGTCCTGGCCGATAGTGTCGGTGGTGTGGACGATCTGGCGCTGCAAATTCGTCAGCTCGACCTTGTCGTGATCCACGATCGTGAGATGGCCGACACCGCTCGCGGCGAGGTACATCGCCAGCGGCGAACCCAATCCGCCGAGGCCGATGATCAACACGCGCGAGGCCAGCAGCTTTTCCTGCCCGGCGATGTCCACCGGGGCGAGCAGGATGTGGCGGCTATAGCGCAGGAGTTGTTTGTCGTCCATGCGCGGGATTGTACGAGTTTTGTGTCGTCTCCGGCGACGTATAAGAGCGGGCTCCCGCGCCCGCAGGGCGGGTTCCTTTGCAACGTCCGTCCCTGGACGTTGCCCTTCGGGCAGCCTGCGGCTGCTCAAATTCGATCCCGTCGAATTTGTCTTTGCTCGTGCAAAGACAATTCTGCCGGGAGCAGAATTGGACGCACGACAGTGCGCCAGCAGGGTCCGCGCCAGGGAGGGTGCGGATCAATGTCACGAAAGAAAGCACGCCTACACCCATCAGGCCGTACTGAGCCGTTACGTCGGCACAGCAGCGCCGCTGCAAACGGAGGCTCCGTGCTGGTGTGCAAACCCCGGCACGGCCAAATGGGTGTAAAACGTGTTTCTCTTGGTTACTTCTCTTTGTGCTGTGCAGGACGCACGAATGTCGCGGGCGCAGGGATGCGCAGGAGCGACCACGAGCAAAGAGAAGTAACCCAGGGTGCAGGGGCGGAGCCACCCGCACGTAGCCGTTAAGGGCGGGCGTAAGGCCGTTCGACTGGGGTCGAGGGCCCTGTCATAAAGATATGGTTTACCCACTTAGAATCAAACAGAGTCCTTTCTTTAGACACGTGTGCCGATCCAGAACGCCAGGTCTTTTTCGAGGAACTCCTGCACCGACATGTAGTGCGAGCCGTCGCAGGAGAAAGTGAGCCCGACCATGCCGTTCATGACGTTGAGCGAGCCCGAGCGCAGGTAGACGGTCTCGTCGGCGAAGCGCAGCGCCTTGAACTCCTCAAGCGTCTTGCGGATTTCGGCCGGCGACACCTTGGCGTCGTCCGGGTACTCGCGCAGCGGGTAGGCGAGGCAAATATCGGGGTCGATGATCTCGTCCACCCCGTGCAGCCGGTAGTTGTACGGGTCGTCCAGCAGCCACAGCGATGTCCGCCCGCTCGAGTAGTGAATCTTGGTGTGAAACACGCCGTGCTGGTGCATGAGCCGCAGCATCAGGTTGTTCACCGCGTCGATGTGTTTATCGAGCAGGCTCGTGACGCGCGTCTGCAGGAACAGCTGCCCGCGTACCGCCGGATCGCCGCGGAACTGCTGCCAGCGCGTCGGCGGCGCCGCGAGCGGCGCCTCTGCCGGCAGGTCATCCACGGCGAAGTCGGCGGCGATGAAACCAAGCAGCTGCGTATCGCGACTGACCGCCTGCAGTGCCGTGACACACAGCCGCGGCAGGTACTCGCTCAAGTACACCGACGACAACATCACGCCCTTGAACGGAAGGTGGTTCTTCAGGTACGGCCGCTGCGACAGGTCACGCCCGCGCCACGAAGGGTCAACCTTGTCCAGTTGCACCATGGATGACAGCTCGATGCCGTTCACGTCCCAGGCGTAAAGCAGGTGGCAGTGGGGAATGGTCGAGATGCCGTTGCTCAACAGTTGGTCGAGCGCATCGGCGTTCGGCCAGATCTCCGCTGCGCGCGCCGCGAGCTGGCCGAGCGGTTTCTCGGCCGACTCGGCGAGCGCAGCCTTTTTCGCCAGGATGAGCTGTTGGGTGGAGGCGGTGGTGTCCATGCGACGCGGCGGTTTCGTTCTTACGGCGGTGATACGGGTTGCGAGTTCCATTTGCAAGCGTCCTTTAAGATAACGAGGGACGCTTTATACGGACTCATTGTTACAGTTTTGCACGCATTGTTCACCGTCTATCGGCTTAGCAACCGGTCGGTGCCGCGCGGCACTCCGTGACGCGGTCGTGACCGGCGAGATCGCGGTGACAGGCGATTTCGCAGAAGCCCGCCTCGGTGAGAATCGCCGCCACGGCCGTAGCCTGATCGTAGCCGTGTTCCAGCAGCAGCCAGCCGCCGGGCATCAGGCATGCGAACGCCTGTTGCGCAAGCGCGCGGATAGCATCGAGGCCGTCAGCGCCGCCGATAAGCGCGCCCTTCGGTTCGAAACGCACGTCGCCTTCATTCAGGTGCGGATCGTCGGCGCGCACGTACGGTGGGTTGCTCACCACCATTTCGGGCGAAAGTTTGCCAAGTGGCTCGAGCCACTCGCCCTCAAAAAATTCGACGTTGGCAATACCGAGCTGGTGCGCGTTCGCGCGCGCGACGGCGAGCGCCTCGGGCGAACGGTCGGAGGCGATTACGCGGCAGCGTGGCCGCTCGCGCGCAATCGCCAGCGCGATGGCACCGCTGCCGGTGCCGACATCCGCGACCGTCCAGCGCGCGTCCGCGGGAACGTGCGCGAGCGCGCGTTCCACCAGCAGCTCGGTTTCCGGGCGCGGGATCAGCACCGCTGGCGTGACCTTGAGCGTCATGGACCAGAACTCGCGTTCGCCAGTGAGATAGGCGACGGGTTCGCCCGCGCGGCGACGCGTGGTAAGCGCGTCGAGCCGGCGCGCCTCGTCATCAGTCAGTATGCGTTCGGCGCGCGCGACGAGATCGGCCGGCGAGCAGCCGGTGACATGACGTAGCAACACGTCGGCATCGAGACGCGGGCTGGGGCTGGAAGGAGTGAGTGCGACCGCGGCTTCGCGCAGGGCGGTGGCGAGCGTGCGCGCCATGCGCAGGGTCAGGCGTTTAGCGCCGCCAGGCGCTCGGCCTGGTCGGCGGCGGTGAGGGTGTCGACGAACTCGTCGAGTTTTCCCTCCATCACCTGATCGAGCTTATAGAGTGTGAGATTCACGCGGTGGTCGGTGACACGCCCCTGCGGGAAGTTATAGGTGCGGATGCGTTCGGAGCGGTCGCCGGTGCCGACTTGGGCCTTGCGGTTCGCGGCCTCCTGCTCCTGCTGTTTGCGCCGTTCGATTTCGAGGATGCGCGCGGACAGGATCGAGAGCGCGCGCGAGCGGTTCTTGTGCTGGCTGCGCTCGTCCTGGCACTCGACCACGATGCCGGTCGGCAGGTGCGTGATGCGGATCGCGGAGTCGGTCTTGTTCACGTGCTGGCCGCCGGCGCCGGAGGCGCGGAAGGTGTCGATCTTCAAATCCGCCGGGTTGATGTCGATGGCGTCGATTTCCTCGGCCTCGGGCAGGACCGCCACCGTGCAGGTCGAGGTGTGGATGCGCCCCTGGGCTTCGGTCGCCGGCACGCGCTGCACGCGATGCACGCCGGACTCGAACTTGAGCCGGGAGTACACGCCCTGACCGGCGACGCGGGCGACGATTTCCTTGTAGCCGCCGTGCTCGCCGGGGCTGGTGTTCATGATTTCCACGGCCCAGCCCTGCGTCTGGGCATAGTAGTTGTACATGCGAAACAGATCGCCGGCGAAAATTGCGGCCTCGTCGCCGCCGGCGCCGGCGCGGATTTCGAGGAACACGTTGCGCTGATCGCTCGGGTCGCGCGGCAGCAGCAGTTTCTGCATCTCGGCGTCGCAGGTTTCGACCTCGCGTTCGGCGCGCGCGATCTCCTCCGCGGCCATCTCGCGCATGGCGCTGTCGGGGTCCTGGCTCATCGCGCGCGCGGCCTCAAGCTCGTCCTGCGCGCGGCGCAGGCGCTCGTACAGCGCCATGAGCGGCTGGACCTCGGCGTACTCCTTCGAGAGTTCGCGGAAGCGGTTCTGGTTGCCGATGACGGCGGGATCGGACAGCAGCGCGGTGATTTCCTCAAAGCGCTGCGCAAGGCCGTCCAGCCTTGTGCGGAGGGCGGGGTGCATTATTTAGTCTTCGTCGAGATCGAACAGCCGACGCGCGGCGTCAAGCAACTCGCCGTCGAGATCGGCATGACGCAGGGCGTCGGTGGGCGCATGCGTGAACTTGTTGGTGAGCGCGCGCGCCAGCTGCGCCAGCACCTTCTCCGGGTCCGCGCCGCGCGCGAGCATCGCCCGCGCGCGCTTGAGCTCGCGTTCGCGCACGGCGTCGGCCTGCTCGCGCAGCGCGCGGATGGTCGGCACGGCGTCGAGCCCGCGGATCCAGTGCATGAAGTTGAGCACCTGCACGTCGATGATCTTCTCGGCCTCGCGCGCCGCGGCCTCGCGCGACTGGCGGTTCTCCTGCACCACGCCCTGCAGGTCGTCGATGGTATAGAGATAAACGTCGCCGAGTTCGGCCACCTCGGCCTCGATGTCGCGCGGCACGGCGATGTCCACCATGAACATCGGCCGGTGCTTGCGCGCCTTGAGCGCGCGCTCGACCGCGCCCTTCCCGAGGATCGGCAGTTGCGAGGCGGTGGAGGAGATGACGATGTCGGCGTCGGCCAGGCGCGCCGGCATCTCGGCGAGCGAGATGGCCTCGGCACCGTAGGGGCCGGCCAGCAGCTCGGCGCGCTCCAGCGTGCGGTTGGCGACGATCATGTGGCCCACGCCCTGTTCCTTGAGGTGGCGCGCGCACAGCTCGATCATGTCGCCGGCGCCGATGAGCAGCACGGTCTGCTGCGCCAGCGAATCGAAAATCTGTTTCGCCAGCACCACTGCCGCCGAGGCCACGGACACGGCGCTCGCGCCGATGGCGGTGTCGGTGCGCACCTGCTTGGCGACGGCGAAGGTTTGCTGGAACAGGCGGTTCAAAATCTTGCCGGTGGTGCCGGCCTTGTGCGCTTCGGCGAAGGCGTCTTTCATTTGACCGAGGATCTGCGGTTCGCCGAGGATCATGGAATCGAGGCCGGCGGCGACGCGGAACGCGTGCTTGACCGCGTCCTGGTCCGGGTGGCGGTAGAGGTAAGGCTGCAACGTGTCGCGCCGCAGGCGATGGTGATCGCAGAACCACTCGATCAGGCGTGTGTCGTTCGACGGATCGAGATTGCAATACACTTCCGTGCGGTTGCAGGTCGAAAGGATCGCGGCCTCGTGCGCGGCGCCGTGGCCGGTGACTTCGCCCAGCGCCTGCGCAAGTTTTTCCGGCGCGAACGCAACCTTCTCGCGGATTTCCACCGGCGCGGTATGGTGATTGACGCCCAGAGCGAGAAGGTGCATGGAAGACGGCCAGGCTGCGGTTTTGGGGCCGGGATTTCGGGTCATCGCGGCACGGAATCAAGTCGGTTCATGCCCGCAGGCACGGTTTAAATAATATCATGCACATACAGCGTGACGGCATATCGCTCTATACTATAATTTCTTCATGAATCCCGCCCGTTCCCGCTACCTCTGGCCGATCCTGATACCGCTGCTTGCGGGCTGCGCAAGCCTGACGCCCGTCGCGCCGCCCGCGGCGGAGCCCGCCGCCGAGCCATTGCCCGGTGTGGCGCTCACCGAGGACGTGCTCTATGACGTGCTGCTCGGCGAGATCGCGAGCCACCGCGGCCAGATCAATGTCACGGCGCTCACGCTCGGGCGCGTGGCCCAGCAGACGCGCGACCCGCGCTTGGCCGAGCGCGCCGCGCTCGCCGCGATCTATGCCAAGCAATACGGCGAGGCACTGAAATCCGCCCAGCTCTGGGTCGAGTTGCGCCCCGACGACATCGATGCGCACGAGGCCCTTGCCGCCGTGCTGCTTGAGCTCGACCGCGCCCCCGAGGCACGCGCGCATTTCGAGCGCATGCTCGCGATCGAGAGCAGGCGCCAGAATCTCGGTCAGGCCTACCCGCGCATCGCCGCGGTCCTGAGCCGGCACGCGAGCCGTCCCGGCGTTCTCGATACGATGCAGTTTCTGGTCGCGCGCCACCCGCGCGTGCCGGCGGCGCACTTCGCATTCGCGCACCTCGCCGTGCGCGCCGGCGACCTCGATCGTGCCGGCGCCGCCGCCGAGCGCGCGTTGCAACTCCGGCCCGATTGGGAGGAGGCGGCGCAGTTCCGCGCGCGCATCTTCATCTCGCAAAAGGACATGGCGCGCGCGCAGGCGTTCTACGAGTCCTTCCTGCAGGACAATGCCGGCGCGACCCAGACGCGGCTCAGCTACGCACGCTTCCTCATCGACCAGAAGCAGTGGGAAAAGGCGCTCGATCAATTCCAGCGCATCGTGGCGGCAAGTCCCGAGGACGCCGACGCAATCTATGCCGTGGGGTTGCTGTCGCTCCAGACCAACCGCCTGACCGAGGCCGAGAAGTACCTGAAGCTTGCGCTCAAGCTGCGTCCGGCCAACGACCAGGCCAAGCTTTATCTGGGACAGGTGGCGGAGCAGTTGCGGCACTACGAGGACGCCCAGCGCTGGTACGGTGACATCGGCCCGGGCGAGAGCTATTTCGAGGCGCAGGCGCGGCTCGGCATCATGATCGCCAAACTCGGCGACCTCGCGGCCGCGCGCCGGCATCTTCAGGGCATCGAGCCTGAGAACGAAGCCCAGCGCGTGCAGCTCGCGCTCGCCGAAGAGCAGGTCTTGCGCGAGGCGAAGCTATACCGCGAGGCACTCGACACGCTCGGGCGCGTGCTGACGGCGCTGCCCGACAACAAGGACCTGCTGTACGCGCGTTCCCTGATCGCCGAGAAGCTCAACCTGATCGACGTGGCCGAGCGCGACCTGCGCGCCATCCTCAAGCAGGACGCGAAGAACGCCAATGCCCTGAACGCGCTCGGCTACATGCTCGCCGACCGCGGCGAGCGCCTGGACGAGGCGCAGAAGCTGCTGCGCGAGGCGATGGTGCTCAAGCCCGACGATCCGTTCATTCTCGACAGCTACGGCTGGCTGCAGTACCGCCTCGGCAACAGTGCCGAGGCGATCAAGCACCTGCGCCGCGCGCTCGCCTTGCGCTCCGATGCCGAAATCTCGGCGCACCTCGGCGAGGTGTTGTGGGTGACCGGCGAGCGGCGCGAGGCCGAGTCGGTGTGGGACCGCGCGCTCAAGGACACGCCCGACAACGAGGCGCTCCTCGGCGTTATCCGCAAGTTCAAGCCCTGATGTTCCGTTTGCGATTGTTCCTGCCCGTGCTGCTGCTCGCGGGCTGCGCCGCCTTGCCCGCGCGCGCGCCGGAGGAGGCCGCGCGTCTGTGGCAAGCGCGCGAACAGATGCTCGCGCCGCTCAACGCCTGGGACCTTCACGGACGCATCGCGTTGCGCAGTCGCGACGAGGGTCTGCAGGCATCGCTGCACTGGGTGCGCGAGCAGGAGCGTCACCGCTTCACGTTGATCGGCCCGCTCGGCAGCGGTCAGGTGCGCCTGACGCAGGATGCGAACGGCGCCGAGCTGCGCGACGCCGAGAAGAACGTGCGGCGCGCACCCGATGCGCGCGCGCTGTTGCGCCAGGCCACCGGGTGGGACGTGCCGCTCGAGGACATGAACTGGTGGATTCGCGGCCTGCCGGCGCCGGGCGTGGTAACCGAGAAGGAGCTGGATGCGGACGGCCGGCTCAAGCTGCTGACGCAGCTCGGATGGGAGATCGAGTTCCTGGAATACGGCCGCTACGGGACCTACGAGCTGCCGAGCAAGCTGTTCATCCGCCGGCACGACAATGTGCCCGGCATCGGGCTCAACCACGTGACGCTGGAGGTGCGCGTGGTGATCGAGCGCTGGGCGTTGCGCGACAGCTAGCCGCCTTCTGCCGGCCAAGCGATAATCACGGCCGACCATGACCCGCATCTGGCCGGCGCCCGCCAAGCTCAACCTGTTCCTCCACGTCGTCGGCAAACGCGCCGACGGCTATCACCTGCTGCAAACAGTCTTTCAGTTTCTCGACTACGCCGACGAGATTGAATTCCGCGTAACGGACGACGGCCGCCTGACGCGCGTCGAAGACGTTCCCGGCGTGCCCGAGGCGCATGACCTCACGCTGCGCGCTGCGCGCCTGTTGCAGGAGACGACCGGCACATCTCGCGGGGTCGAGATCCGGCTGCGCAAGCGTGTCCCGGCCGGTGGGGGGCTCGGCGGCGGCAGCTCGGACGCCGCCACGACGCTGCTGGCGCTGAACGAACTATGGGGCTTGGGTCTCGCCCGCGCCGAGTTGGCCGCGCTGGGGCTCAAGCTCGGCGCCGACGTGCCGGTCTTCATCGGCGGATTGGCGGCCTGGGCCGAGGGTGTGGGCGAGCAGCTCACGCCTATTGAGCTGGCCCAACCGTGGTATGTGGTGCTCTCACCCCCGGTGGCGGTGTCTACGGCCGCGGTTTTTCAGGGCCTGGAATTGACACGCTATAGTCCCGCCATCACAATACGCGACTTTCGCGCGGGGCGGACGCGCAACGACCTCGAGCCGGCGGTGCGCCGGCAATATCCCCAAGTGGATCAGGCGCTGACATGGCTCTCCCGTTTCGGGGAGGCGCGCATGACCGGTTCCGGCGGGTGTGTGTTCGTCGCCGTCGAGGACGAGTCCGAAGCGCGGGCGATTCTTGAGCGAGCGCCGTTTGGCGGTTTCGTGGCGCGCGGGGTCAACCGGCATCCTTTATATTAAGGTATCGCGACAGGTTAACTGGGGCGTCGCCAAGCGGTAAGGCACCGGATTTTGATTTGCTCGTCCCATCCGTGGGACGAGCCCTCGCTCCGCTCGGGCTGACGCTCAAGTTCGCTCCAGGCGAACTTGTCGGCATTCCCAGGTTCGTACGACTTCGCCGGGAGCAGGAGTGGCGCAGGACGCGCCGCTTACGGAGCTGAGGACGCAAAGTCGGACAGCGGAGTGAAACGACGCTGGCCCGAGTCGCGTTAGCGGCGAGGGTGAGCCCCAGGGACGGGGCGAACAATCCTGGCGCCCCAACTGTAGAATGAGGGGCGCAATTGGGGCGTCGCCAAGCGGTAAGGCACCGGATTTTGATTCCGGCATTCCCAGGTTCGAATCCTGGCGCCCCAGCCATATATATGTTGGGTTGCGTGGAGTTGGTGGGCGCCCCAACCAAACGAGGTGTACGGCAACAACGGGGAGGCAACACGTGCCGATAGACAATATGGTCGTGTTCACCGGCAACGCCAACCCGGCGCTGGCCGAGGCCGTGGTGCGGCACCTCGGGTTGCCGATGGGCAAGGCCGTGGTCGGCCGGTTCTCGGACGGCGAGGTGATGGTCGAGCTGATGGAGCACGTGCGCGGCAAGGACGTGTATGTGCTGCAGCCGACCTGCTCCCCCAGCAACGACAACCTGATGGAGTTGCTGGTGATCATGGACGCGGTGAAGCGCTCGGCGGCGCGGCGCATCACGGCGGTGATTCCTTATTATGGATACGCGCGCCAGGACCGCCGGCCGCGTACGGCGCGGGTGGCGATCACGGCGCGGCTCGCGGCGGACATGATCCAGATCGCGGGCGCGAGCCGGGTGTTGACCATGGACCTGCACGCCGACCAGATCCAGGGGTTTTTCAACATCCCGGTGGACAATATTTACGCGTCGCTAGTGCTGCTGGGCGACATCTGGCGCGCGGAGCACCGGGACCTGCTGGTGGTGTCGCCGGACGTGGGCGGCGTGGTGCGCGCCCGGGCGCACGCCAAGCACCTGGACGCGGATCTGGCGATCATCGACAAGCGCCGGCCGCGGCCGAACGAGGCCAAGGTGATGCACATCATCGGCGAGGTCGAGGGCCGCACCTGCGTGCTGATCGACGACCTCGTGGATACCGCCGGCACGCTGTGCGAGGCGGCGGCGGCGCTGAAGGGCCACGGCGCCAAGAAGGTACTGGCTTATTGCACGCATCCGGTGCTGTCGGGACCGGCGGTGGAGCGCATCGGCAAGTCGCAGCTCGACCAGCTGGTGGTGACGGACACCATCCCGCTCAAGCCCGAGGCGAAAGCGTGCAAGCGCATCCGCCAGGTGAGCGTGGCGGAGATTCTGGCCGAGTCCATGCGGCGCCTGGCCGAGGAGGACTCGGTCAGCTCGCTGTTTATGGAATGATGAATTCTCGCCCCGCGCCGCAAGGCGCGGGGCAGGAAAGGGTCCTGCTCCTGGTCGCGGGGGCGGGGCGAAGTTAACCAACGTTGGAGTGTAGACAATGAGTGCCAAATTCGAACTGACCGCCGAGCCGCGTACGGTGCAAGGTAAGGGTGCGAGCCGCCGCCTTCGCCATACCGGCCGTGTGCCTGCCATTATTTACGGTGCCGGCAAGCCGCCGCTGATGGTGACGCTGGACCACAACAGCACCCTGCGCCAGCTGGAAAACGAGCGCTTCCACACCGCCATCCTGAGCGTCAAGGTCGGTGCCGATACCGACCAGGCGATTCTGCGCGATTGGCAGATGCACCCGGTGAAGCCGCAGGTGCTGCACGTGGACCTGCAGCGCATCAGCGCCACCGAGAAGTTGCACATGCGCATCCCGCTGCACTTC
>SCRL01000081.1 GCA_004298065.1 Gammaproteobacteria bacterium | reverse complement strand
CTTCTCGGCGCGCATGAAGATGGGCCAGACCTCGGACGTGCACGTGGTGTGCCAGGCCGGGGGCAAGCTCTATTCCGCCAAGCAGACCATCAAGGTCACCGTGGGCGGTTGCGGCGGTTAATGACAGAGGCTTAAGAGAGGAATTCACACATGTCCAGACAGACCCGTATTCGTACCAAAACCCAGGACGGCGCCACCGAAGTGCTGGTGCTGGTGAGCCACCCGATGGAAACCGGCCAGCGCGTCGACCCCAAGACCAAGGAAAAGATCCCGGCGCACTTCATCCAGAAGATGACCTTCACGCTCGACGGCAAGGAAGTCGCAGTCGCCAATCTCGGCGTGGCGGTGTCCAAGGACCCGCTCGTGGGCGTCAAGCTCAAGGGCGCCAAGGCCGGCGCCAAGGTCAAGGTCACCTGGAGCGACAACAAGGGCGAAAGCAATACCGCCGAAGCGACCGTCTGACGACCCGGAACGCGCCGGGCGCCAGCCCGGCGTGCACCCGAATAACCGCAGGAGGAGAACGATGAAAAAAATTATGATGCTGTTGGCCGCGCTGGGAATCGCGGGCGTTGTTGCGACGCCGGCAGCCGCGAGTCCGGCCGATGATCTCAAGCATTTCCGCGACTACTTCAAGAAGAAATTCCCGACCGTCAAGTTCGACGACTACGCGAACGGCCTGTACGTGCTGCCGGGCAACGAGGAGTACAAGGCTCAATGGGAAGCGTACAACGAGTTCCCGCCGTACGAGCTCGGTCTCGGCAACGGCAAGAAAGACTGGGAAACCCCGTTTCCGAACGGCAAGACCTTCGCCAGCTGCTTCAAGAACGGCGGCAAGAACATCGCCCAGAACTATCCGTACTGGGACGACAAGAGCCAGAAGGTGCGCTCTGCCGAGATTGACATCATGGACTGCGGCAAGAAGAACGGCGGCAAGCAGGCCTACCTCACGGCCGACCTCGATAAAGACCTGAAGGCGCGCGTGGCGCTCGCCGAGATCACGGCCCATTTCTACTCGCTTTCCAAGGGCCAGCGTATCAGCATCGATCTCTCGAAGCCGGGCGCGGTCAAGGCCTACGAGGCGGGCAAGAAGTTCTGGTGGGCGCGCCGCGGCCAACTCAACTTCGCCTGCGCCAACTGCCACATGGACCTGGCGGGCCGCAACTTCGGTGGCAACCAGCCGCTGTCGGCGGCCCTGGGCCACACCACCGCCTGGCCGGCACAGCGTCTGGAATGGGGCCGTCTGGAAACCATCCACTGGCGCTACGCCACCTGCAACTCGCAGGTGCGCGCCAAGCCGCTCAAGCACGGTAGCGATGCCTACAATACCCTTGAACTCTACGAGAAATACATGAGCAGCGGGCTGCCGTTGACGGCGCCGGCGATGCGTAACTAGACTGTGCTCACAAGCAGTCAATAAAAAACCCGGCCGAGAGGCCGGGTTTTTTTTGAGACCCGCCGAAACGGAATAAGCATCGATCGCCACCCGTCTCTTTCGGCACAGGTTTTGCAATTTAATCGGCTTTTAATCAACCCAGATACACAAGCGGAGTTGTACTTATGAGTCTTTCCCGTCGCGAATTCCTGCAAATGCTGGCCCTGGCCGGCACCGCCGGCATGGGCCTTAGCGGGCGCACGGCGCGCGCCGCCAGCCCGGCCAACCTCTATGACGTGCCGGCGTTCGGCAACGTCTCGCTGCTGCACTTCACCGACTGCCACGCGCAGCTGATGCCGGTCTATTTCCGTGAGCCCAACATCAACCTCGGTGTCGGCGGCTCGCGCGGCAAGGCGCCGCACCTGGTCGGCGACGCGCTGCTCAAGCACTTCAATATCGCGCCCGGCTCGATCGAGGCGCACGCCCTCACCTACCTCAACTTCGACGACGCCGCGCGCCAGTACGGCAAGATCGGCGGCTTCGCGCACATGGCGACGCTGGTGAAAAAGATGCGCGCCAGCCGTCCGGGCCGTACGCTGTTGCTCGACGGTGGCGACACCTGGCAGGGTTCGGCGACCGCGCTCTGGACCAATGGTCAGGACATGGTGGACGCGTGCAAGTTGCTCGGCGTGGACATGATGACCGGCCACTGGGAGTTCACCTACGGCGACGCACGCGTCAAGGAGATCGTGGACAAGGAGTTGAAAGGCAAGATCGAGTTCCTGGCGCAGAACGTGTTCGACACCAGCTTCGGCGAGGAGCGCGTGTTCAAGCCCTACGTCATCCGCGAGGTGAACAAGGTCAGGGTCGCGGTCATCGGCCAGGCGTTTCCGTACACGCCGATCGCCAACAACCGCTTCGCCTTCCCCAACTGGTCGTTCGGCATCCGCGACGAGGAAGTGCAGAAGCTCGTCAACGAGTGCCGCAAGAAGGGCGCGCAGGTGGTCGTGGTGCTGTCACACAACGGCATGGACGTGGATCTCAAGATGGCCTCGCGAGTGCGCGGCATCGACGCCATTCTCGGCGGCCACACGCACGACGCCATGCCCGGCCCGACGCTGGTCCCCAACGCCGGCGGCAAGACGCTGGTCATCAATTCCGGTTCCAACACCAAATATCTGTCGGTGCTGGATCTCGACGTGCGCGGCGGCAAGGTCGCGGATTTCCGCTTCAAGCTGCTGCCGGTGTTCTCCAACCTGCTGCCGGCGGACAAACCGATGGCGGATCTCATCGCCAAGGTGCGCGCGCCGTACAAGACCAAGCTCGAGGAAAAACTCGCCGTCACCGAGTCACTGCTCTATCGCCGCGGCAACTTCAACGGCACCATCGACCAGATGATCGTGGACGCGCTGATGGAGGCGCAGGACGCCGAGATCGCGTTCTCGCCGGGCTTCCGCTGGGGCACCACGCTGCTGCCGGGCGACGCCATCACCTTCGAGCACGTCATGGACCAGACCGCCATCACCTACGGCACCGCCACGCTCAATAACCTGAGCGGCGAGGACATCAAGACCATCCTCGAGGACATCGCCGACAACCTGTTCAACCCCGACCCTTATTACCAGCAGGGCGGCGACATGGTGCGCGTTGGCGGGCTGACCTACACCCTCGACCTCAACCAGCCGCTCGGCAAGCGCATCTCGGACATGGAGGTGCGTGGGGAAAAGGTCGAGGCAGGCAAAAAGTACAAGGTCGCCGGCTGGGCCAGCGTGCAGCCCAACCCGAACGGCAAGAAACAGATCTGGGACCTCATGGCCGACTGGCTGCGCGACAAGAAGACCGTGCGCGTCGGCCAGCCGTATGTGCCGAAGCTCAAGGGCAAGGACGCCGCCGGGAACCCCGGCATCGCCTGAGCGTCCTGCGTCGTCCCGACAAAGGGCCTGCTGCGCAGGCCCTTTGTTTTTTCGGCAGCGGAAAAAAGAGGCATGGCGGGGTCGGTTTTTCATAGGGTAAAATCCGCACCTTTCGCACAGTCTCAAGGGGAGGAACGATGTCCAAGAAACACCCGATTATCGCCATCACCGGCTCGTCCGGCGCCGGCACCACGACCGTCAAGCGCGCGTTCGAACACATCTTCCGCCGCGAGCAGATCACACCGGCGGTTATCGAGGGTGACAGCTTCCACAGCCTGAACCGCGTGGAGTTCCGCGAAGCCGTGAAGAAGGCCGAGACCGCGGGCAACCGTCACCTCAGCCACTTTGGACCTGAGGCCAACCATTTCGACAAACTCGCCGATCTGTTCAAGACCTACGGTGAGAACGGTGGCGGCAAGAAACGCTACTACCTGCACAGCGACGAGGAAGCGGCCGAGCACAACAAGCGTCTCGGCACCGCCCTTAAGGCCGGCCAGTTCACGCCGTGGGAGGACATCTCCACCGGCACCGACCTCATGTTCTACGAGGGCCTGCACGGCGGCGTCGTGACCGACAAGGTCGACGTGGCCCAGTGGGTGGACCTGCTCGTGGGTGTGGTCCCGATCGTCAACCTCGAATGGATCCAGAAGATCCACCGCGACACCGCCGAGCGCGGCTATTCGACCGAAGCGGTGGTGGACACCATCCTGCGGCGCATGCCGGACTACGTGCACTACATCACGCCGCAGTTCTCGCGCTCGCACGTCAACTTCCAGCGCGTCTCGGTGGTCGACACCTCGAACCCGTTCATCGCGCGCGACATCCCGACGCCCGACGAAAGCCTGATCGTGATCCGCTTCCGCGACCCCAAGAAGGTGGACTTCCCCTACCTGCTCAGCATGATCCCCGACTCGTTCATGTCGCGGCGCAACACCATCGTCGTCCCCGGCGGCAAGATGGGCTTCGCCATGGAAGTGGTCCTGACGCCGATGATCGACGAGTTGCTGGCGAACAAAAAAGGCTAAAACCTCAAGTCCAGCAAGGTTGAAGCGCGGACAGCGGGCAGTTACGCTGTCACGCGCCGATTTTCCAACAGGAGCAAGGCTTCATGAGTGATGCACTGAATTATCTGGTCAAGGCCCGCCCCGAGGCCATGACCGCCTATCTCAAGTTCCTCAAGGAAACCGGCAAGTCGCTCGACCCCAAGACCCGGGCGCTCATCACCGTCATTACCAAGGTCGCGACCCAGACCGAGAACGGCTTCCGCCAGTACCTGGTGCGCGCGCTCCAGACCGGCTGTACCCCGAACGAGGTTCTGGACGCGATCCTGCACGCCTTCCCGGCGCTCGGCCTCACCAAGATTGTGTGGGCCATCGACATCCTGCTGGAGATGGACATCCCCGAGTTCCGCCCCGAGTATCTCGGTGCCGAGACCCGGTGGCACGAGGTCATGCCGGCGAACAAGGTCCCCGACGGCCAGGTAGCCTACACCGCGGTTGGCGAGCGCAACCTCTTCATCTACCGCGAGGGCGATAAGATCAACGTCTACGACTCGCGCTGCCCGCACCAGACCACGAACATCCCGCACCTCGCGCTCGAGGGCATGAAGCTCACCTGCCCCAAGCACCAGTGGGCGTTCGACATCAAGACCGGAAAGTGCGTGGAAAAGGGCAACCGCCCGCTCAAGCGCTTCGAAACCAAGGTCGAGAACGGCCACCTGTACGCACGTTGGTAGACGCTCAACTCCCCAAGTCCCACGTCCGCAATACCTCGTAGCGCGCGCCCTCGGGCAGCGTCAGTGAAGCGACAAGCGCAAATTGCCTGACTGGCCACGTGAGCGACGCGATCGCGTGCTCCCGCTCCAGGTGCAGACGGCGAACATTCCGCGCCAGCGTCAGATGAATCTGGAATGGCCGCGTTTCCGGCTCCAGCCCACAAGCCGTCAGCCCCAATTGCAGCGCGCGCACCAGTGCCAGCAATCCTTCCGGCACGCCGCCGCCAACCCACAGGATTCCCTTGCGTGGCCAGAAACCCGCGTGGTTCAGCGTCAGCGTGAAAGCAGATGACTGGACTGCCGACACCTCGCGCTCCAGACACAACTGGCGTTCAGCGTTCACGTAGCCCAGAAACGCGAGCGTTTGGTGCAGGTTTTCAACGGGAACTCGACGACCGCGATTGTTCGCCAACAGCTCGCCACCGAGAGTGTAGAGCTTCTGGCGCAATGCCTCCTCCGGCCAGAGGGCAAAGAACAGCCGTTTGACCGCGGTTTCCACCGTTGTACCGGTTTCGCTCATTAGGTCGCGAAACACAGCATAAAGGATGGTGGGCTGTGCTGGGAGCACCAGCAACAATCAGGAGAATATGGTGGGCCGTGGCAGACTCGAACTGCCGACCAACTGGTTAAAAGCCAGCTGCTCTACCGACTGAGCTAACGGCCCGTATTCGGGGGTAAAACGGGAGGCGCGATTATCCTTGAACCACGCCCCACAAACAACAAGGCCCGCTTTCGCGGGCCTTGTCTTTTTGCTTCAAGAACGACTCGCGCGACGTTTAGGCAGCCTTCGGTTTGGGCATGAGTTTCATGTCCGAAAGCCCGCAGCGCAACGCGTTGAGGAATCCCTTCTCGTCCAGCATGTAGTACTGCACCTTCATCGTCAGGGCGCTGCCGAAGACGATGAACGCGAACGTCAGGATCGAGCCGAGGGCGAGCGTCGAGATGCCGGTCACGCCCTGGCCGATGGTGCAGCCCATGGACAACACGCCACCGACACCCATCAGTACGCCGCCGACGGCGTGCGCCAGGAAGTCCTTGAAGTTCACGAACCACTCGATGCGGAACTTGCGCGTCACGATGGAATACAGGAACGAGCCGACGATCACACCCGCGAGCGCCATGATGCCGAAATTGACCAGCTGCAGGTTCTTCGGCGTCAACGCGTAGCGCGCGGCGTCGCCCATCGGGCTGATGAAGGTATAAGACTGCACCGCCACACGGCTCGGCGCCTCGGGCTCAAGCTGCGCCCAGTCGAGCCACTCCTTGCCGAGCGAGCCGCCGCTGATCCACCAGCCGGCGACCACGGCCAGGCCGATGACGGCGCCGCCGAGGATGTTGTCGAAGCTGCCGCGGAACTCGGCGGACCTGAAGATGAACGCGAGCATCGCGATGGCCACGATCGCGCCGACGACCAGATGGAACGCCGAAGCATTCTGCGCGCCGACGATGCCGGCGACGATGGCGCCCAGCTCCTGGCTCTGGATGCCGTAGTTTTGCAGGCCGATCGCGGTCGGCTGGATCCAGCTGTTGAACACGGTGTCGAAGAAACCCGCCTCGCCGATCGAGCCCCACAGCATCAGATACGCCGCCGGCGCCGCGAAGCCCACCAGCAGCACCAGCGACTTGAGGTTGCCGCCGCCGATGCGCACGAAGGTCTTGTTGCCGCAACCGCTGCCGAGCGTCATGCCGATGCCGAACAGCAGCCCGCCGAGCGCGTAGCGCAGCCACGAGAAGTTCGCTGTGCGGTACGGCGGGAACGTATCACCCGGCAGCGTCACGACGCCGGTGGCTTCCATGGCCAGCACGCCGATGAGCGCCACGGTCATGGCGAACAGCCATGCGCGCAGGCGTCCGGAGTCGCCCATGTTCACGAGGTCGGACACCGCGCCCATGGTGCAGAAGTTGGTCTTGTTCGCGACCGCGCCCATGATGACGGCGACGCCGAACACGATTGTGAGAATTTGCCAGTGAATATTGAATTCCATACTGAATACCCTGAATTTGGTGAAAAAAATGGACCGCTTTTTTGAAATTGTTAGACTGCTATTTTACAGGTTTTATTCCCTTGCAGGCAGCCCGGCAGACCAAAACCTGACTGATTAGCAGCGGTAAGGGGTCGGATCCGGCACGCCGGCCGCGGCAAATCCCTGGGCACGAAAACGGCAGGAATCGCACACCCCGCAGGCACGGCCCGCATCGTCCGGATCGTAGCAGGAGATCGTCAGGCCGTAGTCCACGCCGAGCCGCGCGCCAGCGCGAATGATCTCGGCCTTGCACATGTGCATGAGCGGCGTGTGCAGCCGGAACCGCTCCCCGAGCACACCCGCGCGCGTGCCAAGATTGGCCAGCTGCTCAAACGCACGCATATACTCGGGCCGGCAGTCGGGGTAACCGGAATAGTCCACCGCGTTGGCGCCGATATAGAGATCGTGCGCGCCGAGGACCTCGGCCCAGCCGAGCGCGATCGAGAGAAACACGGTATTGCGCGCCGGCACGTAGGTCACGGGAATTCCCTCCGTGGGTGTCGTCGGCACAGCAATGGATTTGTCCGTCAGCGCCGACCCGCCCATCCAGGAAATATCCAGCTTCACCACGCGGTGGTCGGCAGCGCCGAGGCGCTGCGCCACGCGCTTCGCGGCTTCGAGCTCGATGCGATGACGCTGGCCGTAGTCGAAGGTAAGCGCGTAACATGAAAAATTGTCGTCACACGCGAGCGCGAGCGTCGTCGCGGAATCGAGTCCGCCGGAAAGCAGGACGACCGCCTTCGGCTTGTCATCGGCCACGTTCTTCGCCCCATAAGAGTTTGTGCAACTGTACCTGCATGCGCACCGGCAGCCGGTCTTCCAGTACCCACTCGGCAAGCTGTTTCGGTTCGACCTGCCCCCAAGCCGGTGAGAACAGCACCTCGCAGCGTTCTACCAGGCGGTATTCGGCGAGCTTTCCGCAACTCCACTCGTAATCGGCACGGTCGCAGATCACGAACTTCACCTGGTCCTTGGTCTTGAGCTGCTCGATGTTGGAATAGAGATTCTTCGCCTCCTCCCCGGAACCCGGCGTTTTGAGGTCCATGACGACGCTGACGCGCGGGTCGATGCCGGCAATATCGAGTGCACCGCTGGTTTCGAGCGAAACCTCGTAACCCGCATCGCACAACTGGCGCAACAGGTCGCGGCAGGGCTTTTGCGCCAGCGGCTCGCCGCCGGTCACCGTGACGTAGTGCGGCCGGTGTTTCGCCACCTCGGCAACAATCGCATCGAACGTCATCCACTGGCCGCCGTAGAAGGCGTACTCGGTGTCGCAGTAGCCGCAGCGCAGGGGACAGCCGGTGAGACGGATGAACACGGTCGGAAACCCGACCGTGCGCGCCTCGCCTTGCAGCGAGTAGAAAATCTCCGTGATCCGCAGACGCTCGGGGACCGCGTTGGTTTCAGATTTCAGGTCCAAAGTCTCGGGTTTCATGGGAATGGAACAAATACGGGCGGAGAGCCCCGGACAGGCGTGATTGACTACATTCTACCTGAAACTTGAAACCTGAAACTCGGAGCTGCGGATACTACCGCCCTTCCTTCTTCATCTTCGCCAGCCGCTGCTCGGCCGAGCGCGCCACCGGCGTATTGGGATAGCGGGCGATGACCTGGTTCAGGGTTTCGCGCGCCTTACCCCATTCGGCCAACTCGTACTGGCAGTAGCCGACCTTGAGCAATGCATCCGCCGTCTTCGGGCTGTCGGGATGGCCCTGCGCCAGTTTGGAGAACTCTTCCAGCGCCTGCTTGAAGTTGCGCACCACGTAGGCCGATTCGCCGATCCAGTACTGAGCGTTGTCCGCGAGCGGGCTCTTAGGATGGGCGCGAACGAACTCGCGAAAGCGCTTGCCGGCGCGGTCGTACTGGCCCTGTTTGAGCAGCGCGAACGCGGCGTCGTATTCCTGCTGCTCCTTGGCGAGGTCGGCTGCCGGTGCGGTGGCCTCGGCGACGGGTGCTGCGCCCGGCTTGGCCGCTCCTTCCGCCGGAACCGTCGTTACACCACGGCGCTCGATCTCGCTCAGGCGCCGGTCGATGTCCGCGAGCAGGTCGCGCTGGCGCGACTTGAGCGCCTCGATCTCGTGCGTCTGCACCTCGACTTTGCCGCGCAGCTCGCGCAACTCGGCCTGCAACTGCTCGAGTTGCAGCAGCATGTCGGCCAGCGCTTCGCGCCGCGCGGGATCCGCCGGCGCGCCCTTGTCGGCCGCCGGCGACGCGAGCGGCAACAGCGCCAGCGCGACGACGAGGAACAGCCGCGAACGCGTCATGGCGTTTACTTCTTATAGAGAATTTCGGCCCGACGATTCTGGCGCCAGGCGGACTCGTTGTGCTCCGAATCGACCGGCTTCTCCTCGCCGAACGATACGGTCGTGATGCGTTTGCCGTCCACGCCCAGCACGCGCATCAGTTTCTCCACCGCCTGGGCGCGGCGCTCGCCGAGGGCGAGGTTGTATTCGCGCGTACCGCGCTCGTCGCAATGGCCCTCGAGCGTGAGCCTGGTGCCCGGATTGGCCGCGAGGTAGGAGGCATGCGCCTCGATGATGGCGCGCGCCTCGTCGTCGATGGTGCTGCTGTCGAACGCGAAGTGCACCCGGGTCTTGGCCAGCAGTTCGGCCTGGCGCGCGGCCAACGCTTGCGCCTCGGTGGCGCCCTTGTCGGTCGCGGGGCGGGTTTCGGCACCGGTGCTCATATCCTCGACCGCGGGCTTCTCGGTCTTGGCAGTGCCGGCGCAACCGACGATCGTCAACACAGACAACGCGACAACAAGCAATCCGATTTTCTTCATGACAGCCTCCTTGTGACGGAATGAAATTAACGGTTGTACGGCGACCACGCCGGTTCGCGCACGTCGCCCTCGGCGAGACGATAAAGCTGACGCACGCGCCCGTCGGCCGATACCGAAGCCAGCAGGCCGCGCCCGCGCACCTCGGTGGCATAAATGATCAGGCGCCCGTTGGGCGCGAAACTCGGCGACTCGTCGAGCGAGGTATCCGTCAGCACCTGCAACGCCCGGGTGTCGAGCCGCAGGGTCGCGATGTGGTACAGACCCTCCTGGCGGGTCACGAGCGTAAGCATCTTACCATCCGGCGAGTACGAGGCGCGGGCGTTGTAATCGCCCTCGAACGTCAGGCGCTCGGCGTCCCCGCCCTCGGCGCTCATGCGATAAATCTGCGGCTTGCCGGCACGATCGGAGGTAAAAATCAGATGCCGCCCGTCCGGGGACCACGCCGGCTCGGTGTCGATCGCCGGGTTGTGGGTCAGGCGTCGGAGCGCGCGCGTCGCGATATCGAGCACGAATATTTCCGGGTTGCCCTCGCGCGAGAGCGTCAGCGCCAGGCGCTTGCCGTCGGGCGAGAACGCCGGCGCACTGTTGATGCCGCGGTGCTCCGCGATAAGCTCGCGCTTGCCGTCGGCGAGATTTTGGAGATACACCTTCGAGCGCTTGTCCTCGAACGACACATAGGCGAGCCGCCGGCCGTCCGGCGACCACGCCGGCGACAGCAGCGGCTCTGTCGTCTGCACCACGGTCTGGGCGTTGAAACCGTCGGAATCGGCCACTTGCAGCTTGTAAACGCCGGCACCGTTCCGCGGGGTTTCTTTCGTTACGTAGGCAATACGGGTGTTGAATGCCCCCGGCTCACCGGTGAGTTTTTCGTAGATGACGTCGGCGATCTGGTGCGCCAGCCGGCGCAGCGCTGCGGGCTCGACGGTGTAGCTGTAGCCGGTGAGTTGCTTTTCCCGGAACACGTCGTACAGCCGGAACTGCACCTCCACCTTGCCGTTGGCCGCCGGGGCAATGTTGCCGATGACCAGTGCCTCGGCCTTGAGCAGGCGCCAGTCCTTGAAGGTCACGTCGCGGTCGTGGTGCGGCGTGGCCAGGAAATCCTTCCTGGCGACGGTCAGGAACCGGCCGCTGCGCGCGAGGTCGGCGTCCACCACTGCGGCGACGTCGTGCGGCAGCGCGGCCTTCTTCGCGTCCCAGCCGAACGGCACGACGGCGATGGGAATGCCGGTCTCGGCGCCTTGCGTGATCTCGATGGTGAGCAACGCGTGTGACGGCCGCGGCCACAACGCAACGCCGAGAATGAACGCCAGCGTAACGACAACCTGTCGCAAACGGGTCACATTAACTTTCCGGACTGAAGACAAATTCAATCTCGCGAAAATATTCAAACACTTTCGGTTCCTGGGGAACCGGCAACGGTGTCGCCTTGTATACCGCATTTACCACCGAACGGTCGAACGCCGCGTCACCGCTGGAGCGCGCCACCTCCGCCGCCAACACTTCTCCCCCGGGCACCAGCCGCACGCGCACCGTGCACTGCAACCCCTTGGCGGCGCCGGCCGGTTTGTTCCAGTGGCGGCTGACCTTCTGGCGGATGAGCCCCTTGTAGCGTTCGACCTCTCCCTGGGCGCGCGCGTCCGCGCGCCGCTTCTCTTCCGCCGCCACCTCGGATTGCAAGGCGGTTTCGGCCTCCCTTTTCCGCTGCTCTTCGGCGCGTTTCTTCTCAAGCGCCGCGGCTTTTTTCTTCTCCGCCGCCTCTGCTTTCTTTTTCCGTTCCAACTCCTTTTTGTGCTCGGCCTCTTTCAGCCGACGCGCTTCTTCGGCCTTCTGTTTGCGCTCGTCTTCGCGCTTTTTCAGCTCCGCCTGCCGCGCGCGCTCGGCTTCGGCGGCCTTTGCCTCGGCTTCCTTGCGCCGTTGTTCGTCGAGCCGGGCCGTGTCCGGCGGCTCGGCGACGCGCTTGGGCGCCTCGTCCATCACCACCGCCTGCATGACCGGCGGCACGGTCGGCGTGCGTGCCGAGAACCGCAGGCTAACGCCTAAAAGCAACAGGACCGTGACATGCAGCACCAAGGCATAAACGAATGACTTGGTGCCGCCGGGAACGGGTCGTGTACGCCGGCGCCACACGCTACCGCTTGTTCCCTTCCGGCTCGGTCAACAGCCCCACGCTGGCGACGCCGGCCGACTGCAGCAGCGACATGGCCTTCACCACTTCGCCGTAATTCGCGTTGCGGTCGCCACGGATCAGCACCGGTGTTTCCGGGCGGACCCTCATGATAGCGGCCACCTTGCGGACGAGCTCCTCCGTGGTGATGCGCTTGTCATCGAGGAAGTACCGCCCATCCCGCGACACCACCACGATCAGCGATTCGGGGTCGGGGCTCTCGATCGGCTTGGACGCAGCCTGCGGCAGGTCCACCTTCACGCCCTGCGACAGCAGCGGCGCCGTTATCATGAAAATCACGAGCAGCACCAGCATCACGTCGATGTACGGCACGACGTTGATCTCGCTCATGAGCTTCTTGCGGCGCAAGCGGTACGCAGCCACGGCTCAGGCCCTCGATGCAAACGCCTGGCGCTGGAGGATGCTCGCGAACTCCTCCATGAAGATTTCGTAGCGCGCCACCAGTCGCTCAACGTTGTTGGCGTAGCGGTTGTAGGCGATCACCGCCGGAATCGCCGCGAACAGGCCGATGGCGGTGGCGATGAGCGCCTCGGCGATGCCGGGCGCGACGTGCGCGATGGTCGGCTGCGAGATGCTGCCGAGCGCGCGGAACGAATTCATGATGCCCCAGACCGTGCCAAACAGGCCGACGTACGGGCTGGTCGAGCCCACGGTGGCGAGAAACGACAGGTGCGTTTCCAGATAGTTGATCTCGCGCGACAACGCCACGCGCATTGCGCGCTGCACACCTTCGAGGACGTCCATCGGTTCGATCTTGTGCTGACCCACGAGACGTTTGTACTCGCGGAAACCCTCGACGAACATGCTCGCCATGCCGGTCTGCTTCGCCTCGTCGCGCGAGAGCTCGGTGTACATCTGGTTGACGTTGCCTCCGGACCAGAATTGCTGTTCGAAGCGCTCGGCCTCGCGCTCGGCCAGCTTGAATACGAACCAGCGGCGGAAAATCATGGTCCAGGAAATGACCGAGGCCAACACCAGCAGCAGCAAGACGAGCTGCACCGGCAGGCTCGCGTGCAGCACCAGGGAAAGGATGTTCATGCCTTCGGACGAGGCGGCAATGTTCACGATGTGGCTCCGGTATCGATGCGGGAGAGGATGGTGGCGGGAATCGGACAGGGTGCGAAGCTCTTCACCTCAAGGCAGGCCACGCGCACCTCGCCCTCGCAGAGCACTTCGTCGCGACGCCGCACACGCTGGCCGAAGGTCAGGCTCGCGCGCCCGCGTTCCAGCACCGTCACGTCGGTTTCGAGCAGGTCGTTGAAGCGGGCGGGCTTGAGGAATTCGAGTTTGGCCGAGCGCACGGCGAATAGGACACCCGGATCGCGCGCGAGTTCATCCTGCTCGAAACCGAGCCCGCGCAGCCATTCGGTGCGGGCGCGCTCCATGAACTTGAAATAATTCGCGTAGTACACCACGCCGCCGGCGTCGGTGTCTTCGTAGTAAACCCGGATCGGAATCGAAAACACGGTGGCGCGTTCAACCGTCCCCGAAGATATCGCGCTGCACCTTGTCCGCCGGCGCACGCAGGCCGAGGTACTCCCAGGTGCGGGCGGTGGCGGTGCGCCCGCGCGGCGTACGCATGAGGAAACCCTGCTGGATCAGGTAGGGCTCGATCACGTCCCCGATGGTGTCGCGCTCCTCGCCGATGGCGGCCGCGAGGTTGTCGAGCCCGACCGGCCCGCCGCCGAATTTCTCCACCACCGTGCGCAGCAGCTTGCGGTCGAGCGTATCGAAGCCCTCGTGGTCCACCTCCAGCATCGCGAGCGCGGCACCGGCGATCTTGGCGGTGATGACGCCGTCGCCCTTGATCTCGGCATAGTCGCGCACGCGCCGCAGCAGCCGGTTGGCGATGCGCGGCGTGCCGCGCGAGCGGTGGGCGATGGCATCCACGCCGCCGGCGTCGATGCGCACGCCGAGAATGCCGGCCGAACGCTTGACGATGTGCGCGAGTTCTTCGGGCGAATAGAACTCCAGCCGCAGCACGATACCGAAGCGGTCACGCAACGGGCTCGTGAGCAGGCCGGCGCGCGTGGTGGCGCCGACGAGCGTGAACGGCGGCAGGTCGAGCTTGATCGAGCGCGCCGCCGGGCCTTCGCCAATGAGGATATCGAGCTGGTAGTCCTCCAGCGCCGGGTAGAGGATTTCCTCGACGATCGGGCTCAGACGGTGAATTTCATCTATAAAGAGAACGTCGTTCGGCTGAAGGTTGGTGAGGATCGCCGCGAGGTCGCCGGGGCGTTCGAGCACCGGACCGGCGGTCTGGCGCAGGCCCACGCCCATCTCGTTGGCGACGATGTGCGCCAGCGTGGTCTTGCCGAGGCCGGGCGGGCCGAACAACAGCACGTGGTCGAGCGCTTCCTTGCGGGCGCGCGCCGCGGCCACGAATACGTCCATCTGCTGGTGCACCGCCGGCTGGCCGATGTAGTCGGTGAGCCGCGTCGGCCGCAGCCGCACGACGTCACCGGTCTCGTCCACGGGATCGGTCGCTTTGCGGGACACCAGACGGTCGGTTTCGATCATCGAAAAGGCTCTATATGCTTGTTTTTTACCACAGAGCGCACAGGGGTCACAGAAAAATTCGTGATTATCTTCATATACTCTGTGTTCTCTGTGGTCTCCGTGGTGAACATTCTTATCGTGCCATGGCCTTGAGTGCCTGGCGAATGATTTCTTCCGCGCCCAGCCCTTTCGCCGGCACCGCGCGCACCACGCGGCTGGCCTCGTTCGGCTTGTAGCCGAGCGCGATGAGCGCGCTCACCGCCTCGCTCACCGGATCGGTCGGCGTCGCGGCGGCCGGCGTTTCGCTCGGCGCGGCGCCTTCCGGCACGCTCGGCAGCTTGTCGCGCATCTCGATCACCAGACGCTCGGCAGTTTTGCGCCCGATGCCCGGCACCTGGATCAAGCGCGCGATGTCTTCGTGCTGCACGCAGCGGACAAATTCCTCTTCGGACAATCCCGACAGCACCGCGAGCGCGACGCGCGGGCCGACGCCGTTGATCTTGAGCAGGCCGCGGAACAGGCGGCGCTGTGACTCGCGCGAAAAGCCATAAAGAAGATGCGCGTCTTCGCGCACCACCAGATGCGTGAACAGTGTCACCTTCTCGCCTACCAGCGGCAGGTCGTAGAACGTGGTCATCGGCGCTTCGAGCTCGTAGCCGACGCCGTTGACGTCCACCAGCAGCGCCGGCGGTTCCTTGCGCGCAAGCACGCCTGTTAACCGACCAATCATAGGGAGGAATACCTTAGGCCCCGCCGACCGTTCCCACGACCCATGCCCGCGGACACGGCCTTCTTGCCGGCGTCGTGGTGCGCGTGGCAGATGGCGCAGGCGAGTGCGTCGGCAGCATCGGCCTGCGGCGCGGCCGGGAGATTCAGCAGCGCGCGCACCATGTGCTGCACCTGGGTTTTTTCGGCGTGACCCTTGCCGACCGCGGCACGCTTGATTTGCAACGCGGTGTATTCGGCGACGGGGAGCGAATGATTGACGCCGGCGAGGATGGCGGCACCGCGCGCCTGGCCGAGCTTGAGCGCCGAGTCGGCATTGGCGGCCATGAACACCTTTTCGATGGCGAGCACCGTCGGCTGGTAGGTACGGATAATTTCGGCCACACCGTCGTAGACGGTCTTGAGGCGTCCGGCAAGGTCGCCCTTGGGAATGCGCACGCAGCCGCTGGCGACGTAGGACAGCGCGCCGTTGCGCAGAATCTGGATCACGCCGAAGCCGGTGATGCGGGAACCCGGATCGATGCCGAGAATCCGCATCAGACGGCCAATTTCAGGCGCTGGGCGCGCCCGCCAGGGCATGCCTCAGGGAAGAGGCACGTCAAAGTCCGCGTTGGTATAGACGTTCTGGACGTCATCCAGGTCCTCCAGGGCTTCGAGCAATTTTAACATCTTATCGGCGTCGTCCCCGGTGAGCGAGACGAAGTTCGCCGGCCGTTGCGCGACCTCGGCGACCTCGGGCTTGAGACCCGCCTTTTTCATGGCCTCGACCACGGGCGCGAATTGCTCCGGCGCGGTCAGCACCTCGACCGTGCCGTCGTCGGCGGTCACGACGTCGTCGGCGCCGGCTTCGAGCGCGGTTTCCATCACCTTGTCCTCGCTGGTGCCGGGAACGAAATTGAGCACGCCGATCTTGGTGAAGAGAAACGCCACCGAACCGTCGGTGCCGAGATTGCCGCCGTGCTTGGTAAAAGCGTGGCGCACGTCACCCACGGTGCGCATGCGGTTATCGGTCTGGCACTCGACCATCACCGCCGCCCCGCCGGGACCGTAGCCCTCGTAGCGGATTTCCTCGTACTGCGCGCCTTCGAGCTCGCCGGTGCCGCGCTTGATGGCGCGCTCGATGGTGTCCCTGGTCATGTTGGCGTCGAGCGCCTTGTCCATGACCGCGCGCAGGCGCGGATTCTGCCTGGGATCGCCGCCCCCGCCGCTACGCGCGGCGATGGTGATTTCACGAATAATCTTGGTGAACAGCTTCCCACGCCGAGCGTCTTGCGCGCCCTTGCGGTGCTTAATGTTGGCCCACTTGGAATGACCGGCCACGTAAACCTCTTGCTGATTTGCCGGCTATTTTAGCTGTTTTCCCCGCTTAATGGGCAAAACGGCCGGCGCGCAGGAAGGCACAGGTCTGGTCCACGACCGCGCGCGACCACAGCATCGCGTAGTGCGACACCGGCAGCACCACGGTGTCCGTCGCCGGCGGATACCGCGTCTCGTCCAGCGCCACCACGCCGTCGTGCGGGCGCGGCAGCCGCGCGATCAGCATACCGAGACCGCAGGGGAAATTGCCGGCCAGCACGCCGACCTCGCCCGCTATCGGGCGCCAGCCGGCCGACTCACCCGCCAGCAGCTGCGCGATCGATTTTCCCAGCATCCGCCGCCCCCAGCCGAAACGCGCGAGGCGCGCCGCCGCGCGGCTGCCGGCGTGCGGCGTGCCACAAGTGACAATGCGCCCCAGCCGTTGGGAAGGAAAATAATGATGCAGCGCCCGAATCAGTACCCCGCCCAGGCTGTAGCCGACAAGATGCACGGTGGGCGCCGATATCGAAGCGAGGAAAGTCTGGAGTGCGCGCGCATTTTCGGAAAAATTCCCACGCACCGTCGACCAGGAAAAGACGCGCACCTCGTAACCGCAACGGCGCAGCCGGCGCGCCTGCAGCTGCATGCTCCAGCCGGAAAGCCAGAGGCCGTGGATCAGGACTACCGCTTCACGCGGCGTCGTGGACAAGGGAACTTAGGGAGAAACGGCGAGCATGCGCTCGAGCGCGGTGCGCGCGAGCGCAGCTTCCTGCGGCGGGACTTTTATCTGATTGACCACCCGGCCCGCGACCAGGTTTTCGAGCGTCCAGGCAAGGTGCTGCGGGTCGATGCGGAACATGGTCGAGCACATGCACACGGTCGGCGCCATGAACTGCGCGCTCTTGCCTTCGTGTTTGTATTGCTCGTGCAGGCGGTTGACGAGATTCAGCTCGGTGCCGACCAGCCACTGCGTGCCGGGCGCCGATTCCTTAATCGTCTTGACGATGAACTCGGTCGAGCCGACGTAATCCGACTTCTGGCACACCTCGAACGAGCACTCGGGGTGCGACACCACCTTGCCCTCGGGATGGGTCTGGCGGAAGGCGTCGATGTGCTGCGGCTTGAACATCTGGTGCACCGAGCAGAAGCCCTGCCACAGGATGATTTTGGCCTGTTTGATCTGCTCGTCGGTCAGGCCGCCGCGCGGCTTGTTGAAGTCCCACAGCACCATTTCGTCGAGCGGGATGCCCATGCGGTAGCCGGTATTACGGCCCAAATGCTGGTCGGGGAAGAACAGGACTTTCTCGCGCTGCTTGAACGACCATTCGAGCACGCGCCCGGCGTTGGACGAGGTGCACACCAGACCGCCGTGACGACCGCAGAATGCCTTCAGGTCGGCCGAGGAATTGATATAGGTGACCGGTGTGACGTGCTGGTCCGGATCGAGCACGGTCGCGAGCTCGCGCCAGGCGCGCTCGACCTTGGCGAGATTGGCCATGTCGGCCATGGAGCAGCCGGCGGCGAGATCGGGAAGAATCGAAATTTGTTCCGGGCGCGAGAGGATGTCCGCGACCTCGGCCATAAAGTGCACGCCGCAGAAGACGATGTACTCGGCATCGCTCGATGCCGCCATGCGCGAGAGCTTGAGCGAGTCGCCGGAGAAATCGGCGTGGCGGAACACCTCGTCACGCTGATAGTGGTGTCCGAGGATCACCACGCGCCGGCCGAGCGCCGCCTTCGCCGCGCGGATGCGCGCGTCGCATTCGTCATCGGGGATGACGTCGTAGGCATCAAAAGCCAGTGCCGTCGCTGCCATCGGTCTATCGCTGTTCGCGTGCCAGTTCCTGAATCGCCTCGCGGTTGGTCCACGAGATCGTCTTCGCCGCCGCCTCGTCGAAGCCAAACCAGCCGTACTCGACGTGCTCGGCGGGGTGGATAGTTAATGCCGTTTCCGCCGGCAATTCAAGGGTAAAAACGTGTTCGGTGTTTTCCGTCACGCCCGGCGCGTAGCGATAGCGCCACTGCGGAAAAATGGGATAGCGGTGGATGCGCTGCCTATCCCGCAACCGGCGTACGTCTACGGTCAGTCCGGTTTCTTCCTGCAGCTCGCGCACCGCCGCCTCGATCGGCGCGGTCTCCTCCCACGACAAGCTGCCGGTCACCGATTGCCAGAAATCCGGATGGTCGGCGCGTTTGAGGAGCAATACTTTTCCGGTGGAGGTGTAGACCACCACCAGCACCGACTCGGGGCGCTTATACCGTGGGGCTCCCGCCGCCGGCACCGGGCGTCTCCTTGGCCGGGAGCCGCACGCGGATGTGCAGCTCGCGCAGTTGCGCGTCGTTCACCGGACTCGGCGCGTCGGTGAGCAGGCACGAGGCCTTCTGCGTCTTGGGGAAGGCGATGACGTCGCGGATCGAATCGGTGCCGGCCATAAGCGCGCTGATGCGATCAATGCCGAAGGCGATACCGCCGTGCGGCGGCGCGCCGAGCTTGAGCGCTTCGAGCAGGAAGCCGAACTTCGTTTGCGCTTCCTCGTGCTCGATGCCGAGCGCGGCGAACACGCGCTCCTGCAATTCGGTGCGGTGGATGCGAATCGAGCCGCCGCCGATTTCGCTCCCGTTCAACACCATGTCATAGGCACGCGCCTTCACGTTCGCCGGGTCCTTGTCCACCAGCGCCTCGTCCGCGGGCTTGGGCGCCGTGAACGGATGGTGCAGCGCGACCCAACGCTTGGCGTCGGTGTCGTATTCGAACATCGGGAAGTCCACGATCCAGAGCGGCTTCCACGCGCCGGTCGAGAGCTTCAAATCTTCGCCGAGCTTCAGGCGCAGCGCGCCGAGGGCGTCGTTCACCACCTTGGCGGTGTCGGCGCCGAAAAAGACGAGATCGCCGGTCTGGGCGCCGGTGCGGCTCATGATACCGGCCACGGCTTCGTCCGAGAGGAACTTGAGGATCGGCGATTGCAGGCCCTCGCGACCCTTGGCGGCGTCGTTCACCTTTATATAGGCAAGCCCCTTGGCGCCGTATTGGCCGACGAAGGCGGTATAGTCGTCAATCTGCGAGCGCGGCAGCTCGCCGCCCTTCGGCACCCGCAGGGCGGCCACGCGCCCGGCGGGATTGTTCGCCGGGCCGGCGAATACCTTGAATTCGGCGGTTTTCACCAGGTCGGCCACGTCCACGAGCTCGAGCGGGTTGCGCAGGTCGGGCTTGTCGGAGGCATAGCGGCGCATGGCCTCGGCGTACGTCAGGCGCGGGAACGGTTTCGGCAACTCGGCGCTCAGCACCGTCTTGAACAGCGTGCGCAGCATCTCTTCCATGATGCCCATCACCCCTTCCTCGTCGAGGAACGAGGTCTCGATGTCGAGCTGGGTGAACTCGGGCTGGCGGTCGGCGCGCAGGTCCTCGTCGCGGAAGCAGCGCGCGAACTGGTAGTAGCGCTCGAAGCCGGACATCATCAGGATCTGTTTGAACAACTGCGGCGACTGCGGCAACGCGAAGAACTGCCCCGGATGCGTGCGCGACGGCACGAGATAGTCGCGCGCGCCCTCGGGCGTCGACTTGGTGAGCATCGGCGTCTCGATCTCGATGAAGCTATGGCCTTCGAGATAGCCGCGCAGCGTCTGCACGATCTTCGCGCGCAGGCGCATATTTTTTTGCATCACGTCGCGGCGCAGGTCGAGATAGCGATACTTCAGGCGCACCGGTTCGGACAGCTCGGTTTCGTCGAGCTGGAACGGCAGTGGCTCGGCGCGATTGAGGATTTCCAGCACCGTGGCCGCGACCTCCACCTGACCCGTGGGCAGATGCGGATTCTCGGTGCCGGCCGGGCGGCGGCGCACTTTACCGGTGACGCGCAGCACGAACTCGTGGCGCACGCCCTCGGCGGCCGCGAACGCGTCTTTTTGCGAGGGATCGAACACCACCTGCACCAGGCCCTCGCGGTCGCGCAGGTCGACGAAGATCACGCCGCCGTGGTCGCGCCGGCGATGGGCCCAGCCGCAGAGGGTTACCGTCTGGTCGATGAAATTTTCGTTAAGCGCGCCGCAGTAATGTGTGCGCATGAGGCAATCCGGAGTGTCTGGTTATTCGGGAAAAATCAGGCGGTCGGGGCCACAACGTCCTTGCGTTCCTTCGGCTGCACCACGCCGACCGAGAGCAGCATCTTGAGGCCTTCGTCCACGGAGATGTCGAGCTCGATCACGTCCTTGCGCGGGAACATAATAAAGAATCCCGAAGTCGGGTTGGGCGTGGTCGGGATGAACACGCTGATCAGCTCGGCCCCGGTCTTGCGCCGCATCTCGCCCGTGCCCTCGCCGGTGAGAAACGCCAGGCTCCACGCCGCCGGGTGCGGATACGGCACCAGCACCACCTTGCGGAACGACTGGCCGGAGTTCGAAAACAGGGTTTCGGTGACCTGCTTCACGGCGCCGTAGACGCCGCGCACGAACGGGATCCTTTCGAGCAGGCGTTCGCCCAGGCGCACCAGCTGCTTGCCGAACAGGTTGGTCATCGCCATACCCGTCAGCACCACGATCACCAACACCGCCGCCGCCGCGATCAGCAGGTCCAGCCCCGGGATGCGCACTCCGAAGAAGGTATCCGGGCGCAGCGCCGGCGGCAGCTGCAGCAGCAGCCCGTACATCATGTCGACCATCACTTCGATGATGAGGGCGGTGATGCCGAGCGGCACCCACACCAGCAGGCCCGCGACGAAATAGCGGCGCAAGCCCCCCATCGTCAGTTTGCGCAGCCGCAGGTGCCGCCGCCGCAGCCGTGCTTGGTGCCGGAACCGCTGTCCGAGGAGGAGTCGGGCTTCTTGCTCCCGCCCTTGAAGTCGGTGGCATACCAGCCCGAGCCCTTGAGCTGGAACCCGGCGGCGGAGATGAGTTTCTTGAGCGTGGGCTTGTTGCAGGTGGGGCAGTCCCGGAGCGCGTCGTCGCTCATCTTCTGCATGACCTCGAGCTCGTGGCCACAGGCCTCACAACGGTATTCGTAAATCGGCATAAACCCCTCCAGAAAACAGTCGCCCCCAGCAGATGGGGGCGAACCGACGCAAAAACAACGGGAATTATAGCGGTAGCCGCCCCTTGGCGCACCAGCCGCCGGGTCGGGCTTTGTCCATCAAGTCAGGCGCTTAACGCCGGACGAATGCCGACAACAACCCGGCAACGGGTATCCGTCCGCAGACCCCGGCTTGCGACCGTCTACTTGGACAGGAAACGGGTATCGGTCGGGAGTTAAAACCAAAACCGGTGGACCGCCGCCACGCTGACCGATCCGCGGACGGGCGCCGTCGACTGCCGCGTCGCCACCCCGCTTTCGCACCAATCGCGAGCGGACGACTGCGTCCGCGACCGGCGTACTCGATTGGTTGCGTTCGCGATGCCCGCGCCGTGCGGCCCGGTTTCTTCAAAAAACCGCTTTTTTCAGGCAAAAATTGTGATAACGTATGGCCGCTTTCCACCTCAACCCACTCGCTGAGGAGCGATTAATGGCTGCAACCAACAAGTCAGGAAAAAAACCCACTACCAAGTCGGAAATCTACGCGTTCGTCGCCGAGAAGACCAACCTGAAGCGGAAAGACGTCGTCGCCGTGTTCGACACGCTGGGTGGCCTGATTGAGCGGGACCTGAAGCGCGGTCCGGGGATCTTCAACCTCGTCGGTCTGATGAAGATCAAGCTGGTGCACAAGCCGGCCGTACCGGCGCGCAAGGGCATCAACCCGTTCACCAAGGAAGAGGTCATCTTCAAGGCCAAGCCGGCGCGCAACGTCGTCAAGATTCAGCCGCTGAAGGCCCTGAAAGAAATGGTCTAAGCCGGACTTATTGCGGCGCTCGCCGCAATAATCTGGTTCGGGATTACCGTATTTTTGGTGGGTGCCAGGGAAGGCCGCCCACTGATTCTGCCGGTGGACACCGGCAGGCCTATTCTTCCTCTTCGTCGTCGTAATCGTCCTCGTCGTCTTCCTCTTCGTCATCGTCGTCCGCGCGCGCGGGGCGCTCCACTTCTTCGTCCTCGTCTTCGTCCGCCGATTTGTCGCCCTCCAGTCGGCGCAGCTCCATTTCATACCACGTGTCGATGTCGATCTCGTCCACCGAGTCGTCGCCATAGCGGACCTCGATCGTCCCCTCATCTTCGTTAAAGTCGGTCACTTCGAACGTCAGGCCGTCGGGGTCTTGGTAGACCGCGCCCACGACCGGATCTTCCTGCATCGGCATGTTTTCTAACCTCAGTCTGGCTGGATCGTCTTGCTCCGGGGCTCACCGCCCGGTTACGAAAATGATAGCCACGGCGTTTCCGGGTGCAAGCTGCAGACACCCTTCCGCCGCCATGGCAGCTGGCATTATTCTTGCGGTCAGAGGCACCCCTTTCCGCCCCAGGAGAACGCACATGGCCACAGACTGCCTGTTCTGCAAGATGGTGTCCGGCGCGATCAAGCCGGCGACGGTGTACGAGGACGAGCACGTGCTGGCGTTCAAGGACATCAATCCCCAGGCCCCGCTGCATGTGCTGGTCGTTCCCAAGCGGCACATCGTCACGCTCAACGACCTCAAGCCGGCCGATGCGGAGCTGGTGGGCAAGCTGTTTCTGGCGGCGGCGAAGGTGGCGCGCGACGGCGGCGTGGCCGACAGCGGCTACCGCACGGTAATGAACTGCAACGCCGACGCCGGCCAGTCGGTGTGGCATCTCCACCTGCACGTGCTCGGCGGCCGCGGTATGCACTGGCCGCCGGGCTAGCAGGCACTCACAAAACGACAACGGCGCCGAAGGCGCCGTTGCGGTCCTGCAAAATTGCGGTAATTTCGCGCTAGAACGGAATGTCGTCGTCGAAGTCGGCGGTAGCGCCGGCCTTGCTCTTGGGTTGGCCCTTGGCCGCGCCGCCACCGGCGGGCGCCTCGTAGGACTGGTCCTGGTTGAAGTTCTCGGTCGCCGCTCCCGGCGCGCCCTGGCCGCCGCGGCTCCCAAGCATCTGCATCTCGTTGGCGACGATCTCGGTGGTGTAGCGGTCCTGGCCTTCCTTGTCCTGCCACTTGCGCGTCTGCAACCGGCCCTCGACGTAGATCTGCGCGCCCTTCTTCAGGTATTCGCCCGCGATCTCCGCGAGCCGGCCGAAGAACACTATGCGATGCCACTCGGTGCGCTCCTGCTTCTCGCCGGTGTTCTTGTCCTTCCACGACTCCGAGGTCGCGATGGTGACATTGGCCACGGCCGAGCCGTTGGGGGAATAGCGCACTTCCGGATCGCGACCGAGATTGCCGACAAGAATGACTTTGTTTACGCCACGTGCCATACAGATAACCTCCTCTACTGGTTAATCACGGAGTGCTGCGTTCCCGATCAAACCGATGCTCCGTGAAATTCGGGGTGCTCATGATACCAAATCCGGATAGGGCAACAACGGCCCGCCGAACACCACGATGCATCATGGTGTTAGCCGTGCGTATTCAGGGAAAAGATGAACGCGTGACAATCAATTCGCAGGCAGCGCGGCGCGCAGCGCCTGCTCGTCGAACAGATGCATGTCCGCCTTAATCGTCGCCAGGCCTTCGTCGGCGATGACCGCGGCCTCGGTCACGCCGGCGATCGCTGCCAGGCGTCGTTCGAGTTCACGCGCGGCCGCACTATCGAGCGGCGGTACGTGGTACATAAGGCTGCGCACCGCCGGCGGACGGCGCATGCCGGCCGCGAACCACAGCCATACGCCGATGAGCGCGGCGCCGGCCAGGAACACGCCGGTGGCGCCGTAGGCGTGCGACAGCCAGCCGCCGAGTGCGCCGCCGGCGAACAGGCCGAGCGACTGCGCGGTGTTGTACACCCCCATGGCCGTGCCCTTGGCGCTGGCGGGCGCGATCTTGCTCACCAGCGACGGCAACATCGCCTCCAGCACGTTGAACGCCGCGAAGAACAGCGTGAGCACGACGACGATCCCCCAGAAATGGCGGATGCCCGGCAGGAATGCGAGCTGGGTCGCGAACAGGAGCGCGACCGAGCCCACGAACACCGGTTTGTGTTTCGCGCGCCGTTCGCCATAGACGATCAGCGGCAGCATGATCAACACCGACACTGCCAGCACCGGCAGATACACCTGCCAGTGATGGTTGGCATCGAGACCGCCGGCATCGCGCAGCCCGAACGGGATGACCACGAACATCGCCATCAACACCACGTGCAGCGCGAAGATGCCGACGTTGAGCCGCGCCAGTTCCGGGTTGCGCAACACGTCGCCCAGGCGCGCCGGCACCGCCTCGGCGTCGGAATGAAAATGACTCGCCGCCGGCGCCGGGTCCGGCACCACGAAACGCACCACGGCGAGCGCCGCCAACGCGAGCACGCCGGTGAGCGCGAAAATGCCGGGCACGCTGATGAGGTGATACAGCGTCGGCCCCACGACCAGCGAGGCGGCGAAGGTCAGGCCGATGGAGCCGCCGATCATGGCCATGGCCTTGGTGCGGTGTTCCTCGCGCGTGAGGTCGGCCAGCAGCGCGGTCACCGCGGCGTTGATGGCCCCGGCGCCCTGGATGCTGCGACCGACGATAACCCAGTAAATATCCTGCGAAATCGCGGCAATAAAGCTGCCGGCGGCGAACAGCAGCAGGCCGAAATAGATGACGCGCTTGCGCCCGTGGCGGTCGGAAGCCATGCCGAATGGCAGTTGCAGCACCGCCTGGGTGAGGCCGTAGATGCCGAGTGCGAGCCCCACGAGGCTGTGGTCCTCCCCGCCCGGCAGATGCTCGGCATAGACCGCGAATACCGGCAGGATCAGGAACAGCCCGAGCATGCGCAGGCCGTAGATCGAGGCCAGTGTCGCCGTCGCGCGCTGTTCGAGCGGCGTCATGCGGTCGTTGCGTGGAGACATGCGCGGGTTGGGAAGTGACGGAAGTTTTGCGTATAGTAGCAGATTGGTCTTTTTCCGGGCGAGCTGTTCAAGATGGACACCCTGCGCATTCGTGGTGCACGCACCCACAATCTCAAGAACATCGATGTCGATCTGCCGCGCAACCGGCTGATCGTTATCACCGGGCTCTCGGGCTCGGGCAAATCCTCGCTCGCGTTCGACACGCTCTATGCCGAGGGCCAGCGGCGTTACGTCGAGTCGCTGTCGGCCTACGCGCGCCAGTTCCTGTCGCTGATGGAAAAGCCGGACGTGGACCTGATCGAGGGCCTCTCGCCCGCGATCTCGATCGAGCAGAAATCGACCTCGCACAACCCGCGCTCGACCGTGGGCACGGTCACCGAGATTTACGACTACCTGCGCCTGCTGTTTGCGCGCGTCGGCGAGCCGCGCTGCCCGACCCACGGCGTCACGCTCGCGGCCCAGACCGTGAGCCAGATGGTGGACCACGTGCTCGGCCTGCCCCAAGACACCAAGCTCATGCTGCTCGCGCCGCTGATCGAGGATCGCAAAGGCGAGCACGCGCACATCCTTGACGCGCTGCGCGCCCAGGGCTACGTGCGCGCGCGCATCGACGGCAAGGTCACGAGTCTCGACGACGTGCCGGAGCTCAAAAAGAACTTCAAGCACACCATCGAGGCGGTGGTGGACCGACTGGTGGTGAAGCCGGACCAGGCGCAGCGCCTGGCCGAATCGTTCGAGACCGCGATTCACCTGAGCGAAGGCCTGGTGCGCGTCGTTGTGCTCACGGAAGAAGGCACAACCAAAGAAGAGATTGTTTTTTCGGCGCGCTACGCCTGCCCGCACTGCGGCTACTCGCTCTCGGAGTTGGAACCGCGGCTGTTCTCGTTCAACAACCCCGCCGGCGCCTGCCCGACCTGCGACGGCCTCGGGGTGCGCGAGTTTTTCGACCCGTCGCGCGTCGTCGCCGAGCCGTCGCTGCCGCTGCCCGCGGGCGCGATCCGCGGCTGGGACCGGCGCAATGCGTTCTATTTCAACATGCTGGAATCGCTCGCGCGCCACTATGACTTCGACATCGACACGCCGTTCGAGGAGCTGCCGAAGAAAATCCGCGATGTGATTCTCCACGGCAGCGGCTCGGAATTAATCACGTTCAACTACCTTGGCGAACGCGGCGAGCGCACCAAGCGCAAGCACCCGTTCGAGGGCGTGATCCCGAACCTGGAGCGGCGCTACCGCGAGACCGAGTCGGGCAACCTGCGCGACGAGCTGGCGAAATTCCTGAGCACCCAGCCGTGCGCCGACTGCCAGGGCTCGCGCCTGCGCATCGAGGCGCGCAACGTGTTCGTGGACGGCAAAGCGCTGCACGAGGTCACCCAGTTTCCGGTGGGCACGGCCCTGGGCTTTTTCGAGGGTCTGACCCTGCCCGGGCGCAAGGGCGAAATCGCTGAGAAAATCCTGAAGGAAGTCCGGGCGCGGCTCGGGTTCCTGGTCAACGTCGGCCTCGACTATCTCAACCTCGCGCGCTCGGCCGAAACCCTCTCCGGCGGTGAGGCCCAGCGCATCCGGCTCGCGTCCCAGATCGGCGCCGGACTCGTGGGCGTGATGTACGTGCTGGACGAGCCCTCCATCGGCCTGCACCAGCGGGACAACGCGCGGCTGCTGGACACGCTTCACCGCCTTCGAGATTTGGGCAACACCGTGATCGTGGTTGAGCACGACGAGGAGGCGATCCGCGCGGCG
>SCRL01000080.1 GCA_004298065.1 Gammaproteobacteria bacterium | reverse complement strand
CATCATCGGTGTCATCAACGAGATCGCGTTCCAGACGAATCTCCTGGCGTTGAACGCCGCGGTCGAGGCCGCGCGCGCCGGCGAACAGGGCCGTGGGTTCGCCGTCGTGGCCACCGAGGTGCGTAATCTCGCCCAGCGCTCGGCCCAGGCCGCCAAGGAGATCAAAGAGTTGATCATGGACTCGGTGGACAAAGTGAAGGCCGGTACCTCGTTGGTCGACGAATCCGGCAAGACCTTGCAGGAGATCGTGGCCGCCGTGAAGAAGGTCTCGGACATCATTGCCGAGATCGCCGCGGCCTCGCAGGAGCAGTCGTCCGGCATCGACCAGGTCAACAAAGCCGTCATGCAGATGGATCAGGTCACGCAGCAGAACGCGACGCTGGTCGAACAGGCGGCTGCCGCGGCCAAGTCCATGCAAGAACAGGCGGAAAAGATGATCGAGATCGTAGGCTTCTTCCGTATCGGAGACTCCCGTGCGGTGACGTCGCTACCGGCTGCGAAAACCGTAGCCGGTACACCGGCCACCGTGCATGCGATTTCCAAGACCGCCGCGCACAAGAAACCGGAGCCGGCCAAGGAGTCGTCCGTCATCAAGGAGGCGACCGCGGCGCCGAAGCCGCGTCCGGCCAAGACCGGCACGGAAGACGGTCAGTGGGAGGAGTTCTAGCGTCGGGACCGGCGCAAACGACAGGTATTCATTGAAACAGCGGCGCCGCGAGGCGGCGCCTAAACGAGGAACCGACCATGGAACTTGCGATCGAACAGAAACCCCGCAACGGCAGCGCCGACGGCGCCGTCCAGGGCGAGGTCCAGCAATTCCTCACCTTCAGTCTCGCCGACGAGGAATACGGCGTGAACATCCTGAAGGTCCAGGAGATCAAGGGCTGGACGCCGGTGACGCGCATCCCGAACTCGCCCGAGTACCTTCGCGGCGTGCTCAACCTGCGCGGCACCATCGTGCCGATCATCGACCTACGTATGCGCTTCAACCAGCCGCGCGTCGAGTACACGCCGTTGACCGTGGTGATCGTGCTGTCGGTGGCGACCGCCGCCGGCGCGCGCACCATCGGCATCGTCGTGGACAGCGTGTCAGACGTGCTCAACGTCGGCATATCCGAGATCAAGCCGACGCCCAATCTCGGCTCGAAGATCAATACCGAGTTCATCAACGGCATCGCCGCGGCGAACACGAAGATGATCATGCTGCTCGACAGCGACAAGTTGCTGACGTCGGACGAACTCGCCCAGCTGCAGGCCGTGCACTGACGCGGACGAAGGAAACAGGCATACCGATGCGCCGGATTGCGGTTATGAACCAGAAAGGCGGTGTGGGCAAGACCACGACCACGCTCAGTCTGGCGCACGCGCTGGCGCTGTCCGGTCGGCGCGTAACGGCGCTCGACATGGACCCGCAGGGTCATCTCGGCAAGGGCCTGGGCCTCAATGGCGAGGCCGAGCAGGGACTGGACGAGGTGCTGCTCGACGGGGTGCCGCTGGAAGACAACGTGCTTGAGGTGCGGGAACGCCTGCGCCTGGTGCCGGCGGGCGAGCGGCTGGCCGAGGTCGAGATGGTGGCGCAGGGCGGCGCCAGCCGGGGGTTCCGGCTCAACGAGGCCTTGCAGGGAAAGATGGACAGCGAGGATTTCATCTTCATCGACTGTCCGCCGTCGGCGGGGTTGCTCTCGATGAACGCGCTGTTCGCGGTCGAAGAGGTTGTGGTGCCGGTGTCGAGCGACTACCTCGCGCTGCACGGGGTGTCGCGCTTCATGATGATCCTGCAACACATCGAGCAGGCGCTGAACCGGCAGATGAAGGTATGGATCGCGCTCACGCGCTACCAGGAACGCCGGCGTCTGGCGCGCGACGTGCGCGCGACGCTGGCGGAGTATTTCCCGGGGCGCGTGCTGGCGACGCCGGTGCGCGAATCCGCGGCGCTCGCGGAATGTCCCGGGCATGGCAAGACCATTTTCGAATATCAGCGCGGCGGTAACGGCGCCGCGGATTACCGGCAGCTGGCCGACGACCTGGCAACCGCGAGGACTGTGTGATGGCGAAGAAGCGCACCAAGATCGGATTCAACCCGCTGGCCTGGATGAAGACCGGCACGGACGAAGCGTCCGCTGCCGCGCCCGTCCCGGTAGGCGTGGCGCAAGGCGGCGCCAGTTACGGAACCAGGGATGCAAAGCCCGCAATCGAGGCCGAGGCGGCGCCTGCAAAGCCGCCGCGTACACCACCCGCGACGAACGAAGTCGTCGAGCTCAGGCTCGACGGCGGCGAAGCGCTGGACCTGGCGCATGCGGCAGGACTGCACGCTGAATTCAGACTGGCGCTGGCGCAGAAGAAGCCGCTGCGTCTGAATCTGTCGCAAGTGCAGCTCGTGGACACGGCCGGCGTGCAGCTGCTGCTGGCGCTGCGTCGCGCAGCGGAGAAGAACGGCATAACTGCAACATGGGAAGCACCGACACGCGAGCTGTGTGCCGTGGCGTCCCAACTCGGTCTGGGCGAAATGCTCGAGCTGCCGTCGCCGGAAGGCGTACGGTGAGAAACGAATCCTTCAAGCCCCAACATCAGAACTGAACCAAGAACCTTCATTAAGGAACCCCACATGCGTGTCAATCTTCCCGTTACGAACACGGAGCTTCATCTCAAGGACGGGGAGTACATCGTTTCCAAGACCGACCTCAAAGGCCGGATCACTTACATTAACCGCCCGTTCCTCGAGATCAGCGGTTTTACCGAAGAGGAGTTGATGGGGACGGCGCACAACATCGTGCGCCACCCTGACATGCCGCCGGCGGCGTTCCAGGACTTGTGGGACACGCTCAAGGCCGGCCGGCCGTGGAAGGGCATGGTCAAGAACCGCTGCAAGAACGGCGATTACTACTGGGTTGAGGCGAACGCCAACCCGATCCGCGAGAACGGCCAGATCGTCGGCTACATGTCGCTGCGTAGCCGGCCGTCGCGCGCCCAGGTCGAGTTCGCGGAGAACATTTACCGGCGCATGCGCGAGGGTACCTTGCGCGGCTACACGGTACGCGACGGCCAGGTGGTGCGTTCCGGCCTGCGCGGCTGGTGCGACCGCGTGTGTCGCCCGAGCGTGAAGGCGCGTCTCGTCGGCACGATGGGCGTGCTCGCCCTTCTGATTGCCACGGTCGGCGTCATCAGCCTTTACGGTATGAGCCGCGCCAACTCCGGTCTGGCCAGCGTGTATGCCGATCGGTTGATCCCCGCCGGACAGATCAGCAGCATCCTCGATAACGTGATGGAGAACCGTCTATTGGTGATGGATGCGATCAGCGATACCGATCGCGAGACCGCGCGTCGCAGCGCCGACAAGATCGAGCAGAATAAAATCGAGATCACCCGGCTGTGGGAGCAGTACATGGCCACCTACCTTACGGAGGAAGAAAAGCGGCTTGCCAAGGACTGGGCGGACAAGCGCGCACGTTTCGTCAACGAAAGTCTGGAGCCCGCGGTGGCGGCGCTTCGGTCCGGACGTATCGAGGAGGCGCGGCGCATCGCTCATGGATCGATGGAAGCAACCTATCCGCCGGTCAAGGAAGGCGCGGCGAAGCTGATGCAGTTGCAGATGGACGTCGGCAAGCAGGAATTCGAGCAGGCCGAGGCCAGCTACCGGCTGACGCGCAACCTCGCCCTCGGCACCTTCGTGCTGGGTTCGTTGTTTGCGATCTTGATGGGATGGTATCTGATGCGCGCCATCCTGCGGCCGTTGCGCGAAGCGATCGCCCTGGCTGAAACCGTTTCGTCGGGGAACCTGGCGGTCAAGGTCGACGTCGAGCGGCACGATGAATTCGGTAATCTCATGCAGTCGCTCAGCAACATGGTCGGCAACCTCACGAGCATCGTGACCGACGTGCGCGGCTCCACCAACGGCATCACGTCTGCATCGCACGAAATTTCCACCAGCAACAGCGACCTGTCGAATCGCACCCAGGAACAGGCCTCGGCCCTCGAGGAGACCGCCTCCAGCATGGAGGAAATGACCTCGACGGTGAAACAGAACGCCGGCAACGCGCGTCAGGCGGATCAGCTGGCCTCCAGCGCACGTGAGCAGGCGGAAAAGGGCGGTACGGTCGTCTCCAGGGCCGTGTCGGCCATGAGCGAGATCAGCGACAGCAGCAAGAAGATCGCCGACATCATCGGTGTCATCAACGAGATCGCGTTCCAGACGAATCTCCTG
>SCRL01000079.1 GCA_004298065.1 Gammaproteobacteria bacterium | reverse complement strand
CCACGGCACCAGCCCGGCGGTGTGCCAGCGCTCGATCCAGCTCGGCTTCAGCTCGGTGATGATGGACGGTTCGCTGAAAGAAGACGGCAAGACCCCGGCTTCGTATGAATACAACGTCAATGTCACCAAGACCGTGGTCGACATGGCGCACGCCTGCGGCGTGTCGGTCGAAGGCGAGCTCGGCTGCCTGGGTTCGCTCGAAAGCGGCATGGCCGGCGAGGAAGACGGCATTGGTGCCGAGGGCAAGCTCGATCATTCGCAGCTCCTGACCGACCCGAACGAGGCCGCCGACTTCGTGAAGAAGACCGGCGTGGACGCGCTCGCGATCGCCATCGGCACCTCGCACGGCGCTTACAAGTTCACGCGCCCGCCGACCGGCGACATCCTCGCCATCGACCGCATCCGGGAGATCCACAAGCGCATCCCGAACGTGCACCTCGTGATGCACGGCTCGAGCTCGGTGCCGCAGGAGTGGCTCAAGATGATCAACACCTATGGCGGCGACATGGGACAGACCTACGGCGTGCCGGTGGAAGAGATCGTGCAGGGCATCAAGAGCGGCGTGCGCAAGGTCAATATCGACACCGACCTGCGCATGGCCTCGACCGGCGCGGTGCGCAAGTTCCTGGCCGAGAACAAGAAGGAGTTCGATCCGCGCAAGTGGCTCACCGCCGCGACCAAGGGCATGAAGGATATCTGCAAGCAGCGCTACGAGGCCTTCGGTTGCGCCGGCAACGCCTCGAAGATCAAGGTGCTGTCGCTCGAGACCATGACCTCGCGCTATGCCAAGGGCGAGCTCGCGCCGAAGGTGAACTAGGCCTTAGGTAAAGGTACGAGAAGGAAGTACGAAGGGGCGGGCAACCGCCCCTTTGCATTTCTGGAGTTGCGCGCCTAAGTTGTCTTTATGGAACGAGACCGGTATCCCTGTCCCTGTTGCGGCTATCTCGTGTTCCGGATGCAACCGGGCGGTAATGAACGCTGTCCGATCTGTCTGTGGGAGGACGACCTGGCGCAGTTGCGTTTCCCGCGCCTGCCCGGCAGCGCCAACCATGTCTCGCTCGAAGACGGACAGCAGAATTTTGCCGCCTGTGGCGTCGCCGAGCGGCGCCATCGGGGCGAGGGCCGGGCGCCGCTCGATATGGAAAGACGCGACGAAGGCTGGCGTCCGCTCGACCCCGCGCGCGACAACATCGAGGAGCCCCAGCGCGGAACCGATTACGCGGACAGTTATCCGCTGGCCGATACCACCGTGCTGTATTACTGGCGCGAGACCTACTGGCGACGTTTTGTGAGTTAACGGCCTCTGGCCGCTCCGTTGCGGGGGTTTTCTGTTACAATCGCGGCATCGTCGGCGCACCCCGGTCTGCGCCGATCCCTTCGCGGTCATCCTTCCTGGTTTACCCCGAACACCACTAACCTAATTTGGTAGCGCCTAGACCGGCCCGCAGCCTGAGTTTCGGGTAGGCCATCCAGGAGCAACCTCTATCATGGCAAGACGAACGCAGCGAAGCGAAGCAGGGCTTCATTAATAATATGTCATTTTCTTCGCTCGGCCTGTCGGCCGAATTACGCCGTGCTGTGTCTGACAAAGGCTACAGCGAACCTACCCCGATCCAGCTTCAGGCCATCCCGGTCATTCTCGACGGACGCGATATCCTCGCCGGCGCCCAGACCGGCACCGGCAAGACTGCCGGTTTCGCGCTGCCGCTGCTGCAACGCCTGAGCGCGCAGCAACCCGCCGGCGGGCGGCATGTCCTGCGTGCCCTGATCCTCACCCCGACACGCGAACTCGCGGCGCAGGTGGAGGAGAGCGTGCGCACCTACGGCCGGCACCTGGCGCTCAAATCCACCGTCGTCTTCGGCGGCGTCGGCTTTACGCCGCAGGCCGACAAGCTTCGTCATGGCGTCGATATTCTCGTCGCCACGCCCGGCCGGCTGCTCGACCACGTGCAGCAAAAAACCGTGGACCTGTCGCGCATCGAGATCCTGGTGCTGGACGAGGCCGACCGCATGCTCGATATGGGTTTCATCCGTGATATCCGCAAGATCCTCGCGCTCCTACCCAAACAGCGGCAAAACCTGCTGTTCTCCGCCACCTATACGGATGAGATCAAGCAGCTCGCCGACGGCCTGCTGCATAATCCGGCGCTGATCGAAGTCGCGCGCCGCAACACCGCCGCCGAGCTAGTGACACAGGTGGTGCACCCTGTCGACCGCGAGCGCAAACGCGAGCTGCTCTCGCATCTGGTGCACACGCACGGCTGGAAGCAGGTGTTGGTGTTCACCCGCACCAAGCACGGCGCCAACCGCCTCGCCGAGCAACTGGAGAAGGACGGCATCACCGCCGCCGCCATCCACGGCAACAAGAGCCAGGGTGCGCGCACCAGGGCGCTGGCGGATTTCAAGAAAAGCGCAGTGCGGGTGCTGGTGGCGACCGACATCGCCGCGCGCGGGCTGGACATCGACCAACTGCCGCACGTGGTGAACTACGAACTGCCGAACGTGCCCGAGGACTACGTGCACCGCATCGGCCGCACCGGTCGCGCCGGCAACGAGGGCGGGGCGGTGTCGCTGGTGTGCGTGGACGAGCGCGACTTCCTGCGCGATATCGAGCGCCTGCTCAAGCATGAAATACCGAAAACGACGATCGCCGGTTTCGAGCCCGACCCGTCGATCAAGGCCGAGCCGGTCTTCCGCGGCCGCGGCCAGCGCGGCGGCGGGCGTCCGCAGGGCGGTGGACGTCACGACAACAGCCAACGTCATCGCCACGCGCGCCCGCAAAGCGCGCCGCGCCAGGAGCGAGATGGCCACCGTGGCCAGCCGCCGTCCGTGCGCGCGCACGACGAAGACAGCCGCGGCAACCGCCTGACCGACAACCCGGCGGGACACGGCAATCGCCCCGCGTCGGGCGTTGGCCGTCACAACGACCGCCCGCGCCATGCATCCGGTCAGCCGCACGCGCCGTCGCCGCACAAGCGCCCGGCGCCACGCCGTGGCCGGGAGGAAGTGCCGGCCCTGTTCGGCGGCGGCCGGCGCGACGACAAGTGATGCCACGCCATAACGACTTTTCAGGAACCGCGCCGTGATTACCACCGCCAATCTGACCATGCAGTTCGGGCCCAAACCCCTGTTCGAGAACATCTCGGTCAAGTTCGGCAACGGCAACCGTTACGGTCTGATCGGCGCCAACGGTTGCGGCAAGTCCACGCTCATGAAGATTCTGGGCGGCGACCTCGAACCGACCTCCGGCAACGTGTCGGTCGACGCCAACGAGCGTCTCGGCAAACTGCGCCAGGACCAGTTCGCGTTCGAGGACTACACGGTGATCGACACCGTCATCATGGGTCACGCCGAGTTGTGGCGCGTGAAGCAGGAGCGCGACCGCATTTATGCGCTCGCCGAGATGAGCGAGGAAGACGGCCTCAAGGTGGCCGATCTGGAGCACCGCTTCGCCGAGCTCGACGGTTACACGGCCGAGGCGCGCGCCGGCGAATTGCTGATGGGCCTGGACATTCCGCTGGAGCAGCACGCCGGCCCGATGCGCGCGGTGGCGCCCGGCTGGAAACTGCGCGTGCTGCTGGCGCAGGCGCTGTTCGCCGATCCGGAGATCCTGCTGCTGGACGAGCCCACCAACAACCTCGACATCAACACCATCCGCTGGCTGGAGGAGGTGCTGACCGCGCGCCACAGCACCATGATTATCATTTCGCACGACCGCCACTTCCTGAACCGCGTGTGCACGCACATGGCCGATCTCGACTACGGCGAATTGCGGGTCTATCCCGGCAACTACGACGAGTACATGACTGCGGCCACCCAGGCGCGCGAGCGGCTGCTGGCCGACAACGCCAAGAAGAAGGCGCAGATCGCCGAACTCCAGACCTTCGTCAGCCGCTTTTCGGCCAACGCCTCCAAGGCCCGGCAGGCCACGTCGCGCGCCCGCCAGATCGAGAAGATCGAGCTCGAGGAAGTGAAGCCGTCGAGCCGCGCCAATCCTTTCCTGCGTTTCGACCAGGAAAAGAAGCTGTATCGCCTGGCGCTGGAAGCGCGGCGTCTGGACAAGGGTTTCGACGGCAAGACGCTGTTCCGCAACCTGACTCTGTCGATCGAGGCCGGCGAGCACGTGGCCGTGATCGGCCCGAACGGCGCCGGCAAGACCACGCTGCTGCGCACGCTGACGGGCGAGGTGACGCCGGACAGCGGCAGCGTCAAATGGCCGGATAACGCCAAGCTCGGTTACTTCGCGCAGGACCACGCCGCCGATTTTACCGGGGACGTCTCGCTGTTCGACTGGATGAACCGGTGGAAACGGCCCACCGACGACGAGCAGTCGATCCGTGCCGTGCTCGGCCGGTTATTGTTCTCGCAGGACGAGATCAAGAAACCGGTTCGGGCGCTGTCCGGTGGCGAGCAGGGCCGCATGTTGTTCGGCAAGCTTATGCTGCTGCAGCCCAACGTGCTGCTGCTGGACGAGCCGACCAACCACCTCGACATGGAATCCATCGAGTCGCTCAATACCGCGCTGGAAAACTACCCCGGCACGCTGATCTTCGTGAGCCATGATCGCGAGTTCGTATCCTCGCTCGCCACCCGCATCGTCGAGCTGACCCCCCAAGGCGTCGTTAACTTTGGCGGTAGCTACGAGGAGTATCTGCGCAACCTGCAGGCGGCCGCGCCCGCGGCGCCGGTCAAAATGCAGAAACGCCGCTGACGGCGGCGGATCCCGAGCGTCGGCCGCGTTGCGCGCGCGGGCGGCGGGCCTAGGATGTCTTGTGCCGCTTTCTGCCGGCGGATTTTCCGGTGTTGTTCGCTGGCGCCCTGTCAGTTGATTCAACCAGCGGAAAACGCTTGAACGCTTCGGCCGCCGCTGACAGGCGCTTGCCCTTGCGATGCACCACGTACCAGTGACGCATGATCGGAAACTCGGCGACGTCGAGCACGACGAGCCGCTTGAGCGCGAGCTCCTG
>SCRL01000078.1 GCA_004298065.1 Gammaproteobacteria bacterium | reverse complement strand
GCGAGCCGTTCGACGCCGGGCGAGAAGCGCTGGCGGTAAAGATCGGCGAGCGTGGTCAGACCGCGGCGCCACAGCGGAATCGCGAACACCGCGCCCATGAGGAACAGGCATACGGCGTAGCCGAAAGGATCGGCGGTGCTGCCGCCGAGCCCGTCCTTATATACGGCGCCGGCGGCGCCGATGCAGGTCTCGGCGCCGAACCAGGTGGCGAAGATGGTAAAGGTCGCGAGCCCCATGCCGAAGCGCCGGCCAGCGAGGAGGTAGTCCGACTCCCCGCGCACGCGGCGCGCGACCAGAAATACGATGACGAGCTGGGCGAGAACGTACGCGGCGATGCCGAGCAGCGCGCCGTTCTGCATGTCAGTGCTTGATTCCCTTGATCCAGCGGTCGTAGAGCTTGTCGGCCATGGCTTGCAGCCGTTGCACGTGCGCGTCGAGATCGGCGGTCATCTGCGATTCGCTTTGCACCGTGGGCGAGGGGCGCGCGATTTCGTCGCCGCCGGTGCGCGCCCATTCGCGCACCATGTCGGCGGTCATCTCGACGTGGCACTGGAAGCCCAAGGTCTTGCCGATGACGTACGCCTGGTTGGCGCAGTTGCGCGATTCCAGAATGCGCGTCGCGCCGGGCGGGATGGAAAAGGTCTCGCCGTGCCAGTGATACACCTCGAACTCGGGCGGCAGGCCGTCGAGCCAGTCGTTGGCCACAGGCCCGTCCACCCGCTGCACTGGCAGCCAGCCGATTTCCTTGACCGGGGTTTTCGTGATGACGCCGCCGAGCGCCTTACTTATTAATTGTCCCCCGAGGCAATGGCCGAGCACCGGCAGGTCGGCCGCCACGGCCTTGCGGATCAGGTCGGTCACCTTGGGAATCCACGGCAGCGGGTCGTTCACGCTCATCGGTCCGCCCATGAAGACCAGCCCGGGAATTCCGTCTAAGCTATCGGGAACCGGGTCGCCCTGGTCGATGCGGACCAGGCGCCAGGGGAGGCGGTGATGGTTCAGATAGTCGCCGAGATAGCCCGGCCCCTCGTGGGGCACGTGGCGGAAGATAAGGATTTCGTTCATGCGCGGATTTTATAGTCCGTGACGGAAATTCGGAATAACTACGATGCGGTTTCCACTTGGAAGGATTCTCATGGCGCTGTCGCTGCTGGTCGCCGCGCACTCCGTTGGTGCGGACACCAAGCTCACGCTGCAGGCGCTGTTTAAGGACAAGGCCATCGTCCTCGTGGACGGCGCCCGCCGCGTGCTCAAGGTCGGCGAGACCAGCCCCGAAGGCGTGAAGCTGGTCGAAACCGACACGAAAGCGGAAACCGCGACCGTGGCGATCGACGGCAAAACCCAGGTGCTGCGCCTCGGCATGGTGGTCGCCGCCTCGGTCGGTGGGAAAGGGCTGGTCACGCTTTACGCCGGCGGCGGCGCGCACTTTTTCGCCGACGGCTATATCAACGACGCGGCGGTCAAGTTTCTGGTGGACACGGGCGCCACCATCATCGCCATCAACAGCCAGGTCGCCGCCCGCGCCGGCATCGACTACAAAAGCACCGGCAGGCAGGAGATCGTTTCGACCGCGAGCGGCATGGCGCGCAGCTACGCCGTGAAGATCGCCAAGGTGCAGGTGGGGGAGATCACGCTGCACAACGTGGACGCCAGTGTCATCGAGGGAAAGTTCCCGCAGCAGCCGCTGCTCGGGATGTCGTTCCTCGGCCAGCTCGACATGACGCGCGAGGGCGACAAGCTCGAATTGCGGCAGCGTTGACGATGAATTCCGCCGCACGCCTGTTCCTGATCCTCGGTGCCGCGAACGCGGCGCTGGTGGTCATTCTCGGCGCCTTCGGCGCGCATGGACTGAAAGCGCGCCTCGGGGCGGACATGATGACGGTCTACCAGACCGGCGTGCAGTACCACATGTTCCATGCCCTCGGCCTGCTCGCCGTCGCGCTCACGCTGACGCAGTTACCGGACTCCATGCTGCTCAAGTGGTCCGGCTGGCTGATGCTCGCCGGCATCGTGATTTTTTCGGGCAGTCTTTACGTTTTGAGCACCACCGGCTGGAAATGGCTCGGCGCGGTCACGCCGCTCGGCGGACTGTCGTTTATCGCCGCCTGGGTGGTGTTCGTCGTGGCGGCAGTGAAATCAATCAAATAAACCAAAAGGTACTCCCATGGAATTGCTAACCGACCCGCAGGTCTGGCTTGCGTTCGTGACGCTCACGGCGCTCGAAATTGTCCTCGGCATCGACAACATCATCTTCATCACCATCCTCGTAGGGCGGCTGCCGGCGAAAGTGCGAGCGCGGGCGCGGACCATCGGACTGTCGCTGGCGATGATTACCCGCATCCTGCTGCTGTTGTCGCTGGTGTGGATCATGCGACTCACCGAGCCGCTGTTCGCGGTGCTGGGTAATGAGATTTCCGGACGCGACCTGATTCTCATCGGCGGCGGGTTGTTCCTGCTGGCCAAGAGCACCTCGGAGATTCACGGCAACCTGGAAGGCGAGGAGGAGACCCGGCGCGGAATCGCAAAGGCGACCTTCGGCGCCATGATGATCCAGATCGCCCTCATCGATATCGTGTTTTCGTTCGATTCCGTGATCACCGCCGTGGGCATGGCCCAGCACGTCGAGGTGATGATCGCTGCGGTCGTGGTGGCGGTGCTGGTGATGATGTTCGCGGCCGCGCCGATCGGTGCGTTCGTGGAGCGTCATCCGACGGTCAAGATGCTGGCGTTGAGCTTCCTGATCCTCATCGGCGTGGCGCTCATCGCCGACGGGCTGGGGCTGCATATTCCCAAGGGCTACCTCTATTTCGCCATGGCGTTCTCGCTCGGCGTGGAGATGCTGAACATCCGAGCGCGCCGGCGCGCCCGTCCGGTGCATCTGCATAAACGCGGCCCACGAGGATGAAGAATCCGTGGCGTTGGTGAAGCTCGCACGGTAATCTGATGGGCGACAAGGAGGTGCCGGGATGGCGAAGAAGAACTTACCCCTGTCTCAAGTCTACAAGCTGCTCGAACCGGGGCCGGTGGTGATGGTCACGACCGCCCGCAAAGGGCGGCCGAACATCATGACCATGTCGTGGCTCACAATGATGGATTTCGAGCCACCGCTCGTGGGCTGCATCATGGGCGAGCAGAGCTATTCCTTCGGTAATCTCAAGGCAACCAAGGAATGCGTCATCAACATCCCGACGGTCGAGCTGGCGAAGAAAGTCGTACGTGTCGGCAACACGACCGGCAGCAAGGTGGACAAGTTCAAGACCATCGGCCTCACGCCCGTTCCCGCCGCGCGCGTCAAACCGCCGTTGATTAAAGAGTGCTTCGCGAACTTTGAATGCAAAGTTATAGATTCGCGCATGACAGCCAAATACAACTTCTTTGTCCTTGAAGTGCTCAAAGCCTGGATTGACCCGTCAAAGAAAAACCCCAAGACCATTCATCATCAGGGGAACGGCAACTTTATAGTTGACGGCAAGAGGATGAAACTGCGTTCAATGATGAAATAACAAATTCAGGTTATTACTCAGAATCAGCGATAGCCAATGGATTCAGGGATAATCGGTTATCTAGTAACTTTCTTGCTCGGTGCTGCTACAGGGGCAGCAGGTGGCTACTTCGCAAGTAAATATACGGACCTACGTAGGCGAAAGGAGGCAAATAGCCAACTGAGTGAAGTGTTTGAAAGTGTACGATCAAAAATGCCAAATTTGATTGAGGAAATGCGAACCGATTTGGTCAACCCAGAAAATGAATTGAAGAGGGAGTTTTTCCTAGTTAGGAAAAATAACATGTTGATGGGACATGGTGTGTGTTTGGCCTATTACTATGAAGATCACACTAACCTGCAAGATAAAATCCACATCCTAGAAAACAATGGATTTGTTACAGACGTGACGCCTGGCAATGCGCCAAAATATAGGATGACCGAAGAATTCGTAGAGCTTTTACTTAGATCAAAGTAACTTCAGACACAAGGTGTCTGACACTATTTCTTGCATGATCTCAATTGATACTGTTCGGGTGTGCGCCTCTTAAGATTAGTACGTTAACAAATCCTTAATAGGGAAAAGCGTTAATGAAAAAGTTACGGCCGTTGTCGTTGAGGGGAATTGAACAGATATTGGATGACTCGTACTTTACGAAAGCATCTTTTCAGATCACAAATGCCCCGGATGATGAACCATTTCTTGTTATCAGTTTTGTTCCCGATGACCGATTTTTCTTTAAGGCATATTCGGCAGAAAGTGAGAAGCAAAAATACCTAACCTACGAGGCACCGGGAAACCATATGTCTACCGGTGAGGAATACGAATACTCGGACTTCAACAAAGTTGAATGGGCAATTCGTTCCTGGGCCAAGAGAATCAAGGAAGATTACGATCAACGCGCAAGTGCCAAGGATGAGATAGAAGAGTTTGTTGAGAAACTGCGGAAGCAGTTCCCTGAAGCCCCAGAAGGCGAGTTTACAGATTCTGAGGTTGAGAATCTTAAAGCACGTCTCTCCGATTTGGAGAATGTGGTTGAACAACAGGCACAGAAGCTTAAAGCATCAGAATGGGAAATCAGTCAGTTTAAGAAAGAAATTGAGGCCATCAAGGGCGACCTACATCGATTTCCAAAGCCTGTGTGGTATAAAGTCGCTGGGAATAAAATCCTAAAAGCGGTCGGAAAGTTTTTAACGTCAGGTGAAGGTAGGCAATTAATCGTTGAAGTTATCAAGAGACTGTTGCCACCGCCATCATGAAGTCTAGCTTATTGTTACAGCTGACACCTGAAACAGCCCAGAATTGTCTGGGGGCAGAGCAAGCGTGTCCGAACAATACGTTAACAAATCCTCGGCAACGGATCGTCCTCTAATTCCTCCAGCACCCGTTCCCCGCCAATGGTGAAAATTAAGGTGTCAGGAACCTTTTCCCTATCTCATGGCAAGTTGTGACCTTGAAGGTCCGGCATCTATGAATCCCGACTTTTGGCTCGAACGCTGGCAGCACAACGAGATCGGTTTCCACCAGCAGGAGATCAACACCCACCTTCAGGACTACTGGCTGCGGCTGGCGCTGCCGGCGGGCTGCCGGGTGTTCGTGCCGCTGTGCGGGAAGAGCCGCGATCTGCTGTGGCTGCGTGCCCGCGGGCACGAGGTGCTGGGGGTCGAGATCAGTCCGCTTGCGGTTCGCGACTTCTTCGCCGAGAACGGGCTTACGCCGCAGGTGGCGCGCGACGGCGCGTTCGAGCGCTGCACGGCCGAGGGGCTTTCGATCCTGTGCGGGAACTTCTTTGATCTCACACCGGCGCTGCTCGCGGGTGTGGCTGGCGTGTACGACCGCGCCTCGCTCATCGCGCTGCCGCCGGAGATGCGCGTGCGCTATGCCGAACACCTGGCGACGATCCTGCCGCGCGAGACCGACACGCTGCTCGTCACCATGGAGTACCGGCAGGAGGAGATGAACGGGCCGCCATTTTCGGTGCTGGAAGACGAGGTGCATCGCCTGTACGAGTTCCACTATACGGTGACGACGCTCTTCACCAAGGACATTCTTGCCGAGAACCCCCGTTTTCGCGAGCGTGGATTGAGCGCGTTGCATGAGAAGGTTTACCGGCTCGCGCCGCGCGCACAGCGATAGCAGGGGAATAAGGTGTCAGGAACCTTTTCAGCATCCTGTTCAGTCACGTGTCTAGCAAATCCTCGGCAACGGGTCGTCTTCAAGTTCTTCGAGCATTCTTTCCCCGCCAAGCTCGGTTTCGAGAACGACGTGCGGTTTGGAGTTTTCCACGAAGCCGATAATCGCCGCGTCTTTTCCCGGCGGTAGTTTCTTCCACGCCGCCAGCGCCGTATCGACGTTTTCCTTGGCGACTACGGCTACAACGCGACCTTCGCAGGCAAGATACAGCGGGTCATAGCCGAGCATTTCGCACACCGACACCACCGGCGGGCGAATGGGAATCGCGGGTTGCATCAGGCGCACGCCTAAGCTCGTTGCGCGGGTTATTTCATTCGCAATCATCGCCAGCCCCCCGCGCGTGGGGTCGCGCATGAAGCGTAGGCCCGGAAGGCCGAGCAGGGCGGAGGTGAGGGGCCAGACGCTGGCGCAGTCGGATTGCAGGTCGCCGCGCAGGCCGAACTGTTCGCGCGCGAACATGACGGCGATGCCGTGGTCGCCGATGGGTCCGCTGACGAGAATCGCGTCGCCCGGTTTTATCTTGTCCATGCCGAGCTTCAGATCCCGGTCTTTTACCCCGACACCGGTAGTCGCGAGATACAGCCCGCCGCCTTCGCCCCGGCGCACGACTTTCGTATCCCCGCAGGCCACCTGCACACCGGCTTCTTTCGCCGCGCGTGCGAGGCTCGCGATCACGCGGTCGAGCAGCGCGACTTCCAGTCCTTCCTCGATGAAGGCATTGAGCGAGAGATAAAGTGGCTTGGCGCCGGCGACGGAGAGATCGTTCACCGTGCCGTGCACCGCGAGCGCGCCGATGTCGCCGCCGGGGAATTCCAGCGGCTGCACCGTGAAGCCGTCGGTGGTGAACATCACCTCGCCGCCCCCCTGTCTTATATCCGGCAGCGGCACGGCGTCGGCCTGGATGTCGAGCAGGGGATTGGACAGGTGGCGCGCGAACACCGACTCGATCAGCTCGCGCATGTAGCGCCCGCCGTTGCCGTGGGCGAGCGAGATATGCGTGTGGCCCTCGGTGGGGGCCGATTCAACGAGATGCGGTTTCGATGATTTGCCCATAGCTGATTCCCGCGTCGTTACAGGGTATCCGTTGCCCCAGGCGCGTGTCGAATCCGGCGGCGGCGAGCAGCGCCAGCGCGCGTTCCGTCAGCACGCGGTTCTGGAACACGCCGCCGGAAAGACCGACGGTGAATTCGCCGTGTGTTTCGCGCAATGTCCTGGCCTGCTCGACCAGCGACTGCGCGAGGCTGGCCTGGAACATCGCCGCACGCGCGGAGGGAGTCCGGTTCGTATCCATCAGCGCCGGCAATAATGGCGCCCAATCGGCGCGCAATACACCATTGTTATCTGTCGCAAGCGGCAGCACGACCGGTTCTGCCTCGCCATTCACCGAAGCCTCTAGCAACATGGGTCCCTGTCCCTCGAAGCTAGATTTGTAGTTGAGCCCGGTGAAGGCTGCGGCGGCGTCGAACAGCCGCCCGACGGCGGAGGTCTGCGGCGCGTTCAGACGCTTGTCCCAGGCTTGGCGCAGGATGGTCGTGTTCTCGGGGCAGTCGCGCCATTCCATCCCGGCTTCCCAGCACAGCGCCGCTGCCGAGCGCCACGGTTCGCGCCCGGCCTTCTCGCCGCCGGGGAGGCGGAACGGGCGGAAACTCGCGACCCGTTTCCAGCCTCCCGGTTTGCCGAACAGGGCTTCACCGCCCCATAAGGTCCCGTCCTCGCCGAAGCCGACGCCGTCCCAGGTGAACACCAGCCAGTTTTCGATCTCCGGGTATTCGCCCGCGAGCGCGGAGGCGTGGGCGTGGTGGTGGAGCACGGATACCAGCGGCAGGCCGAGCTTCTTGGCAAAGCGTGTGCTGGCATAACCCGGATGCACGTCGCACACCACGCGCCGCGCCGTGACGCCGTAGAGCTGCTGCAAATCGGCAATCACCTGCTCGAACACGGACAGCGAGCGCGGTGCATCGAGATCGCCGATGTGCGGCGAGATGACGGCGCGGTTACCCCAGGCAAGCGCGACGGTGTTTTTCATGTGCCCGCCGACGGCGAGCAGCGGCTTGGCGAGCTTGAACGGCAATACCAGCTCCAGCGGCGCCACGCCGCGCCCGAGGCGCAGCGGCCGGGCCGTACCGGCAATGACGCGATACACCGGGTCGTCCGCCGGGCGCGCGATCGGTCGGTCATGGTGCAGGAACGCCTCGGCGACATGCCCGAGACGCGCATCGGCCTCGGCGTTGTCGGTCAGCACCGGCTCGCCGCTGATATTGCCCGAGGTCGCCACCAGCGGGCCGCCGAAATCATCCAGTATTAAATGATGCAGCGGGCTGTAGGGCAGGAAGCAGCCGACTTCTTTCAGGCCCGGCGCGATCTGATCCGATAGCTCATTCGATGCTCGCACAGGCACGAGCACAATCGGCCGCATCGGGTCGCGCAGCAGGCGTGCCTGTTCGTCATTCGGTGTGGCGACTTCGCGTACCGCGTCGAGACCGTCGGCGCCGCGCCAGGGAAACATCACCGCCAGCGGTTTGTGCGGTCGCGGCTTTTTCGCGCGCAGGCGCGCGACGGCGCTATCGCTGCGTGCGTCGCACATCAGGTGATAACCGCCGATGCCTTTCACCGCGACGATCTTGCCCGCGCGCAGGGCGGCGACACAGGCCGCCTGCGCTTTGGGCGTATCGTGAATCTCGGCCTGTGCCTCGCGATACGAAAGCTGCGGCCCGCAGACGGGGCAAGCGACGGGCTCGGCGTGAAACCGCCGGTCGAGCGGGTTTTCGTATTCGCGCTGGCATTCGGGGCAGAGCGTGAACCCGGCCATGGTCGTGTTCGGCCGGTCGTAGGGCAGATGCTCTATTAAGGTATAGCGTGGTCCGCACTGGGTGCAGTTAATAAAGGGATAACGGTGGCGCCGATCCTTCGGGTCGTTCAGCTCGCGCACGCAGTCGTCGCAGGCGAAAAAATCCGGCGGTACGTGGATATCGGCCTTGCCCGCGCTGCTCGGCGCAACCTCGAAGCGCGTGTGTGCTTGTGCTGCGGCCGGTGCGCTGGCGAGCACGCGCGGCTGCGACAGGGCGGGCGCCTCGGTAATCAACGCTTGCTCGAAGGCGTGCAACGCCGCTTCCGGTCCTTCGGCATGAATCTCCACCCGGCCGGTGGCATTTTTCACCCAGCCGGTCAGGCCGAAACGGTGCGCCAGGCGATACACGAACGGCCGGAAGCCCACGCCCTGCACGCGGCCCGCGAGCGTGAGCCGGCGGGCGGCGATAGCGGGGAGCGGCTGCGGGCGCATGGTTAAAGCGCCTCCTCGATACGGGCGCACAGCGTTTTCAGTATCTCGATGCGCGCGTGGTGCTTGTCGTTGGCCGCGATCAGGGTCCAGGGTGCGATCTCGGTGCCGGTGCGGTCGATCATGTCGCACGCCGCTTTCTCGTAGGCCTGCCATTTGTCGCGGTTGCGCCAATCCTCGGGCGTGAGCTTGTAGCGCTTATAGCCGATGTCCTCGCGCTCCTTAAAGCGCTTGAGCTGCTCCTCGGGGCTGATCTGGAGCCAGAACTTCACCAGCACCGCGCTGTGGCGCACGAGCTGTTCTTCGAAGTCGTTGATCTCGCCGTAGGCGCGCATCCAGTCGTACTCGGCGCACAGGCCCTCGACGCGCTCGACCAGCACGCGCCCGTACCACGAGCGGTCGAAAATCGCGATCCGCCCGTGGCGCGGCAGCCGGCGCCAGAAGCGCCAGAGATAGGGCCGCGCCAGCTCCTCGTCGCTCGGCGCGGCGATGGCGTGCACCTCGTATTGGCGTGCGTCGAGCGCGCCGGTGACGCGCCGGATGGCGCCGCCCTTGCCGGCGGCGTCCACGCCCTCGAACGCGACGATCACCGGCAGCTTGCGGAAGCGCTTGTGGCGCGTGAGCAGGTTGAGCCGGCCTTGCCACTTTTCGAGCTGGTCGTCGTATTTGTCCTTGGCCAGCGACTGCGTCAGGTCGAGCGCGCGCAGCAGCCCGCGGTTGTCGAGCGCCTCCGGCGGCAGCGGCGCGGCCGGCGCGCGCGGTGCCGGCGTTTTTTCGTCCAGCCGCCGCCGCAGCGCTTCGAGCACGATGCGCCCGGCGGTGAGGCTGCGGTAGCGCGCGTCCGCGCCCTCGATCACGATCCACGGCGCGTCGGCGGTGCCGGTCTGGCGCAGCGCGCGTTCGCTCACCTTGTAGAATTTGTCGTACAGCTTGAAATGCTCCCAGTCGAGGTCGGTCACGCGCCAGCGCGTCTTCGGATCCTTCTCCAGCGTCTTCAGACGCTGCTTCTGGCGCGCCTTCGAGAGATGGAACCAGAACTTGAGCACCAGCGCGCCCTCGTCGGTGAGCATCTTCTCGAAGCGCACGTTCTGTTCCATCGCCTGGTCGAGCGCGGCGTTGCCGGTCTCGCCGTAGGCGCGCGCGAGAATCGGGAACGAATACCACGAACCGAAGAAAATGCCGGTCTTGCCCTTGGGCGGCAGGTCGCGCCAGAAATGCCACATCGGCGGATACTGGCGCTCGTCGCCGGTCGGTTCGGTCAGGGCGTGGGTGGCGATGTGACGCGGATCCATCCACTCCTTGAGCAGGTTGACGGTCTCGCCCTTGCCGGCGCCGTCCACGCCGTTGACCAGAATGAGCAGGGGAAATTTCGCGCTGTCGAGCAGCTCGTACTGCGCTTCAAGCAGCGCCTCGCGCAGTTTGGGTAACTCGCGTTCGTAGACATTCTTCCCGATCGTATGGCCCAGCTCGGCGGATTCGAACATGCCGGGTGTCCGCGGTTCTTTGCTGGAAACCTAGCAGAGCGGGCCGGCGGTCACAATGACGCAGGATAAAGAAAGGCGCGCCGCCAAGGGCGGCGGAGCGCCACGCACAAAGGGGTTTCCCTTCGTTTACTTGTGCACGGTCCGGGTGAACCGCGGGTACATGGCGAACAACGCGTCGGCCGCGACCAGCAATCCCACGATGAAGTGGTTTGCCGTCGCGACAGTGTCGTCCCGGAATCCGAGGACGAGCGGCGAGATGATCAACCAGGCCCCGAGGACCAGGTTCACCCATTCCTCCCACATCTGCGGCATGTAGAGCGCGATCGCGGCGAACACGATCACGCCGATGCCGAGAATATAGGAGTTCATGGCCGTGTATCCGGTGTAGTCAGGATATTGCAGCACGAAGGGGGAGACGATCAGCCATGCTCCGAGTACGAGCATGACGATGTCCTGCCAACGCCTGTTTTTCATGACACACCTCCTCGCCAGCCGGACATGCTGGCTGGCAATACTTTAGACCAATGAAGTCTCGGTAGATTACATCTGCGCCGAGCGGTGTCGCGCACCGGCAACGCCGTGGCCGTAGAGCCACGGGAATTTTTCAGTGTTCGTGAGGGAATCTAAAAATTTACAAACAAAATCGCGGGGTGCTCGACCCGGCATAGGCATAAAAAGGTCTTGTGCCGCCTTCGGCGGGCCTTAAAGGCTACTACGGGGCGCTCCGCCCCCTGCACCCCCGGGTGACTTCTCTTTGCTCGTGCAAAGAGAAGTCACCAAGAGAAAGCACGTTTACCCCCATTTGGCCGTGCCCCGCCGTTACGCCGGCACAGCAGCACCCCTGCACTCGGCCGTCTCAAGAGGGACGGGGCAAGCAAAGGCTTACGCGGCTCGAACGCGCCATACGGGGCCCGGTACAGCCACCGCGGTTTTGCTTTCTTGGTGTTGCTTAACTCCGTTGCCTTTTAGCCCCGTAGGCGAGCCGAACACCGCAGGGCAGCCGAAGCCAGGACCCGAAGGGTCGCGAGCGGGATGCTCGCGAGTCCGCATCCGGGATAGGGACATCCCGTATGCGGACCCTCTGAGGCAACCGAGGTGTGAGGGCACCCGCGACTTATGCGGGCGAAGCCTTCCGGGGCAAAACGGTTTTGGTGACTTTTGCCAAGACAAAAGTCACCCGGGGGTGCAGGGGGCGGAGCGCCCCGCTAGTAGCTTTTCAGGCGCGCCCGAAGGGCGCACAAGATCTTTATGTATTGGGCGGAGCGCTTCGCGCAGTTCTCTTAAACCACGCGTCCGAAATAGAGCGCTGTCGCTAACAACCCGCCATGGACTGAAGCCGCGGCGATGGTGCGCCGGATCGCTGGCGCCAGTTGGCGCGGTTGCTCGGCGTATTTCAGCAGGTCGCGCGCCGCGGCGAACGAGAGTGGCGCGGAGAGTAACGCAAACAGTGCGGCCGCCGGCAGCCAGCCCGCGAGCACGGCCGCAATTAACCAGCCATAGGCGATAAATGCAATCAGCGCATAGCCCCAGCGCCCCTGCAATGGCGGCAGGCGCACGACCCAGTGACGCTTGCCGGCGGCGGCATCGGCGGCGCGGTCCGGAAACTGGTTGATGTAGAGAATGTTAGTCACGAGCAGCGCATACGATACCGATGCCGCGAGCGCAGTGGCGCCGAAGCCGCGGCGCTGGACGTAGTCGGCGCCGATTACGATCAGCGCGAAGCCGGCGGCGACGCACAGCTCGCCGAAGCCGCGGCTGTTGAGCCTGAGCGGCGGCGCCGAATAGGCCCAGCCGATGACCAGCCCCGCGAGCCCGATCGCGAGCAACCCCTGGCCGGAAACGAACGTGAGCCACAGGCCCGCCGGCACCACCACGGTCATAAGCAGCGCGCCGAACCAGCCGGTTTCGGCGAGCGACAGCACGCCGTTCTGGATGAAGCGCGAGCCGCCGGTGTAGGGAAAAATGCGCTCGGTGTTGAGCGCGTCGGTGCCGTTCAGCGCGTCGTAATAGTCGTTCAGTACATTGATGCCGGCATGCGCCACAAGCGCGAACAGCACGGTCACGAACGCGGCGGCAAGCGAATGGAACTGCCGGTCGTAAGTGGCGGCGCCGAGGCCGATCAGCGCGGCGAACAGCGTGACGCTCAGGAACGGCGGGCGCGTGGCAAGGAAATAGCGCGCGACCGGGTTTGTCAGCGCTGCCGGCGTGGGCTCTGCGTGTTCCATGTCGGTGCGTCGCTCAATGGGCGTGCACGGCCGGTGCCTTGCCGCCGAATGCCGGGAAGCGGTCGGAAGCAAAGCGGCTGTGGCAGGTCTGGCACATTTCGATCATGCGCCCGAAATAATAGGTTTGTAGGTCGACATCTTCTTTATGACGCGCGGCCTCGGCTAGTTTCGCCGCCATTTGATGGAAGGCGCCGTCGAGAGCGAGAAAGGCGGGCGGTACCGCCGCTTCGAGGTCGCGCTTGTCCTTGTCCGTCAACTTCTTTTCGAGGATGAAGCTGTCGTGAATCTGCTGCGCCGCCTTGGCTACGGCGGCGTGATCACCGGCGACAAGTGCGCCCACGATCTGTTGGCTCGCCTGGTTGACGGCGCGCATCTCCTCGGTTAGCAATCTCTTGAGTTTGGGCGTGAGTTTCGGGCCGACCGGGCCGGTTTCCGCCGCCGGGACGGCTGGCACCGACAGCAGCAGAACGACGGAAAGCATCATACGGGGCAGTCTCACACGTATCTCCTTGTCGGTTGTCATGCGAGTTCGAGAGCAGATGCGCGCGCCTTTGATTCGCGCACGCCATGGCGGTGGCGCGCGAGGTGCAGCGGCGTCCAGGCGGGCAGGCGCTTGAAGACGAACTCATGGCGCGCGACGTGGTAGCTCGGGTCGAAGCCGTAGAAATTCAGCTTCATGTGCTCGAGCTCCTCGGCGCGATAGGTCTCAAGCGGCTTCTCGGTTTCGTCGCGGGCGCGCGCGGCGCGCTTGGCGGCGAGCCACGCGTCGATACGGGAATCGCGCGCCATCGCCTCGGCCCGCTCGGCGACCCGGTTGCAAAAACCGGTCGTGTCCTCGCCGAAGCAGTCGTCAACAAGTCCGAGTCGCGCCGCCTGCGCGGCGCTCACGGGCAGGCGGTTTTCGGCGATCGCATGCGCCTGTTCCCGACCCACGCGCCGGGGCAACAGATAGGTCCAGTATTCGGAACCGTAGAGATTGCCCATGCCTTTGTAATGCGGATTGAGCACCACGCCGTGGCGCGCCCAGACCCGGTCGGCCGCGAGCGCGAAGAACACGCCGCCGGCGCCGGCATTGCCTTGCAACGCGGCGACCGTAAGGTGGCTGTCGGTGGTGAGGATGACGCGTGCCAGATCGTTCATGGCGTTGATGTTGCGCCAGGACTCGTCCGCCGGGCTCTCCGCCGCCTCGATCACATTGAGATGGATTCCGTTCGACCAGAAGTCCGGCCCGCCCATGAGCGCGATTACCCGCGTCGGTCGCGTGCGCGCGTATTCGTACGCCGTCCGCAGGCGCTCGCACTGCGCGACGCCCATGGCGCCGTTGTAGAAATCGAAGTGCAAATAACCGACGCCGTTGCGTTCTTCGTACCAGATCTCGCGATAGGTACGTGATGACGCGTGCAGCGGAACCGGAACTTCCGGAACACCCGCGAGATCCGCCTCCATCACCATTGTGGCCGGAAGCTTGAGCGTGAGCTCGCCCGGGACGATCGGCCGGAGATGGCCGATCCAGACCGCGCCGTCGCGCGTCGCACGGCAGATGGCGCCGTCGCGCCGGGCGATCACCGTGCCGGGCGCACCACGCAGCGCGCCTTCCTCGCAGGCGTTGTACAGGCGCAGTTGCCGGCCGAATAGCGCGTCCTCGACGCCGGGCGCGCCGTCGGCGGAGCGGATTTTCCGCAACACCGTTTCGGTGTCGTCGTTTTGCCAATCGATGACACGATCAGATTGGCGCATGGGCGGGCGTCGGCAGCCGCGCACGTCGGTGCGCGCATAATCGAGCGGCTCGGGCACGAAACCGCCTCGCTCGAACCTGCTGAGCGCCTGCGTCACCGCCGACACCGCCGCCTCCGTCACCTCGTTGCGATACAGGCTGCCCTTGCGCGCCGCGCGCATCGGGAAGCGTGCTTCCGCCCAGATGTCGCCCGCATCCATCTCGGCGCCGGCCTGCAACACGGTCACGCCCCACTCGCGCTCCCCGTTCAGGATCGCCCAATCGAGTGCTGACGGCCCGCGATCGCCCCGGATACCGGGATGCACGACGAGACAAAGATGGTGACGCCACACGGCTTCCGGAATGGCACGCCTGAGATAGGGCGCGACGATCACGTCCGGCGCATGGAGCCGCACTGCGTCGATGGTCACATCGTCATGGATATCGAATTCAATCGAGACCTCGTGCCCGCGCTCGCTCAGTTCGGCATACAGCCGCTGGGTCAGGCTGTTGAAACCGTGCGTGAGAAAAAGTATGCGCATGAAACTAGCCCGTTGCGGTCGCGGGCTCGGCGGCGGGTCGCCGGTCGAGAAGCTGGCGGCGATAACGATAGTAGGCGCTGCACGCCCCCTCCGGGGACACCATGCACGAACCGATCGGATTGGACGGCGTGCACGCGGTGCCGAAGATCTTGCAGTCCGTTGGTTTCTTCACGCCGCGGATGATGGCGCCGCATTCGCATGCCTTGTTCTCGGGCACCGGCTTCTCGACAAGCGCAAAGCGCGTCTCGGCGTCGAAGGCGGCGTATTTTTTCTTGATGCGCAACCCGCTGTACGGCACCGGTCCCAGGCCGCGCCACTCGAAAAGTCGGCGCAGCTCGAACACCTCGGCCACCAGGGCCTGAGCCTTGACGTTGCCTTCGCGTGTCACGCCGCGCGTGAACTGGTTCTCGACCTCGGCGCGGCCTTCGTTCAGCTGGCGCACGAGCATGCGCACCGCCTGTAGCACGTCGAGCGGTTCGAAGCCTGCGATCACCACCGGCCGCCGGTATTCACGCGCGAAATGCTCGTAGGGCCGGCTGCCGATGATCGTGCTGACGTGCGAGGGGCCGATGAAGCCGTCCACGCGCACCAACCCGAGCCGGCGCACGTCGTCGGCATCCAGGATCGAGCGGATCGCCGAGGGCGTGAGCACGTGATTGCAATAAACGCTGAAGTTCGCCAATCCCAGCCGGTCGGCCTCCCGGATCGCCACCGCCGTCGGTGGCGTGGTGGTCTCGAAGCCGATGGCGAAGAACACGATCTCCTTGTCCGGGTGGGCCCGCGCGATCGTAAGCGCCTCGGTGCACGAGTCCACCATGCGCACGTCACGGCCCAGGGCGCGGCTTTTTAGCAGGCTGCGCTTGCGCGAGCCCGGCACCCGCAGCATGTCGCCGTAGCTGCACAGGATCACGTCGTGGCGTTCGGCCAGCTCTATCGCGAGATCGAGCCGGCTCACCGGCAGCACGCACACCGGACAGCCCGGCCCGTGCACCAGGCGCACGTTGGGCGGCAGCAGGTCCTGTACGCCGTAGCGGAAGATGGCGTGCGTGTGGCCGCCGCAGAACTCCATCAGGTGGTATTCGCGCGCCGGGTTCGCCTCGGTGGCCAGGACCGCGGACAGCGCCTGCGCCGCGCGCCGGTCGCGGAACTCACTGATGTACTTCATCGCCGGATTCAAGCTTGAGGTCGATGTTGAGACGATCTGCGATCTCGGCGAACAGCGCGAGTGTCTTTTTCGCTTCGACGGCGTCGAGGCGCGTGATCGCGAAGCCGACGTGGACGATCACGTAGTCGCCGGCCGCGACGCCGTCCACGAGCGTCAGCGAAACTGTTTTTTCCACGCCGCCCATTTCGACGCGCGCGCGCTCGCCGTCGAGCAGCTCGATCACGCGCATGGGGATGGCAAGGCACACGGCGGCTGTTACACGCCTTGCGTCGCGGGTTTCGGGTTAACCGGCCTGAACCGGGGGGGTCGTCCCGGTATTTCGGCTCGAATCGCGGGATCCGAAGCCCGAATCCGCGCGAGTTGAGCGCGCAGCCAGTCAGACCAGGCCTCAAGTCCGTCGCGTTTCTTCGCCGACAACCGTAGTACCGGCGCGGGATTGGCGAGCGCGCGCAGCGCGCCTTCGGCGCGTGCCGGGTCGAAGTCGTCGAGCACCGGCAACAGGTCGGTCTTGGTGAGCAGCATCAAATCCGCGGTGCGGAACATCACCGGGTACTTGGCTGGCTTGTCGTCGCCCTCGGTGACCGAGAGCAGGGTGACGTTACGGTGCTGGCCGAGGTCGAAACTGGCGGGGCACACGAGATTGCCGACGTTTTCGATGAACAGGATATCGAGGCCGTCGAGCGTCATGTGGTGCAGCGCGTCGTGCACCATGTGCGCGTCCAGATGGCAGGCGGTGCCAGTGACGATCTGGTGCGCCGGCACGCCCTTGGCGCGGATGCGCGCGGCGTCGTTCTCGGTTTCGAGATCGCCCTCGATGACGGCGATCCGGAGCTCGTCTTTCAGGGCGTCGATGGTGGCTTCGAGCAGCAGCGTCTTGCCGGCACCGGGGGCGGACATGAGATTGACGACGAACACGCCGTGCCCGTCGAAGTGCCGGCGGTTGTGCGCCGCCTGACGGTCGTTTGCCGATAACAGGTCGGTGAGCACGCTCACCGCGCTGTGGCCCTGCGCGTTTTTCTTTTCCGCCAGATGGGCATTGCCGTGGGTGACGTTGCAGCCGCAGGTGTCACACATGCGCTTCCTCCTTCAGCAATTCGACGCTCGCGAGCAGCAGCTCGTCGCCGCTGATTAACTGCGTGTGCCAGTCGCCGCACTCGCCGCACAGCAGCCGGTTGGGTTTGGCCTCGGTGTCGGCGCCGCAGGCATCGCAGTGCACGCGCACCGGCAATTCCTCGATCATGAGCGCCGCATCGGCGGCCATGGTGCCGGCGCGCGCCAGCGGGAACGCCTGTTGCAATAGTTCGGGCACGACGCCGGAGAGCGGACCGATGCGCACGACGATGTGCTTCACGCCCAGCGCGCCGTGGTCCGCGGCGACGCGCGCCACCTGGTCGAGCAGGCCCTGGCAGACGGAAAGCTCATGCATCGGAAGGTCGGCCCTCCGCGGCCAGCATCTGGTCGTAGAGTTCCCACGCCGTGCGCGCTTCCTGCTCGGCGATCTTCTGGATCGCGTAACCCACGTACACCACGACGAAACCGTCCGGCGCGAGCGATTCATGTTGCAACAGGAACGGGCTCACGTGGCGCTCGACGCCCTTGGACTCGCGGCGGGCGACGTAGCGGTCGATCTCCCTGATTTGCACGGGTATGCCGAGGCACATGACGAAATCGTAGTGCGTGAACCTGATTCTATTTTGACTTACATCAAGAATACCCTGGACGTCCTGCGTAACATGCCCTCATGGTACGCGAGCCCCTGTTTCTTCCGGCTATTCCCGCTATTGGGTCCATTTCCGGCCGGTTGGCGCTGTTGCTCGGGATCCTTCCCGTGGTCGCTGTCGCCCAGGCCGAGACCGGCAAGACGCTGTTCGAAAGCCGCTGCGCGCGCTGCCATGACGGACCGGCAAGCCTCAAAACCGAACCCGACCGCGTCGCCGCGCTGTTGCGCGCGGGCACGGTGCGCCAGCACCGGTTCACGCTGTCGGGCACGCAGCTGAGCGCGATCGCGGAGTACCTGCGCACCGCGAGGTCGCGACCGTGAGCGCGCGTACCCTCGTGCTCGGCATGGGCAACACGCTGCTGCGCGACGACGGCGCGGGCGTGCACGCCGTGCGCTACCTGCGCGGGCACGCGGGCGAGACGCCGGACGCGGAATTTCTCGACGTCGGCACCCTGAGTTTCACGCTCGCCGGCGCCATCGAGGACGCCGAGCGGCTCATCATCATCGACGCCGCGCGCATGGACGACGCCCCGGGCACGGTGCGGGTGTTCGAGGGCGAGGAGATGGACCGCTTCCTGCAACGCAACCGCAAGCTCAGCGCGCACGAGGTGAGCCTCGTGGACCTGCTCGCCATCGCGCGCCTCACCGGCCTGCTGCCGCAACGCCGCGCGCTCATCGGCATCGAGCCGCAGTCGTTCGACTGGGGCGAAACGCCGACGGAACCGGTGGCGCAGGCGATCCCGGCCGCCGGCGCCGCGGCGCTGGAGCTCATCGAAAGGTGGGAAACGATATGAGCTTGCGCGATATCGCCGTGCGCGTCGAGGCATCGCCGGCGAGCCGCATCGGCGGCATCCGTCCGATTCTGCACGAGATCAGGACCCTGCTCGCCGCGCTTATCGACACCGGCCGGGGCGGGAGTATCGACTTACGCAGTTTGCCGCTGTCGCCCGCCGATTTCGAGGCGCTCGACGCCGCGCTCGGCGAGGGCGAAGTGCGCGCGACGATCCGGGCGCTCGGCGAAACCCGTGTCACGGAAACCGCGATTCATGGCGTGTGGCGCGTCACGCATTGCAACGACGGCGGTGAGGCGGTCGCCGACCTGATCGAGGTCTGCGATGCGCCGGAGATTCTCAAGACCCACGCGGCCGACGCGCGCGTGGGACTGGCAAAGCTTCGGACGCGGCTCGAACCGGGATAAGGAGAAAAACGCATGCACGAACCGGAAACCCTGGGCGACGTGCTGGCCAAACGCGGCGTCAGCCGGCGCGGCTTTCTCAAATACTGCGCCACGCTCGCCTCGCTGATGGCGCTGCCGCCGTCCGTGGCGGCGCAGATGGCCGACAAGCTCACGCGCGCCACGCGCCAGTCGGTGATCTATCTCTCGTTCCAGGAGTGCACCGGTTGCCTCGAATCGCTGTCGCGCACGCACTCGCCGACGCTCGAGGGACTGTTGTTCGACCTGATCTCGCTCGATTACCAGGAGACGCTGCTCGCCGCCGCCGGTCACGCCGCCGAGGAGGCGCGTGCGAACGCGATGCGCGCGAACAGCGGCAAGTTCGTGCTCATGGTGGACGGCGCGATCCCGCTCAAGGACGGCGGCGTGTACTCGACCATCGCCGGCCGCACCAACATCGAGATCCTCAAGGAAGCCGTGCCGCACGCGGCGGCGGTGATCGCGGTCGGCACCTGCTCGTCGTTCGGCGGCCTGCCGCACGCCAATCCCAATCCGACCGGTGCCGTGAGCGTCGGCACGCTCATGGAAAAAGGGCTGATCGAACGCAAGCCGCTGATCAACGTCTCCGGCTGTCCGCCGATTCCGGTCGTCATCAGCGGCGTGGTGGCGCACTTTCTCACGCTCGGCACGCTGCCCGAGCTCGACGGCTACGGCCGGCCGAAGGTGTTCTTCGGCGACACGATTCACGATCGTTGCTACCGCCGGCCGTTCTACGATCAGGGCAAGTTCGCCAAGACCTTCGACGACGAGGGCGCGCGCAACGGCTGGTGCCTGTACGAGCTCGGCTGCAAGGGCCCGACCACGTACAACGCCTGCGCCACCGCCAAGTGGAACGGTGGCGTGAGCTTCCCGATCGAGTCGGGGCACGGTTGCCTCGGCTGTTCCGAGCCGGATTTCTGGGACGCCGGCAGTTTCTACGCGCCGTTGCCGGCGCCGCGCGCGCCGCTTTCGGCCGCCGCGGGCGCAGCCATCGCTGTCGGCGTTGCGGCCGGCGCCGCTGTCGGCCTCGCCGGTCTGTACAAGCGCAAAAAGGCGCAGCAGGCGCACACGAAACTCACGGTCGACGATCTCGAAACGGAGAAGAAGCCGTGACCGGCGTGGAACTGCTTAACTGGGCGCGCGGACCGGGGCTGCAAATCGCTCTCGTTGTGTTCATCGTCGGTGTCGCCATCCGCTTCATCGAGATGTGGTTGCTCGGCAAGAGCCCCGATTTCGCCGAGGCGCGCGGCAGCGCCGCGGCCGGCGGCTGGCGCACGCTCTTTACCCGCTCGCTGCCGATGCCCGGAGCGCTCAAGCGCGCGCCGCTCGTGTTCCTTGGCGGCTACGTGTTCCATATCGGGTTTTTCATTACGTTCCTGTTTTACGCGCCACATATCCTGTTCCTGCGCGCCGTCACCGGTTTCAGCTGGCCGGCGCTGCCGGCGTATCTCATCGATGTCATCGGCCTTGTGAGTATCGCCGCATTGGTGGCGGTGCTGGTGCACCGCCTCACCGATCCGGTGCGGCGGTTTCTGTCGCGCACCGGCGATTACGTCGCCTGGGCGGCGACGTTCCTGCCGCTCCTCACCGGCTATTTCGCCTACCACCGGCTGGTGACCGACTACACCACGATGCTGGCGCTGCACGTGCTGAGCTTCGAGCTGCTGCTGGTGCTGATCCCGCTCACCAAGCTGATGCACACGTTCACCTTCGCCGTTTCGCGCTGGTACAACGGCGCTATCGCCGGGCGCAAAGGCGTAAAGGTTTGAGCATGGGCACCTCGCTCGAACGCGGCATCCAGGGCTTCATCGAACAGGTCGATCGGCCGACGGCGTCGTTCTTCGAGTCGTGCGTGCGCTGCGGCATGTGCGCCCACGCCTGCCTGTTCTACACCGAGACCGGCGATCCGAAATACACGCCGATCTACAAGCTCGAACCGCTGCGCCGGGTGTGGGAGCGCGAATACACGCTGTTCGGGCGCATCAAGAAGTGGCTCGGCCTCTCGAAGCCGGTGACGGAAGCCGAGCTGAAGGAATGGGAGCCGCTGGTGTACGACTCCTGCACGCTCTGCGGGCGCTGTTCGCTCATGTGCCCGGTCGGCAACGACATCGTCTATATGGTGCGCCGTGCGCGCGAGGGTATGGTCGCGGCGGGTGTCGCACCGGACGGGCTCAAGCAGGCGGCAACGCGCGCGGTGAAGATCGGCAGCCCCATGGGCGTGCAACTGCCGGCGCTCAAGACCCAGATCGCCAAGGCCGAGAAGGAGACCGGGCTCGCGATTCCGTTCGACAAGGAGGGCGCCGAGTACCTGATGGTGCTGTCATCGGCCGAGATTATCGAGTTTAGCGAGATCATCCCGGCGGCGGCGCGCATCTTCCACGCCGCCGGCGTGTCCTGGACGTTCTCCTCGGATGCGTTCGAAGCCACCAACTCCGGCATCCAGATCGGTTCGAGCGACATCGCCACGGAGCTGGTGAGCCGCATCGTGCGCGCCGCCGAGCGTCTCAAGGTCAAATACGTCATCAGCCCCGAGTGCGGCCACGCCTACACCGCGCTGCGCTGGGAAGGCCCGAACCTCATCGGCCGGCCGTATCCGTTCAAGGTGATTCACATCGTCGAGCTGCTCGACGAGCTGCGCGCCGCCGGGCGCCTCAAGACCGAGGGCATGGAGGACGAGAAGCTCACGTTCCACGATCCCTGCCAGCTCGTGCGCCGCGGCGGCGTGGTCGAGCCGCCGCGCAATGTGCTGAAGATGGTCGCCTCGAACTTCGTTGAGATGGAAGACCCCGGCACGCTCAACTGGTGCTGCGGCGGGGGCGGTGGCGTGAGCAGCAACGAGCGCGCCGACGAATTGCGCCTCAAGGTGTTCAGCCGCAAGAAGACCCAGCTCGACCAGCTCGGGGTGCGCACGCTCGTCACCGCCTGCTCGAACTGCCGCGACATGCTGGAAGACGGCCTTGAGCATCATCGCATGGATATCAAGGTCGTCGGCCTGACCGAAATGGTGGCCGAGCATCTGAAGCAATAAATAAAAGGAGCATCCATGGCCGGACAAACCGTCGTCGTCGATCCCATCACCCGCATCGAAGGTCATCTGCGCATCGAGGCCCAGACCGATGGGAACGGGGTGATAACGCAGGCCTCGAGCGCCGGCACCATGGTGCGCGGCATCGAGCTGATCCTGCGCGGGCGCGACCCGCGCGACGCCTGGGCCTTCGCCCAGCGCATCTGCGGCGTGTGCACGCTGGTGCACGGCATCGCCTCGGTGCGCGCGGTCGAGGACGCGCTGAAATACGAGATTCCGCCGAACGCCCAGCTCATCCGCAACCTCATGATCGCGGCGCAGTTCGTGCACGACCACGTGATGCATTTCTACCACCTGCACGCGCTCGACTGGGTGGACGTGGTCTCGGCGCTCAAGGCCGATCCGAAGCAGGCGTCTTCGATCGCGCAGTCGCTGAGCAATTATCCGAAGTCCTCGCCCGGCTATTTCGCCGACACGCAGAAGAAGCTGCGGGACTTCGTCGAAAGCGGTCAGCTCGGCATCTTCGCCAACGCCTACTGGGGCCACCCGGCGTACAGGCTGCCGCCCGAGGTGAACCTGATCGCGACCGCGCATTATCTCGAGGCGCTCGCGTGGCAGCGCGAGGTGGTCCAGATCCACACCATTTTCGGCGGCAAGAACCCACACCCGAATTTCCTCGTCGGCGGCGCGGCCTGCGCCATCAGCGTGCACCCGGAGCACAAAGGCAAGGGCAAGGGACCGCATTACCGCGGCGGCGCCGGGGCCACGGCGGTGAACGTCACCGGTCTGCAGAAGGTGAAGGCCGTGATCGATTCCATGCGCGCGTTCGTGGACCAGGTGTACGTGCCGGACACGCTCGCCATCGCCGGTTTCTATAAAGATTGGGCGAAGCAGGGAGAGGGCATCGGCAATTTTCTGACCTACGGCGATTTCCCCGGCGCGAGCATGGCCGATCTCAAGAGCTTCCTCGTGCCGCGCGGCGTGATCCTTAACCGCGACCTGTCGCGGGTGCACGAACTCGACCTGAACGCCGAGGACCAGATTCAGGAATACGTCGCGCACTCGTGGTACGACTACGCCGGCGGCAAGGACAAGGGGCTGCATCCTTACAACGGCGAGACCAAGCTCCATTACACCGGCCCGAAGCCGCCGTACGAGCATCTCGAAACCGACAAGAGTTATTCCTGGCTCAAGAGCCCGCGCTGGAAGGGCAAGCCGATGGAGGTCGGACCGCTGGCACGCATGCTCGTGCTCTACGGCACCGGCCACAGGCAGGCGAAGGAGCTGGTGGATTTCACGCTGAAAAAACTCGACCTGCCGGTGCAGGGGCTGTTCTCCACGCTCGGGCGCACCGCCGCGCGCACGCTCGAAACGAAAATTTTCGTGGACGCCATGCAGGGCTGGTACGACCAGCTCATGGCCAACATCAAGGCCGGCGACGTGCGCACCTTCAACGAGAAGCAGTGGGAGCCGTCGAGTTGGCCGAAAACCGCCAAGGGCGTCGGCTACACCGAGGCGCCGCGCGGCGCGCTCGCGCACTGGATCGTGATCAAGGACGGCAAGATCGACAACTATCAGGCGGTGGTGCCGAGCACCTGGAACGCGGGCCCGCGCGACGCCGCCGGCCAGGACGGTCCCTACGAGGCCGCGCTCAAGGGCCACAAACTGCACGACGCCAAGCAGCCGATCGAAATCCTGCGCACCATCCATTCGTTCGATCCGTGCATCGCCTGCGCGGTGCACGTGATGGACCCCGACGGCGCGGAGATGGTCAAGGTGAAGGTTCGATAATAACGGGAGGCCTCGAATGAAACTGCTTTTCAGGTTTTCGTCCGCTGTCCCGCTGCTGCTGCTGGCGGCATCGACGGTGCTCGCTCATCCCGGCCATGTGCACGTGTCCGGCCCGGTGCACGGCACCTCGTGGCTCGACCTCGCCGGATTCCTGTTGGCGTCGACCGTGCTCCCGGCGGCGGCGCTGTTCGTCGCGCGGTGGCGCTACCGTCGCCGGTGAGGGCGATCGCGACCCGGAACGTCCTTGCAAGAACGACGCACCATGACCGACACCGGGGAAAACCCTCCCGCGGATGCCATTAGCCGCGTGCTCGAGGCCGAGCGCCAGGCGCACGAGCGCGTCGCGCGTTGCGAGGCCGAAGCCGCGGCGCGCGTGGAAACCGCGCGCACGCGCGTCCGGCGCGTGGTCGAGCGCACCGATGCGCGCGTGAGCGCGTTGCGCACGCGCGTGGAGCGGCAGGTGGCGGAGCGGGTCACCGCCCTCCGTGCCGAAGCCGAGGGAATTCGCGGCCAACCGCCGGAAGAAGACGCGCGCCAGGCACAACTCGAGGCGGCGGTCGCGCACCTGGCGGCGCGCCTGACCGGCGAATCGCCGTGAACCCGGTCAGCCCGTTCGCCTATGCCCAGGCGCGGTTGCAGGCGCGCCTGGGCGCGCGCCCGGCGACGGCGGTATGGGACAGACTGCACACCCTCGGCGATCTGTCGGCCTGGATCGAGCAGGCGCGCGCGACGCCGCTTGGACATTGGCTTGCGAGCGTGAGCGCTTCGTCAGCCCCTCACGAAATCGAGCGACTGCTGCGCGCGCATTTCCGCCGCCTGATCGACGACGTCGCGCGCTGGGTGCCGTCGCCCTGGCGTCCGGCCCTGCATTGGACCGCGATCGTTCCCGATCTGCCGGCGCTGGCATACCTGCTCCATGGCGGCGCCGCCCTCGACTGGATGCGCGAAGAGCCGGCATTGCGCGCCGTGGCCGAGGCCGTGCCGGAATTGCGCGTGCGCGCGCTGGCGCAAGGGCCCTGGGCCGATCTCGCCGCCGGCCGCCGGGACGAGGGCGGGTTGTTCGCGGCCTGGGTCGAGGCGTGGTACCGGCGTCTGCCCGACGACCGGCGCCAGCGCGCCTCGATCGAAGATCTCGTCGCCGTGCTCCGGGCGCACCGCGACGCATTCGCGCGCCTGACGCCGGCGCAAACCGAAAGCGCCCAAGACACGCTCGCGCGCCATCTGGTGCAGCTTTTCCGCCGCGGTTTTCTCGCGCCCGCGACCGCGCTCGCCTGGCTGCTGCTAACGGCGCTCGAATTCGAGCGCGTGCGCGGCGAGTTGCTGACGCGCGCGCTGTTCGCGCCGGAGCCGGTCTGATGCTGCGCCCGCAGCCCGCGCGCTGGTTCGAGGTGCTGGTGGCGCACGACGACGCGCCGGCGGCGCTCGCCGCCCTGGCCGGCACCGGCGCCATCGAGTTGGAGACGCGGCCGGCGGAGGCGTTGCGCGAACCGCTATCCGAGCTGCATTCATTGTTCGATCAGTATCACGCGTTGGCGCGCCGTTATCGCGCCTATTGGCCGGCCCCGCGGGCGCGGCGCGAAATCGCCGTGCTGCCGGCCGGCGAGACGCTGCGGCGCGCGCTCGGACGATTGTCCATGTGGCATGCCACCGCCGCGCCGCTGATCGAGACGCTGCAAGCGCTCGAGCGCGAGGCCGCCGAACTCGACACCTGGCGTGAGCTGCTGACCGTGCTGCGCGCGCATCCGCTCGATCTCGGGTTGTTGACACAGGACGGCGAGGTGCTGGCGCGCCGGCTGTATATCTTTTCCGCGCCGCCCACGCTCGACCCGCCCGCCGGCGGGCTCCTGCTCGACCTGCCGCTGCGCGGCGAAACCGCGCTGCTCGCGATCGCGCCGCACGCGGCGATGGCGACGTTCCATCGCCAGGCAATCGCGTTGCACGGGCGCGAGCTCGCGCTGCCGCGCTGGTTCCAGGGCCGCGCCGGGGACAATCTCACGCTGCTCGAACGCCGGCTGCGGCGCGCGCGCCACGGCATCGAGCGCGTGCGCGGCGCGCTCGCGCGCGTGGGCGATGCCGCCGGTCTGCCGGCGGCGCTGGACGAGATCGAGCGCCTGCGCTGGTTCGCCGAGCAGGTGCCGAAGCTCGCGGGCAGCGAACATTTCGCCTGGCTCAGCGGCTGGACCGCGGCCCGGCCCGAGGCCCTGCGCGCGGCGCTCACCGCGGCCTCGGCGCGCGCCCTGGTCCGTTTCCCGGAACCGCCGCAGGAGTTGGTGGCGCCGCTGATCCTGCGCAACCCGTGGTGGGCGCGGCCGTTCGAGCTGTTTGCGCGCGCGCTCGGCGTGCCGGGCCGCACCGAGGTGGACCCGAGCCCGCTGCTCGCGTTCGTCGTGCCGCTGCTGTTCGGCTACATGTTCGCCGACGTCGGACAGGGCGCCGTGTTGCTGTTGCTCGGGCTCGCGCTCTCGAAGCGCTATCCGGTCACGCGCCTGCTGGTCGCCGGCGGCGTCTCGGCCATGGCGTTCGGTTTCGTTTTCGGCGGCCTGTTTTCGCACGAGCACGTCGTGCCGGTGCTCTGGTTCCATCCGCTCGATGCGCCGCTGACCCTGCTCGGCGTGCCGCTCGCGTTCGGCGCGGTGCTCATCGCGCTCGGGCAATTGCTCAACGGTCTGGAAGCGTACTGGCGCGGCGCCGCGTGGCGCTGGCTGTTGACGGACGCCGGCCTGCTCACGGCCTATGTCGCGGCAGGCCTCGGGTCGTGGCGGCCCGCGTGGTTCTGGCTCGCCGGCGCCGGTCTCGGTTGGTATCTGCTCGGGCATGGCCTCGCGGAGCGCCGCGCAGCGGCCGTGCCCGCGGCGCTCGGCACGTTGCTCGAGCAGGCGTTCCAGCTCGCGGTCAACACGCTCTCGTTCGTGCGCGTGGGCGCGTTCGCGCTGGCGCACGCCGGGTTGTCGTCGGCGATCGTGGCGCTGGCGGTTGCCGTCGACCACCCCTTCGTTGCCATCGTCATTTTCGTTGTCGGCAACCTCATCGTGATCGTGCTTGAGGCGCTGGTGGTCTCGATCCAGGTCACGCGCCTCATGTTGTTCGAGTTCTTCATCCGCTTTCTGCGCGGCGAGGGCCGTCCGTTCCGGCCGTTGCTCGCGCCGCCGTCAACCCAAGCGAGGAGCAGAGCATGAAACCGCGCATCAAAGCCATCGTCGCCCTGGCCGTCCTGGGCGGTCTCGTCAGCCTGTTCGCGAGCCTGATGTTGTGGTGGCCGGCGGTGCTGGCCGCGGAACCGGCGGCCGCATCCGGGGCGCTGCTGGGGGAGGCCCACAGCTGGGGTTTCGTCGCCGCGGCGCTCGCCACCGGGCTCTCGGCCCTCGGCGCCGGCATCGCGGTCGCCAATGTCGGCGCCGCCGCGGTCGGGGCGCTGGCCGAAAAGCCGGAGCTGCTGGGGCGCGTGCTGATTCTCGTGGGGCTCGCCGAGGGTATCGCCATCTACGGCCTCATCGTTTCGGTATTGATCCTGGACCGGCTGGCTTGAATGGCCGCCCCGGTTTTTCTCGGCGATGAAGTGAGCGCCGCGGGCTACCGCCTCGGCGGCGCCGTCGTGCGCACGCCGGTAAAGGGCGAAGAGGCGTCGTTCTTCGAGTGGGCGCGGCGCGAAGCGCCGTTGGTGCTCGTGACCGCCGACATCGCCGCGCGCCTGCCGCCCGGCCTGCTCGCGCGCGCGTTCGCCGCCGGCCAGCCGCTGGTGCTGATCGTCCCCGACGTGCGCCGGCGCGTGGCGCCGCCGGACCTGGCGCGCTCGGTGCGCCGACAGCTGGGTATGGAGGAAGAGTGAACAACACCTCGCAGGCGACCGCGCTCATCGAGATGCTCAAGCTCGTGGAGGACCACGAGCTGGCACGCTGCCGCGAGATCATGGCGCGCGCGCAGCGCGAGGCGCGGCAACTGCTGCACGAGGCGCACGCCGCCGCGCGCCTGCGCATGCGCCGGCACGCGCAGGAGCTCAAGCACCTTCGCAACCGCGAACGCAGCCGCGCCCAGGCCGAGCTCGCGACCGCGCGCCGGCAGCACCGCCAGCGCGGCGATCGCGCGTTGCTCGATGCCGGCTGGGCGCAGTTGCGCCAGGCGCTGGCGGCGCGCTGGCAGGCGCCGGCGGCGCGCCGGCGCTGGATCGACAACCTGGTGCGCGCGGCGATCGCGCGGTTGCCGCGCGGGCCGTGGACCGTGACCTGTCCCGCGGCGTGGGATCGGGCGGAACGCGAGGCGCTGGCGAAGCAGCTCACGTCCGCGCTGGGCGCGGTGCCGGCATGGACCGAGGACCACAACGTCGCCGCCGGCCTGCGGTTTTGCGTCGGCGGCGCCTGTCTCGACGGCACGCTCGACGGCCTGCTCGCCGACCGCGCCGCGGTCGAGGCGATGCTGCTGGCCGAGTTGCGCGAACCATGAGCGAAGCGCGCATCAGATGGATCTCCGGCCCGGTGCTGCGCGCCCGCGGCGAAGGCTTTCGCATGCGCGAGGCGGTGCAGGTCGGCGAGTCGCATCTGCTCGGCGAGGTGATCCGCATCGCCGCCGACGAGATCACGGTGCAGGTGTACGAGGACACGACCGGGCTCAAAACCGGCGCCACGGTGTACGGCGCGGGCCAGCCGCTTTCCATCCCGCTCGGGCCGGGTCTGCTCGGCGGCATCTTCGACGGCCTGTTGCGCCCGCTTACCGATACCGGCACGCCGTACGTCATGCCCGGCCTGCGGCCGGCGCCGCGCAAGGCGTTTCGTTTCGTGCCCGGGGTTTCGGTCGGACAACGTCTCGGGCGCGGGGCTGTGTTCGGCGCGGCGCAAGGCGGCGCGCGCGAGCAGATGCTATTGCTTCCGCCGGACGCCGAGGGCGAGGTCGCGGAGATCGTGCCAGCGGGCGAATACGCCGAGAACACGCCGCTCCTGACCCTGACGCTGCCGGATGGCGGCACGCGCATGATCGCGATGTGCAGCGACTGGCCGGTGCGCCAGCCGCGGCCGGTGGCCGCGCGCCTGCCGAACGACGAGCCGCTGCTCACCGGCCAGCGCATCGTGGATTCGATCTTCCCGGTCGCGCGCGGCGGGCGCGCGGCGATCCCCGGCGGTTTCGGCACCGGCAAGACCGTGCTGCTGGAAACGCTCGCCAAGTGGTGCAATGCCGACGTGATTGTGTACGTCGGCTGCGGCGAGCGCGGCAACGAGATCGCCGGCGTGCTCGAGGAATTTCCGCAGCTCGACGACCCGCGCAGCGGGCGCAAGCTCATGGAGCGCACGGTGGTGATCGCCAACACCTCGAACATGCCGGTATCGGCGCGCGAGGCGAGTATCTACACCGGCGCGACCGTGGCCGAGTATTTCCGCGACCAGGGGCTGCACGTGGCGCTCATGGCCGATTCCACCAGCCGCTGGGCCGAGGCGCTGCGCGAGGTTTCGGGCCGTCTCGGCGAGCTGCCCGGCGAGGGCGCGTACCCGGCCTATCTCTCGAGCCGGCTCGCCGAATTCTACGAGCGCGCCGCGCGCGTCACGACGCTCGGGGGCGCCGAGGGTTCGATCACGCTCATCGGCTCGATCTCGCCGCCGTCGGGCGATTTCTCCGAGCCGGTCACGACGCACACCAAGCGGTACATCAAGAGTTTCTGGGCGCTGGACGTGAAACGTGCGCAGGCGCGCTTCTATCCGGCGATCCATCCGTTGCAGTCCTATTCCGAGGACGTCGCCGCGCTTACCGGCTGGTGGCAGGGGCAGGGCAGCGCGCGCTGGGCGGCGTGGCGGCGGACGTTTCTCACGTTGCTGGAGGACCAGACGCGGCTCGAGCGCATGGCGCGCATCATCGGCAAGGACGCGATGCCGGTGCGCGCGCAATTGACATTGCTGAGCGCCGACCTGGTCAACGAGGCGTTCCTGCGCCAGTCGGCTTATTCCGAAACCGACCGTTATTGCTCGCCCGCGCGCCAGATTGCGATGATGCGCGTGCTGGCGCGCTTCGTCGAGCTGGTCGAACAGGCGCACGCGGCGGGCGTGCTGCCGGAACAGATCGCGGCGCTGCCGGTGTTGCGCCGTATCGCGCGCATGGGCGAGGACATTCCGGAGGTGGAACTCGCGCGGTTCGCGGACCTGGAGGCCGCGCTCGAACAGGCGTTTGCAAAATTACAGGAGGCAACCGCTCATGCTTGACCGGCTCATCGTCGACGGCGCAGGGACGAAGCTCGACGGCCCGTTGCTGTTCCTGAAACGCACCGTCGAGGCCGGCCTGAACGAGGCCGTGGAGGTGACGGGCGCCGACGGCCGCGCGCGCCTCGGGCGCGTAGCGACCCTCGACGACGAGTACATGATCGTCGAGGTGCTCGAATCCACCGCCGGCCTGGCGCTCGCCGAGACGCGCGTGCGTTTCCACGGGCAGCCGCTGCACTTCAACGTCGGCCCCGGCATTCTCGGGCGCGTGTTCAACGGCGTCGGCCAGGTGATGGACGGCGGCCCGCCGATCGCGGCGACGCGGAGCTTCCGCATCGAGGGCCTGCCGTTGAACCCGGTGCAGCGCGCCACGCCGCGCGACTTCATCGAGACCGGCATCTCGACGATCGACCTGATGAATTCACTGGTGCGCGGGCAGAAGCTGCCGATCTTTTCCGGCGGTGGCCTGCCGCACGACCGCATGGCGGCGCAGATCGCGCTCAATGCGCGGTTGCGCGGCGCGAAGCCGGAAGATTTCGTCATCGTCTTCGCCGGCATCGGCCTGCCGTACGACAGCGCCGAGTATTTCCAGCACACGCTCGAGGAATCCGGCGCGCTGGCGCGCACCGCGCTGTTCCTGAACCGGGCGTCCGATTCCAGCACCCAGCGGCTGCTCACACCGCGTTTCGCGCTCACCGCCGCCGAATACCTCGCCTTCGTCGAGGGGCGGCACGTGCTCGCCATCGTCACCGACCTCACCAACTACTGCGAGGCGCTGCGCGAGGTGTCGTCGTCCTACGGCGAGGTGCCGTCGCGCAAGGGCTACCCCGGCTATCTCTATTCCGACCTCGCCACGCTCTACGAGCGCGCCGGGCGCATCCGCGGCCGGGAAGGTTCGCTCACGCAACTGCCGATCCTGACCATGCCGGCCGACGACATCGGTCACCCGATTCCCGACCTCTCGGGCTACATCACCGAGGGCCAGATCGTGCTCGACCGCGAGCTCGACCGGCGCGACGTCTATCCGCCGGTGAAGGTGCTGCCGAGCCTGTCGCGTCTGATGAAGGACGGCATCGGCGCGGGTTACACCCACGCCGACCATCCGGCGCTCGCGAGCCAGCTCTACGCGGCCTACGCGCGCGCGGTGCAGATGCGCATCCTCGCCGGCGTCGTCGGCGAGGAGGGGCTGGCCGAGGCCGACCGCCGCTATCTCGAATTCGGCGGGCGGTTCGAGGCCGAAATCGTCAACCAGGCGGGGCCGCGGACGCTGGAAGAGAGCATGGACATCGGCTGGCGCATCCTGCGCGTTCTGCCGAAGAGCGAGCTTACCCGCCTGAGCGACGCGCAGATTGCAAAACACCTTGAAGCTGCCGGGGTGTCGCATGAATGATGTCACACCCACGCGCTCAGCATTATTGGAACTGGTCGAAGAGCAGCGCGCCGTGCGCGACGGCTACCAGTTTCTCGACGAAAAGCGCCTGCTGCTCGCGGCCGAGATGTTGCGGCAACTGCGGCGTTACGAGGGCGCGCTGGCCGCCTTCGAGGAGCGCGCGCAGCCGGCCCTGGACGCGCTCCGGGCCGCCGTCGGCCGTCACGGACTCAACGGCGTGCAGGTCTATCCCGCCGTGCCGCTAGAGAATATCGAGATACAGGTCGCCCGCCATCAACTACTCGGCGTGAAGTTGCTGGAGGCAGGTTGGCGCGGCGAGCCGGGCAAGACGCCGGCGGCCGAGCATCCCTCGCCCGAAGCGGAGCTGGCCCGCGGGCTGTTTGCCGACCTGGTGCGCCGTGCGGCCGCGCTCGCCGCGCTCGCCGGCAACCTAGAACGCCTGCGGTTTGAGTACCGCCGCACCGAACGCCGCGCACGGGCGCTGGAGGGCGTGCTGATACCGGAGATCGATTCGGCGATAAAAGAACTGGAAACGCGGCTGGAAGAGATCGAACAGGAAGAGACGATTCGCGTCAGACAGGCGTGACCGGAAGACGGCACCGTGCGCATGTCATCGCGTCCATAGGTTCCGATAGGTAGGTCGGGCCGAATCGACAGCACGATGCGAGAAAATATTCTTATAACCCTCACTCCTTGGAGCAGATTGCGCGTGCTAAATTTATCTGAACCGCAAAGGAGGGCGATATCGATGTGAGGAGAGACACGTATGCGTCGGTTCCTGCGATGGCTGGATCGATGTTCCCCGGTACTGGTTTTTCATGCAGGGGCCGCGCTGGTTGTCGCGATCGGTATTCTGGATCACTTCGCCGCGCCGGAAATCGTCTTTTCGCTGTTCTACCTCGTCCCCGTGTTGCTCGTGTGTTGGTGCGTCAGTCGGCCGATAGCGCTGCTATTTGCCGTGCTGGCTGCCGCGGTGTCGATGCTGGACGATCTGACCGGCATGTTGCGCGACGGACCGTCATACGCGATGGTGTGGGGCAGGTTCGTGCAGTTCGCTATCTTTCTGCTCGTGGCGTATCTGACGACCGGGCTGCGCGCCATGCTGCGCGAAGAGCACGAACGGACATTGCACGATCCGCTGACGGGGCTTTACAACACACGCGCGTTCTACCAGCGCGTCGAAGAGGAGATAGGGCGTTCACGGCGATACGGACGGCCATTCACCATCGCCTATCTCGATCTCGACAATTTCAAGGCCTACAACGATAGTCACGGACATCCGGCGGGGGATACGTTGCTGCGGACGGTGGCCGGGGTGATGTGCCGGCACATCCGCGCGACCGACATGCTGGCGCGCCTCGGCGGTGACGAGTTCGGCATCCTGTTCGTCGAGTCCGAGGTCGAGGACGCCACACACGCGGTCGATGCGATTCAGCAGGCGGTGCGCGACGCGACGCGCCGGCATGACGCGCGCGTAACCGTCAGCGTCGGCATGGCGACCCATTCCGATATGACGGGCAGCGTGTCCGAGCTGATCCGGCACGCCGACGATGCGATGTACAAGGCGAAAAAGACCGGCAAGGACCGGCTGGTCCACTTTGCCGGGAACGGCATCCAGCGGCACGGTTAAACCCCAAACCCGCCGGACCTTTCCGGCGTTCGCCCTCTTGCATGTTTCCCCGATGCTGGAATAATGGCGCGCGATTTGCGCCTCCCTATCCAACGATTCGGGTAATCACGAGACATGAAAAAGGTCGAACATGCCCTGGAAGTATTGATGTTCAACAGCCGCTGGCTGTTGGCGCCGTTCTACATCGGCCTGGTCGTCGGCATCGCCATGCTGCTGGTCAAGTTCGTGCAGGAGTTCTTCCATATCCTGCCGCACATCTTCGACAGCACCGAGAGCGAGGTGGTGCTCGCGATCCTGACGCTGGTGGACATGTCGCTGGTCGCGAATCTGTTGATCATCATTATCTTCAGCGGTTACGAAAACTTCGTGTCCAAGATCGATACCGCCAATCACGAGGACCGGCCGGAATGGATGGGCAAGGTGGATTTTTCGGGCCTCAAGGTAAAGCTGATCGCCTCGATCGTCGCGATCTCCGCCATCGAGCTGCTCAAGGCGTTCGTCAACGTCGCCGCCTACACCACCGAGCAGCTTGCATGGAAGGTCGGCATCCACGCGGTGCTGATCTCCTCCGGCGTGCTATTCGCGCTAATGGACAAGATCGCCGAGGCGACGGCCCACGGAAAGGGCGGCAGGCACTGACGCCGTACGAAACGGTGTAAGCAAATAAAACGCCCTGCCGGGTAATCCGGCAGGGCGTTTTATTTGGCCGCTGACTATAGCGCCCAGTGTCGAGGGAAAATAATTCCAATCGTGAGCGCGTGGTAGCTTAAATGGGTGACGTTACCGTGGGCGCTACTGCCGCCGTCTCCGAAAGAGCTGTCGCCTCGGGAGCCGGCGGCTACTTGCTCTTTACGATCAGGTCGTTCTTCACATCCTTCACGCCCGGTACGGCTTTGGCCAGCTCGCCGGCGCGGTCTTTCTCCTTGTCGCTGGTCACGAAGCCCGAGAGCTGCACCGTGCCCTTGTAGGTTTTGACCGTTATGGCGAAGCCGCTGGTCTGCGGATCGTCGAACAGCTTGGTTTTCACCTTGGTGGTGATGGTGGTGTCGTCGAAATATTCGCTCGCGCGTTCCTTGGTGTCGGCGGCGCAGCCGGCGAGCGACAGTGACAGCAAACAGGCGATGAGGAGGGTGAGACGTTTCCAGCTCATGGCAGCATCTCCTTTTTGATTCACCTGGATTATAGGTAGGATGCCGTATCACTGTCACGACAACCCATTTGTGCTGTAATAAACGTGGATACCAAGGAGTCGGGCTGCGCAGGCGATGCCGGGGAACTATCTGCCACGTGCGAGTTTTCAGGCGCTGCTTGAGACGCTGCAGCAGACCGGCTATCGCTGTGTCGGCCCGCAGTTGCGCGACGACGCCATCGTCTACGACACGCTCCGCCACGTTGGCGATCTCCCGCGCGGCATCCGCGATCTCCAGGCCCCCGGCCAGTACCGGGTCGAGAAATCCGACTGCCCGCGGTTTTTCGCCTGGGCCAACGGCCCGCAGGCGTTGAAGCCGCTGCTGTTCGCGCCGCAGGAGTTTCTCTGGAAGACCGAGCGTGCTGCCGATGGGCGGCTACGCTTCGTCGCTGCTGTCCCCGACGCCGTGCCCACCGCCGTGATCGGCGTGCGCGCCTGCGACCTCGCGGCGCTCAGGCTGCAGGATGCGCATTTCCTGAAAGACCCATCGCGTGACGCGCACTACGCCGCGCGCCGTGAAAGGCTGTTTCTGGTCGCCGTGCATTGCACGCGCTCGGCACCCACCTGTTTCTGCGCTTCGACCGGCGACGGCCCGCGCGCGGAAGCCGGCTTCGATCTTTCTCTGAGCGAGCTCGACGACGGGTTCCTGGTGGAGGCCGGCAGCGACACAGGGCGGGGAGTCATGGCGCGCCTGCCGCTCGAGGCGGCGAGTGCCGGACAGACACAAACCGCCGACGCGGAGATCGCGCAGGCTGCAAAGCAGCAAACGCGGAAGCTGCCATCCCGAAACCTGCAGGCGGCGCTGTTTGCCAATCTCGATCACCCGCGCTGGGTGGACGTGGCGGAGCGCTGCCTCTCCTGCGCCAACTGCACATCGGTGTGCCCGACCTGCTTCTGCCACAGCGAGGCCGATCAGCCCACGCTCGACGGCGCGGGCAGCGTGCACGCGCGCCAGTGGGATTCGTGCTTCACGCAGGGACACAGCTATATCCACGGCGTCACGATCCGCGCCGACACGCGGCTGCGCTACCGCCAGTGGCTCACGCACAAGCTCGGCAGTTGGCACGAGCAGTACGGCCGCAGCGGTTGCGTTGGTTGCGGGCGCTGCATCACTTGGTGCCCCGTCGGCATCGATATCACCGAAGAAGCCACGGCCATTTGCGGCGATACCACTCATGTCTGACCCGCACCTGCCCAGCGAAGCCGAAATCGTCGAGCGCGTGCAGGAGTCGCCGACGATCTTCACGCTGCGCCTGCGCTTCACCGATCCCGCGGAACACGCGGCCTATCGCTTTGCGCCGGGGCAGTTCAACATGCTCTATCTCTACGGCGTGGGCGAGGTGCCGATCTCCATCGTCTCCGACCCCGGAGACGAGCATCTGTTCGACCACACGATCCGCGTCGTCGGGCGAGTAACCAAAGGGCTGGCGCAGCTTAAAACCGGCGACCGGCTCGGTATCCGCGGGCCCTACGGACGCGGTTGGCCGCTCAAGGAGGCGGAGGGCCGGGACGTCCTGATCGTTACCGGCGGGCTCGGTTGCGCGCCGACGGTGTCGGTCATCAACTACGTGATGCGCCGGCGCGAGCGCTTTGGGCAGCTCGTCATCATCCAGGGCGTGAAACATGCCAATGACCTGATTTGGCGCGAACAATATGAACGCTGGAGCGCCGTGAAGGATACCCAGGTGCTGATCGCGGCCGACGTCGGCGTGCAACTCTGGCCGTGGCACGTCGGCCGCATCACCGAATTGTTTTCCATGGCGCAAGTCGAGTCGTCGCGCGCAGTCGCCATGATGTGCGGCCCGGAAGGCATGATGGAAGTCGCCGTGGACCATCTGTGCGGACGCGGCGTGGCGGAGAACGCCATCTGGCTCAGCATGGAGCGCAGCATGCACTGTGCCGTGGGCCTGTGCGGCCACTGTCAGGTCGGCGGCAAGTTCGTCTGCAAGGACGGTCCGGTCTTCAATTACCCGGAGATCAAGACGTTGTTTCGCGCGGAGGGCTTCTGATGGCCGCGAAGCCGAAGCTCGCGGTTCATAAATTCGCCTCCTGCGACGGTTGCCAGCTCGCGTTTCTCAACCTCGGCGAAGACCTGCTGATGCTGACGCAGCTCGTGGACATCGTGCATTTCGCCGAGGCCGGGCCGGTGGACCTCGATGCGCCAGTGGACATCGCTTTCATCGAGGGCAGCGTCTCCACGCCCGAACACCTCGAACGGCTCCAGCGCATACGCGCCAACAGCAAATTCCTCATTACCATCGGCGCCTGTGCCACCGCGGGGGGAGTGCAGGCGCTGCGCAACTTTGCAAAAGGGAACGAATGGTTCGCCAGTGTTTACGCCAAACCGGAATACATCGCGAGCCTCGATACCTCGACGCCGGTCGCGAGTCACGTGAAGGTAGACCTCGAACTCTGGGGCTGTCCGGTGAACGGTCGCCAGGTGCTGGCGGCAACGCGTGCGCTGCTATTCGGGGTTTCGCCGGTCGAGGAGCACGACAAGGTTTGTCTGGAGTGCAAACGCCACCATGTCGTGTGCGTGCTCGTGGCGAAGGGCATTCCCTGTCTTGGGCCTGTGACGCGCACCGGCTGCGGCGCGCTGTGCCCGGCATTCGGACGCGATTGCTACGGCTGCTACGGGCCGGCGGAGAACACCAACACCGAATCGCTTGGTCGCCGCTTTGAGGGATTGGGGCTTTTGCCCGAAGCCGTCGTCCGGCGATTCCTGTTCATCAACAACGCCGCGCCGGCATTCGCCGAAGCCGGAAAGCGCTGGAAGGAACGATGACCGACAAGCGCGAGATATCGTTGAACGTGCCGGTGCTTGCGCGCGTCGAGGGCGAGGCGGCGCTGCATCTGCGCGTACGCGCCGGGCGGATCGAGGAGTTGCAATTGCGCATCTTCGAGCCGCCGCGGTTGTTCGAGAAATTTATCGAAGGCCGAGACTACACCGAGGTGCCGGACATGGTGGCGCGCATCTGCGGTATTTGTCCGGTGGCCTACCAGATGAGCGCGGTGCAGGCGATTGAGGGGATTTTCGGCGTTGAACCGACGTCGTGGATACGCGACATGCGCCGCGTGTTCTATTGCGGCGAATGGCTCCAGAGTCACAGCCTGCACATCCATCTGCTGGCGCTGCCGGATTTTCTCGGTTTCAGCGGGGCGGTGGATATGGCGGCGAAATACCCCGCCGAAGTGCGCCGGGGTTTGAAGCTGCAGGGCCTCGGCAACGACCTTATCCGCCTCTTCGGCGCGCGCTCGGTGCATCCGGTGGGTGCGCGTGTCGGCGGGTTTCATCGCGCGCCGACGGTGTCCGGGGTCGAAGACTTGCTCGCAACGTTGTGCGCCGCGTTACCCGAGGCCGAGGCGCTGGTGTGCTGGCTCGCCTCGCTCAAGTTACCTCAGGTCGAGCAAGACTTTGTCTGTGTTGCGCTGCGGCATTCGCAGGATTATCCGCTTTACGAGGGAAGACTGGCATCGGATCGCGGTCTGGATGCGCCGATCGCCGATTTCGAAATGCGCTTCGCCGAGCACCAGGTGCCGCACTCGACGGCGCTGCACTGCCTGCACGACGGCCGGCCTTATCTCGTCGGGCCACTGGCGCGACTGAACTTGAACGCCGACCGATTGCCGCCCGCTACCAGGGCGCTTCTGAAGGAGACCGGGCTGCGCCTGCCAAGCCGCAATCTCTATCACTCGATCATCGCGCGCGCGCTCGAGATGCACTGCGTGATCGTCGAAGCGATACGCTTGCTGGAAAATTACTCCGTGCCGGAAAGTCCGTATGCGGAGGTGAGGCCCCGCGCCGGGATCGGTTACGGCGCGACCGAAGCGCCGCGCGGTTTGCTATGGCACCGCTACGAGCTGGATGGCACCGGCAAGGTGAAGGTGGCACGCATCGTGCCGCCGACGAGCCAGAACCAGGCGCGCATCGAGGAGGACCTGCGCACGGCGCTGGAGGCGCAGGGGCTGGATCAGCCGGAAGCGAAACTGCGCTGGGTCAGTGAGACGGTGATCCGTAACTACGACCCGTGCATCTCCTGCGCTACACACTTTCTCGATCTGCGAGTCGAACACAGGGAATAAGGCGTGGGCGACATCAACCCAGGGTCGGGCAGGTTCCGGCGCGCCGCCGGTTACACACTGCTGGCGGTATCGATGTTGGCGTGGCCGGCGACCCTGACACTGCCGCTGTTCGACATCACGCTGGCCGAAGGCACGGCCATTGCCACGACGATCGTGGTAACGGCGGAAATCCTGTTTCTTGTCGGTCTGGCGCTGGTCGGGCGCGAGGTATGGCAGCGGTTGACCACGCTGCTGCGCACGCAACTTGAGGAACTAAAGAAACCGAAGCCGCGCGACTAGCGCGCGGTCGGGGTCAGGTGGGGTCGGCGACCTTGTCGCGCTGGATCATCGCGTACGCCGAGTGGTTGTGGATGGACTCGAAGTTCTCCGATTCCACCGTATAGGCATCGATGCGCGCATCGCGGTTCAGCACCGCGGCCACGTCGCGAACCATGTCCTCGACGAATTTGGGATTGTCGTAGGCCCGCTCGGTGACATACTTCTCGTCCGGGCGCTTGAGCAGCCCGTAGAGCTCGCAACTCGCCTGTTTCTCGACGATGTCGATGATGTCCTCGATCCAGACGAAGGTGTTGGTGCGCACCGCGAGTGTCACGTGCGAGCGCTGGTTGTGCGCGCCGTACTGCGAGATTTCCTTGGAGCAGGGGCACAGGCTCGTGACCGGCACCACGACCTTGATGGTCGTGATGTGCTTGCCTTCACGCACCTCGCCCAGGAACGTGACCTGGTAGTCCATCAGGCTCTTCACGCCCGACACCGGCGCGGCCTTGTTGATGAAATAGGGGAAGCTCATCTCGATGTGGCCGACCTTGGCCTCGAGGCGCTCGGCCATTTCGGCGAGCATGCCCTTGAACGACTCGACCGAGATTTCCATGTCGTGCGCGTTCAGTATTTCCACGAAGCGCGACATGTGCGTGCCCTTGAAGTTGTGCGGCAGCTCCACGTACATGTTGAAGTTGGCGATGGTGTGCTGCTCGCCCTGCGAGCGGTCTTTGACGCGCACCGGGTGACGAATGTCCTTGATACCGACCTTGTCGATCGGCAGGCGGCGCGTGTCGGGCGTGCTCTGCACATCGGCGATGGTCGCCGGCTCGATCTTGCCCTGCGCTTTCATGGGGGATTTCATGTTACGTCTCGGTTCGTCGGAAGCAGGGGCGCGATGATGCGATAGTTGAGCGATACCGTCAAGTTTACGCCAAATCAGACGGCGTCGCGCGCGCTGTGCAGCGACACATGGCGCAGGATCGTGCGCCGGATGCCGGCGGCGTCCAATCCGCACTCGGCGAGTATCTCCTCGCGGCTGCCCTGCCCGAGAAATTCATCGGGCAGTCCGAGATTGACCACATGCGGCGTAAGGCCGGCAGCGGCGAGGCATTCGTTCACCGCCGAACCGGCGCCGCCGGCGACGGCATTCTCTTCGAGCGTGATGAGCAGCTCATGCGTGCGTCCAAGCTCACGCACGAGTTCTTCGTCGAGCGGTTTCACGAAGCGCATGTTCACCACGGTGCAATCGAATGCGCTGCCCGCTTCGAGCGCCGGCGCAAGCAGGCTGCCGAAGGCGAGCAGGGCGACGCGGGCGCCTTCGCGGCGCACCTCGGCTTTGCCGATCGGCAGCGCCTGCATCGCGGATTCGATCGTTACGCCCGGTCCGGTGCCGCGCGGATAGCGCACCGCCGCCGGGCCATCGTGCTGGAAGCCGGTAAAGAGCATCTGGCGGCACTCGTTTTCATCCGACGGCGCCATCACCACCATGTTCGGCAGGCAGCGCAGGTAGGAAAGGTCGAAAGTGCCGTGGTGCGTCGGGCCGTCGGCGCCGACCACGCCGGCGCGGTCGATGCCGAACAGCACCGGCAGGTTCTGCAGGCAGATGTCGTGGATCAGCTGGTCGTAGGCGCGCTGCAGGAACGTCGAATAAATCGCCACCACCGGCTTCATGCCATCGCAGGCGAGGCCGGCAGCGAAGGTGAGCGCGTGCTGTTCGGCGATGCCGACGTCGAAATAGCGGTTCTCGAAGCGCCTCGAGAACTCGACCATGCCCGAACCCTCGCGCATCGCCGGCGTGATACCGACGAGGCGCACGTCGCGCGCGGCCATGTCGTTGAGCCACTCGCCGAACACCTGGGTATAGGTCTTGCCCGAGGGTTTCTTTTCCATCTTGCCGGTCGTGGGGTCGAACGGCGTGACGCCGTGGTACACGCACGGATCGCCTTCGGCCGGCTCGTAGCCCTTGCCCTTGCGCGTGACCACGTGCAGGAAGCGCGGGCCCTTGTTGCGCCGCAGGTTGCGCAGCGTGCGCACCAGCGTCGGCAGGTCGTGGCCGTCGATGGGCCCGAAATACTGGAAACCCATTTCCTCGAACAGCGTCGAGGGCATGAGCATGCCCTTGGCGTGCTCTTCCCAGCGTTTGGCGAACTCCCACACCGGCGGCAGGGTCGAGAGCACGGTCTTCGAGCCCTCGCGCACGCTGGTGAACACCTTGCCCGAGAGAATGCGCGCGAGGTAGTTCGACATCGCGCCGACGTTCGGCGAGATGGACATGTCGTTGTCGTTGAGGATGACAAGAATATCGGCGTGCGTGTCGCCGGCGTTGTTGAGCGCCTCGTAGGCCATGCCGGCCGAGAGCGCGCCGTCGCCGATGATCGCCACCACCTTGCGCTCGGCGCCGGTGCGGGCCGCGGCCACGGCCATGCCGAGCGCCGCCGACACCGAGGTGCTGGAGTGGCCGGCGCCGAAGGTGTCGTATTCGGATTCGTCGCGCCGGGGAAAGCCGGCGAGGCCGCCTTTCTGGCGCAGCGTATTCATCCGCTCGCGCCGGCCGGTGAGGATCTTGTGCGGGTAGGTCTGGTGGCCCACGTCCCACACCAGCCGGTCTTCCGGCGTGTCGAAGATGTAGTGCAGCGCGATCGTGAGTTCCACCACGCCGAGGCTCGACGACAGGTGGCCGCCGGTGCGCGAAACCGTATCTATAAGGTATCGGCGCAGCTCGTCCGCCAGTGCCAGCAGATCGTCCTCGGCCAGTTGCCGCAGATCGGCGGGCGATCCGATGCCGGACAGCAGGGGGTAGGGGGTTTCAGCGGTCATTGACGGCGTTCGACGATGTAGCGCGCCAGCTGCGCGAGCGTCACACCATTATCTCCCAACGGGCCGAGGCTTTCGAGGGCGCGGTCGAGCAGTGCCTTGGCCTTGGTCCTGGCCCCATCGGGGCCGAGCAGCGTGGCGTAGGTCGGCTTGCCGCGCGCTTTGTCGGCGCCGGCGCGTTTGCCGAGAACGCCGGTTTCGCCCTCGACGTCGAGGACGTCGTCGGCGATTTGGAACGCCAGCCCTACGGATTCGGCGTAATGGTCGAGCGCCGCGATCAGGTTTTTATCCGCGTGCTCGACGGCGAGCGCGCCGAGCTGAACGGCCGCGCGGATCAGCGCGCCGGTTTTTCGCGCGTGCATGTCTTGCAATTCGTTAAGTACTAGCTTTTTGCCAACGGAGGCGAGGTCGATCGCCTGGCCGCCGGCCATGCCGCTTGAGCCCGTGGCGCGCGCGAGCACAGTGATCATTTCCAGTCGCCGTGCCGGGCTCACGGCGAGCGACGCATCGTGCGCCAGCAATTCGAACGCGAGCGTTTGCAGGGAGTCACCTACCAGCAATGCCGTCGCTTCGTCGTAGGCCTTGTGGCAGGTCGGTTTGCCGCGGCGCAGGTCGTCGTCGTCCATGCACGGCAGGTCGTCGTGCACCAGCGAGTAGGCATGGATCAGTTCGACCGCGCACGCCGGCGCATCGAGCGCTTCCTCGCGCGCGCCGAGCGCGGCGCCGGCGGCGTAGACGAGGCAGGCGCGCACGCGCTTGCCGCCGCCAAGCGTGGCGTAGCGCATGGCTTCGTGCAGCCGCGCGGGCGCGGTTGCCGCGGGCGGCAGGCGTGCGTCGAGCGCGCGTTCGGCGCGCTCCCGGTAGCGGGTGAGGAGGTCGGTCACAGCGGACTGCGCGGTTCTAGCCGTCGTCGGTGTTGGTGTCAGAAGAGGTGTCGCCCTCTCCCTCGTTGAGCGGCACGGCGCGGAACTCGCCGTTCTGCTGGATGAGCTTTTCCACCTTCTGCTCGGCGTCCTTGAGGCCCTGCTGGCACAGGCGCGTGAGCTCGATGCCGCGCTGGAACGACTTGAGCGCGTCCTCGAGCGACTGTTCGCCGGACTCCATTTTCTCGACGATCTTTTCCAGCTCTGCAAGCGCGGCTTCGAAGTCGGGAAGATTGGCGGATTTTTTCGCCACAACGTCTCCAAGGGCATACGTAATGTAGGGTAAAGCTAGCGCACGCGAGGTATCAGCGTCAAATTGCACCGCGGATTCTGCGCGTGTTGACCTTAATCAATGCTGCGCGCGCGTGCCGGCTGATATGTATGCCGCAACAATGTCGTCCACAACGGGAGAGTGCAGCACGTGATCCGATTCATCCAGCAGGCGGGCCAGTGGGCGTTCCTGCGGCTGGACCGGGCGCTGAACGCCGCTTTCGGCGACCGCCTCAATCCGCTCTACCACCTCGGCGCCATCGCCTATCTCATGATGTGGGTGGTTACCGCCACCGGTCTGTATCTTTATATCTTCTTCGATACCGGCATCAAGGCGGCGTACGAGTCGGTGGAGAGTATCACCCACGGACAGTGGTACCTCGGCCAGGTGATGCGCGGCCTGCACCGTTACGGCTCGGACGCCATGGTGCTGGCGATGGGGCTGCACATGCTGCGGCACTTCCTGTTCGACCACTACCGCAGCTTCCGCTGGTTTTCCTGGGTATCGGGTGTGGCGGTGCTGTGGCTGGTGTTCGCCTCGGGTATCAACGGCTTCATGTTGCCGTGGGACCGCCTCGCCCAGTACGTGACGCTCGCCAGCGCCGAGCTGGTGGACTGGCTGCCGATCATTGCCGAGCCGATGGCGCGCAACTTCCTGCGCGAGGGCTCCGTCAACGACCGGCTGTTCACGCTGCTGGTATTCATGCACATCGGCATCCCGCTGTTTGCGCTGCTGGTGCTGTGGATCCACACCCAACGCGTGCCCAAGGCCGAAACCGCGCCGCCACGCGCGCTCACGCTGCCGCTGCTTGCCGCGCTCGTGTTGCTTTCGCTCGTCAAACCGGTGCTGAGTCAGGGGCCGGCGAACCTTGACACGGTGGTGGCGAATCTCGCACTCGACTGGTTTTACCTGCCGCTGTTCCCGTTGATCTATGCCTGGTCGCCGAAGGCAGTGTGGCTGTTGCTCGGCGGTGTGACGCTGTTGCTGGTGTTGCTGCCGTGGCTGCCGCCGAAGCGCCAGCGCAAGGGCGCCGAATACCAGATGCTGGCGCGACCGGGCGATGCCATCGCCACGGTCCGGCCCGGCGAGACGCTGCTTGAGGCCGGACTGCGCGCCGGGCTGCAACTGCCGTTCGAGTGTCGCAGCGGCGGCTGCGGCGTGTGCAAGTGCACCGTGCTCCAGGGTTACGTGGATTACGGCGTGTACCAGGCGGGCGCGCTGACGGAAGACGAGCGGCGCGCGGGCAAGGTTTTGATGTGCTGCGCCACGCCGTTGTCCGATCTCGAGGTGGAGTGCGAGACGGTGACCGCCGCCGCCGACCTGCCGGTGCGCACGTTCCAGGCGCGCGTTGAAAAGCTCGAACCGCTGGCCGAGGACGTCATGCGCCTGACGCTCAAGCCGCTGGTGGAAGAACCGATCCGGTTCCACGCCGGGCAGTACCTCAATATCGTGCTCGAGGACCGCGAGCGGCGCGCATTCTCGTTCGCGCAAGCGCCGCACGTCTCCGACGTCATCGAGCTGCACGTCAAGCTGGTGCCGGGCGGCGCGTTTACCACCTGGGCGTTCAACGCCATGAAGCCGGGCGATCTGCTCACCTGCGAGGGCCCGCTCGGGCGTTTCACGCTGCGCGAGGACAGCGACCGGCCGATCATCTTTGTCGCCGGCTCGACCGGCTTCGCGCCGGTGAAGAGCATGGTGGAATATGCCTTCCGTACCGGGTTCAAGCGCAAGCTGCATTTCTACTGGGGCGTGAAATCGCTCAAGGACATGTACCTGCGCGAACTGCCCGAGCGCTGGGCGCGCGAGCACGACAATTTCACATTCGTCCCGGTGTTGTCCGACCCTGCGCCCGAGGACCGTTGGAGCGGGCGCATCGGCAACGTCCACGAGGCGATCCTTCAGGATTTCCCCGATCTCGTGAATTGCGAGGTTTATGCCTGCGGCTCGGTCGGGTTGGTGCAGGCGGCGCACGATGCATTCCGGCAGCAAGGCATGCCCGAGGACCGTTGTTTCTCCGACGCCTTCGAGTTCGCGCCGCATATCAAGAGCGCGCCGGCGACCGGCGCGGTCACGCCGGGATAGCCGGGAGCGCCAGTACCGCCACCGCGCCACCGCCGGGGCGCGCCTGCAGTTCGAGTTGCCAGCCGTTGGCCTGTGCGAGCTGGCGGGAGATCGCCAGTCCCAGGCCGCTGCCGCCGGTCGCGTTGCTGCGCGAGGGTTCGAGCCGGTGAAACGGCCGGAACACCGCTTCGCGCTCGCTTTCGGGAATGCCGGGTCCACGGTCGAGCACACGGATCTCGGCGCCGCCTCCGGATTCCGCCAGGATCACCTCAACCGGTTTGTTCTCCCCGTAGCGCACGGCGTTTTCGATGAGGTTGGCGAGGATGCGCCGCAGCGCCCGCGGATTCGCCAGACGGATGCAGGATGCCGGTGCGGTCAGACGGACGTCGGCGCCGCCGCGCCCGCTGTCGGCCACAAGCTCGTCGAGCAATGTCCGCAGGTCGGTATCGGCCCACTGGCCGGGTTGCAGGCCACGGCCAAGTTCGAGGAACTCGCCGATCAGGCGATCCATTTCCTCGATGTCGCGTCGCAGTCCATCCACCAGCGCCGGATCGGCGGCGCCCGGCAGCATCTCGAGCGCGAGCCGCATGCGCGCCAGCGGCGTGCGCAGGTCGTGCGAGATGCCGGCGAGCAGCGTCGTGCGGTTGGCGAGCAGCTCGCGCACGTCCCGCGCCATGCGGTTGAAGCGGCGCGCGAGTTGCGCCAGCTCTTCCGGGCCCTGCTCGGGCAGGGGCTCGGGCGTTTCCCCCTGGCCGACCTGGGCGGCGGCCCGGGTCAGCCGCGCCAGCTGGCGCGTGAGGCGGCGCGCGAGGATGAGCGCCGTAATCAGCGTAAGCGCCACAATCACCGCGAGCAGCAGCGCGATCGCGAGCGGCGGTTCGATCCCGACGCGCTCGCGCGCGAAGCCGATGCGCACCGTTTGCCCGCCCGCCGGAATATCGGCCCAGAACCACTCGGGGTCGAAGGTGGTGCGGATCGGCACCGCCCGGCCCGCGCGTTGCGCCAGTGCCGTTTCCAGCAGGTAACGGTAGGGCAGGTAGCTGGCGGTGCTCGGCAGCGGTTCGCGCGCGGTCGCGATGCGCAGGCCGTGATTCTCGGCGAGCTCGCGCGTGAAGTCTGCGCGCGTCGCCGGCGGTAACTCGACCCAGGTTTTCGCCGACAGCACCATGAGCGCGGCGAGATCCTCGGTCGCGCGCCGGCCGAGTGGATAGGCGACTTGTGAGGCGATGATGCTGATTGCGAGCATTTGCAACAGCACCAGCGCCACGCCGAGGGTGAGCGCGGTGTGCCCGAAGAGCGTACGCGGCCAGCGCCAGTTCATTTCGTCTTGCCCTGCGGCGCGAACAGATAGCCCTGGCCGTGCACGGTGCGGATGTACACCGGCGCCTCCGGGTCGGGTTCGATCTTGCGCCGCAGCCGCGTGACACGCACGTCGATCGAGCGGTCGAACGGCGAGCGGTCGTAGCCCTTGATGAGATCGATCAGGGTGTCGCGCGAGAGCACGCGATTGGGATGTTCGAGGAACACGCGCAGCAGCGCGAACTCGGCGGCGGTGAGGCGCACCTCCGCGCCGTCGCGTGTGAGCGTATGCGTTGCCAGGTCCAGGCGATAGGGGCCAAAGCCGTAGGTGTCGGCGGTCCCGGCGACGGTCGCGCCCGTGGCGCGCCGCCGGAGCACCGCGCGGATGCGCGCCAGCAGCTCGCGCGGATTGAACGGCTTGGCCAGGTAGTCGTCCGCGCCCACCTCGAGCCCGACGATGCGGTCCACGTCCTCGCCGCGCGCGGACAGCATGATGATGGGCAGGTTGTCGCGGGCGCGCAGCCGGCGCGCCAGCGACAAGCCGTCCTCCCCCGGCAGCATCAGGTCGAGGATCACGAGGTCGGGGCGATCAGCGGCGATCGCGCGATCCATGGCGGCGCCGTCCGCGACCGCGCTGACGCGCATGCCCTGTTCGCCAAGGTAGCGACCGAGCAGCTCGCGCAGCGCGGCATCGTCGTCCACGACCAGGATATGGGCTTGGACATCATTCATCGTGTGTTGTCATCCGTCCGGTAGGCTGAAACATCTTGTTACATTCTCGCACGCGCTGGAAATCACCGCGAAACGTCGTTTGCCCAGTATAGCGGACCAGAAACCGGCACTTACGGCTTCAGTTAAGTTGGACTCATGTCAACGCAATCAAGGAGCAGGTGCCATGAAGATCAAAACCTCAGCGGCCGTGAAGGCACATTCGATGGGCCCGGAGTTATTCACCCGGGCAAAGGGTGAAAGGACCAGGATCGTGCGCACGGTCATGGAACTGATACGGCGAGGGGGATGGACGGAAGTCAGTCCGGCGCGCGTGGCGCAAGCCGCCGGCATGGACGAAGCGGCGCTGCGCCGGATTTTCCCGGACGCCCAGTCATTGTGGTCGGCGATCTTCACGCGCGTCCACGATCGCCTGATGCAGCGCCTGGAACACGCGGCGGCGAGTGCCGATGATCCGCTCGACGCGCTTCGGCGCGTGTTTCATTCGCACGTGGCTTATGTCACGTACAACCCGATCTTCCGCCAGTTGTTGCTGGCCGTCAGCCACACGACCGACTCGGCGCTGCGGCGACAGGTTCGGGAGGTGACGCAGGGGTATGAGGCCAGCCTTTTGATCCTGGTCGGGAACGCCAAGGCCAAGGGGCTGCTCCAGGACCGGGTCGATCCGGGCGCGGCGGTACTGTTCTTCCGCGCGATGATCCATACGTTCGTCCACCGGGTGCTGGTGTCCGGGGGGTCGGGCGATATCGCCGGCGACGCCGAAACCATGTTCTCGATCTACCGGGACGAGATTCGCGCCGAGGACGAGTCATACGACTTTATCCCGAAACTCTCCCCGTACCCCACGTTCGCCTATTGAGGAGCCGCCATGGGATCAACCGTATCGGCGACGAAATTCCGGCTGCGGGCCGTCGCGCTCGTGGCCGTGGCGTTCGGTCTGCTGACCATCAAGGAAGGCGGTATGACCCTGAGTGGCGACGCGGCGGCGGTCACGGCGGCCGGGCACTACGTGCCGTTCGTGCTGTGGTTCAACTTTGTGGCGGGTTTCGCCTATGTCATCGCCGGCGCCGGGCTGTGGATGAAGCGGCGCTGGGCGGTATGGCTGGCCGTTGCCATCGCCGCGGCCACGGCACTCACCTTCGCCGCCTTCGGCGTGCATGTGTATTCCGGTGGCCCCTACGAGCAACGCACGGTGATCGCCATGAGTCTGCGGACGCTCACGTGGATGGTAATCGCGGCCATTGCCTGGCGCGGGCTGGTGCGCGTGAAACCGGCCATCTCCGACGGAGATACGCAATGAATATCAATGCGCGCGTCACCGCGGCGCTCTGGATCGGCCTGGCATTGGCCGGCGGTGCCAACCCGTCACTGGCCGCGCCCTCTGACCCGGTGCGAGGTCATGACGGTGGCGCCATGGACTCGGTCACCGGGAATACGGACGTGCCCGCGGTTCCACGTGCAGAACCGCAATTCAGACCGGATTTTTCCGGTCACTGGACCCTCAATGCCGAGGCCAGCGACGACCCAAGGGAAAAAATGAAGGAAGCCATGCAAGCGATGAAACAGGCCAAGGGCGGCGGACGCGGAATGGGCGGCGGTTCCGGCGGACAGGGACGCGGCGGAGGGAAAGGTGGCGGACGCCAGGGCCGCGGATCATCGGGCGGCATGGGAGGGCGCAGCGAGATGCCATCCGGGGAGTTGTCCGGACTGATCGCTACTACGGAAAAACTCAATATCACTCATGAGGATCCGATGTTGCTGATCGCCGACGAGAACGATCAGCGTCAGCGTATTTTCACCGACTTTCGCGGTGCCAGCGTTTCCGCCAGCGGCGGCTTGCAGCAGCGGGTGGTCGTTGCGGGCTGGGAGGGCGCCTCGTTGGTGGTCGAGACGACGACGAACAATGGCGCAAGGCTGGTTCAGAACTTTCAGATCAACGCCAAGACCGGCCAACTGCTGATTTCCGCGGCGACCCAACTTCCAGGAATGCAACCGGTTTCGTATCGCCTTGTTTACGACCGGCTGAAGCCCGAGACGGATGCCGGGAACCGGCGCGCAGGGAGGGGGTATGGCATGAACGACAGCATAAAAACAGGCGAAACGCGATGAACGTACATTACTTGCAGCACGTGCGGCTCGAAGGATTGGGAAGCATCGGGAACTGGGTTCGACGTGGACCGCATACGCTCGGCGCCACGCGCTTCTACCGTGGCGAGCCGCTGCCGGCCGTCGGGGACATGGATTTGCTGGTTGTCATGGGCGGACCCATGAACATCTACGAAGAGACGAAGTACCCGTGGCTTGCCGGGTAGAAGCGCTTCATTGAGCGGGCGATTATCGCCGGCAACGGCGTGTATTGGGTGACCGATGTTGAGCAATACGGCCACCTGTAAGAGAACGGTGGAAGCGCTTGGTCATTGTCCAGTCGCCGCCAGACACATCTTGTTACATTCTCGCACACGCCGGAAATCACCGCGAAACATCGCGTGCCCAGTATAGCGGACCAGAAGCCGGGACTATACGGTTTCGTTAACTTTGATCCCCTCAACGCAGTTCAAGGAGCTTGTCTTTATGAAGATGAAAACCCTGGCGGTTGCCGCCGCAGCCTTCACCCTCACCGCCGGCATTTTCGCACCCAGCGTTGTACGAGCGGAACAGGACTTCAGTCGGTACACCAACGAGGAGTTGGTGCAACAGCGTACGCAGGTACGCGACATGAGCGAGGCCGACCGCGCCCGCTTCCGCGAGGAGATGCAAAAACGCACTCAGAACATGAGCGCCGAGGAGCGTGAGCGGCTTGGCATCGGCGGACGCGGGACGCCGGATGACCAGGCGCGCCAGCGCTCGCGTGCGAGCGAGGACAATGACCACGGGCAAGGCGAGATCAAGCGCGAACGCCGGCGCGCCGAAAGCGGCGACAGTTACGGGCGCGGCTACGAGGCGCGCCAGGGCGGTGGGATGGGCAGCGCCGGCATGGGTGGCGGCCGCGGCGGCACGGGCGGTGGCCGGCGTGGGCGGTAGCGCTGATCGCCCGAGGGTCGTGCCGTGTTGAAGCGTCTGACGCAGAATGGCCGCACGCTGGCGCTGATCGGCGTGCTCGTGCCGCTGCTGGCGCTGTTTGCGTACGTGGGCTTGCGCTCGGGACCGCTGGCGCCAGTGCCGGTGACGGTCGCCACGGTCGAGAGCCGTGCGCTGGCGCCGGCACTGTTCGGCATCGGTACCGCCGAGGCGCGTTACGTCTACAAGATCGGGCCCACCTTCGCCGGCAGGATTCAGCGCGTGGAGGTACAGGTGGGCGAGCGTGTGCAGGCCGGCCAGTTGCTGGGTGAGATGGACCCGGTGGATTTGGATGAGCGCATCCACGCGCAGTTCGCGGCACTCAAGCGTGCCGAGGCCGCGGTGCTTGCCGCCGAGGCGCAGAGCCAGGAAGCCTCGGCGCGCAAGGCCCATGCCGAGTCGCAGGCGCGCCGGTACGAACGTCTGCTGAAGGCGCAGTCGGCGAGCGAGGAGGCCGTCGAGGCCAAGCGCCAGGAGCGCCAGGTGGCGGCAGCGAATTTTCTTGCCGCGCGCGCCAATCTGGAGGCCGCGCGCCAGGAGCTGGCGCGCACGCGCGCCGAGCACGAGGCGTCGCTGCGCCAGCGCGCCAACCTGCAATTCATCGCGCCGGTGGACGGGCTCGTGGTCGCGCGCCATGCCGATCCCGGCACGACCGTGATCGCCGGGCAGGCCGTGGTGGAGGTGATTGACCCCGCGAGTTTGTGGATCAACGTCCGGTTCGACCAGCAGCGCGCCGCCGGCCTGCAGGCCGGATTGCCCGCGCGTATCGTATTGCGCTCGCAGGCCGGGCAGCCGCTCGCCGGGCGCGTGCTGCGCGTCGAACCGCTGGCGGATGCGGTCACCGAGGAGATTCTGGCCAAAGTCGTGTTCGATGCCTTGCCGGCGTCATTGCCGCCGCTCGGCGAGCTGGCCGAAGTGACGGTGGCGCTGGCCGCGCTGCCGGCGCAGCCCGTGGTGCCCAATGCCAGCGTGCAGCGCGTCGCCGGACGGCTTGGGGTGTGGGTAGTCGAGGACGACACGCTGCGCTTCGCCCCGGTCACGACCGGTGCGACCGACCTCGACGGCCGGGTGCAGATTCTCGAAGGTCTCACGCCGGGCGAGCGCGTCGTGGTCTACAGCCAGCGCGCGCTCGATGCGCGCAGCCGCATCGCGCCGGTCGAGCGCCTGCCGGGGGTGGCGTCGTGATCAGTCTCGCCGGGCGCGACATCCTGCATGCCTGGGGCAAATTCGTTTTCACCGGCCTCGGCCTGGGGTTGCTGATCGGCGTGACGCTGACCATGGCCGGGGTCTATCGCGGCATGGTGGACGATGCCAAGGTGTTGCTCGACAACAGCGGCGCGGACCTGTGGGTGGTGCAGCAGGGTACGCTCGGTCCCTACGCCGAATCTTCCAGCCTGTACGACGACACCTATCGCGGGATACGCGCCATGCCCGGCGTGGCGCGCGCGGCCAACGTCACCTACCTGACCATGCAGGTGCGTCGCGGCGACGGCGACGTGCGCGCCATGGTGGTCGGCATCGTCCCCGGCGGTCCGGGCGAACCCGGGCAACCCGGTTATTTGGTGGCCGGGCGGCAGATCACGCGTGGTCACTACGAGGCCGTGGCCGACGTCGCCACCGGCTTCGGGCTCGGCGACACGATCCGGATTCGCCGCAACCAATACACCGTGGTCGGACTGACCCGGCGCATGGTGTCCTCCGGCGGCGACCCGATGGTGTTCATCCCGCTCAAGGACGCGCAGGAAGCGCAGTTCCTCAAGGACAACGACGCCATCGTGCGCAGCCGCGCCCGCACCGCCGGGAACCCGGCGCTCAACCGCCCGGGCGTGCCCGGCTTGCTCGACGCGGTGATCGCCTCGCAGAGCGCCAACCCGTATGTGAACGCCGTGCTGGTGCAGATTGAGCCCGGCTACACGCCCGAGGACGTGGCCGAGCCGATCCGCCGCTGGAAGCGCCTGACGGTCTACACCCGCGTGCAGATGGAGGCGATCCTGATCGGCAAGCTGATCGCGACCTCGGCCAAACAGATCGGCATGTTCCTGGTGATCCTCGCCATCGTCAGCGCGGCCATCGTCGCGTTCATCATCTACACCCTGACGCTCGGCAAGATCCGTGAGATTGCGGTGCTGAAGCTCATCGGCACGCGCAACCGCACCATCGCCGCGATGATCCTGCAGCAGGCGGTGGGCCTGGGCCTGATCGGTTTCGTGGTCGGCAAGATCGCGGCCACCTTCTGGGCGCCGTTCTTTCCCAAATACGTGCTGCTCGAACCGGGCGATGCGCTGCGCGGCTTCGTCGCGGTGGTGGCGATCTGCGTGCTGGCGAGCGTGCTCGCGATCCGCGCTGCGCTCAAGGTGGACCCGGCGGAGGCGATCGGTGGCTGAGCTGCAAGGACAAGGCATTCGCATCGAGGGCCTGAAGAAGCGCTACGGCGAAGGCGACACCGCCGTGGATGCGCTCAAGGGCGTGGACATGCAGGTGGCGCCGGGCGAGGTCGTGGGACTGATCGGTCCCTCGGGCTCGGGCAAGAGCACCCTGCTCAAATGCCTCGGCGCGGTGATCGAGCCGACCGCGGGGCGCATGACCCTGGGTTCCGACGTGATTTACGAGGAAGGCTGGAAAATCTCCGACCTGCGCGCGCTGCGCCGCGACAAGATCGGCTTCGTGTTCCAGGCGCCGTACCTGATTCCGTTTCTCGACGTGACCGACAACGTCGCGTTGCTGCCGATGCTGGCCGGACGTCCCAACGGCGAGGCGCGCCAGCGGGCGCGGGAACTGCTGGAGGCGCTGGACGTCGCGCACCGCGCGCGCGCCATGCCGTCGCAGCTCTCCGGCGGCGAGCAGCAGCGCGTGGCCATCGCCCGCGCCCTGGTCAACCGCCCGCCGGTGATCCTCGCCGACGAGCCCACGGCGCCGCTCGACAGCGAGCGCGCACTGACCGTCATCCGCATCCTCGAGCAGATGGCGCGCCAGTACGAAACCGCCGTGATCGTCGTCACGCACGACGAAAAGATCATTCCTACGTTCCGGCGCATCTACCACATTCGCGACGGCCGCACGCACGAGGAGGCGGGCGAGGGAAGGGTATTGCAATGAACGCCACGAATTATCGTCTTCTCGGCCTGGCGCTTGGCGTTACGCTGCTCGGCGGCTGCGCGGCCGGGCCCGATTTCATCCCACCTGAAGCGCCGACCGTGACCAATTACACGGCCACCGAGCTTTCCGAGCGTACGGCTGCGGCACCCGTTGCATTGGGCGAGTCGCAGAGCTTTGTCGCGAACGCGCCGGTCAACGCGCGCTGGTGGGAACAGTTTGGTTCGCCCAAGCTCGATGCGCTGATCGAGCGGGCGCTCCAATCCAGTCCGACGCTGGAAGCGGCCGAGGCCACGCTGCGCCAGGCGCGGGACACGCTGGAGGCGCGCGCCGGTGCCACGCGCCTGCCGCAGGCGAACGTCGGTCTCGGCGCGCAACGCCAGCAGGTCAATAACGCCGCGTCCGGCCTGGCCGGCGGCGAGCGCCTGTTCAATTTGTACAACGCCAGCGTCGACGTGAGCTACAACCTCGATCTGTCCGGCGGCAACCGCCGCGCGCTCGAAGCGCTCGCGGCGCAGGTCGATTACCAGCAGTTCCAGCTCGATGGCGCGCGCCTGACGCTCGTAGCCAACGTGATCACGACAGCCATCACGCAGGCGCAGCTCGCCGGGCAGATCGAGGTGAGCGAGCGCATTCTGGCGGCGCAGGAAGAGCAGCTCGACATCACGCGCCGGCGTGTCGCGCTCGGCGCCGCGTCGCAGACCGAGGTGCTGGCGCTGCAAACCCAGGTGGAGCAGACCCGCGCCGGCATTCCCCAGCTGCGCAACAAACTGGAACAGGCGAATCATCTGCTGGCGGTGCTCGTCGGCCAGCCGCCGGGGCTCGCGGCCATGTCGCAATTCACGCTGGCCGATTTCAGCCTGCCGACCGAGTTGCCACTGAGCCTGCCGTCGGAGCTGGCGCGGAAAAGGCCGGACATCCGCGCCGCCGAGGCGCTGCTGCACGCCGCCACCGCGCGCTACGGCGTGGCCGTGTCCAATTTCTATCCGCGCATCACGCTCAGCGCCAGTGCCGGCTCGCAGGCGCTCACCACGGCCGGCCTGTTCGGCAGTGGCTCGCTGGTGTGGGGACTGGCGGGGCAGTTGACGCAACCGTTGTTCAACGGCGGCCTGCGCGCCGAGGCGCGCGCGGCCGAGGCCGAGATCGATGCCGCGGCGGCCAACTACCGGCAGACGGTGTTGCAGGCGTTGCGCAATGTTGCCGATGCGTTGCGCGCGCTCGACCACGATGCGCAGGCGCTGGCGGCCTATGCCGGTGCGGATGCGGCTGCGCAGGAGTCGCTGCAGCTGATCGAACAGCAGCATGCATTGGGCGCCGCCAGCTATTTGCAATTGTTGGTCGCGCAACAGCAGGCGCAGCAGACCCGCATCAGCCTGATCGCCTCCCGGGCCCAGCGCCTGGCCGATACCGCGACGCTGTACCAGGCCATGGGCGGCGGTTGGTCGCATGGCGAGGCCGTTTCAACGCCAGTCACGTCCCGCGCGGCAGCATCGGACTGAGTTACCCTCGTTTCGGTCGATACGCAAAAGGCCGCCTCCGGCGGCCTTTTGTTTTTTGGTCTGGCGGCGGGCAAGGCGTGCGAGCGCGGCGTTTTCCATCGCGCCGTTCCGTTTCGCAGGATGGTTGATGGAATAACTCAGTCTCTCCGGCGCCATAGTCATCCAAGGCTATTTTGATGTACGTCAAATGCGACCGGACGCTCTGGTGCCAATAATCTGCGACAGATTGTCGCAGGCGCAGCTATCCTGTCCGGACAGAGCGCGAATGACAGCAGATTGATTTCACCGGATGCCGAGCGGGCCTGACAAGGTCGCAGACATTCCAATTTCAACCTTTTATATAGAGGTGCAGCCATGAGTCACGACAAGCACAACGCAGACAAGGCGACCGCGGAACAACCGGTGCAATCCGCCGAGCCGTCTTCGGAGCAGGGGATGAGCCGCCGTCGCTTCCTCGGGAGCGCGGCGCTGCTCGGTCTGTCCGGCGCCGGCCTCGCCGCGTGCAAGGACGGCGGCGTCGGTGGCGGCAAGGGCGGCGCGCTTTCCTACGAGATCAAGCCCGGGCAGCTCGACGAATATTATGGTCTGTGGAGCGGCGGCCACTCGGGCGAGGTGCGCGTGCTCGGCATCCCTTCGGGACGCGAGATCAAGCGCATCCCGGTGTTCAACCCGGACGCCCTGACCGGCTGGGGCCACACCAACGAGTCGAAGAAGGTCCTGGGCACCCGCCCGGACGGCCACCTCCGGTACACCACCGGCGACACCCACCACGTACACGCCTCCTACAAGGACGGCACCTACGACGGCAAGTACGCCTGGGTGAACGACAAGATTCACGGGCGCATCGCGCGCATCCGGCTCGAGACGATGGAATGCGACAGGATCACCGAGATTCCGAACATCCAGGGCTTCCACGGCATCTTCCCGGACAAGCGCGACCCGGTGGACGCGGCCAAGAATTACACCACGCGCGTGTTCTGCGGCAGCGAGTTCCACATCCCGCAGCCGAACGACGGCAGCGGCATGGAAGACCCGAACAAGTACTTCGCCGTGTTTACCTGCGTGGACGCCGAGACCATGGAGGTGCGCTGGCAGTGCAAGGTGGACGGCAACATGGACCTGGTCGCCACCTCGTTCGACGGCAAGCTCGCCGCGGCCAACCAGTACAACACCGAGAACGGCATGATCTACGCCAACATGATGTCGGCGGAGCGCGACGCGTGCGTGTTCTTCAACATCGCGCGCATCGAGGCCGCGGTCAAGGCCGGCAAGGTATTCCGCATCCCGGGCTCGAACGTGCCGGTGGTGGACGGCACCAAGGCCGCCAACAAGGACCCGAAGACCGCGCTCACCTGCTACGTGCCGGTGCCGAAGAACCCGCACGGCGTGAACGCCAGTCCCGACGGCAAGTACTTCGTCTGTTCGGGCAAGCTCTCGCCGACCGCGACCGTGATCGAGCTCGTCAGGGTGCTCGACTGGTTCGAGGGCAAGGTCAAGGACCCGCGCGACACCGTGGTCGCGGAGCCGGAGATCGGCCTCGGGCCGCTGCACACCGCCTTCGACGGGCGCGGCAACGCCTACACTACGCTGTTCCTCGACAGCCAGATCGTCAAGTGGAACCTCGACGCCGCGATCAAGGCGTTCAAGGGCGACAAGAACGCCAAGGCGGTGGTGGACCGCATCGACGTGCACTACCAGCCGGGCCATCTCAATGCCTCCATGAACGAGACCCGCGAGGCCGATGGCAAGTGGCTCGTGGTCGGCTGCAAGTTCTCGAAGGACCGCTACCTGCCGGTCGGGCCGCTGCATCCGGAGAACGAGGTGCTGATCGACATCACCGGCGAGAAGATGAAGACGGTGCACGAATCGCCGGTGTGGCCGGAGCCGCACGACTTCATCGTCCTCAAGCGCGACAAGATCAAGACGCGCCAGGTGCACACGATGACCGAGTTCCCGAACGCGGTGAAGGACATCGGCGGTTCCAAGGTGGTGCGCAGCGGCAAGAAGGTGACGGTGCACCTCACCTCGGTGGCGCCGGCATTCGGCCTGAACGAGTTCAAGGTCAAGGTCGGCGACGAGGTGACGGTGATCCTCACCAACCACGACAAGGTCGAGGACCTGGCGCACGGGTTCGCGATACCGAAGTACGACGTGAATTTCATCGTCAACCCGCAGGAGACCAAATCCGTTACTTTCCGGGCCGACAAGCCGGGCGTGTACTGGTACTACTGCACGCACTTCTGCCATGCGCTGCATCTCGAGATGCGCGGGCGCATGATGGTCGCGCGCGCCTGACGCGCGGTGGTCCGGCCTTTGCAGCACCGAACCCGGCCCCGTGCCGGGTTCGTTTTGCAGCCGGCGCGGTGACGGCCGGCGGGGAGGGCGAAGGTGGAGCGTCGTGTTTTTCTGCAAGGCGCCGCCCTCGGCGTATTGACGCTGGCCGCGGCCTTGCCGGCGCCAGCGCGCCCGGGGTTGAGCGTCGCGGGCGCGCTCAACCTGTCCGGGCGCCAGCGCATGCTGGCGCAGCGCCTCGCCAAGGCCTGGGTCATGCGCGGTCTGAATGTCCTGCCAGCGCGCGCCGATGCCATCCTCGATGCGTCGCTCACCCAGCAGCAGGCCCAGCTCGCCGAGCTGAAAGACTTCGTCCCGAACGATGACGTGCGCGCCGCGCTCGTGCCGCTTGAGCGCGACTGGGCGGCGTACCGCGCGGCAGTGGCCGCGCCGTCCCGCCGCGACCGGGCCCAGCCGGTGTATGACCTGAGCGAGCAGGTGCAGGAGCGCGCCCACCGGCTGACGCTTGCCTACGAGAAGGCGTCGCGCGCGCCCGCCGGCGAACGGCTCATCAACATCGCCGGGCGCCAGCGCATGCTGTCGCAGCGGATAGCGAAGTTCTATCTGTTTCGCGCCTGGGGCGTGAATTCGGTGGCGGCGCAGATGGAGCTGAATTTCGCGCGTGCCGAGTTTTCCTCCGGCATGCATCAGCTCGCCAACGCCGCGTCCGGCGTGCCCGCGCTGCGCGCCCTGCTCGACGAGATCGACGGCGCGTGGATTGTCTACCGCCGCCAGCTCGAAGCGCCCGGCGACGGCGCCGCGCAGGTCGTCGAGCACAGCGAACGCCTGCTCGCGCAAACCGAACGACTGGTGTTGCTGTTCGAGGAGCGCGCCGAACGAAATGCCGCCTGACGTGCGTTGCGGCGCGATTCTCTATTGATCCCAGTCAAATGTTGTAATTCAAACCGGGTGGTAGGATAGTCCGTGTTCCAGCGGTTAAGTCCTCACTTTTCCAGATGACATTCCCAGCCCAGTTTCTGCGCGCATTAATTCTGTTCCCGCTGTTTGCAGTGACCGCTGCCGTGGCAGCCGAGCCGGCGTCGTACGAAGCGCCGCTGCCGGTGCAACTCTCGACCGACCCGGACCTGTGCGCCTACGCGCCGTGTCGCGATGTCATGCCGGCGGCCGACAGCTTCTCGCGCCGCAAGGGTCGGCCGAGCTACGTCGAGGCCTATCGCAGCGAGAACGGAAAGCCGGCGCTCGTCGGTTACGTGTTTCTGTCCACCGACATCGTGGACATTCCGGCGTATTCGGGCAAACCGGTGGTCACGCTGCTCGGCATGGACACGAAGGGCGTCATCACCGGCGTGAGGATCCTCAAACACAGCGAGCCGATCCTGCTGGTCGGCATTCCGGAGTCGGAGCTGACCAAGTTCACCAAGCAGTACCTCGGCAAGTTCGTCGGCGACAAGATCGAGGTCGGCAGCGCGCGCGAGGGCACCATCGGCGTGGACGCGATCAGCGGCGCGACGGTGACGGTGATCGCGGAGAACCAGGTGATCCTGCGCTCGGGCTACGAAATCGCCAAGCAGGTCGGCATCCTCAAGGCACGCGAGCGGCCGGCGGCGCGGTTCACGCCGCTCGCCGAGCGGATCGATTGGCGGGCGCTGGTGCGCAAGGGGCTGGTGCAGCGGCTGACCGTCGACCCCGACGACCTCGGAGAGTTCCCCACCGGCGAGCCCTACATCGACATGTACTTCGGCTACCTCAACCTGCCCACGGTCGGCCGCAGCGTCCTCGGCGACGACAACTACGAACGCCTGATGGCCGGCCTCAAGCCCGGCGAACACGCGATCTTCATCGTCGCCAACGGCACGTCCTCGTTCAAGGGTTCGGGGTTCGTGCGCGGCGGCATCTACGACCGCATCCAGGTGGCGCAGGACCTGGATACCTTCACGTTCCGCGACCTCGACTATCTGAACCTCTACGGCATCCAGGCGCCGGGCGCGCCGACTTTCCGCGAGTCCGGGGTTTTCATCGTCCGCGGCGGCAGATTCAGCGCCGCCTACCCGTGGAGCCTGGTGTTCCTCGGCAACCGCATCGACCAGCAGACCGGGCATCGCAGCTTCGTCAACTTCGACCGCGAATACTGGCTCCCCGACCGTTACCTGGAAGGCGGCCGACCGGTGTGGGAGCGGCCGCTGCCGCTGTGGGTGAAGATCTGGCAGGCGCGCTGGATCGAGATCGTGCTATTTACGCTGGTACTCGTGGCCGCCGCCACGATGTACGCGGTGCGCGACAGACTGGTGCGCCGCGCCGAGCGCAAGGACAAGCGCTGGGTCGCGATTCCAAAATATGCGCTCTGGCTCGTCAGCATCGGCTTCGTCGGCTTCACTCTCATGGCGCAGCCGTCGATCACCCAGGTGCTCACGTGGTTCCACTCGATCCTGTTCAAATGGGAGTGGGAGCTGTTTCTCACCGATCCGTTCATCTTTCTCTTCTGGGTGTTCGTCATCGTCACCACGTTCTTCTGGGGACGCGGCATGTTCTGCGGCTGGTTGTGCCCCTATGGTGCGATGACCGAGGTGGCCTTCAAGGTCGCCGGCAAGCTCGGACTCAAGCGCTTCCAGTTCCATCTGCCGAAGCAACTGCACGACAAGCTCAAATGGACGAAATACGTCGTCTTCGCCGGCCTGCTCGCCGTGTCGTTCTACTCGATGGGGCTGGCCGAGAAGCTGGCCGAGGTCGAGCCGTTCAAGACCACGTTCCTGGTCGGCGTGTGGAACCGCACTTGGCCGTTCGTGACCTTCTGGGTCGTGCTGTTCGCGGCGTCGCTGTTCATGGAGCGGCCGTTCTGCAAGTATCTCTGTCCGCTCGGCGCGAGCCTCGCCGTGCCTTCGACGTTCCGCTGGTGGGGACTCAAGCGCAAGGCCGAATGCGGACCGTGCGATGCCTGCGCCGTCGGTTGCGCCTCGCTCGCCATCGACAAGACCGGGCGCATCGACCAGCGCGAGTGCCTGCTGTGCCTCGATTGCATGGTTATGTACTACGATCCCAAGTCCTGCCCGCCGCTGGCGCACGAGCGCAAGCTGCGCCAGAAGCGCCACGAGCCGCTCACCGCCATCGGTGCCGATGGCTACTACATTCCGATCGTGCCGGTGGCCGCGGCGCCGGCGCCGGCGGAACCGCGCCTCGGGTGGGCCGCGTGGCTGCGCGCCGAGTTCATCGATCACTTGCTCCCGTGGAGCGGCAAGTTTCTCACGCGCCCGATCCTGTTCCAGGCCACGGGCGTTGCCTTTGCCGTGCTGGTGACCTGGGGGTGGTTGCTCGGCGCGGCCGGCAAGCTCGGCCCCGGCATCATCCTCGGCTGGTGGCTCGCGTGGAGCGTGTACGAACTCATCGTGCGCATGTTCTGCAAACCGTACGTCAAGGAAGGCCCGTGGTGGGGCCGCCGTTTCCGTCCCGCGACGTGGGCCGATATGATGTCCTACGTGGCCATGAAGAACCTGCTCATCGGTGCGGCGCTGTTCCTGATCATGAAGGGGGTCGGCGTGCTTGCGTTCCTGCGCGGACTGCCGGAACTGCGATGGCTGTACTGACGCGCGGTTTCGGGCTTCGGGCTTCGTGTTTCGGGTTGTTTGCGGCCTTTCTCGTTCCGGGATGGTCGCCGGCTGCCGAGCGGGTCGTTCAGCCGGGTGAGTCGATCGCGCAGGCCGTGCGCCAGGCGCGCGCCGGCGATACGGTGGTCGTCGAGCGCGGCGATTACGTCGAGCACCTCGTCATCGACAAGCGCCTGACGCTGCGTGGGCGCAACCGCCCGACGGTGAGCGGGGCCGACCAGGGCGACGTCATCCGGGTGAAGGTGCCGGACGTCGTCATCGAGGGATTCATCATCCGCGACAGCGGCGCCGACCTTACCGCCCAGAACGCCGGCATCTACGTCGAGCCCGGGGCGCACCGCGTCGCGATCCGCCACAACGACCTGGTCTATAACCTGTTCGGCACCTGGGTCGAGGGCGTCGAGAAACCCGTGATCCAGGGCAACCTCATCACCGGCAAGCGCGACGTGCAGAGCGCGCAGCGCGGTAACGGCATCCAGCTGTACAACACCACCGGCGCGCAGGTGCTCGACAACCACATCAGCTTCACGCGCGACGGCATCTACGTGGACGTCTCGCATCACGCCGTATTCCGCGGCAACAAGATGCACCACCTGCGCTATGGCACGCACTACATGAACTCCTATTACAACCTGTGGGAGAAGAACGAGACCTATCTCAACCGCGGTGGGCTCGCGCTCATGGAGGTGCGCGACCAGGTGGTGCGCGACAACGTCGCCTGGGGCAACAGCGATCACGGCATCATGTTGCGCACGATCCAGGACGCGGTGGTGGAACGCAACGTCGTGGTCGGCAACGGAAAGGGGTTCTTCGTCTACGACGCCGAGTACAACACGATCCGCGACAACCTGGTGCTCGCCAACCGCGTCGGCGTGCACCTCTGGGCCGGTTCCTACCGCAATGCGGTGGATGGCAACGATTTCATCAACAATTACGAGCAGGTGCGCTACGTCGCCACGCGCGACGAGCCGTGGGGCCGGGAGCGTGGCAACTACTGGAGCAACTACGCCGGCTGGGACCGCGACGGCGACGGCGCCGGCGACAACGCCTATCAGGCGACCGACATCGTCGACCGGCTCACCACCACGCACCCGTCGGTGAAGCTGCTACTCGCGAGTCCCGCGGTGCAGGCGCTGCGCGCTGCCGCGCGCACGTTTCCGCTGCTGCGCTCGACCAGCGTGATCGATGAGCGCCCGCGCATGCGACCCTGGCACGCCGACTGGAGCCGCTGGCTTGAATACGCCGGCCATTGACGTGCAGGCGGTGAGCCGCCGCTTCGGCGAGGTGCAGGCGCTCGTCGGGGTGAGCCTCGCCGTCGGCGAGGGCGCGGTGCTGGGGCTGATCGGCCACAACGGCGCCGGCAAGAGCACGCTGATCAAGCTCATGCTCGGGCTGGTGGCGCCGGACACGGGCGAGATCCACATCGCCGGCCAGCCGGTCAACGGCCCGGTGTTCCGCGAGGTGCGCCGGCGTCTCGCCTATCTTCCCGAAAACGTCGTGTTCTACGACAACCTGAACGGCCTCGAGACGCTCGAATTCTTCGCCGACCTCAAGGGCGTGGCGCGGCGCGAGTGCCCGGGACTGCTCGAGGAGGTCGGGCTCGCACCGGCCGCGCGGCGCAGCGTGCGTGGCTACTCCAAGGGCATGCGCCAGCGGCTTGGCTTCGCGCAGGCACTGCTCGGAAATCCCGAGATCCTGTTCCTGGACGAGCCGACCACCGGCCTCGACCCCGAAGGCGTGCGTGAATTCTACGAAATCCTCGCGCGACTCAAGGCGCGCGGCGTGACCGTGATCCTGTCCTCGCACAACCTGGCCCAGATCGAGGAACGCGTGGACCGCCTGGCGTTGCTCCAGGGCGGGCGGCTCAAGGCCGCGGGCACGGTCGCCGAGTTGCGCGCCGGGCTCAACCTGTCGCTCGCGATTATCCTCAAGCTGCGCACCGGCAGCGCCGCGGCGCTCATGCAATCGCTCGCGCTGGTCGACGGTTGCACGCTGCACACCGAGGACGGGCTGGTCGAGGTGCGCTGCGGTCACGATCGCAAGATGGCGGTGCTCGAGGCGCTCGCGGCGCATGCCGGGGCGGTGGCCGACATCGACATCCGCGAGCCGTCGCTCGAGGACGTGTTTCTGGGCTACGCGGAGACATGACGGTGGCGCGGCTCGAAGGGCGGCAGGTGGCGGCGATCGCGCGCAAGGAGTTGCGCGAGCGATTGCGTTCGCGCTGGGTGCTGGCGGTGGCGGCGGTGTTCACACTGTTCGCGCTCGTCATCGCCTACTTCGGCGCGGCGCAGCAGGGCGCGGTCGGTTTCAAGGGCATCGAGCTCACCATCGCGAGCCTCGTGAGCCTCGCCATCTATCTGGTGCCGTTGATCGCGCTGATCCTCGGTTACGATGCGATCGTGGGCGAGCGTGAACGTGGTTCGCTCGACCTGCTGCTGTCGCTGCCGATCACGCGCGTCGAGCTGCTCATCGGCAAGTACCTCGGACTCGCGGCGGCGCTCGCGGTGTCGACGCTTGCGGGCTTCGGGCTGGTGGGCGTCCTGATCGTGGCGCAGGGCGGTCTGGTGGCGTTGTTTCATTACAGCGGCTTCATGCTGAGCGCGATCCTGATGGGTATGGCGTTCCTGAGTCTGGCGGTACTGGTGTCGGTGCTGGCCGCGAGCAAGACCGCGGCGAGTGGCGCGGCAATCGCGCTCTGGTTCGTGTTCGTGCTGGTCTACGATCTCATATTGCTCGGCGTGTTGGTGCTCACCGAGGGTGCGCTGCCCGGGGCGTTGGTGTCGGGCCTGCTGCTGCTCAATCCGGCGGACGTGTTTCGCGTGCTTAATGTCTTCAGCCTCGAGGAGGTGAAGACGTTCTACGGACTGGCGACCGTGGCGTCTGACACGCTCACCGCGCCCTGGCTGCTCGGCGCCGTGATGGGCGCGTGGATCGTGGCGCCGCTCGCCCTGGCCTTGATCCGGTTTCGCGCCCCCTGAAAAATGAGGAGACCCTGCATGCGATGCCTGATTCCCATGGTGGCCGCCATGACACTCGCCGCCTGCAGCCCGTCGTCCGCGCCTGCGAACCCGCAGGAGCTTGCCCCCGGCACCGCCTGCGCCCTCGATGGCATGCTGCTACTCGACTACCCGGGGCCGAAGGCGCAGATCCATTACGCCGACGGCACGGTCGAGTTCTTCTGCGACACGGTCGAGATGTTCTCGATTGCGCTGCGGCCGGAGCAGAAGCGCGCGCTGCGCGCGGTGTACACCCAGGACATGGGCAAGGAGGACTGGCGCCAGCCGCGCGCGAACTGGATCGACGCGCGCACCGCCTTCTACGTCGCCGGCTCGAAACTGCGCGGCTCGATGGGCCCGACCTTTGCCGCCTTCTCCCGTCGCGAGGACGCCGAGGCGTTTATCAAGCAGCACGGCGGCAGGGTGCTGCGCTTCGACGAAGTCACGCCCGAGATGGCCGACCTGCGCGGCGGCGCAGCCCACGACGAGCGGATGTAGCCGGATGCCGGCTTTCTACGACAACCTCACGCCTGAAGAGGTCGAGACCCTGGACCGGCTCGCGCGCCTGCTGCTCGAGCTGCGTGAAAGCCGCCGGCAACTGCTGGCGCGCCATGGGGCGGAGGACGAGGCGGAGTTGCTCGAGCGCATCCGCCGCGGCGAACTCGGCGAACACCCGGCCTACGAGGACTACCTCGGCGCGCGCCTCATCGCGGATACGCGCGAGGCGATCCGCGCCGAGCTTAAGGGTTATATGCTGCAGCTCAGGCCGTGATGAACCCGTTACCCGAGATCGCCGGACTTTTGATCGAGCACTACGGCGAGCGGCTGCGCGACGCGCCGGCGCTGGCACACGACGCCCTGACCGCGACGCTCGACAACGGCGTGATTCTCGAGCTGCGTTTTGCCGGCGCTGAGGAGTATTCGTTGCGCTGGCAGCATGACGGTCGGGTGTTCGCCATCGACACCGCGCCGTTGCATCCAGAACTTGCGACGTTTCCGAATCACCTGCACGCACCGGACGGCGGCTTGGGTTCCGATCCGCTCACGCAACCGGGGCGGGCGCCGTGGGACAACGTGCGTGCGCTGGTGGAGCTGGTGTTGGACGATCCGCTGCTCGAACGGCAGGTGGAACGATGAAAAATCAGGGCTGCCATCGGCAGCCCTGATGGTTTGATGAAGGTGGCGGGAGTACGCAGCACATCCCCGTGCTGCGCCGCTTCGCGGCTGCTGCCGCACCGCGGCAGCGTTCGGCGGCGCTCCTGGCGCCGCTCGTTGACCCGCTACGCGGGTTCAACTCCTACAGCTAGCTGCGCAATTAAACGAAAGGGGCCAAATGGCCCCTTTCGTTTAATTGGTGGAGGTGGCGGGAGTTGAACCCGCGTCCGCAAGCCCTACGGCTCCGGTTCTACATGCGTAGTCTGTCTTTTGTTTGACCGCCCGGCCCCCGGCAGACAGGGTTCACGTGCGGCTTAGCCTGCTATGGTTTAACGCCGGCCCAACAGGCACGAGTCAGCGCGATCCCGTGTGGATGACCCTCCGGTCCCTGCCCGCGGGCGAAGCGTGGGCGGAAGGCTAGCGGGGTTTAGGCCGCCAGAGCGTAGTTGTCGTCGTTGGCAACTATTGGTTTGCAGCTGGATTTACGAGGTACTCTGCGCCTCGGCATGCCCCGAAGGTTTCGCGACCCACGTCGAAGCCGTGTCACCCCCAAGTACGATCGAATTATACCCTAAAGCGAGGTAGGAGATGGGGGCGCCGCCGCCCGTTTCAAGCGCGCATTTTTTTGCATCCTTCAGCACCGTAACCGGTACGTCCCTGTACCACGGTTTGCGTTCCTGGCACTGCAATCGGCATGTCCGTGTTCTGCGGTTTGATGAAAATCAAAGTTATAGCGCGCCTGCGCGCTAAAGTGCCGACGGTCGTGTAATCGCGGGCACGTTGCACCCGCGGGAGGCCAATCGTGGCACACATTGTCATTCTCGGCGGCGGTATCGGCGGCATCAGCGCCGCTTACGAAATGAAGAAGTTGCGCCGGCGCGAGGACCGCGTCACGCTCATCTCGGATACCGATTATTTCCAGTTCACGCCGTCCAATCCCTGGGTCGGTGTCGGTTGGCGCCGGCCGGAGCAGATCAAGGTTTCCCTCGGGCCGGTGCTGGAGCGCCAGCGCATGGACTTCATCGGTACCGGCGCGAAGCGCGTCCATCCGCAATCGAACGAAATCGAGCTCAACGACGGCCGGCGGGTGGGTTACGACTACCTGATCATCGCCACCGGGCCGCGGCTCGCGTTCCACGAGATCGAGGGCCTCGGGCCGGCGGGCCACACGCAGTCGGTGTGCACCGTGGACCACGCGCTGCGCTCGGCCGAGGCCTGGCAGCGCTTCGTCGCCGATCCGGGCCCGATCGTGGTCGGCGCGGTGCAGGGCGCCTCGTGCTTCGGCCCGGCCTACGAGTTCGCCTTCATCATGGATGCCGACCTGCGCCGGCGGCGCATCCGCGATCGCGTGCCCATGACGTTCGTCACCGCCGAGCCGTACATCGGCCACCTTGGGCTCGGGGGCGTGGGTGACTCGAAAACGCTAATGGAGAGTGAGATGCGCGACAAGCACATCAAGTGGGTATGCAACGCCAGGATCACGAAGGCCGATGCCGGCAAGCTGCACGCCGTCGAGCTCGACGATCTCGGCAAGGAAAAGCGTACCCACGAGCTGCCGTTCAAATACGCCATGATCCTGCCGGCGTTCATGGGCGTGGAGGCGGTCGCGGGTGTCGAAGGACTCACGAACCCGCGCGGGTTCGTCCTGATCGACGAATACCAGCGCAACCCCAAGTTCCAGAACATCTACAGTGTCGGCGTGTGCGTGGCGATTCCGCCCATCGAGCAGACGCCGGTGCCGACGGGCGTGCCCAAGACCGGCTACATGATCGAGTCCATGGCCACGGCCGCGTGCGAGAACATCCGCGCGGCGCTGGATGGACGCGCGCCGCACGCACGCGCCACCTGGAACGCCATCTGCCTCGCGGACATGGGCGATACCGGCACTGCTTTCGTCGCCATTCCCGAAATACCGCCACGCAACGTCAACTGGATGAAGAAGGGAAAGTGGGTGCACTGGCTCAAGGTCGGTTTCGAGGCCTATTTCCTGCGCAAGGTGCGCAAGGGCCTCGGCGAGCCGGTCTATGAGCGCATGGTCCTCAAGGCCATGGGCCTCGAGCGCCTGCGGGCCTAGTCAGCGATTTCGCACCCGCAGGGCGCGCCCCACCTCGCGTTCGGCCTCGCGTTTCTTGATGTCGGCGCGCTTGTCGAAGGCCTGCTTGCCGCGCGCCAGCCCGATCTCGAGTTTGGCGCGGCCGTTCTTCCAGTAGAGTTGCAGCGGCACCAGCGTGTAGCCCTTGCGCTCGGTGGCGCCGATGAGCTTGTTGAGCTCCTCGGCGTGCAGCAGCAGCTTGCGCTTGCGCGTGGGATTCGTCTCAACGTGTGTCGAGGCCGTCGGGAGCGGCGAGATGTGCGTGCCCACGAGCCAGGCCTCGCCGTTTTCGATCACGACGTAACCTTCCTTGAGCTGGCTGCGCCCGGCGCGCAGGCTCTTCACCTCCCAGCCCATGAGCGCGAGCCCGGCCTCGTATTTCTGCTCGATAAAGTAGTCGTGCCACGCCTTGCGGTTTTGCGCGATCACCGGGCCGTGCGCGGCGCGTGCGTCGGATTTTTTCTTCATGTGGCGTGGACGAGCGGATGCGGGGAACTCACGCGCGTCATTCTAACCGCAAACGCGGTGACGCGGGCGCGGACGACTATAATAGGTATGTCGGCAGGCCGCGCGCGATGGACGCCCGTCGCTGACTGTGCCAGAGTCTGCATGCCTGCCGGGACCCGTTGTGTTGGCCGGGAGATGATTCGACCGGAGCCGCCGGATGAAACGAACCGTCACAACGTCGACACAGCCCGATCTCTTTCAGACGCCGCCGGCGCGACAGACCGTCGGCATCTACTGGTCCTCGACACGCGCACTGCTGCTGGCGGCCGCCGGCGCGGCAATCGGTTTCAACAATTTCTGGCAGTTCCCGGCGCTGCTCGGCGAGCACGGGGGCGGCGCGTTTCTCATGGTTTACCTCGGGTTCCTCGCGCTCATCGGCCTGCCGCTGCTTTCGGCCGAGCTCATGCTCGGGCGTCTCGGGCGCGCCTCGCCGGCCGGGAGCCTGCGCCATCTCGCGGGTCTCACGCGCAGCGATCCCCACTGGGCCGTGGTCGGCGGCATGGGCATTCTCGCAGGCTTCTTCATCTTCGCGTACCTGAGCGTTATCGCCGGCTGGACCGTGGCCTACATGCTGCGCGCGCTGGTGGGGGCGTTCTCCGGACTGACGGCGGACGGCATCGGCAGCCAGTTCGCGCAGCTGGTGAAGGATCCGGAGAAACAGCTTTTCTGGCACACGCTGTTCGTGGCCGCGACCATGCTGGTGGCGGCGCGCGGCCTGCGCGCCGGCCTCGAGTCCGCGGTGCGCCTCGCGGTGCCGCTGCTGCTGGTCTTGCTTCTGGCGCTGCTGATTTATGCCGCGATCGCCGGTCAATTCGGGCGTGCGCTGGCGCAGTTGTTCGTTCCCGATTTCACGCGCCTCGGGGCCACCGGCGTTCTGAACGCCATGACGCACGCGCTGTTCACGCTCGGGCTCGGCACCGGGGTGATGATGATGTACGGCGCCTATGCGCCGCCGCAAACGCCGCTGCCGCGCGTGACGCTGCGCATCGCCGCGCTCGATACCCTGACCGCCCTGGTCGCGGCGGTGATTATTTTTGCCGTGCTGTACGCCGGCGGCGTCGAGCCCGTCGCCGGCACGGCGCTGGTATTCCAGGCGCTGCCGCTCGCGTTCGATCACATCCCGTTCGGTGGGCTCGCCGGCACGGTGTTTTTCCTGCTGCTTACGCTGGTGGCATGGGTGTCGGCATTGGCGTTCGTGGAACCGGCGCTCGTGTGGCTCGGGGAACGGTTCCAGATGACGCGCTCCCGGGCGGTATTGGTGTGCGGTTTCGGCGCCTGGGCCCTCGGTGTGGTCGTGATCCTGTCGTTCAATGCCTGGGCGTTTTCGTTCAAGTTTTTCTCGGTCGTGAAGAAATTCGGCATGTTCGACGCGCTCCAGATCCTGACGGCGCACCTGCTGTTGCCGGTGGGGGCGATCCTGCTGTCGCTGTTCGCCGGCTGGGTGGTGCGCCCGGCGGCGAGCCGCGAGGCGCTCGGTTTGCGCACGCCGTGCACGTACGATGTATGGCTGTGGGCGGTGCGTGTCGTGATTCCCGCGCTGCTCGTGATCGTGACCGTCAGCCTCTCGGACCTGTTCGCATGACCGCCATCCGCCGTTCGGCGCTGGTGCCGTACACCGCGCATGAGATGTTCACGCTCGTGGCCGATATTCCGTCGTATCCGAAATTCCTGCCGTGGTGCGGCGGGGCGCGCATCCTGTCGCGGGACGAGGACCAGATGGTGGCCTCTATCGACATCGCCTACCATGGCGTGCACCGCAGCTTCACCACGCACAACCGCCTGCAGAAGGACAAGATGCTCGAGATCACGCTGGTCGAGGGCCCGTTTAGCCACCTCAACGGCTATTGGCAATTCGTCCCGCTCGATGAGCGCTCCAGCCGGATCTCGATGGATATCGATTTCGAGGTGTCGAACCGCGTGTTGTCGCTCGTGATCAGCCCGGTGTTCACCGGGATCGCCAACCAGCTCGTCGACAGCTTCGTGAGCCGCGCGCGCCAGCTCTACGGTCCACGTGAACCATAGGCCATGCGCGTGGAAGTGGTGTACGCCGCCTCGGCGGACGAGCAGAGCGTGGTGGCGGTGGAGTTGGCCGCGGGTGCGACGGTGGAAAATGCTATCCGCGCGTCGGGACTGCTGTTGCGGTATCCGGAAATCGACCTGACGCAAAACGCGGTGGGGATTTTCGGCGAGCGGGTGACGCTCGATCGTGTCGTCGAAGACAGCGAGCGGGTCGAGATCTACCGGCCGCTTGTGGCCGATCCCAGGGAAGCCCGGCGACGGCGGGCGACGGAAAAAGGGAAATAAAAATCAGGAAGCGGGCTTGTCTGCCGCCGGCGCGGGCGCTGGCTCGTCCTGTCGGGTGGCGACGTCACCCTGGACGTTTTGCAGGACATCGTCCTTGAAGATCAGCGTGAGCCGCCGGGTCTCGGCGACGCCATCCGTGCCTTTCTTGAGGGAGTAAAAATAGTCCCACCGGTTCTGGTGGAATGCGTCCTGCACCAACGGCGTCCCGAGCACGTAGCGCACCTGCGCGCGGGTCATGCCGGGCTTGAGCTTATCCACCATCTCCTGGGTGACGACATTCCCCTGCTGGATGTCGAGCTTGTAGACCTTGGGCAGATAATTGCAGCCGCCGAGCACTAGCGCAGCGCACAACGCGGACACAGCGAGGGGGAGACGTGTCATTTTTGCTGTCGGGGTGGAGGCTGATTTACACTGCCGCATCATAACCGATACCCGTGCCGGGCGTACACGGTAAACCGTGCCGGCCCGGACCCCATACAGAGACAGCATGACGCAATCACGCACTTCCGACACCGGCAGCGGCGACCTCAAGAAGGCGGGCCTCAAGGCCACGTTGCCGCGCCTCAAGATTCTCGAAATCCTCGAGGCCTCGACCCATCCACACCTCACCGCGGAGGAGGTCTACCAGAAGCTGCGCGAGGCGGGCGAGGAAGTGGGGCTGGCGACCGTGTATCGTGTGCTCACCCAGTTCGCCGAGGCGGGCCTGGTGCTGCGCCACAATTTCGAGGGCGGCCGCGCGGTGTTCGAGCTGAACGAAGGCCGGCACCACGACCACATGGTGTGCGTCGAGTGCGGCAAGGTGTTCGAGTTCTACGACAAGGAGATCGAGGAGCGCCAGCGCAAGATAGCGGAGAAGGCCGGCTTTGCCATCGACGACCATGCGCTCTACCTCTACGGTGTGTGCGAGGGCATGCGCAAGCACGGTAAGTGCTCGAAGAAATAAGCCGTCGGCTATCAGCTGATAGCCGATAGCGAAAACCGTTTACGCCCTCCGTCCCAACCACGTTCCCGCGATCACCGCTGCGAGTGTCAGCGTCCAGACCGTGACCGCGCCGGTCGGGAGATCGAACAGCGCTGAGGCGAGAATGCCGGTGGCGTAGCCGGCAACCCCCGTGGCATAACCCCATAGCAGCTGTCGCCAGCCCGTCAGGCGGCGTGTGGCGAGCGCTGGCACGATCAGGCTCGCGAATACGAGATAGATGCCGACCAACTGTACCGACGCTGTGACCGCCACCGCGAATATCGTATAGAACCCGATCCGCCCGATCCGCGCACCGGCGCCGAACCAGAGCGCGAGCAACGCTGCCGTGAGCACCGCGGCCGAGGCAAGCTGGCCGTAACTCACCCACAGGATCTGGCCCACGAGCAAATCCTTGAGGTGCTCTCCGCCGTGCGGGTTGTTTGCGAGCAGCAGCAGCCCGGCGCAGGCGGCGAGTACGAACAGCGCACCGATCAGCGCCTCCTGCACCTCGGGCCAGCGTTTCTCGGTGAAGGTGAGCAACAGCGCGCCGCCGAGCGCCGCGCCCACGGCGGCGATCTGTACCGCAAGCCCGCGCGGTTCCCAGCCCAGGGCGTCGGCGGCGATTACGCCGAGACCGGCAACCTGCGCGATGGCGAGATCGATGAACACGATGCCGCGCGCGAGCACCTGCTGGCCGAGCGGCACGTGCGTCGCGAGCGTGAGCAGACCGGCGGCGAACGCCGGCCCGAGAATGAGCGGATCGAGCATCTCGAAGGTCATTTGAGCGTTCCCCGCAGCCGTTGCACGGTATCATCGAACAAGCCGAACAGGTCTTTCGCCTGTTCCGTGCCGCCCACGGTGAACGGCAGCACCACGGCGGGAATCCCGGCGCGCTCGGAGAGCCAGTTCGATGCGCGGTCGTCGCTGTAGGCGGCGCGCAGGATCATCCTGGCCGGCTCGCGTTGCAGTTGCGCCAGCACCGAGGAGAGATGCGCGCTAGTCGACTCGACGCCGGGTTTGGGTTCGAGTGCCGCGACCTGGCGCAGGCCGAGCCAGCGTTCGAGATAGGGGAAGCCCTTGTGTTGTACCACCACCGCCGCGTTCCGGAGCGGCGCGGCCTGTTTTTCCCAGCGTTGGATTGCCACGCTCCAGCGGGCGCTGAAGTCACGATGGCGCGCCCGATAGTGGGATGCCTGCGCCGGATCGATCTCCGCCAGTCGCTGCGCGAGCGCCGCCGCGACGCGCGCGATGTTTCGAGGGTCGGTCTGGATGTGCGGATTGCCGGCGGCATGGATATCGCCTTCGGCACGATCGAGGCGCGCAGGCACTTCGAGCATCGAGACGTAATGCGACGCCTCGAAATAACCGCGCGTGCCCGGTTGCACCGACGCGTTGGCCGCCGAGCGCAATAGCGCCGGCAACCATCCGGCCTCCAGCTCCGCGCCGGTGCAAACGGCGATATTGGCCTGGCGCAGTTTCGCGATCAGGCTCGGGCGCGCCTCGATATGATGCGGGTCCTGCTTCGCGGTGGTGGCGCTGAACGCCGATACCCGATCGCCGCCCAGTTCCTGCGCGAGCGCGGCCCATTCCGGTTCGCAGGCAAACACCCTGAGTGCGGCGTGCGCCGGCGCGCCGGCGAAACCGCACACCAACACAAGAGTTATCAGCAGTTTTTTCATGGTGACCTCTCCTAGAAGCTGTGCGCGCCATGGGCGCCGAGGCTCATGATGTACTGCAGGTAGAGCTGCGTGTCCTTCTCGTTCAGGCGCGACTCGTCGCGGTTGACCTGGAACCGCAGCCGGCTGAATTCGCTGTTGGAGTAGTCCAGCATCAGGCTCCGGCGTTTGGGGCTGTGGCCCTGGTTATCGAGCGCCGTACCGGCGAGCGCCGCATTCACGGCATCGGACGTAAGCTTGTCGAACCGCAGGCCGACGCGCCAACGCGGCATGAACTGATAAACCGTCTGGGCGTACCAGCCTTTCTGTTTGCCGCGGTAGGCGAACGGGGTGCCGGCGGATGCCGGATCGAACGTGCCGTCCTCATCACGCGTGAAGTATTCCGCCTGGAGCTTGAGGTTGCGCTCTTTCGGGTTGCCGTTCGGCGCCCACTTCCAGACGAAATCCACACCGGTCAGCTCGCTTGTACCGGTGAACAGATCGGTCGCCGAGTTGTGCGTGGTGGAGCGTCTCGCCGATTTCGCCTTGAGTCGCGAGAGGCCGACGCGCCACGCTGAATCGGTGCCCACGTCGCCACCGAAGCGCGCGAACACGGCGTGCGTGCCCTTGCCGTTCTCGGCTGCGCCGCCGGCAGGAAAGTTGCCGCCGCGGAACACTTCGGCGCCGAATTCCATGAACAGGTCGGTCGGTGCCACCCAGCGCAGTTGGGCGCCGTCGTCCTTGTACTGGTTGGCGAGCAGGGCGCGGTAGACGAGCGGCTGGTCGGCGAAGTCCCAGGCGTGCGCATGCACCGAATTGAGATAGCCGACGCCGGAAAGGAAACGCCCGCCGCGCACGGTGAACCCCTTACCGAGGTCGAGCGTCTCGAAGAACGCTTCCTCGACCTCGGTGGTGTTCTCCGCGGTGAGCGCGGCAGTGAACTGGCCGTAGAATTTGTCGTCCACGTTGGCGCTCATCACCAGTTCGGATTCGCCGAGCCGGAAGCCCTTGTCGCCCGGGCCGGTCTCGGCGCCGAGCGCGAAGCCGGGCAGCGCGTAGGTCGCGGGGTCCTTCGACAGGCCCGCGAGCTTGCCGTCGAGGATCAGGCTGATAACCGGGTTGAAGGCGTTGGACGTTGGCTTCGAGCTGGCAACAGTAGTCGCCGGCACGGTGGCCGGTGCCGCAGGTTTGGACGACTCGACACTCTGCAGCCGCTCTTCGAGCACGCGAATGCGGTTCTCGTATTCCTGTTTCATGCGCTTGATTTCTTCGCGCAGTTCCACAACGTCGCCGATGGGACCGAGGCGAGGGTCGCGGTCCAGGGATGGACCGGTTGCGACTTCGGGTGACTGGGCGTGGGCCGGCGTGGACAACGCGAGTGCAACACCCAGGGCAAGTAGTTTCCGCTGCATGGCAAATATCTCCAAAAAAAGTTCAGCGCCGGCAGTGCCGGCAAAAACACGAAAGACCGGGCGCAGCATCCGCCCGGACGGGTCAGGGAATCAGGAAATGCTCAGGCGAAGCGGGGAGGGGCGCGACCGTGGTAGGCCGCAACGGTGCGAGACGGCAGATCGTACGTCGGAAGGAAATCGAACGCCGTGGCAATGTCCACGACGAGCACGGGCGGCAGCGACGCCGCGGCGCCGGCCTTGAAGTTGCCGACGAAGAAGTGTTGCGCGCACGGGGCATCGTGCTTGTGCAGTTCGTGGTCGTACTCGTGCGCCAGCGCCGTGCCCTGGGCCAGCAGGAAAAACGCCGCCAGCAACCAGGCGACGAAGGGCGGGACGTGCGCGCGCGAGGGGTGCATGGCGGTCATTCTATCCGGCGATACGGATTGTGCAATCGCAACCGGATCAGCCGGCGATGCCTTCGAGGACGGCGATTGTTCTTTTGGCCTCGTCGAACAGGCAGGCGTTCGGGTGGTTGGTGAACACGCGTTCGAGGAAGCTCACGTCCGCCATTTTCTTCAGCGTCGGCAGCGCCTCCTTGAGCTTCAACTCGCGGATTTTGACGACGGCCTCGCGCCGCTGCGGACACTCCGGTGCTTCGTCGAGATCGAGCAATACGAGCTTGCGTACGTTGATTTTTTTCCGTTCGTTCCAGCGAGCGAGGATATCCGCTGCCTGGCGGCGCGCGGCAAACCCGGGTTTCCCGGTACGCTCGGCGAGCAGTTTCGCCGCCGCGGGCGACGGATACTGTGCCAGCAGCGTTGCCGCGGACACGCCGACGGTGTCGACGGCGCGCACGAGATTCGTGACCACACGCGGGTCGGCCTTGAGTCCCGGCTTGAGACGCAGCGCCTCGCCATAGCGTTGCAGTGCCGCGCCGGTTTGCTTGTCCCGGTAATAGGCGACATGCCCCTTGAGCAGCAGCGCCTCGGCATGTTTCGGGTCTTTCCCGAGCGCCTCGTCCGCGAGCCGCGTCACGTTACCCCAGTTGCTTGCCGCTATTTCAGGCTCCGCCTGTTTCAGCAGGGAAGGCGGTGCAACGACGCCGGCGCGCGCCGTCGGAGAGTCCGGTTCAGCGGTCGACGGCGGTGTCGCCGTGGGGGAGGATTTGAATAACAGGAATGCCGCGACGATCAGGCCGCCCAGTCCTGCGGCCGCGAGCCCCGCCAGCGCCCAGCGCCGGTTTTTGTCGCCGGACCAGGCGCGTAGCGTCGCCAGCGCGCGCTGCAAGGTCGCAGGCAGCGGCTTACCGCTGTCGGGTGTCAACCGCCGCGTCTCAGCGTTCTCGGCGGTCAGAGTGTCGATGTCGAGATCGATGCCTTCCGCCGCAACGGTGCTCGTGTCGGCCGCTGTCGCGGAGCGTTCCGATGCGGGCACATCGTTCGTCGCGGCGCCGAGCGCCGTCAGCGCCTGATCGACCGACTGCGGACGATCCATCGGCATGGGCTGGAGCATCCAGCGCATGGCCTCGAGGAACGCGGCGCTGTAGCGGTCCTTGAGCGTGCCGCCGATGCCGGCCATCGGGTCCGGCTCGCCGGCGTGGACCGCGGCGACGCGCTCGGTCGAGGCCACCGGTGCGACACCGGTGACACAGTGGTACATGGTCGCGCCGAGGGCGTAGATGTCCGACCACGGGCCCTGCTTGTCGTCCGCGAGATACTGCTCGAACGGCGCGTAGCCGGGCGTGACCATGCCGGTCGCGTTGCGCCCGCGTTCGCCGATCGCCTGGCGCGCGGCGCCGAAATCGATCAACACCGGCGAGCCGTCGCGACGCAGGTAGATGTTCCCCGGCTTGATGTCGCGGTGCAGGAAATTCTGCGCGTGCACGCTGCGCAGGCCGCGCAGAATCGGAACCACGATGGCGCGGATTTCGTCCTCGGGCAGGGTGGCGGTTTTTTTCAGGCGCCGGTCCAGCGATTCGCCGTCCTCGTAGTCCATCACGAAGTAAGCGGTGCCGTGCGCCTCGAGGTAGGTGATGATGCGCACGACGTGCGGTTCGTGGAACCGGGCCAGCGTGCGCGCCTCGTCCAGGAAGCGCTTGAGGCCGTACTGGTAATCCTTAGTCTCGGCCTGGGATTTGGGCGACACGGTGGTGCCGTCGGAAACGCGCACCGCAAGTCCGCTCGGCAGGTATTCCTTGACTGCCACGACCCGGTCGAGCGAGTGATCGTAGGCCCGGTAGGTGATGCCGAATGCCCCGATACCCAGAGTGTCGCGGATCTCGTAGGACGAGATCCGGGTGCCAGCGGGCAGGGCGTGGTGGTACACCTGGGTCATCGCAGCCTTTCCCCCCGTGCAGAAGCTGCAGGGTCGGGTCTGGATTGGTTATTGGGTCCGATTCCTAAAAATAAATATTCGATTGCTACTTCAGGAGCAGCAACACCGCGATTTCGTCGCAGCTGTTGTATTTATAGCACTTCACGCACACACTCCAGACCTTCTCCGGCAGGGTGTCCTTGGGCACGGTCTTGAAACCGAGCTTGTGGAAGAATTCCGGCACGTAGGTCAGGGCCATGAGGCGCTTGAGGCCGATGGCGCGCGCCTCCTCGATCAGACGCTCGACCAGCATCCGGCCGAGACCCTTGCCTTTCCAGGCGTCATCCACCACGAGCGAGCGCACCTCGCCGAGATCGTCGGTGAAGATTTCGAGCGCGCCGCAGGCGGCGACCTTGCCGTCCGCCTCGATCACGAAAAAGTCGCGCAGGTGGCGGTACATCTCGCTCAGCGTGCGCGGCAGCAGGTTACCCTGCGCGGCATAGATTTCGAGCAGGTGGTGGATGACCGGCACGTCGCCGATCGCCGCCGGGCGCACCAGCGGCTGGGCAATTTTGCCTTCAGGCAGAGGCACGTTCGAGCATGTCCTTGGCGTGGGCGAGGGTCTGTTTGCTGATTTCAACGCCACCAATCATACGCGCGATCTCGTTCACCCGCTCGGCGTCCGTGAGCACCTTGATGTCGACGCGCGTGGCGGACTTGTTGGCCGCCTTGCTCACTTGCAGGTGGTGGTCGCCCTGGGCGGCGACCTGGGCGAGGTGGGTGATGACCAGCGCCTGGCGCGTCTGACCGAGCGCGCGCAGTTTGAGGCCGACGATCTCGGCCACGCGCCCGCCGACGCCGACGTCCACTTCGTCGAAGATGAGCGTCGGGATTTTGCCGAGACCCGCGAGCACCACCTGGAGCGCGAGCGAGATGCGCGACAGCTCGCCGCCGGAGGCGACCTTGTTGAGTGGCTTCGCCGGCTGGCCGGGATTGGCGCTGACGAGGAACTCGACGCGTTCGAGGCCGTTGGCCGACAGCTCGCCTTCGGGCAGCGGCGCAAGCGCGACCTCGAACTTTCCGCCCGGCATGCCGAGTTCCTGCATGTGCTGGGTCACGGCCTTGCCGAGCTTGCCGGCGGCCTGCTGCCGTCCTTTGGAAAGCTCTTTCGCGAGTTTGAGATAGGCCGCGCGCGCCGATTTCACTTCGTCCTCGAGCTTTCCGAGGTTGGCGTCGTAGTTTTCGATATCGTCCAGTTCGGTGCGAAGTTTCAGCGCGAGTGCCGGCAGTTCTTCCGGCTTCACCCGATGCTTGCGCGACAGCTCGTGCACCGAGGACATGCGCCGCTCGACCTGTTCCAGGCGCTGGGGATCGAGTTCGAGGCCGTCGAGGTATTGATGCAGGCGCGCGGCGGCCTCGTCGATCAGGATCGAGGCCTCGGTGAGCAGCGCGTGTATATCGTTCAGGCGCGGATCATGCTTTGAGAGTGTTTCGAGCCGCGTCATGGCGCGCGTCAGCGCGCGCGAAAGCGATTGCTCTTCGTCGTCGTAGAGCGCCTGTGTTACGGCCTGCACGCCCTCGACCAACTCGGCGCCGTGCGCCAGGCGTGCATGCTCTTCTTCCAACTGCGGGATTTCCTCGAGCTTGAGGTTCAGGGCTTCCAGCTCGCGCACCTGAAAGCGCAGCAGCTCCAGCCGCGCCTCGCGGTCGGCGCTTTGCTGTTTGAGCGCTTCGAAACGTTCGGCGAGTACCTGAAACGCGCGATAACTTTCCGCGACGTGCGCGGCGGTTTCCTCGAGCCCGGCGTAGGCATCGAGCGTGTCGCGCTGCACCTCGCGCTTCAGGAGCGACTGGTGTTCGTGCTGGCCGTGAATGTCGACCAGCAGGTCGCCCAGTTCGCGCAACTGCTGCACCGGCACCGGGCGGCCGTTGATGAATGCCTTGGACGGTTTGTCGGCCTCGACCACGCGCCGCAGCAGGCACTCGCCGTCGTCGAACAGCTCCTGCGCCTTGAGCCATTTCGCCGCCGGCGAAGACGGCTTGAGCGCGAACGCGGCCGTGACCTCGGCGCGCGTGGCGCCGTGACGGACGACGCCGGCCTCGGCGCGCTCGCCGAGCGCGAGGGCCAGCGCGTCGATCACGATGGATTTGCCGGCGCCGGTTTCGCCGGTGAGCACGGTCAGGCCCGGCTCGAGCTCGAGTTCGAGGCGGTCGAGGAGGACGACGTCGCGGATGCTGAGGTGCTGCAACATATCGGGCGCGGTGTTAGTGCGACTCCCCCCAGCCGAGCTTGATGCGCAGCACCTCGAAGTGGCTGCGGCTCGACGGGTGCACCAGCTCGACCTCGTGTTCGGCGCGGCGCACGTAAATGCGGTCCTGCCCCTGGAGCGAGAAGGTGGACTGGCCGTCGAAGGTCACGTAGGCCACCTGCTGCGCGTCGGTCATGACGATCTCGACGGTGCTCGTGCTCGGCACCACGATCGGGCGGTCCGAGAGCGTGTGCGGGCAGATCGGCACCAGCGCCAGCGCCGGCACCGACGGCAGCATGATCGGCCCGCTGGCCGACAGCGCGTAGGCGGTCGAGCCGGTGGGGCTCGCGATGACGATGCCATCGCCGCGCGTGCGATTGACGAACTCGCCGCCGATGAAGGTATCGAATTCGATCATGCGCGCGAGCTCGCCTTTGCCGACGACGACGTCGTTGAGCGCACGCGCGCTATGGACGATCTTGCCCTTGCGCATGACCTCGGCGGCCAGCAGCAGCCGGCGCTCGATTTGGCGATCGCCGTCGAGGATGCGGCCGATCTCGTCGAGCATGGCGTCCGGGGCGATGTCGACCAGAAACCCGAGGCGTCCGAGATTGATGCCGACGATCGGTACGTCGTGCGGCGCGAGGTGACGTGCGGCGTTGAGCAGCGTGCCGTCGCCGCCGATGACCACGGCCAGGTCTACGTGTTGGCCGATGGCGGCCAGTGTGTGCGCCGGGGCGAAGCCCTCGCGCACGAGCGCGGCGCAGCCGGCCTCGATCGCCACCGCCAGCCCGCGCGTGCGCAGGTATTCCCCGAGGCGCACGATGTGCTCGGCGGCGAGGGGATCGCGCGGCTTTCCGATCAGGGCGACGGTGCGGATATTGTTCTTCATGTGTCTTTTGCCGGAAAAATGTGTGTAACCTAGCATGCGCGCCGGGGACAACCAACGCGCCGCCGTACTTGGCACTCTACCGGCTGGAGTGCTAAATTCAACCGCGTAGTGTGGAGCAAGCCCGATGTCCTCGACGTTAAATACGCGCACCGAAATCCTGCTCAAGACCCTGATCGAGCGCTACATCGCCGACGGCCAGCCGGTCGGTTCGCGTACGCTCGCGCGCCAGGCCGGCCTCGATCTGTCGCCAGCGACGGTGCGCAACATCATGTCCGATCTCGAAGAGCTGGGATTGGTGACCTCGCCGCATACCTCCGCCGGGCGCGTGCCGACTGACCGCGGCTATCGTGTGTTCGTGGACACGCTGCTCCAGGTTCGGCCTATCACCACGAACGAGGTGCGCAAGATCCGGCACGAGATCGAGGCCGACCAGGACCCGCAGCACCTGCTCGCGAACGCTTCGCACCTGCTGTCCGAGGTGTGCCGCCTCGCAGGGCTGGTCATGGTGCCGCGGCGCGAGGAACAGGCGGCGCTGCGCCAGCTCGACTTCGTCGGGCTCACCGGCCGGCGCATCCTCGTGATCCTGGTGACCCAGGACGGCCAGGTGCATAACCGCATCATTAATGTCGAACGCGACTACTCGGCCTCGGAGCTGGAGCAGGCGGCGAACTATTTCAACGACGCCTATGCCGGGCTGGGGCTGGCCGAGGTCCGCCGCCAGCTGCTGCGCGACCTCGAGGCCGCCAGCAGCGACCTGCAGCGCATCATGGACCTCGCGACGCGCATGGCGCGCCAGGCGCTGACCGAGGAGGACAAGCACGACGAGCTCATGGTGAGCGGCGAGTCGAACCTGATGGATATCCCCGATCTCATGGACGTGCGCAAGCTGCGCCTGCTGTTCGATGCCTTTAACACCAAGCGCGACCTGCTGCACCTGCTCGACCAGAGCATGCGCGCCGGGGGCGTAAAGATCTTTATCGGCGCCGAGGCCGGGTACGAGGCGCTGCGCGAGTGCAGCGTGGTGACGGCTCCTTATAGTATCGAAGGCACCGTCGTCGGCACGCTCGGCGTCATCGGTCCGACGCGCATGGCCTACGAGCAGGTAATCCCGATCGTGGACATCACTGCCCGGCTGCTGAGCGCCGCCCTGAGCGGGCCGGACCGGCTTGAAAGTCCCGGCCGCGATTCCCATTAAAACCGCCGTCCCTGATTTTTTGCGGAGAGCCCGAAAATGAGCTCCACCAACGAACACGTGTCCGATACCCCGTCGCCGGATGCCGCTGCCCCGGCTGCCGGCGACGATCTGGAAAAGCTGCGCGCCGAGCTCGAAGCCGCCAAGGTTGAGGCGGCCGCGAACCTCGACCACTTTCTGCGCGCCAAGGCCGAGGCCGACAACGTGCGCAAGCGCACCGAGGCCGAGATTGCCAACATCCGCAAGTACGCCATCGAGTCCTTCGCCGCCGAACTGCTGGCGGTGCACGACAGCCTCGACCTCGCGCGTTCGGTATCGCTCGTCGACGCCGCGGCGGCGGTCGAAAAGATGCACGAGGGGCTGGAGCTGACCCTGAAGCTCATGGACGGGGTGCTGGCCAAGTTCGGCGTGACCCAGATCGACCCCAGGGGGGAACGGTTCGACCCCGAGCGGCACCAGGCCCTTAGTATGGTAGAGAGCGCCGACGTGGCGCCGAACCACATCGTCACCGTGGTGCAAAAGGGCTACCTGCTGCGCGACCGGTTGCTGCGCCCGGCCATGGTGATCGTGGCCAAGGCCAAAGCCGGGCCCGCCGCCTGAATACTTGAAAACTCCGGGGTTATCCCCATTTTGATATCCATTCCGGCCCGGTCAGCGGGCCGCCGATAACGACATTCGAGGAACGGACAATGGCAAAGATCATCGGCATCGACCTTGGCACTACCAACTCCTGCGTCGCCGTCATGGAGGGCGACAAGGTCAAGGTCATCGAGAACAGCGAGGGCGACCGCACCACGCCGTCCATCGTCGCGTTCACCGAGGACGACCAGGTGGTCGTCGGCCAGTCGGCCAAGCGCCAGGCGATCACCAATCCCGCCAACACCCTGTACGCGGTCAAGCGCCTGATCGGGCGCAAGTTCGCGGAAGACGTGGTGCAGCGCGACGTCAAGCTGGTGCCGTACAAGATCGTGCAGGCCAAAAACGGCGACGCCTGGGTCGAGGCCCACGGCAAGCAGATGGCGGCGCCGGAAATTTCCGCGCGCGTGCTGCAGAAGATGAAGAAGACCGCCGAGGACTACCTCGGCGAGGAAGTGACCGAGGCGGTCATCACCGTGCCGGCCTACTTCAACGATTCGCAGCGCCAGGCGACCAAGGACGCCGGGCGCATCGCCGGCCTCGAGGTGAAGCGCATCATCAACGAGCCGACTGCGGCCGCGCTTGCCTTCGGCATGGACAAGAAGCCGGGCGACACCAAGATCGCGGTGTACGACCTCGGCGGCGGCACGTTCGATATCTCGATCATCGAGATCGCGGTGGTGGACGGCGAGCACCAGTTCGAGGTGCTCTCGACCAACGGCGACACCTTCCTCGGCGGCGAGGACTTCGACAAGCGCGTCATCGACTACCTCGTGGACGAGTTCAAGAAGGACCAGGGGATCGACCTGCACACGGACCCGCTGGCGCTGCAGCGCCTCAAGGACGCGGCCGAGAAGGCCAAGATCGAGCTCTCGTCCAGCCAGCAGACCGAGATTAACCTGCCGTACATCACGGCCGACGCCAAGGGTCCGAAGCACCTGAACCTCAAGCTCACGCGCGCCAAGCTCGAAGCGCTGGTCGAGGATTTGGTTCACAGGACCATCGAGCCGTGCAAGATCGCGCTCAAGGACGCCGGCCTCTCGGCGGCGCAGATCGACGACGTGATCCTGGTCGGTGGCCAGACGCGCATGCCGAAGGTGCAGGAGACGGTCAAGAATTTCTTCGGCAAGGAGCCGCGCAAGGACGTGAACCCGGACGAGGCCGTGGCCGTGGGCGCGGCGATCCAGGGCGGTGTGCTCGGCGGTCACGTCAAGGACGTGCTGCTGCTCGACGTCACGCCTTTGAGCCTCGGCATCGAGACGCTGGGCGGCGTCATGACCAAGCTGATCCAGAAGAACACCACGATCCCGACCAAGGCGTCGCAGGTGTTCTCGACCGCGGACGACAACCAGGGCGCGGTCACGGTGCACGTGCTCCAGGGCGAGCGCGAGATGGCCACGGGCAACAAATCGCTCGGACGCTTCGACCTCACCGGCATCCCGCCGGCGCCGCGCGGCATGCCGCAGATCGAGGTGACGTTCGACATCGATGCCAACGGCATCTTGCACGTGTCGGCCAAGGACAAGGGCACGGGCAAGGAGAACAAGATCGTCATCAAGGCCGGTTCGGGCCTGACCGAGGCCGAGATTCAGCAGATGGTGAAGGACGCCGAGCTGCACGCCGAGGAAGACCGCAAGGCGCACGAGCTCGCGGACGCTCGCAACCAGGGCGACGCCATGATCCACACCGTGCGCAAGTCGCTGAAAGAGTACGGCGACAAGATCGAGCAGGCCGACAAGGACAAGATAGAGACCGCGATCACCGACCTCGAAGGCGTGCTGAAGAGCGATGACAAGGACGACATCCAGAAAAAGACCGAGGCGCTGATGCAGGCCTCGCACAAGCTCGCCGAGCACATGTACAAGCAGGCCGAGACCGCGACCGCGGAGCAAGGCGGCGAGGCGAAGGCGGAGCAGAAGGCTGGCGCGGACAACGTCGTCGACGCCGAGTTCAAGGAAGTGAAGGACAAGAAATAAGTTTTCAGTCTTCAGCTGTCAGCATTCAGCTAAAGGCTGGAAAAACGCAGTACGGTCGGCAGGCGCAGGAGAGATTCTGCGCCTGCTTCGCATTGCGGAACCACTAAACGAGATGCCATGGCCAAGCAGGACTATTACGAAACGCTCGGAGTCGCGCGCAACGCCCCGGAGGCCGAGATCAAGAAGGCCTACCGGCGGCTGGCGATGAAGTTCCACCCGGACCGTAACCCGGGCGACAAGAGCGCCGAGGCCAAGTTCAAGGAAGCGAAAGAAGCCTACGAAATCCTCTCCGACCAGCAGAAGCGCACGGCCTACGACCAGTTCGGCCACGCCGGGGTCGATCCGTCCGCGGCCGCCGGCGCGGCCGGCGGCTTCTACGGTGCCGGGCCCGGCAATGCGAGCTTCGCCGACATCTTTGGCGACGTGTTCGGCGACATCTTCGGCGGCGGTGCGCGCACCCGCGGCGGCGCGGCGCGCGGTTCCGACCTGCGCTACTCGCTCGAGCTGTCGCTCGAAGACGCGGTCAAGGGCACCGAGATGCGCATCCGCGTGCCGACGCTCGATACCTGCGATACCTGCCACGGTAGCGGCGCCAAGCCGGGCACGCAGGCGACCACGTGCCGCACCTGCGGCGGTTACGGCCAGGTGCGCATGCAGCAGGGATTCTTTTCCATCCAGCAGACCTGCCTCACCTGCCGCGGCAGCGGCAAGAGCATTTCCGATCCATGCCCCGCGTGCCACGGGCAGGGGCGCGTGCAGCGCACCAAGACCCTGTCGGTGAAGGTACCGGCGGGTGTGGACGAGGGCGACCAGATCCGGCTCGCAGGCGAGGGCGAGGCGGGTGAGGGCGGCGGGCCGGCGGGCGATCTGTACGTGCAGGTGCGCCTCAAGCCGCACGCGGTATTCAAGCGCGACGGCGACAACCTGCACTGCGAAGTGCCGGTGAGCTTCGCGCAGGCGACGCTCGGCGCCGAGGTCGAGGTGCCGACGCTCGACGGGCGCGCCAGCATCAAGGTTCCGGCCGGCACCCAGAGCGAGAAGGCGTTTCGCCTGCGCGGCAAGGGCGTGCGCAATGTGCGCAGCGGCGCCGTCGGCGACCTCTATTGCCACGTGAGTATCGAGACGCCGGTGAACCTCACGCCGCGCCAGAGGGAGCTGCTCGAGGAGTTCGAGCGGCTGGTGAAGGAGGGCGGTGCTCGCCACAGTCCTCGCGAAACTTCTTGGCTCGATAAGCTCAAGAGTCTCTTTGGCTAAGCTCACTGACTCGCCTGCGGGCGATGCGTAACGGTCGCATCCCCGCGTAAAGCGCGGGGCCCCCTGCTCCCTACGCACACCCGCGCGCGCATCAACCCCGCGAAGCTTCCTGGCTCGACAAACTCAAGGGCCTGTTCGGCTAAACCGCCTCTCGGATTGGCGTTATCCGCCAAATCCTTTATTCTGACCGCCATCGGATCCTTGGCGGACAATACTAAATGATCAACATCGCCATCACCGGCGCCGGCGGACGCATGGGCCGGGCGCTGGTCCAGGCCGTGACCCAGAGCGAGGGCCTGCGCCTGACGGGTGCGAGCGAACGCACCGGCAGCAGCTTCGTCGGCGCCGATGCGGGCGAGCTTGCGGGCGTCGGGCGTCTCGGCGTCGCCATCCGCGACAAGCTCGACGGACTCGACTTCGACGTGCTCATCGATTTCACCCGTCCCGAGCCCTCGCTTGAGCATCTCGCGTTCTGCCGCCAGCACCAGCGTCGGCTCGTCATCGGCACCACCGGCTTCGACGACGCCGGGAAAAAGAAAATCGCCGATGCGTCGAAAGACATCGGCATCGTGTTCGCGCCCAACATGAGCGTGGGCGTGAATCTCTGCCTCAGGCTGCTCGACACCGCGGCGCGGGTGTTGGGCGACTCCGTGGACATCGAAATCACCGAGGCGCACCACCGCTACAAGGCCGACGCGCCTTCGGGCACGGCGTTGCGCATGGGCGAGGTGGTGGCCAGTGCGCTCGGACGCGATCTTAAGGAATGCGCCGTGTACGGCCGCCAGGGTGTGACCGGCGAGCGCCCGCGTTCGGTCATCGGCTTCTCCACCATCCGTGCCGGCGACATCGTCGGCGACCACACGGTGCTGTTCGCCGGTTCCGGCGAGCGCGTCGAGATCACGCACAAGGCCGAGTCGCGCCTGACCTTCGCCAACGGCGCCTTGCGCGCCGCGCGCTGGCTGATGGATAAAAAGAACGGTTTGTACGACATGCAGGACGTGCTCGGACTGCGTTGATTCGACCGGCGCATGAAGGCGTTTCGCCAAGCTGCTTCGCCGATGGGACCGACGACTGCATGGATGCAGGCCGCTCCGGGCCATCCCGGTCCTCGCGCGGCATTACTCCGTCCCTGGAGGGCAGAGGTAGGGCAACGCATGGAGCGGTTGCCGAGGCGAGGGCCGCGCGCGGGGGATCGCGCGATTTCGGCTTTCACCATCGTCGAGCTGGTCATCATCATCCTGGTGATCGGCATCCTGTCGGTGGTCGCGCTCCCGCGCTTTTTCACGACCAGCGACTTCGAGGCGCGCGGATACTACGACACCGTGATGAATACCCTGCGCTACGCGCAGCGGACCGCCATCGCCCGGCGCGACGTGGTATATGTCAAGCTCGACACGTCCACCGGCCAGGTTTCACTTTGTTTCGCCAACCATGCCACCGTAGCCTGCTCCAGCGATGTGCCGAAACCCACCGGCGAAATACCCTACACCTTGGATGCGCCTCGCGACGTGACCTTGGCGCTCTCGCCGGTACCCTCGAATAACACCTTGTTTTTCGACGCGCTCGGTCGGCCCTTTGCCTCGAATGACTCCGTCCCATCCGATACCGGTTCCGTTTCGAGCTTCAGCACCATGACCGTAACGATCACGGGCGGCGGCCAAACGCGCGCCTTCACCGTCGAGCGGGAATCCGGCTATGTGCGTGAGTAACGGCAGGCGCAGGCATGCCGGAATGGCCGGCGTCACGCTGGTGGAGATGGTTATGTACATCGCCATCGTCAGCATCGGCGTCGCCGGCATCCTGTCGGTGATGACCTATACCACGCGCTACAGCGCCGACCCCATGGTCGAGCAGCAGGCGCTGCTGATCGCCGAGTCGTACATGGAGGAAATCCTGCATAAACGCTTTACCGATCCCACCGCCGGCGCCACGCAGGTTTGTCCCACCGCTCTTCCTTACAAGGAGGCCAGTCGCGCGTCGTATGACAACGTCTGCGACTACGACAATCTCAACGACAGCGCCGGGGCTGTGGATCAGCTGGGGAATACCATTGCCGGGCTCACGGCCTACAACGTTTCGGTCTCGGTCACTGGAAACGTCGGCGACGCCTTGGCGCTCGGGCCGACCGCGAGCCAGATCACCAACGTCGGCGCCTTGCGCGTATTGCGCGTGAACGTGGAGGTGACGCACGACGACATCCCCGATTTCAGGCTGCTTCTGACCGGTTACCGTACAAACTATTACTGCGACACAACCGAGACCACCGTCCCCCAGGGTTGTCTCCCGCGATGATATCCACGCCCGTACGCCAACCGCGACCCACCCCTTGTGTTCCCGGGTTCGCCGATGGGATAGACGACTGCATGGATGCAGGAGGCAGGGCAATGCCGGGAGCAGTTGCCGAGGCGAGGGCCGCAGGACGGAGCGGAAGCCCTGCTCGCTTTGCTCGCTCGTCCTGTCATTCTATGGGTCCTGCCCGCGGTTTCACGCTTATTGAAGCGGTGGTCGTTATCGTTTTGCTCGGCATCGTTAGCGGCATCGTCGCGGTGTTTCTGGTGCGTCCGGTCGAGGGCTACCGCGACCTCGCGCGACGCGCGGCGTTGGTGGAAGCGGCGGAAAGCGCGCTGCGGCGCATGCAGCGCGACATCCGCACGGCACTGCCGAACAGCGTACGCGTGACCAACACCGCGAGCGGCTACGCCCTGGAGCTGGTTCCGGTGCTCGATGCCGGACGGTACAACGAGTCGGGAGGTACAGGCGACGAGCAACTTGATGTCACCCCCGGCGGCGGTGGCGGCGACGACCAATTTGACATCCAGCACTGTTTCCAGAATTCCGCCACCAAGACCACGGCGGGTATCCGGTTGGTGATCAACAATCAGGGGACAGGGCTCTACAACGTCTACAACGACGCGAGTTTATCGGTAGGCGCGGAGAGCATTATCACGCCCGCGACCGGCATGACGATCTCGATCACCTCCGCGACCTGCCCGGCGAGCGGCAATGACCACATCACCATGACGCCGGGTCACGACTTCAGAAACACACAGAGCCCGAACCGGCGCGTTTTTGTCGTCACCACGGCATTAAGCTACCTGTGCGACACCAGCGCCGGAACGCTGACGCGTTATTACAACTACGCCATTCCCGCGACCCAGCCGACGGCGGCGGCCACATTCACCGCGCTCAACGCCTCGAGCGCGCTGGTCGCCGACCGTATCACGGCCTGCAGCGTGACCACGACCACCTCCGACGTGCGCAACCGCGCGCTCGCCACGCTTGCCTTGACGCTCGCGGAAGAAGGCGAACCAATCCGGTTGGTGCTGCAGGCGCAAATGGATAACACCCGATGAGGCCTTCTCCGGCAAACGAACGCGGCGTGGCGTTGGTGAGCGCCATCTTTCTGCTCGTCGTGCTGGCCGCCCTGGGCGCCTACATGCTGACGGTGAGCGGCGTCGAGCAAACGACCGTGAACCGCTCCCTGATCAGCGCTCGCACCTACTATGCCGCGCGCGCCGGGCTCGAATGGGGGATTCACCGTACCGTGGCCCCCCCGACCGAGGGTACTGGCGAATGCACGATCTCAGCCCCCTCGTTCGGCTTGACCGGGTACGGACTGGACGACATTCAGGTTACGGTAAGGTGCGTTTCGAATTTGTACACCCCCGGAGATAACGCATACGTGTATACGATCACCAGTACGGCACGCCATGGTACGACCGGCACGGTGGACTACGCGGAACGCAAGCTCGAAGCGACGGTGTGCCGCAGCCAGAACCCCGGCGCAAACCGCTGTTGAGCGGTCAGGGCCAGCAGGCGGTCTATACTAAAAAATAATAAAAAGCGAATTGCTCCAGATTCCCGAGTCTTGTTGAAAAGCATGCCATGAGCTTGATGCGGGTCTTGCGAAGAATGCGTTTCTTTCCCCTTTTATTGCCGGGGGCACTGGCCATTGCTTTGGTCGTGGCGAACGAAGCGCGCGCGGCCGTCGCTTTTGGCAACTCAGGCGCTGTCGATCCCGGCACCACGACTCTTGTCATTCCGTACCCGACCGGCATTGTCGCCGGGAATCTGCTCGTCCTGGCGGTTGGCAATAAATACCCCCCCAACGGTCCGGCAGCACCGGCCGGCTGGACCCTTGTCGCGAACGGCCAGGCATCCGGCGGCGCCGGTGCGGCCGGCAACGATACCGGCAACGTTTACGCCACGGTTTTCGTCAAGGTGGCGGACGGCACCGAAACCGGCAATCTCACCGTAACCCTGACGGGCGCCAACACCTCCATGGGCCGGATATTCCGTTACACGAATGCCGCCGGTTCCGGCTGGGACTATGCCGCCACATACGGGAGCGACAACACCGGTGGTACCGCATGGATCGTGAGCAGCGCGGCGGACCCGGGCATTACTGCCGGCGACATGCTGGTCGTGATATCGGCCATCAACACCGATGCGCCCACGTGGACAGCGGAATCCGTCTCTGCCACGGGCGCCACGTTTGGAACCCATACCGAGAGGCAAGACTCGGGAACCGGTTTCGGCAACGACATGCGGCTCGTGGTTTCGGACCATACCGTGACCGCCGGGACCGCCTTGGCGGCGCCGGTCTACACCATGTCCGCATCGGGAGGCACACCGGAAGGCGCGTCCGTGATCTTGCGGATCCGGGAAGTGCCGGGCACCACCCTCGGCAACGGTACTGATCCGGGAAATGCGTCGCTCGCGCCCGGCGGGGCGGCAACCATGGCGGACGCGTTCACGTTCCAGACGAGCACGGGCACGGACACGATCACAGACGTCACGTTCGGGCTCGGCACCGGTGCCGCCGCCGGCCTGGGCCTGGTGGAAATCACCGACGATGCCGGAGCGACAGTCTACGGTTCGGTCACCAATCCCGCCACCGATACGCCGACCATCACATTGACCGGTTTGACGGCAACCACGACCTCGACCCAGTACAAAATCCGCATCACACCGAAGAGCCACGTGAACATGCCGGCGCCGCCGGGAGCCACCTACACGGTCACGGCCAAAATAAATACCTGGACCGGAACGAACGCCAAAGTGGGCTCCGACACCGCGGGCACTATGATCACGATCGACAACCTGTCGCCGGGCGATGTCACCGGCGCGTCGGGCACGGCGGGGGATGGGCAGGTCACTCTCAACTGGACCAATCCCGGGGACGGCGACCTTAACAGCATAATTGTCCTGCGGGACACATCCGCGGTCGCGGACACCCCAGCTGAAGGCGCGACCTACTCGGTTGGCAACACCATCGGCGCGAGCGTGGTGCGTTGCGTCATCACGCCTCCCACCGCCACGTGCCTCGACACCGGCCTCACCAACGGTACCGCCTACCACTACAAGATTTTTACGCGAGACACCAACGGCAATTACTCCGTCGGTGTGGTGCCGACCGGCTCGCCGTTCACCCCCTTCGGCCCCGGTTGTTATGCGGTGGCCAGCGCCGCTTGGAATCTCACCACGACGTGGTCGAGCAGTTCCGGCGGGGCGGCCGGGACCTGTCCCGGTACCGGGAACATTCCCGATGCTTCCACGCCCGTGTTTATCGGGGAAACCAGCACGGCCCGTGCCGTCACCATTCCGGCCGGATACGCCGCGCAGGCGGCCAGTATCACGCTCGGGTCAAACACCAACAACGCCAAGTCCCTGACGCTTTCCGCCGCCACCGCTTCTCTGACCGTCGGCGGCAATATCACCATCAATAAGCCAGCCAGCAACACCACGACCAACGCGTTGAACGTCGATGCCGGCACGGTGACCGTGAACGGAAGCGTCACGTTTGCCGGCACGACGGGCACCGACAGCCGCGTGGCCCGCATCAACATCACCACGGGCACGCTCACTATCGGCGGAAACCTGGTGTTTGTCGCCGGTAGCGATGCCAACAACTATCTCGACATGAGTGGCGGCGCCGCCACCCTGAATCTCGCCGGCGCCTTCACAGCCACCGTGGGAACGCTGGTGGAAGGTACCAGTAGCACCTTCAACTACAACGGCACGTCCGCCCAGACCATCCTGCTCAATGAGCCCAACATCGATTACTACAACCTCCATATCAACAATACCAGCGCGAGTGGCGCGACGCTCAACGCCAATATCGGCACGGCCAACGTTTTTGGCAGCGTGCGCGTACAAAGCGGTACCCTGAACGACGGCGGCTTCACCCTCGCCGGCGGCGCCGGCAACACCTTCGAGGTCGCCAACGGCGCGACCTTTGTCTACACGACGAACACGTGGGTCAGCGGGTTTACACGATCTCTCGGTGCTACTAGCACGGTCGAGTACGCGCGCAACGGCGGCCAGGATGTCGTCAATGAAAACTACGGTCACCTGACCCTGCGTGGCAGCGGCATCAAGACTCTGCCGGCGGGCACGCTGAACGTAGCCGGAAACCTGTCCATGGCCGGCACGGCGGAGCTGGATCATAACAACGGCACGGTCAACATGAACGGCAGTGCCACCCAGTCCATTACCCTCAACACCATCAATTCCATTCTAAATAACCTGACCATCGCCAATACGGGGTCTGGGGTCACCGCCAGCGGTGACGTGAGCCTGGAGGGCAATTTCACCAACAACGGCGTCTTCAGTCCCGGGACCAGTACGTTCATCTTTGTTGGGAACAATCCCCAGACCATCGGTGGCACATCCGCGACGACGTTCTACAATCTGACCGCCAATAACACCGATGGCGGCGTGAACGACATCGTTCTAAGCCTCAATACCACCGTTAACAACACCCTGACTTTTACCGCCGGCAACATTTCCACCGGCTCGAACATGCTTATCATCGGCAACACGGCCGGTTGCGGCGTGTCGGGCGCGGCCGCCAACCGGCACGTGATCGGCTATCTACGCAAGAACTTCACCGCCTCGCAGCTCGATTGCACGTTCGAGGTAGGCAACGGCACGCTCTACGCGCCGGTACGGGTGGTGTTCGACTCGGTCACCACGCCGGGTTATGTCACGGGCTCCACGACCACGGGCGACCACCCCAGTATTTCCTCGTCCACCATCAATTCGGCCCAAAGCGTGAACCGCTACTGGACGCTGACGGAAGGCGGCGGACTTGCTTTCGGCAGCTACACCGCCACGTTCAACTACAACGCGGCGGACCTGGATGGCGGTGTCACCCCCGACGATTTCGTCGCGCAACGGTACTCCGGCGGCGCATGGTTCAATACCAGTTTGAGCTCGACCGTTTCTCCCACCAGCACGGCGACCGCGATTGAAGGCGAAACCGGCTTTGGCGACTTTGCCATCGGCGAGTCGACGGTCACCGGTTTCTTGCAGGAGCGCGAACTCATCTACCAGCGCGAGATTTATTATTAGTGCGGTTTTCGTGCCTGCCGATATCGAACGATTCCAGTCACGAAACCTGTCCCCGCCAACCCCGTTGCCTACCGGCGAGGCATGTATGCGCTCCTCTTTATGCCACGTAATTGACGCAGGTCACCCTGTGGCCCGTGGAAAGTTGCTATATGCCTGTTGGACCAATTCGTGGGAGATGCGCCGGGTCGGCATTTTCCTGCGGCGGGAGAGGGCTGAATCATGACAAGCGCGTTGAGGGCGGCGATCGGGGTCGCGACCGGTTTTTTGATTCTAGTAGCGGGAGCAGGGGTGTCCGTATCCGCTGCCGAGCCACCGAACCAGCGGGAAGCCCTCTCCCGCAAACTGGCGTTGCAGAAGAGCAACGGCGCCGGCTGGACGGCGCTCGTGCAACAGGCGCGCGAGCGGGCGTCGTTCTGTGCCCGTTGCCATGGCGAGGACGGGAACAGCATCCAGCCGCTCGTGCCGAACATCGCCGGCCAGAATCCTTATTACCTGCTCGATCAGATCGCGAAGTTCGCCGATGGGCGGCGCAACGACTACATCATGGCACCGCTGGCGCGCATGTTCAGCGAAGAGGATCGCATCGTGGTCGCGGCCTATTACTCGACCATGACGCCGCGTCCCTATGCCGTGGAGGCGTCGCTCGCGCAGCGGGGCAGAACTGCTTACCAGCGGCGCTGCGTTTCCTGCCACGGCCCCGATGCGCACGGCTCCGAGCAGTATGCGCGTCTCGCCGGCCAACGCGTCGAGTATCTGCGTCACCGTCTCTTCACCTTCCAGCAGCCGACCGACGCCCCGACCGTCATGCACGGTGTGGCCCAGGGCTTGGTCGAGGAAGACATCCAGGCGATCACCGCCTATCTCGCGAGCTTGCCGTAACGTCCCGCCGCGCGTTGATTTAACGCGGCGGCTGCCGTAAGATTCGCTTCCAGCCGGAGTACCGATTTATCCTGAGTTTCGAGCCAAAAACGGGAGACGCCACAAGCGCTCCCGTTTTGTTGTGCGCCATCCGTGGCGCACACCCTGTCGGGCGCACTCAAAGTGCGACCAATTCCGCTCCCGGCGGAATTGTTAGCATGTGTCGCATTTAGAGTTTTGATGTACTGAATGAGGAATGTGCTGGTGACGACCGCCTTGCTCGCCCTGGAAGACGGTTCCCTGTTTTACGGGGAGTCCATTGGCGTTCCGGGCGAGGCAGTGGGTGAGGTGGTGTTCAACACCGCCATGACCGGCTACCAGGAAATCCTCACCGATCCCTCGTACGCGCGCCAGATCGTCACGCTGACCTATCCCCACATCGGCAACACCGGCTGCAACGTCGAGGACATGGAGTCCGGCAAGACCTACGCCACCGGCCTCATTATCCGCGACCTGCCTGCGGTCCACAGCAACTGGCGCGCCGCGGAATCGTTGCCCGAGTTCATGCGCCGCCAAAAGCTCGTCGGCATCGCCGGCATCGACACGCGCCGGCTCACGCGCCTGCTGCGCGAAAAGGGTGCGCAGAACGGCTGCATCCTCGCCGTGGCCAAGGGTAAGAAGCTCGATAAGCAAAAGGCGCTCAAGGCTGCGCGCGCGTTCCCGGGCTTGAAGGGCATGGATTTGGCCAAGGTCGTGACCACGAAAGAGCCTTACGCGTGGAGCGAGGGCACCTGGGTGCGTAGCGAAGGCTATCGCAAGGACATTCCCACGCGTTTCAAGGTCGTTGCTTATGACTACGGCATCAAACGCAACATCCTGCGCATGCTCGCCGAGCGCGGTTGCGATCTGACCGTGGTGCCGGCAAAGACGCCGGCGGCGGAAGTGTTGCGTATGAATCCCGACGGCGTGTTTCTGTCCAACGGTCCGGGCGACCCGGAACCGTGCGATTACGCCATCGCCGCCATCCGCGAGATCGTCGAGACCGGTCTGCCGGTGTTCGGCATCTGTCTCGGGCATCAGTTGCTCGGGCTCGCTTCCGGCGGGCGCACCGTCAAGATGAAATTCGGCCACCACGGCGCCAACCATCCGGTGCAGGACGTGGACGCCGGGCGTGTGATGATCACGAGCCAGAACCACGGCTTCGCCGTGGACGAGGCGAGCCTGCCGCGCAACCTGCGCGTGACGCACCGCTCGCTGTTCGACGGCACAATCCAGGGCGTGGCGCGCACCGACAAGCCGGCGTTTTCGTTCCAGGGCCATCCCGAGGCGAGTCCCGGTCCGCACGATGTCTCACCCCTGTTCGACCATTTCATCCGCCTGATGGAGCAGCACCGCGCCGGTGCCGCGCGTCCGGTGGTCGCGGTGGCGTCCGATGCCTAAACGCACCGACATCAAAAGCATCCTGATCGTCGGCGCCGGACCGATCATCATCGGCCAGGGCTGTGAGTTCGACTACTCGGGCGCGCAGGCGTGCAAGGCGCTCAAGGAGGAGGGCTACCGCGTCATCCTGGTCAACTCCAATCCGGCGACGATCATGACCGACCCGGAGATGGCCGACGCCACCTATATCGAGCCTATCCACTGGCAGACCATCGCCAAGATCATCGAGCAGGAGCGCCCGGACGCGATTCTGCCGACCATGGGCGGCCAGACCGCGCTCAACACCGCGCTCGATCTGGCGCGCGAGGGCGTGCTGGAGAAATTCGGCGTCGAGATGATCGGCGCCAAGCGCGACGCCATCGACAAGGCCGAGGACCGCGAACGCTTCAAGAAGGCGATGGAGTCCATCGGGCTGCAGTGCGCGCGCGGCGCCATCGCCCACAGCATGGAGGAGGCGCTGCAGGTGCAGGCCATGATCGGCTTCCCGGCGATCATCCGTCCCTCGTTCACGCTCGGCGGCACCGGCGGCGGCATCGCCTACAACAAGGACGAGTTCGTCGCCATCTGCGAGCGCGGCCTCGACGCCTCGCCCACGCGCGAGCTGTTGATCGAGGAGTCCATCATCGGCTGGAAGGAATTCGAGATGGAGGTGGTGCGCGACCGCCAGGACAACTGCATCATCATCTGTTCGATCGAGAACCTCGATCCCATGGGCGTGCACACCGGCGACTCGATCACGGTCGCCCCGGCGCAGACGCTCACGGACAAGGAATACCAGCTCATGCGCGACGCCTCGATCGCCTGCCTGCGCGAGATCGGCGTCGACACCGGCGGCTCGAACGTGCAGTTCGCGATCAACCCGAAGGACGGGCGCATGGTCATCATCGAGATGAACCCGCGCGTCAGCCGCTCGTCCGCGCTCGCCTCCAAAGCCACGGGCTTTCCCATCGCCAAGGTCGCGGCCAAGCTCGCCGTCGGCTACACGCTCGACGAATTGAAGAACGACATCACCGGCGGCGTGACGCCGGCCTCGTTCGAGCCGACGATCGACTACGTCGTCACCAAAATTCCGCGCTTCACCTTCGAGAAGTTCCCCAAGGCCGATTCCGTGCTCACGACGCAGATGAAGTCGGTGGGCGAGGCCATGGCGATCGGGCGCACGTTCCAGGAATCGTTCCAGAAGGCGCTGCGCTCGCTCGAGATCGGCCACTACGGGCTGGAGCCGAAACTGGATTCGGCATTGGACAAGGACGAAGCACGCAAACGCCTGGCGCAGGCGCTGCGCATCCCGGGCGCCGAGCGCGTGTGGTATGTCGCCGACGCCTTCCGTTTCGGCATGTCGCTCGAAGAGGTGCAGGCGCTGACCTATATCGACCCCTGGTTCCTGGCGCAGATCGAGGACCTGGTCGCGACCGAAAAGCAGGTTGCGAAGCAGGCGAAGAAAAAGCCGTCGGCCGACAGCCTGCGCGCGTGGAAGCGCAAGGGTTTCTCCGACCGGCGCCTGGCGCAGCTGCTCGGCACCACGGAAAAGCAGATGCGCCGCTGGCGCCACGCCGCGAAAGTGCGGCCGGTGTACAAGCGCGTGGACTCCTGCGCCGCCGAGTTCGCCTCGGCCACGGCCTACATGTACTCGACCTACGAGGAAGAGTGCGAGGCCAAGCCGGAGAAGAAGAAAAAGATCATCGTGCTGGGTGGCGGCCCGAACCGCATCGGCCAAGGCATCGAGTTCGATTACTGCTGTGTGCACGCTTCGTTCGCGCTGCGCGACGACGGCTACCAGACCATCATGATCAACTGCAACCCGGAGACGGTGTCCACCGACTACGACACCTCCGACCGGTTGTATTTCGAGCCGCTGACACTCGAGGATGTGCTCGAAATCATCGATCTCGAGAAGCCCACCGGTGTGATCGTGCAGTACGGCGGCCAGACCCCGCTCAAGCTCGCCAAGGGCCTGCACGAGGCCGGCGCCCCCATCGTCGGTACCAGCCCGGATTCGATTGACGTCGCCGAAGACCGCGAGCGCTTCCAGAAGCTGGTGAAGAAGCTCAAGCTGCGCCAGCCGGCCAACGCCACCGCGCGCACGACCGAATCGGCGGTGAAGCTCGCCGAGAAGATCGGCTATCCGCTGGTGGTGCGCCCGAGCTACGTGCTCGGCGGGCGCGCGATGGAGATCGTGCACTCGCGCGAGGATTTGGAACGCTATATGCGCGAGGCGGTGCGCGTGTCCGAGGACTCGCCGGTGCTGCTCGACCGCTTCTTGTCGGATGCGGGCGAGGTGGACGTGGACGCCGTGTCCGACGGCAAGGAAGTCATCATCGGCGGCATCATGGAGCACATCGAGGAGGCCGGCGTGCACTCCGGCGACTCGGCCTGCTCGTTGCCGCCGTATTCGCTGTCGAAGAAGACGCAGGACGAGCTGCGCCGCCAGACCGTGGCGCTCGCCAAGGCGCTCAAGGTGAAGGGTCTGATGAACATCCAGTTCGCTGTCAAGGACGGCGACATTTACGTGCTCGAAGTGAACCCGCGCGCCTCGCGCACCGTGCCGTACGTTTCCAAGGCCACCGGCCGTCCGCTGGCGAAGGTCGCGGCGCGCTGCATGGTGGGGCAATCGCTCAAGAAGCAGGGCGTGCGCGGCGAGATAGTGCCGAAGTACTATTCGGTCAAGGAGGCGGTGTTCCCGTTCATCAAGTTTCCGGGCGTGGACACCGTGCTCGGGCCCGAGATGAAATCCACCGGCGAGGTTATGGGCGTGGGCCGCAGCTTCGGTGAGGCGTTCTCTAAATCGCAGATTGCCGCCGGCGCCGAGATTCCGCGCCACGGGCGCGTCTTCATCAGCGTGCGCGATGCCGACCAGAAAGGCATCGTGGACGTGGCGCGGTATTTCGCGGACAGCGGCTTCGAAATCATCGCCACGCGCGGTACGGCGCAGGTGCTCGAAGAAACAGGCGTCGCCGTGAAGAGGGTAAACAAGCTGTCTGAGGGCCGGCCGCACATCGTCGACATGATCATGAACGACGAGGTGGATATCATCATCAACACCGTCTCGGATCGACAGAGTTACGAGGATTCCTACGCTATCCGCCGCCAGGCGCTGATGCACAAGGTGACCATCTATACCACCCTTGCAGCGGCCAAGGCCGCGACCGCGGCGCATCAACAGGCCGGCGAGGACATCCGCGTGAACCGGTTGCAGGAACTGCACAAGTCACTACGCGCATGAAGAAGATTCCCATCACCGCCGCCGGCGCGGAGAAGCTTAAGACGGAGCTGCACCGGCTCAAGACCGTGGAGCGCCCGCGCATCATCCAGGCGATCGCCGAGGCGCGCTCGCACGGCGATCTTTCGGAGAACGCCGAGTACCACGCCGCCAAGGAACAGCAAGGGTTCATCGAGGGGCGCATCGCGGACTTCGAAAACCGGCTGGCCTCTGCCCAGGTCATAGATCCGCAAACGGTGAATGCCGATGGCCGGGTGGTATTCGGCGCCACGCTCGATTTGCTCGACGAGCACAGCGGGAAAGAGGTCACCTACCAGATCGTCGGCGACTACGAGGCCGACCTGGCCCAGGGCAGGATATCCATCAGCTCGCCCATCGCGCGCGCCCTGATCGGCAAGGAAGAGGGCGATGTGGTCGAGGTGCAGGTGCCGGGCGGCCTGCGCACCTACGAAATTCTCGATATCCGCTACGTCTGATTCAGTCCGGCAGCACCAGGCGCGGTTTCTGCGCCCGGCGATACAGCACGGCGACCCGGCCGATCTCCTGTACCAGCTCGGCACCGACGGCATCGCTGATTTTCTGTGCCATCTCGCTGCGTTCACCCCGCTCCACCGCTGGCAGACGGATTTTGAGCAGTTCGTGACGCTCGATCGCGCGCTCGGTTTCCTTGACGACAGCGTCGGTGACGCCGGCATTGCCGACCAGCACCACCGGTTTGCGTTTGTGCGCCAGGGCTTTCAAATGCTTTCGTTGGGAAGTGGTGAGCGCCATATATAATCGTCGATGATTAAGGAATGAAAACCCGCGCATGATACCCGAGTTGTTCCATGGCCCGCAGCAAAAGCAGTGACCGCTGGCTGCGCCGGCATTTCACCGACGAATACGTCAAGCGTGCCCAGAAGGAAGGCAAGCGCTCGCGCGCGGTCTACAAGCTCGCCGAGATCGACGAGCGCGACCGGCTGTTCCGCCCGGGGATGACGGTCGTGGACCTCGGCGCCGCGCCCGGCGGCTGGTCGCAGTACGCCAGGGAGCGCGTCGGCCCCACCGGCCGGGTGATCGCGCTCGACATCCTGCCGATGGAGGCGATCGCGGAGGTCGAGATATTGCAGGGCGATTTCACCGAACAGGCAGTGCTAGACTCCTTAATAGAGCGTTTGGGTGGTAAACCGGTGGACCTTGTAATCGCGGACATGGCGCCCAATATAAGTGGTATCGCCTCTGCCGATCAGGGGCGTTCCATGTTGCTGGCGGAACTCGCGCTGGAATTCGCCGACAAAACCCTGCGGCCGGGCGGCGACTTTCTGGTCAAGGCCTTCCAGGGAGCCGGGTTCCAGGAGTTTCACCGCGCGATGCAGCGGCGCTTTGTGAAGCTTCACGCGCGCAAGCCGAAGGCGTCGCGCGCCGAGAGCCGGGAGGTGTACCTCCTCGGCAAGGGTTTTAAGGGCCATTGATGAAGGTCATTGATGCGTTGGCGTGCGCCATAGGACAATGGCGTCAGCAATTCGGTAGTTTTTAGGTCGGCAGGACCGTAAAGAGGTATAGCTTGAACAATCTCACCAAGAATCTGCTCCTGTGGCTCGTCATCGCCATCGTGCTGATGTCGGTGTTCAACAATTTCGGCAGCCGCCAGCCGGCGGCGCGGCCGATGGAATACTCCCAGTTCATCCAGAAGGTGAAGCAGAACGAGGTCGAGCGCGTCACCATCCAGGGGCGCGAGGTCCAGGGCAAGCTCAAGAGCAGCGAGTCGTTCACGACCTTCTCGCCCGGCGACCCGGGCATGATCGGCGACCTGCTGGAGCACAACGTCGCCATCGAGGCCAAGCCGCAAGAAGAGCAGTCGCTGCTGCTCACTATCTTCATCAACTGGTTCCCGCTGCTGCTGCTCGTGGGCGTATGGATTTTCTTCATGCGCCAGATGCAGGGAGGCGTCGGCGGCCGTGGCGCCATGAGTTTCGGCAAGTCCAAGGCGCGCATGCTCACCGAGGAACAGAACAAGGTCACCTTCGCCGACGTCGCCGGTGTCGAGGAAGCGAAGGAAGAGGTCGGCGAACTGGTCGAGTTCCTGCGCGATCCCTCGAAGTTCCAGAAGCTTGGCGGGCGCATCCCCAAGGGCGTGCTCATGACCGGCAACCCCGGCACGGGCAAGACGCTGCTCGCCAAGGCCATCGCCGGCGAGGCCAAGGTGCCGTTCTTCTCCATTTCCGGTTCGGACTTCGTCGAGATGTTCGTCGGCGTCGGCGCCTCGCGCGTGCGCGACATGTTCGATCAGGCGAAGAAGCACGCCCCATGCATCATTTTTATCGACGAAATCGACGCCGTCGGGCGCCAGCGCGGCGCCGGCTTGGGCGGCGGCCACGACGAGCGCGAGCAGACGCTGAACCAGCTGCTGGTCGAGATGGACGGTTTCGAGGGCACCGAGGGCGTGATCGTGATCGCCGCGACCAACCGCCCGGACGTACTCGACCCGGCGCTGTTGCGCCCGGGCCGTTTCGACCGCCAGGTGTACGTGCCGCTGCCCGACATCCGCGGACGCGAGCAGATTCTGAAAGTCCATATGCGCAAGGTGCCGGTCGCGGACGACGTGGACGCGAACATCCTCGCGCGCGGCACGCCGGGTTTCTCCGGCGCCGATCTCGCCAACCTCGTGAACGAGGCGGCGCTGTTCGCGGCGCGCGCCAGCAAGCGTCTGGTGGACATGGAGGACTTCGAGAAGGCGAAGGACAAGATCGTGATGGGCGCCGAGCGCCGCTCGATCGTTATGCCCGAGAAGGAGCGCCTGAACACCGCCTACCACGAATCCGGCCACACGGTGGTGGCGAAACTGCTGCCGAACACCGACCCGGTGCACAAGGTCACCATCATCCCGCGCGGGCGCGCGCTGGGCGTGACCATGCAGCTGCCGGAAGAGGACCGCTATAGCCACGACCGCGAGTCGCTGTTGTCGCGCATCGCGGTGCTCATGGGCGGGCGCATCGCGGAAGAGGTGTTCATGAACCAGATGACCACCGGCGCGGCCAACGACTTCGAGCGCGCCACGGAGCTCGCGCGCAACATGGCCATGCGCTGGGGCATGTCGGACGCGCTCGGCACGCGCGTCTACGGCGAGAATCAGAGTGAGGTGTTCCTCGGGCGTGACATGATGACGCACAAGAACATGTCGGATTCCGTGGCCGAGCAGGTGGACCGCGAGATCCGGCGCATCATCGACGAACAGTACGCCCGCGCCCGCGCCATCATCGAGGAGAACCGCGACAAGATCGAGAAGATGGCCAAGGCCCTGATCGAGTGGGAGACGCTCGATGCCGAGCAGATCGACGACATCATGGCCGGCAAGGAGCCGCGTCCGCCCCAGAACTCGGCCGGCAAGCCGAGCGGTGGTGCGCCGGCGAAGCCCGAGGCCAAGCCGGGCGTGAAGCCGCGCCTGGATTCGCCTGCCGGCGAGCACTAGGCGTTTCTCTTAAACTAAACTATCGCGGCCAGCCTTTGCTGGCCGCTTTGTTTTCCGGCTTATGACATCACTCGATTGCCGCGGACGCGCGCTTGATCTCTCCCGTGTCGCCGTGATGGGCGTGCTCAATGTCACGCCGGACTCGTTCTCCGACGGCGGACGCTTCACCGCGCGCGAGGCGGCGCTGGCGCAGGCGCGCCGCATGGTCGAGGAGGGCGCGGCCGTCGTCGACGTCGGTGGCGAATCCACTCGCCCCGGCGCGCAGCCGGTGTCGGTGCAGGAAGAGCTGGATCGCGTCATACCCGTTATCGAGTCACTGGTGCGCAAGGTTGCCGTCCCGGTTTCCATCGACACTGCCAAGCCCGAAGTCATGCGCGCAGCGGTAGCCGCCGGCGCCGGATTCATTAATGACGTACTGGCGTTGCGAGCGGAGGGCGCGCTTTCGGTTGCCGCGGAAGCGAAGGTGCCGGTCTGCCTGATGCACATGCAAGGCGAGCCGCGCTGCATGCAGGAGAACCCTCAATATCAGGATGTTGTCAGCGACATCCGCGATTTTCTCGCCGCGCGCGTCGCCGCCTGCGAGGCCGCCGGTATCCCGCGCAACCAGCTCGTCATCGATCCGGGCTTCGGTTTCGGCAAGACGCTCGAACACAACCTCGAACTACTGCGCCACCTGCGTGCGTTTACCGCGCTCGGCTTGCCGGTGCTCGCCGGCCTGTCGCGCAAATCCCTGATCGGCAAGGCGCTCGGTTTGCCGGTGGAGCGGCGGCTGCACGCGAGTGTGGCGCTCGCGCTCATGGCGGTGCAAAATGGCGCACGGATCGTCCGGGTGCACGACGTGGCCCCGACGGTCGAGGCGATACGGATGTGGGAAGCGGTCTATTCCCCAAAGGCGCAGGAGACATGACGCAGCGACGCTTTTTCGGCACCGACGGCATTCGCGGCAAGGTGGGCGACGAGCCCATCACGCCCGAGTTGGTGCTCAAGCTCGGCTGGGCTGCGGGCCGCGTGCTCGGCGCGCGCGACGGCGAGCCGGGCAAGGTGCTCATCGGCAAGGACACGCGCATCTCGGGCTACCTGCTCGAATCGGCGCTTGAGTCGGGCCTGTCGGCCGCCGGCGTGGACATTCGGCTGCTCGGGCCGATGCCGACGCCCGGCATCGCGTATCTCACGCGCACCGCCCGCGCCCGCGCCGGTATCGTCATCTCGGCGTCGCACAATCCCTACGAGGACAACGGCATCAAGTTCTTCTCGGCCGAAGGCACCAAACTGCCGGACGCGGTCGAGGCCGAGATCGAGCGCATGATGCGCGAGCCGCTGCGCACGGTGGCGCCGGCCAAGCTCGGCAAGGCGCGGCGCTACGAGGACGCCGCCGGGCGCTACATCGAATTCTGCAAGAGCACTTTCCCTTCGCGCCTGACGCTCGCCGGACTCAAGATCGTGGTGGACTGCGCCAACGGCGCGGCCTACTACATCGCGCCGCACGTGTTCAGCGAGCTTGGCGCACAGGTGATCCCGGTGGCCAACGAGCCCGACGGCTTCAACATCAATTTCGAGTGCGGCTCGACGCACCCGGCGACGCTGCAACAGGCGGTGCGCTACCACGGCGCCGACCTCGGGCTCGCGCTCGACGGTGACGGCGACCGCGTCATCATGGTGGACGAGACCGGCGAAATCCTGGACGGCGACGCGCTGCTCTACATCATCGCGCTCGCGCGCCACCGCGCCGGCGTTCTGCGCGGCGGCGTCGCCGGCACGCACATGACGAACCTCGGTCTCGAACAGGCGCTCGCGGAGCGTAGCATCCCGTTCGCGCGCGCGGCGGTCGGCGACCGTTACGTGCTGGCCCTGCTCGCGGCGCAGGGCTGGGAGATCGGCGGCGAGACCTCCGGCCACATCCTGTGCCTCGACAAGAGCAGCACCGGCGACGGGATTATCGCCGCGCTGCAGGTGCTCGCGGCGCAGATCGAATCCGGCAAGCGCCTGAGCCAATTGCACAAGGGCCTCACGATCTACCCGCAGCGCCTGGTCAACGTGCGCATGGCGCGCCGCTTCGACCTCAGGCAATCTGCCCCGGTCGCGGGCGCCGTGGCCGACGCCGAGCGCGAGCTCGGAAGCCGGGGACGCGTGCTGCTGCGCCCCTCCGGCACCGAGCCAGTGGTGCGTGTGATGGTCGAGGGCCAGGATACGGCGCAGGTGGAGCGTTTGGCACAACGCCTGGCCGATACCGTGAAGCGCGCCGCGGAAGAGGCGGCGTAGTAAAAAATCGAGCTGTTAACCTGTAGCCTTTGGCGAATCGCTATTGGCTAATTGCTTTCTTCCCCCCTCGCCGGTAACATCGCGCGCATTTTTCAGCCTGTATATATAAGGAATCCGGGAGGTCTCATGTCCAAGCGCCGGCCGCTGGTGGCGGGTAACTGGAAGATGAACGGCAGCCAGGCCGAGTCCACGGCGCTGGTGAACGGCATCAAACAGGGGCTCGCGAGCGTCAACACCGCCGAGGTGGCGGTGTGTCCGCCGTTCATCCTGATTCCGCTGGTCGCGACGCTGCTCAAGGGCAGCAACGCGGTGTGGGGCGGGCAGAATCTGTCCGTGCACAAGTCCGGGGCCTACACCGGCGAAACCGCCGGGCCGATGCTCAAGGACTACGGCAGTACCTACGTGATCGTCGGCCACTCGGAGCGGCGCAGCTACTACGGCGAGACCGACAAGCTGGTGGCGGAAAAATTCGGCGCCGCCCAGGCCGCGGGCCTGATTCCGATCCTGTGCATCGGTGAGACCCTCGCCGAGCGCGAGGCCAACCAGACCGAGAGCGTCGTGGCGCGCCAGCTCGACGCCGTGATCCAGATGCATGGCATCGCCGCGCTAAAGAATTCCGTGCTGGCCTACGAGCCGGTATGGGCCATCGGCACCGGCAAGACCGCCACGCCGCAACAGGCGCAGGACGTGCACGCCTTCATCCGTGGGCGGCTCGCGGCGCTCGACAAGGGCGTGGCCGACGGCATGCGCATCCTGTACGGCGGCAGCATGAAGGCGTCGAATGCGAAGGAGCTTATGGCGCAGCCGGACATTGACGGCGGCCTCATCGGCGGCGCTTCGCTGGTCGCGGAAGAGTTCCTGAACATCTGCCGCGCCGCTTGATCGATACGGAGTACAGCCATGAAAGACATCATCCTGGTCATTGACGTGCTGTCGGCCGTGGGGCTGGTGGCGCTGGTGCTGTTGCAGCAGGGCAAGGGCGCGGACATGGGCGCGGCCTTCGGCGCCGGTGCGTCGCAGACGCTGTTCGGCGCGCGCGGCTCGTCCAACTTCCTGAGTCGCACGACCGCGATTCTCGCGACCGTGTTTTTCCTTTCTAACATGGCGTTGGCCTGGATCGCGACCAGCGAGTCCCGGGAAGCGGCGAGCGTCACGCGCAGCGTGACCGAAACTGTTCCGGCGGCGCCGGTCGCGCCGGCGGTTCCCGCACCCGACAAGGTTCCCGAGGTGCCAAAGTAAATTCCTGACGGACGGCCGCGGGATTCAGAAACCGCCGCGAAGCAGTTACAATCCGTCCGTCAATTCCTTCCTTTTCCCGCCGACGTGGTGAAATTGGTAGACACGCCAGCTTGAGGGGCTGGTGGCGCAAGCCGTGGGAGTTCGAGTCTCCCCGTCGGCACCATTCATTTTTCGACGCCGTTGCGCGGTTTTTGCGCAAGGCGTCTTTATACCCCTAATAATCCGCAGTTGCTTGACTTGCAATTCCGCGCTCGCCTAGACTCGCCCGGCTGTCCAAATAACTACATAACAGCGCTGGTTTACACCACGAGCGGTCATTGCGCGGATGCTGCAGAGCTATCTTCCAATCCTGATTTTCATGGGTGTCGCGCTGTTCATCGGCGGCGCCATGATCCTGCTCGGGCGCGTGCTCGGACCGTATCGCCCGGATAGCGCGAAGACCTCGCCCTACGAGTGCGGCTTCGAGGCGTTCGAGGACTCGCGCATGAAGTTCGACGTGCGCTACTACCTCGTCGCCATCCTGTTCATCATCTTCGATCTTGAGATCGCGTTCCTGTTTCCGTGGGCGGTGGCGCTCAAGGAGATCGGCATGCCCGGCTTCGTCGCGATGATGCTGTTCCTCGGTATCCTGGTGGTCGGCTTCATCTACGAGTGGAAGAAGGGGGCTCTCGAGTGGGAATAGAGGGAATCCTTGAGCGCGGCTTCGTTACCACGACTGCGGACAAACTCATCAACGCCGCGCGTACCGGTTCGCTGTGGCCGATGACCTTCGGGCTTGCCTGCTGCGCGGTCGAGATGATGCACGCCGCCGCCTCGCGTTACGACATGGACCGGTTCGGCATGATTTTTCGCCCGAGCCCGCGCCAGTCGGACGTGATGATCGTGGCCGGCAC
>SCRL01000077.1:7500-9112 GCA_004298065.1 Gammaproteobacteria bacterium | reverse complement strand
ACATCGAGGTGCCAAACACCGCCGTCGATATGAACTCTTGGGCGGTATCAGCCTGTTATCCCCGGAGTACCTTTTATCCGTTGAGCGATGGCCCTTCCATACAGAACCACCGGATCACTATGACCTGCTTTCGCACCTGCTCGACTTGTCTGTCTCGCAGTCAGGCACCCTTATGCCATTACACTCGACGCGCGATTTCCGACCGCGCTGAGGGTACCTTCGCGCTCCTCCGTTACTCTTTGGGAGGAGACCGCCCCAGTCAAACTACCCGCCACACACTGTCCCCGGCCCGGATAACGGGTCAAGGTTAGAACCTCAAAGTCGTCAGGCTGGTATTTCAAGGTTGACTCCACGCTGGCTGGCGCCAACGCTTCAAAGTCTCCCAGCTATCCTACACAGACAGCTTCAAAGTTCAGTGTGAAGGTATAGTAAAGGTTCACGGGGTCTTTCCGTCTTGCGGCGGGAACGCTGCATCTTCACAGCGATTTCAACTTCGCTGAGTCTCGGGTCGAGACAGTGTAGCCATCATTACGCCATTCGTGCAGGTCGGAACTTACCCGACAAGGAATTTCGCTACCTTAGGACCGTTATAGTTACGGCCGCCGTTCACCGGGGCTTCGATCAGGGGCTTCGCCTTGCGGCTAACTCCATCAATTGACCTTCCGGCACCGGGCAGGCGTCACACCCTATACGTCCACTTTCGTGTTTGCAGAGTGCTGTGTTTTTGTTAAACAGTTGCAGCTACCGATTCTCTGCGACCTCTCTCGGCTCCGGGCGCAGGCCCTTCACCTAACAGAGGCGCACCTTCTTCCGAAGTTACGGTGCCAATTTGCCGAGTTCCTTAACCCGAGTTCTCTCAAGCGCCTGAGGATTTTCTCCTCGCCCACCAGTGTCGGTTTGCGGTACGGTCACACATGACCTGAAGCATAGAGGCTTTTCCTGGAAGCATGGTATCAGTCACTTCGGTCTCAAAGAGACCTCGTCATCACGCCTCAGCTAAGCCGCACGGATTTGCCTATGCAGCACGCCTACACGCTTAAACCGGGATAACCAACGCCCGGATGACCTAACCTTCTCCGTCCCCTCATAGCAGTCATGCATGGTGCAGGAATATTAACCTGCTTCCCATCGACTACGTCTTTCGACCTCGCCTTAGGGACCGACTCACCCTGCGCCGATTGACGTTGCGCAGGAAACCTTGGGCTTACGGCGTGCGGGGTTTTCACCCGCATTAACGCTACTCATGTCAGCATTCGCACTTCCGATACCTCCAGCAACGCTTACGCGTCACCTTCGCAGGCGTACGGAACGCTCCCCTACCACGTATAAGATCCGAAGACCTTACACATCCGCAGCTTCGGTACACAACTTGAGCCCCGTTAAATCTTCCGCGCGGGCTGACTCGACCAGTGAGCTATTACGCTTTCTTTAAATGATGGCTGCTTCTAAGCCAACATCCTGGCTGTTTATGCCTTCCCACATCGTTCACCACTGAGTTGTGATTTCGGGACCTTAGCTGGCGGTCTGGGTTTTCATCCCTCTTCACGACGGATGTTAGCACCCGCCGTGTGTCTCCCGTGATAACACTCCCCGGTATTCGGAGTTTGCAACG
>SCRL01000077.1:0-2500 GCA_004298065.1 Gammaproteobacteria bacterium | reverse complement strand
GGCTGCGCGCGGATGCGAAAGGCAGACTGGAGGAGCTGGCCACGGACCAGGGCGAAGAGGCGACGCTGCATCTCCGGCGCACCGACACCGAATTCCGCGTCGAGCTGTTGCCGCGGCCGTTCGAGGCGCGGCTCGCCCATGTCAGCGGGACGATCGACAGCTCATTGTTCGAGGACGGCCTTGCCGCCGGGTTGTCCGAGAGCGTCATCCTGCGACTCGTGGAAATCTTCGGCTGGGACATCGACTTCGCCCAGCAGATACGCGCGGGTGACGGCTTCGCGGTCATCTACGAGGAAAAAACCTGGCACGGGCAGAAAATCGCCGACGGCCCGATCCTGGCGGCGGAGTTCATCAATCAGGGCAAGACCTATCGCGCCGTGGGCTTTCGGAATGCGCGCAGGCAGATGGAGTACTACTCGCCCGAGGGACTGAGCCTGCGCCGGGCGTTCCTGCGCACGCCGGTCGAATTCTCGCGCATCAGCTCGCGTTTCGCCATGCGCCTGCATCCGGTGCTCAAAACCTGGCGTGCGCATACGGGCGTGGACTATGCCGCGCCGAGCGGCACGCCGGTGCGCGCCACCGCGGCGGGGCGCATCGCGACACTCGGCTGGAACGGCGGTTACGGCAAGGCGATCGCGATCCGTCACGGCGGCGCCTACAGCACGCTCTACGGCCACCTCTCGCGCTTTCATCCCGCGTTGCGCGTGGGCAGTCTCGTCGAGCAGGGCCAGGTGATCGGTTACGTGGGCAACACCGGGCTCGCCACTGGCCCGCACCTGCATTACGAACTGCACGTGAACGGCAAGTACCAGAATCCGCTGACATTCAAATTCCCCGGCGCTGCCCCGATCCCCGCGGAGCACAAACAGGCGTTCCTGCAAGCCGCCTCGACGCTCGGCACCCGCCTCGACTTCATCAGCCACAGCGCGCTCAACGTCGCCTCCCGCTAATACGGCCGGACGGCTTGCCTGTCCCGGCGCAATGCCCGAAACTCACGGGCGATGCACTACATCGGCCTGATGTCGGGAACCAGCGCGGACGCGATTGACGCCGTGGCGGCATCGATTCCGGCGGACGGCACGTTCCGGTTGCTCGCGACCCACACGCACCCTATCCCGCCCGCGACCCGCCAGGCGATCCACACGCTGACCGTGCCCGGCCCCGAGGAAATCGACCGCCTCGGTTCACTGCACACCGAGCTCGGCGAGCTGTTCGCCGAGGCCGCGCTCGCAGTGCTCGCCAAAACCGGGCTCGAGGCGCGCGATATCCGCGCCATCGGCAGCCACGGCCAGACCGTGCGTCATCGACCCCGGCTGCATCACCCTTTCAGCCTGCAGATCGGCAATCCGTCGATCATCGCCGAGCGTACCCGCATCACGACGGTGGCGGATTTTCGCGCGCGCGACATTGCCGCCGGTGGCCACGGAGCGCCGCTGGTGCCGGCGTTTCACCGCGAGGTGTTCCGCGCGCATGGACAAAATCGCGCCATCATCAACATCGGCGGCATCGCCAATGTCACGTTCCTGCCGGCGGACGACGATCAGGCGGTGATCGGTTTCGATACCGGCCCGGGCAACGCCCTGCTCGATGCATGGGCGCGCCGCCATTTGGGGAAAGATCGCGATGAGGGCGGTCGCTGGGCCGCGGGCGGTAAGTCCTCTTCCGCGCTGCTCGAAAAACTTCTCGGAGATGCCTACTTCAACGCGCCGCCGCCGAAGAGCACCGGGCGCGAGCATTTCAATCTTGGCTGGCTCGATAGCGCGTTGACCGACCTGCACGCCGGGCCACCCTCGCCGCAGGACGTGCAGGCGACGCTGGTGCGGTTCACGGCGACGACCATCGCGCAGGCACTCGGTCGCTTCCTGCCGAAGATCGACGAGGTCTACGTCTGCGGCGGTGGCAGCCACAATCCGGTCCTGCTTCAGGCGCTGGAGCACGAGGCCGCCGACATTCCGGTGCGCACCACCGAAATGCTCGGCATCCATCCCGACTGGGTCGAGGCCTGTGCGTTTGCGTGGCTGGCACAGCGTACGCTCGCGGGACTGCCCGGGAACCTGCCGAGCGTGACCGGGGCAAAACACCACGTCGTCCTCGGCGGGATATACCGGAGCTGAAAAAACAAAAGGGGCGCCAAGGCGCCCCTTCGTTTTCATACATCGTTCGAGGTCAGGTCGAGAACGACGAACCGCAACCGCAGGTGGTCTTGGCGTTCGGATTTTTGATTACGAACTGCGCGCCGTTCAGGTCTTCCTTGTAGTCGATCTCGGCACCCGAAAGATACTGGAAGCTGAGGGGATCGATGAGCAGCGTCACGCCGTTCTTCTCGACGCGCGTGTCGTCTTCGGTCGCGCCCTCCTCGAACGTGAAACCGTACTGGAAGCCGGAGCAGCCGCCACCCGAAACGAACACGCGCAGCATCAGCGCCGGGTTCTTCTCTTCTTCAATCAGCTCCCGGACTTTGGTGGCCGCGGCGTCGGTGAACAGAAGCGGCGACGGCATG
>SCRL01000076.1 GCA_004298065.1 Gammaproteobacteria bacterium | reverse complement strand
CTCGCGATCGCGCAGTCCTCGACCTCCAAGGGCGAGACCCTGCTCGACACGGTGCGCAACCTCGAGGCGATGCACACCGATCTGTTCGTGGTGCGCCACAATGAATCCGGTGCGGCGCACCTGATCGCGCGCCACGTGCCTTCCCACGTGCATATCATCAACGCCGGCGACGGGCGCCACGCGCACCCGACCCAGGGGCTGCTCGACGCCTTCACCGTGCGGCGCCACAAGGGCGACTTCGGCAAACTCACGGTCGCAATCGTGGGCGACATCCTGCACTCGCGCGTGGCGCGCTCGGAAATCCACGCGCTCACTACGCTCGGCGCGAAAGAGGTGCGCGTCATCGCGCCCAAGACCCTGCTGCCGACCGCGGTCGAGAAGCTCGGCGTCACGCCCTATACCGACATGGCCGAGGGCCTCAAAAACGTGGACGTCATTATGATGTTGCGGCTGCAGCGCGAACGCATGCAGGGCGCGCACATCCCGAGCGAACAGGAATACTTCAACCTCTACGGCCTCACGCCCGAGAAGCTGGCGCAGGCCAAGAATGACGCGATCGTCATGCACCCCGGCCCGATGAACCGCGGGCTCGACATCGACTCGGCCGTGGCCGACGGCCCGCAGTCGGTGATCCTGCCGCAGGTGACCTACGGCATCGCGGTGCGCATGGCGGTGATGGCGTTGATTCTCGGCGGCACCGAAGGGAGGCGTGCATGAGTCTGGTCATCACCGGCGGCCGGCTCATCGACCCGGCCAACCACATCGACGGCAAGAAAGACCTGTATATAGATGCCAAGGGCTTCGTCGCCGGCGTGGGAAGAGCACCCGCCGGCTTCAAGGCCACGCGCACGCTCGATGCCACCGGCAAGATCGTCTGCCCGGGGCTGGTAGACCTGCGCGCGCGGCTGCGCGAACCGGGTCAGGAATACAAGGCCACGCTCGAATCCGAAACGCGCGCCGCGGTCGCCGCCGGCATCACCACGCTGTGCTGCCCGCCGGACACGAACCCGGTGATCGACACCCCGGCGATGGCGCAGATGATCCAGTCGCGCGCCTGGCGCTTCGGGCTTGCCTTCATCCATCCGCTCGGCGCGCTCACCCGCGGACTCGAAGGAAAATTGCTCGCCGATATGGAATCGCTCGACGAAGCCGGCTGTGTCGGCGTGTCCAACGCATTCACACCGGTGCACGACACCCAGGTATTGCGGCGCGCGTTCGAGTACGCCGCCACGCTCGACCTCACCGTGCACCTGCACGCCGAGGACCCGTGGCTCAAGGGCAAGGGTTGCGTGCACGAGGGCGAAGTCGGCACGCGCCTGGGACTGTCCGGCATCCCCGAAGCCGCCGAGACCGTGGCCGTGGCGCGCGACCTCGCGCTTATCGAACAGGCCGGCTGCCGCGCGCACTTCTGCGGTCTCTCCTCCGCGCGCGCGGTGGCGATGGTGGCCGAAGCGCAGAAACGCGGGTTGCCGGTGACAGCCGACGCCACGGCGCATCACCTGCACCTCACCGAGCACGACGTCAACGGCTTCGATACCCAGTGCCACGTGCGTCCGCCGTTGCGCTCGAAGAAGGACCGCGAGGCGCTACGGCGCGCACTCAAGAGCGGGGTGATCGGCGCGATCTGCTCCGATCACCAGCCGCACGAGCCGGACGCCAAGCTCGCGCCGTTCGCCGAGTCCTCGCCCGGCGTCTCGGGGCTCGAAACACTGTTGCCACTGACACTGCGGCTCGTGGACGAAAATGTGCTGGAACTTTCCGAAGCGATCGCGTCGCTGACCAGCAGACCGGCACAGATTCTCGGCGTCGAGGCCGGTCAGCTCGGCCCCGGCGCCACCGCCGATGTGTGCATCTTCGACCCGAAGGAGTCCTGGACCTTGACCTCGGCCGGGATCGTCTCGCGCGGACGCAACACCCCCTTCCTTGGCCAGGAATTCCGCGGGCGCGTGACCCACACGCTCGTCGGCGGAAAGATCGTCTTCGAGAACTAGGTCTTCGCTACCACGTCCGGTAAGGCAGGAACTTGCCGTTCATCGTGATCTTCACGCGGTCGCCTTTGGGGTCGGGCACCTTCTCGATATGCATCGAGAAGTCGATGGCGCTCATGATGCCGTCGCCGAACTTCTCGCCGATGAGCTGCTTGATGGTCTCGCCGTAGACGCCGACGATCTCGTAGAACCGGTAGAGCACCGGGTCGGTCGGCACGAGCTTGTCGAAGCTCTTGTGCGGGTACGCCTGCAACGCCGTCGAAACGTCGGCCGGCAGGCCGAGCGCGCTACAGAGCTTGTCGGCGTTCTCCTTCGGCATGCTGTTCATGCCGAGACAGGCCGAGGTGGTGAATACCGGGGCCAGCCCGGTCTTCTCGGCGATCTGCTCCCAGCCCATCTTCTTG
>SCRL01000075.1 GCA_004298065.1 Gammaproteobacteria bacterium | reverse complement strand
TGCCCCGGAAGGCTCGCCGGCAGACAACGCCGGTCCCTCGCGTCTCAGGTCGGCCTCAGGAGGTGCGCATACGGCGCATCCCTGCGCCGGATGCGCACGTGCGTGATCCCTCACGCACCCCTTCAGGCTCGACTTCGGCCTTTCCTCGACGCTCGCTCGCCTACGGGGCGGGTGAGGCAACGGAGTTAAGCAACACCAAGAAAACCAAACCACGGACGCTGTACCGGGCCCCGTATGGCGCGCCCAAGCGAGCAAGCCTTTGCTCGCCCCATCCCTGGGGCGAGCCCTCCGGGCCAGCGCCAAAGTCGCGCTGTCCAATTCCGCTCCCGGCGGAATTGTGCCCGCAAGCCTGAAAGGGCGCGGGGAGGGACCCCGCGCGTCGGCCGCCAGGACAGGGATGTCCTGTCGGACGACCGCAAGGCAAAGGCGCGAAGCGCAGGGAGGTGTCGCGCCATCCGGGGGAGCGTTTCTTTGGGACCTTTCTTGTCGCGACAAGAAAGGTCCTCGCCCTCGGGTGCGAGAACCCGATTAAAACAAGCGCGGCCGTAGGCCGCTCTACATGACTAAGACTTTCGGCCCGGCGGCGGGACCGGCATCGGAAACGGTGTGACGTTGCCCTTGTCGCCGGCGCCGCCGAGGATCTTGGAAACGCCTTCCTTGTCCACCTCGTCCACCCGGATCACCGCCTGCAACGGAATGTACGTGCGCTTCACGCCGGCGAACTCGGCCTTGAGCCGTTCCTCCGAAGGGTCCACCAGCATCTGGGTGCGCTCGCCGAAGAGGATGTCCTCGACCTCGACGAAGGCATACAAACTTCCCTGCGTCACCTTGCGTGCGTAAAGCTCGTAGACATTATCCTGGTTGCGGAACAGCACGCGGTAAATGGGTTTGTGCTTGGGTTTCATTTTTGTGGTCATGGTTACGATCTCAGCGAGTGCGGACAGCGTCGAGGCTCACGACCGGCTCGCTTCCCACGACCTCGGCCGAGTGCACCGCGCCGTGGGGAACGCATAAACAATCGCCGGCTTCGAGAATGACGGACGCTTCTCCCATCGTCATGCGAAAGCGCCCGGCGAGCACGCCGTCGATCTTGTCCACGCCGTGCGTGTGGTCGGGAAAATACGTCCCCGGCGGGTAGATGTAGCGCGTGACCGTATAACCGCGCGCTTCGAGCTTGCGCTGCATGGCCGCCTCGCTCAGCGCGCCGTCGGTTTCCGGGTTCCAGTGTTCGACTGTCATTGCTGCGGCCGGTGAATGAAACCGCGATATTAGGGGCGGGTGGTGACGGTGGCTAGAGGCCGGCGTACAGCCGCCCGGGATTGAGAATCCCGGCCGGATCGAAGCTTTGTTTCAAGCGGCGATGCAGCGCCGCCAGCGGTTGCGGCAGCGGATGGAACACCTCGGCATTCCGGTCGCCGCCGCGAAACAGGGTCGCGTGACCGCCGGCGGTTTCCGCCGCGCGCTGGATGTCGGTCGCAGGCGCGTCGGTCTTGAGCCAGCGCTGGGCGCCACCCCAGTCGATGAGCCACTTCCCGGGAAGGGCCATGTGCGGGGTCGCCGGCGGGACCGACAGGCGCCAGAGCGGCTGTCGGCCTTCGAAGAACTGGCGCTGCTGTTCGTTCAGCTCGCGCCACAGCTCATCGCCTTTCTCGACCGGTTCGCCGCCGAGCCGGGCGCGCGCGGCGCGCAGGGCGCTGCCGGCCCCGGAGATTCTTATATATAGCGTATCGCCGACATGGGCCGCCGCCGAGAGCGGCAGCGGCTGGCGGCTCCATTCGTTCATGGCCGCGATGGCCCGGTCCGGAGGCAGGGCAAAGGCAAGCGTCTGCTCGGCTTCCGGGCGCGGCAGCACCTTGAGCGAGATGTCGAGCAGTACCCCGAGCGTCCCGAGCGCGCCCACCATGAGGCGCGAGACGTCGAAGCCCGCGACGTTTTTCATCACCTGGCCGCCGAAACGCAGGATTTCGCCGTGCCCGTTCAGGATTTTCGCGCCAAGCACGAAGTCGCGCGCGCTCCCGCTCCACGGCCGGCGTGGACCAGAAAAACCGCAGGCGATGGTGCCGCCGAGCGTGGCCGAGGGACCAAAGGCCGGCGGCTCGAAGGCGAGCATCTGGTTTTTCTCCGCCAGTGCCGTTTCGATCTCAGCCAGCGGCGTGCCGGCGCGGGCAGTGATGACCAGCTCGGTCGGTTCGTGCGCCAGAATCCCACGATGTTTTCCCACGTCGAGCGCCTGGCCGTTGATTTGCCGGCCGTAAAAATCCTTGGTGCCGCCGCCCCGGATGTGCAACGCCGTACCACGCGCCGTGGCGGTGCGTACGGTTTCTTGCAGCTCGGTACCGATGTCGGCGTCGCGGGTCATCAGAAGCGTTCGAGGTCGGGGAAGGGCAGCTTGCCGCCGTGCACGTGCATGCGTCCGAATTCGGCGCAGCGCGCGAGCGTCGGCACGGCCTTGCCGGGGTTGAGGATGTCGTCGGGATCGAAGGCGTGGCGCAGGGCGTGGAACTGCGTCAGCTCCTCTTGCGCGAACTGCACGCACATCTGGTTTATCTTCTCCATGCCCACGCCGTGCTCACCGGTGATGGTGCCGCCGACCTCGACGCACAGTTCAAGAATCCTCCCGCCGAGCTCCTCGGTGCGTTCGAGATCGCCCGGTTTGTTGGCGTCGTACAGAATCAACGGGTGCAGGTTGCCGTCGCCGGCATGGAACACGTTCGCCACCGGCAGGCCGTGTTCGCGCGACAGCTCGCCGATGCGGCGCAGCACCGTGGCCAGGTGTTTGCGTGGGATGGTGCCGTCCATGCAGTAGTAATCGGGCGCGAGGCGCCCGACGGCGGGGAACGCGCTCTTGCGCCCGGCCCACATGCGCAGGCGCTCGGCCTCGTCCTTGGCAGTGCGCACCTCGGTCGCGCCCTGGTTCAGCAGCAGCTCGCGCACCCGCGCGATGCCGTCGGACACCTCCACGTCGGTGCCGTCGAGCTCGCACAGCAGAATCGCCGCCGCCTCGACCGGATAGCCGACCTTGACGTAATCCTCGGCAGCGCGAATCGCCGGGTTGTCCATCATTTCCAATCCACCCGGGATGAAACCGCTGGCAATGATCACGGCCACGGCGTCGCCGGCCTTCTCGACGCTGTCGAATGCCGCCAGCACCACCTGGGCGCGCTCGGGTTTCGGCAACAGCTTCACCGTGACTTCGACGATCACGCCGAGCATACCCTCGGAGCCGGTCAGAAGTGCGAGCAGGTCGTAGCCGGGGATGTCGAGCGCCTTGCCGCCGAGCGTAATCAGCTCGCCATCGACGGTGAGGAATTTAAGGCCGACGACGTTGTGCACCGTGAGACCGTATTTCAGGCAATGCACGCCACCGGCGTTTTCGGCCACGTTGCCGCCGATGGAGCAGGCAATCTGCGACGAGGGATCGGGGGCGTAGTAGAGGCCGTGGGGCGCAGCGGCCTCGGAGATGGCGAGATTGCGTACGCCGGGCTCGACCGTGGCGGTGCGGTTGACGGGATCGATTTCGAGGATGCGGGCGAGTTTGGAGAGCGAGAGCAGCACGCCCTCGGGGTGCGGCAGCGCGCCGCCGGAAAGCCCGGTGCCGGCGCCGCGCGTGACCACGGGTACGCCGTGCTCGCGGCAGGCGCGCAGGATTTGGCGCACCTGCTCGATGTTTTCCGGCAGCGCCACCAGCCCCGGCAGGCGGCGGTAGGCCGACAGCCCGTCGCATTCATACGGCCGCTTGTCCTCCTCGGACACCAGCAGCGCCTCGCGCGGCAGCAGCGCGCGCAGCGCCGCCAGCAGCGCGGCCTGGTTTCCGTGCGGTGCGGGGGTTCTTTCCTGCAATGGAGTGCCCATAGAATAGACCTCATTAGAAGGGTAATCCCTGCACCCCAGCCCGTAAACCTCGATTTCACCTCATGACAACGTCTTATCGCGGCCGCTTCGCGCCGTCGCCCACCGGACCGCTGCATTTCGGTTCGCTCATGGCCGCGGTCGGAAGTTACTTGCAGGCGCGCTCGCAGGGCGGCCAGTGGTTCGTGCGCATCGAAGACCTCGATCCGCCGCGCGAAGTGCCGGGCGCGGCCGATGACATCCTGCGCACGTTGGAAGCCTTCGGTTTCGAGTGGGACGGCGAGGTTATGTACCAGAGCCGCCGGCACGCAGCGTATGAAGCAGCGCTGGAAAAGCTGCGGCGCGACGGCACGCTCTACGCCTGCGCCTGCACCCGCCGCGAAATCGCCGATTCCAGCGTGAACGGCATCGAGGGGCCGGTGTATCCCGGCACCTGTCGCGGAGGGCTGCAACCGGGCCGGAACGCGCGCGCCTGGCGCGTGCGCGTGGACGGCGCCGTCGTCGAGTTCGACGACTTATTACAAGGTCGCCAGCGTAGCGCGCTTGCAACAGACATCGGCGATTTCGTCGTGAAGCGAGCCGACGGGTTCTTTGCCTACCAGCTCGCCGTGGTCGTGGACGACGCGGAAGCCGGAATCACCGAAGTCGTCCGCGGCGCCGACCTGCTGCACTCCACCCCGCGCCAGATTCATTTGCAGCGCCTGCTCGGCCTGCCGACGCCGCGCTATCTGCACCTGCCGGTGGTGCTGAATGAACAAGGCGAAAAGCTGAGTAAACAGACTTATGCCGCGCCGGTGGATCGGGCGAATCCGCTGCCGGCGCTATGCTGGGCGCTCGAACTGCTGGGCCAGTTACCTCCGTCGCCGTTGCACGATGGCGGTCTGGAAGACTTCTGGCGTTGGGCTATGCAGAACTGGTCGGTGGCTGCCGTACAACGGAAAAGCGACGTAGCGCTTGGCGAATAGTCGCTCAGCGAGCGTTGATAGGGATGCGCGGTTCAAGTGGCTGCTTCCGACCCTTAGCAGACCGTCGGAACATCGATCCATTGTCGGAATGATCCGCTAGAGCGCACAATACTCACCAAGACGATCGATAATCACCCGGCGGGAGATTGATGTGATAAAAAATACCAACACGTTGATTTTCATCACATCACGGTTTTTATTCACCCTAAATGCCGGGTTGCAAACAAGCATTTAGGCTGTCGAATTATAAGTTAGGGGGCTTCTGCGTGCGTGCTGCTCCGACTTTCGGGCTCAAGTTCGACAATATTCCGTTAATCAACTTGCGAATGGAATTCAACCAGACGTACAAGTTCCTGCATTCGCCTGAGGCCGCTGATGGTCTCCGCCCTCCAATCAAGCCAATTCGTACCAACCTCTTTATCTGGGGCGGCATGCCGAACGACTTGATGACGCTTCTTCTTCAACGCGCAATTCTTGGCGTAGAGGCTTATTTGCCAGGCGCACTGAAACATACGTCTGCGGTTCTCGGCAACATCTCCAAAGAACTCTGGGAAAAACTGGATCGGCCGTTTTCCTTCCGCTCCAAGTCTGCCGTTGCCAACATCTATCACCACATGCCCGAGGCGGTACACCCCGAACTCAGTCTTCGCCACCTCGATCAGCCGCTGTACGAGGCCACAATCGCGTTCTACCGAGAAGTTCGAAACCCGATCTTTCATGGGCAGCTATTGAGTGATCCGGATATCTCGAACCTTCAGGCAGCCTTTCTTCATGTGGCGCGCCTTTACGAGTGGATTGACTACTGGTTCGATCCCGAGAAGTTGGTTAAGGGCGGCAAGGCATTTTCTGGCGTGCACTTGCGCTATCCCAAAGGGGCCAGTAATGGCGCCCCCTAACCCTGCGTTCGAGGCGACCTGCGCGAAAAGCCGCGCAGGCGCCTCAACTCCACGTTAGACCAAATAAACATGAATGACGAAGAAGATAAACAACTTATAAACGATATGCGGGCCAGCTTTGAGGCGAGCTTACCTTATCGTGTAGGTCGTGCATCCCGTGTCAAACTACAAAACATTATTCCCGCACATTGGTTTGCTGCGGCTGCGTCTGAATGTGCTGGCATGTACATTGCTGGTTTCTTCTATGGTGCGATTTCGATAGCACAAGCCTATGTCGAGGCCTTAACACGTTATTTAGCGGAGCATCACCACACTCGAATACCAAACGATCCAAGCAAACGATGTCGCTACCTACACCGTGAAAAACTACTGTCTCAGGAATCTCTAAATGCAGCCTTAGCCATTATGAGTGACCGAAACGATTTTCACCATCTCAACAAATCTGTAGAACAAGAATACGAGAAGCTGGAGGCGCGCGCTGCCGACTGTATTAACCATTTGCACACAATTGAGTCTGAAGTATTCACATATACATTCGGTCCCGAGCCCGGGAAGGTTTCGTTAAAGAAACCTGACTATTGGCCATCGGGTGGTCCAGGCCTAGCCCAAGTAAATCTGCGACAGTTATGGTGATGAATATATGGTCTAACAACAGCATCATGTGGGGCTGTTCACTGCACCGCTTCGCTACGCAGTGAACAGCCCCACATGCAAACGTTAGTCGGCTATATGAGCGCAGTAGGGCGATGGAAGCTTTTTCCACTTTGACTGGTGATCAGACTGCGTTTCTGCGTGCTATTTCGACAACCGATGCACACTATCTTGTCGTCGGTGGGTACGCGCTGCGTCATCACAATTGCGGCAGAAGCACGAGCGACTTGGATGTCTTCCTTGAGCGATCAGAGCCCAGTGTTGACGCATTGTTGCGGGCTCTGTCGAGTTTGAAGACAGGAGATTTGTCTAGGGTGCGGGAGCATTTGCTACGCGAGGAAAAGAAGATTGTGTGGAACGGTGTGGATCTGTTCACTACGATGCGGCAGCTTGAGTTTCACAAACTTTTCAACGAGCGCGCTAGAGCCTCGTACGGGGGTATCGAAATCCCCGTGATTTCCTGTCACCACCTTAAACTTGCAAAGCGAATTGCCCTAAGTGACCCGGAGCGGAAGTCGCGGTGGCACATTGATAGAGAAGATCTCGAATGCTTAGAGAGACACCACGGCAAAGCCGACTAACCCGTAGCTGGTGCGGACTGGCCAGAAGCGGTGGAGCGCATCGACAGTCGGTGCCAGCCGGCCGCACAGCACCACGTTGAGTGACCGCTTTTGGCCGTAAGCAGCTCTTGGATTTATGCATCTGCCGAAGTGGAATCACGCAGCAGAAAACATAAAGGGCTCCGAAAGGAGCCCTTTATGTTTTGCTTAAGCTTTAAAGCTCAGGCCGCCAGCACACCCTTCATCTGCTCAAGTGCCTTGGCTTCGAGTTGGCGGATGCGCTCGGCGGAGATGCGGTACTCGCGCGCGAGCTCGTGCAGCGTCGGCTTGTCCTCGGCCAGCCAGCGGCGCTGGATGATGTCGCGTGAGCGGGCGTCGAGCGTGGACAGCGCCGCGGTGAGTTTCTCGTTGCGGTCGCTCTCGTGGTCGGTCTTGGTCGCCAGCACTTCCGGGTTGTAG
>SCRL01000074.1 GCA_004298065.1 Gammaproteobacteria bacterium | reverse complement strand
CACTTAACCGGCGTGCGAGAGGCGAACCATGAAAAAAATCGAAGCCATCATCAAGCCGTTCAAGCTCGACGACGTGCGCGAGGCGTTGTCGGAAGCGGGTGTCAGCGGGCTGACCGTCACCGAGGTCAAGGGTTTCGGACGCCAGAAGGGTCACACCGAGCTCTACCGCGGCGCGGAATATGTGGTGGACTTCCTGCCGAAGGTGAAGATCGAGCTGGTGGTAGCGGACAGCCTGCTCGACCGTTGCATCGAGGCGATCGTGTCGGCGGCGCGCACCGGCAAGATCGGAGACGGCAAGATTTTCGTTTATCCGGTGGAGCAGGTGGTTCGCATTCGCACCGGCGAGCAGGGCGAAGCGGCGATCTAGCCGCCCGATTGAAGCGCCTCGGCCTCGGCGATATAGCGGCTTTGGGGGAAGTTAAGCCGCAGCACGCGCATCGTGTCGTTGTAGAGCACATCCAGCCCCATGCGTTTGTACGACATGACCTGGATGCCGAGGGCGTCCTCGGTCGCGGGCGTCTGCGGGAAATTCTCCAGCGCGTACTTGCTGCGGTTGACGGCCGCGATGTAGGCGCCGCGACTGTAATAGTACCGCGCCACGTGAATCTCGTGCCGCGCCTGGGCCTCGAACAGGTAGGCCATGCGCTTGGCGGAATCTTCGGCGTAGCGGCTGCGCGGAAAGCGCTCGGTCAGTTCCTTGAAGGCGAGATAAGCCTCGCGTATTCCCTTCGCGTCGCGCTCGGCGAGATCATCCTTGGCGCCGAACAGCCAATTGACGAAACTTTTTTCGCCGTGGAAGTTCACCAGTCCGCGGAGATAATACGCATAGTCCACGTTCGGATGGGTCGGATGCAGGCGAATGAAACGTTCCGCCGCGGCGATGGCGAGCGCCGGCTCGTCGTCCTTGTAATAGGCGTAGGCGGTTTCGAGCTGGGCCTGCTCGGCCAGGCGTCCGTAGGGGTAACGCGCCTCGAGCTTTTCGAGATATTTGATGGCGGCGGCGTAGTCGCCGTCGTCCATCTTTTCCTTGGCTTCGCTGTAGAGCCGTTCCGGTGTCCAGTTCTTGGTCTCGTCCTCGTCGAGACCGGCGCAGCCGGAGAGCAACAGGACGTACACGAAGCCGATAGCCAGAAGTCGCTTCATAAGACGTGGGGTTCCGTAGGTGCGGTGATGATGGCGAGAAAGCATAGCGCGATTGGCCGACGCCGGGAAGCGATGGCGGCCGCGGCATGACCGTGTCGCGCGCCATTTCGCTGGAGATGTCCGCCGACTACGCGGGCCAGCGCCTGGACCGGGCGCTGGCGCTGCTGCTGCCGGAGTTCACCCGCTCGCAACTCCAACAGTGGATCGCCGGTGGGCAAGTAAAGGTTGACGGCCGGGCGCCGCGCAAGCGCGACACGGTCCGCGGCGGTGAACGCGTCGAGATCGAGGTGCCTGCGCCCGCGCCGTCCACGGCGCGGGCGCAGGCCATCCCGCTCGACGTCGTTTACGAGGACGACGATCTGCTCGTCATCAATAAGCCGCCGGGGCTGGTGGTGCATCCGGGCGCCGGTAATCGCGAGGGCACGCTGATGAACGCGCTGCTGCACCATGCGCCCGCGCTCTTCCGGCTTCCGCGCGCCGGTATCGTGCATCGTCTGGACAAGGACACCTCCGGCCTGCTCGTGGTGGCCAAGACCGAACGCGCGCGCCAAGGCCTCATCGGCCAACTGCAAACACGCGAGATGGGACGCGAGTACATCGCCTTGATCGAGGGCGTGCTGGTGTCCGGCGGGACCGTGGAAGCGCCGATCGGTCGCCATCACCGCGACCGCACGCGCATGGCTGTCAGCTCCCGCGGCAAGGAGGCCGTGAGCCATTACCGCGTGCTGAAAAAATACCGCGCGCACACGCTGGTGCAGGTGAGTCTCGAATCCGGGCGTACACACCAGATTCGCGTGCACATGGCGCACTTGAAGCATCCGGTCGTGGGCGATCCGGTCTACGGCGGACGGCTGCGGCTGCCGAAGGATTGCAGCGAATCGCTGGTGAAAAAACTGCGCGCGTTCCGGCGCCAGGCATTGCACGCCGTGAAGCTCACGCTGGTTCATCCCGCCACGGGAAAGGAAATGAGTTGGGCGGCATCGGTGCCTGCTGACATGGGTACGCTGATGGAAGCATTGGCGCAGGATGCAAAGGCGCACGCATGAGCGGTCAAAGCGAGGTTATTTCCACCAACTGGCCGGCACCGGCGCATGTGCGCGCGTTGACAACGACGCGCGCCGGTGGCGTTAGCAACGGACCGTACGAATCGCTCAATCTTGGCGATCATGTCGGCGACGAACCGGAGGCGGTGCGCCATAACCGGGTAAGGCTGCGCGAAGCGCTGGCATTGCCGGCCGAGCCGCTGTGGCTCAAGCAGGTGCACGGCGTCCGTGTCGTCGATGCCGCCACGACCGCCGCAGGCGTCGAGGCCGACGGCGCCTGGAGCAACCGCCCCGGCGTCGTATGCGCCGTGCTTACTGCTGATTGTCTGCCGATTTTTTTCTGCGACCGGAAAGGGACCAGGGTGGCGCTGCTACACGCCGGTTGGCGCGGGCTCGCGGGTGGGATTATTGAATCCGGATTACGCGCCCTGAACGCGCCCCCGGAGGAACTACTCGTCTGGCTCGGTCCGGCAATCGGGCCGGATTCCTACGAAGTCGGAGATGACGTGCGTCAGACGTTCACTGCTGACGATCCCGGCGCTGCCGAGGCGTTTCGGCCGGTCGTTGCCGGGCGCTGGCTCGCGGACGTGTACGCGCTCGCGCGCCGGCAACTGCGGCAACGGGGCGTGTGCGCCGTGTACGGCGGCACGCACTGCACCTTGCGCGAGCGCGACCGGTTCTATTCGTATCGCCGCGACGGCAAAACCGGGCGCATGGCGTCGCTCATTTGGCTCGCGCCATAGGGTATGATGCGCGCTCCGCTTTCGACCGTAATAAGAACATGGATAACCTGATCCTCTGGATCGTCGTCTTCACCGCGCTCGGCGGCGTGCTGAGCGTGCTCGCCGCGGCCGCTTTCCTGCTGCTCTCGGAGGGCATGCGCGCGCGCGTGCTGTCCCCGCTCGTGAGTTTCGCCATCGGCACGATGCTGGGCGCGACGTTCATCGGCATTCTGCCCGAGGCGCTCGAGGCGCCGGGCGTCGAGGAGCCGCATGCGGTCACGCTGGCGGTGCTGTTGGGATTGCTGGCGTTCTTCCTGCTCGAAAAGATGGTCATCTGGCGCCATTGCCACGCGGACGAATGCGAGGCGCACGGCAGCGACAACCACCGCATCGAGCACGCGCACCGCATGGCCACCGGCCAGTTGGTCCTGCTCGGCGACGGCATCCATAATATGGTGGACGGCGTGCTCATCGCCGCCGCGTTCCTGGCCGACGTGCAGCTCGGCATCGTCACCAGCATCGCCGTCATCGCGCACGAAATTCCCCAGGAGGTCGGCGACTTCGCGGTGCTGCTGCACAGCGGCTACAGCCGCGGCAAGGCGCTTTTCTACAACGTGCTGGCAAGCCTGACGACCGTTGTCGGCGGCGTGGTGGCGTACTTCTCGCTTTCGCTCGCGCAGGAGGCGGTGCCGTACGTGCTCGCGATCGCCGCGTCGAGCTTCATCTATATCGCCGTCGCCGACCTCATCCCCGGCCTGCACAAGCGCACCGAGCTCACCGCCACGGCGCAGCAAGCGTTCCTGATCCTGCTCGGCGTCGGCGTGATCGCGCTCACCGATGCCGCGATGCATTGAGCGGCTGCATGAGGCGCTGGTACATGCTGACGGTAGTAGGGCAGGACCGGCCGGGCATCGTCGCCGGCCTGACGGACGCGCTGTACCGGGGCGGCGTCAACCTCGGCGAGGCGTCCATGGCGCGGCTCGGCGGCAATTTCACCATCATGCTGATGGTCGAAAGTGACGCGGCGGCGGAAGACCTCCAGCGCCTGATCGGGCCGTTCGCCGCCGCCCATTCGCTGCGCGTGCATGCCGATCCCATCGAAGGGCGGCTGCATGAGCACGTCGAGCCGAATGCGCGCATCGCGGTGCACGGCGCCGACCGCCCCGGCATCGTGGCGCAGGTGACCCAGGCCCTGGCCGCCGCCGGGTTCAATATCCTCGATCTCGATTCGGGCGTCGGCGGCACTGCCGACCGGCCGATCTACGTCATGACCATCGACGGCCATGTGCCCGGCGGCACCGAGGCGCTGGAACGGGCGCTCGCGCCGGTGCGGAGAAGCGGCATCGAAGTACGAATCGAGCCCATCGACACTCTCGTGGGTTGATTTCCGTGGCGGTCCTCGATGTCCTTGTCTACCCGGACGTGCGTCTCAAGAAAGTTTCCATCGCGGTTACCTCGTTTGACGAGGCGTTGCGGCGCTTCCTTGCCGATTTCGACGAGACCCTGCACGCCATGCCAGGTTGCGTCGGGTTGGCCGCGCCGCAGGTAAATTATTTCCATCGCATCGCGCTCGTCGATGTCTCGGGCAAGCCGGGCATTCCCCATAACGGCCGGTTGCTGCTGATCAATCCCGAAATCACGGAACGGGAAGGCGAGGCCGTCGGGCGCGAGGGCTGTCTGTCGGTGCCCGACTACACCGGCAACGTGGTGCGGGCAACGCGTATCCGGGTGCGGGCGCAGGATGCAGACGGCATTTATCGGGAGTACGCCTGCGAAGGTTACGAGGCGCGCGCCGTGCAACACGAGCTCGATCACCTCGACGGCCTGTTGTTCCTCGATCGCCTCGTGAGCCGGCGCGACCTGTTCCGGCGCAAGGTTTACAGGTAAACGTAACCGCGGCGCTTGAGGCGCTCTTCCTCGTCCGGGCCGTAGGGCACGAGCTCGATGAACCCGGGCACGTCCTGTTCCCGGATGCCGCGCGAGCGCATCTCGGTCTGGCACATCTTCACCTCGATGACGCCGTCGGCGTCGAGTTTGGCTGCGCGGTCGACGAGCTGGCGATACTTGGCGTAGTTGCGGCGCGCGAAGAGCTCGACTTCCGGCCCGTGCAGCACGAGCGCGATGCCGGCGCGCCGGTCGGACGGACGCTGGGTAGCGGCAAGCTGCTCGGCGCGTGCCAGCAGTTTCTCGATTTCCGCCGGGGTGTGCAGCACGACCTGAAACAGATAGCGCGCCTCGGGTGCCGGTGTGGCTGGTTGTTCGGCGGGCGCGTTTGCGCCGATCAGCGTCAGGACAAGGAACGACAACAATCGCTGTCCAGGCATTTTCATCGTGGGGTGCTCTCGAACCGCAGCGACAAGTCCACGGCGCGCATGTGCTTGGTGAGCGCTCCGATGGAGATGCAGTCCACGCCGGTCTCGGCGATGGCGCGGATGTTTTCGAGCGTGATGCCGCCCGAGGCCTCGAGCCGGGCGCGCCCGGCGGTGGCTTGCACCGCCTCGCGCAGGCGCTTGAGGCTGAAATTGTCGAGCAGGATGCGGTCGGCGCCGGCCGCGAGCGCCTCGTTCAGTTGCGCGATATCTTCCACCTCGACCTCCACGCTCGTGTCCGCGGGCGCCCCGCGGCGTGCCGCATCGACGGCGCCGGCCACGGAGCCGGCCGCGGCGATATGGTTCTCCTTTATAAGGACAGCGTCGTAGAGGCCCATGCGATGGTTCTGCCCGCCGCCGCAGCGCACGGCATATTTCTGGGCGGTGCGCAGCCCCGGCAGGGTCTTGCGCGTGTCGAGCACCATCGCTTTCGTGCCCCGGATCGCCTCGACGTAGCGTCGCGTCGCGGTCGCGGTGCCCGACAGGGCTTGCAGGAAATTTAGCGCGGTGCGCTCGCCGGTCAGGATCGCGCGCGCCGGTCCCGCGAGCGTGCACAGCACCTGGTTTTCGCGCACCGGCTCGCCGTCGCGCGCGTTCCACTCGACGCGCACTTTCCGGTCGAGCTGGCGGAACACCTCGTCGAACCAGGCCGTGCCGCACAGCACCGCGTCCTCGCGCGAGATGACTCGCGCGCGCGCCTGCGTGCCGCCGGGAATCAGGTTTGCGGTGAGGTCGCCGGCGCCGACGTCCTCGGCGAGCGCGCGACGCACGGTTTCGGCGATGTCGACGGGAGGGGAGAAGGGCGTGTTCATATTTGTGGCGGCATTGTAGTGCCGAAAACCGGTCCGCGGAACCGACACGGCAGGGCGGGGGATGCTACTATCCGGTAGAAAGCGATACCAATAACCGTGACATGACCCCCACGTCTATCGAAATCGTCGGCACCGTGCTGTTCGCGCTCGCGGTCGCCCATACGTTCCTGACCAAGTACTTCGAGCGCCTGGCGCGGCTGCAGCCGGCCCATGCCGGTTTCTGGCACCTGCTCGGCGAGGTCGAGGTGGTGTTCGGCTTCTGGGCGTTCGTGTTCATCCTGTTTTACGTGGCGCAGGCGGGCACGGCACCCGCGACGCGCTACCTCGAGGGCCTGAACTACACCGAACCGATGTTTGTGTTCGTGGTCATGGTGATCGCCGCGAGCAAGCCGATTCTGGACCTGGCCGACTTGGCCATTTTCGGCCTGGCGCGGTTTGTGCCCGTGTCGCGCAGCGTGGCGTTCTACTTCGTGGTGCTGTCGTTCACGCCGCTGCTCGGCTCGTTCATCACCGAGCCGGCGGCGATGACGCTCTCGGCGCTGCTGCTGCGCGAGCACGTGTTCTCGAAGAATATCTCGATGCGCCTGAAATACGTGACCCTCGGCGCGCTGTTCGTGAACATCTCCATCGGCGGCACGCTCACGCCGTACGCGGCGCCGCCGGTATTGATGGTCGCCGGCACCTGGGGCTGGGACATCTGGTTCATGTTCGGCACCTTCGGCTGGAAGGCGGCGCTGGCGGTGCTGGTCAACGCCGCGATGGCGGCGTGGCTGTTCCGCGCGGAGTTGCAGCGGCTGCCGCTGGACGCCGCCACCGCGAGACTGGAAACGCCGATGCCTCTCGTCATCGTGCATCTGGCGTTTCTCGTGCTGGTAGTGGTCTTTGCGCACCATCCGACGGTGTTCTTCGGCCTGTTCCTGTTCTTCCTCGGCGTGACCTACGCCTACCAGCGTTACCAGAACCCCCTGATCCTGCGCGAAGGGTTGCTGGTGGCGTTTTTTCTCGCGGGGCTGGTCACGCTCGGCACGCCGCAGCGCTGGTGGTTGCAGGACGTCCTTGCCGGCATGGACAGCACGACGCTGTTCTTCGGCGCGGCGGCGCTGACCGCGATCTTCGACAATGCCGCGCTGACCTACCTCGGCTCGCTGGTGCAGGGTGTGGATGCGGCGTTCCAGTATGCGCTGGTGGCCGGCGCGGTGGCGGGCGGTGGCCTGACCGTGATTGCGAACGCGCCGAATCCGGCGGGCTTTGCGATCCTGCGGCGCGATTTCGAGGACGGCGCCATCAGTCCGGTCGGCCTGTTCGTGGCAGCGTTGCCGCCCACCGTTGTGGCGGTTCTCGCCTTTCAGCTTCTCTAGCCGGGGGTTCGTTGCGTGCGTGACGAAGCCGATGCCGCGATCTGTATATCATCAGGTTCGAATATATTGACACGTCAGCCGGATGGGCTATTCTGGCCGCGTCGTTGCAGGGATTCCGAGGTTCCTCATGCCGTGTCCGGGCGGAAAGTAGCATGAAAGCCGAATTCGCCAGCCACCTGCCCGAGGGCTGGGACAGGTTCTCCCGTTTCTTCTTCGCGCTCGGCGACACCACGCGCCAGCAGATCCTGCTGGTGTTCGAGCCGGGTGAGGAAATCTGCGTCAACGACATCGCCCGCCTGTTCAGGCTCAGCCGTCCCGCCATTTCCCACCACCTGAAGGTCCTGCGCGAATCGGAGCTGCTCCTGTGCCAGAAGCGCGGCAAGGAAGTGTATTATCGCGTGAACTATCCCTATTGCGCCGAGGTGCTGCGCGTGGTGCACGAGTTCGTCGCCGAACGAAATGACCTGGCCGCGAGCCTGCACGGTCTCGGCGTCGGCCTGATGCGCGCGCCGTAATCGCGGCCCCGTGAATCGTTCTTCGTCTCCCGCCGTCGCCGGGCCCGCGTCGCGGCGCGAAATTTTTTCCTGGGCGATGTACGACTTCGCCAACTCCGGTTACACCACGGTGGTGCTCACGGCAATCTTCAACGCCTACTTCGTGCGCGTGGTCGCCGGCAACGGTCCCGACTATGACGGGTTCGCAACGCTGCTGTGGACGCTCGCCACCAGCATCACCAACCTGATCGTGCTTGCCACCGCGCCGGTGGTCGGCGCCATCGCCGACCACGGCGCGCACAAGAAACGCTTTCTCGCCGCCACCACGATTGCCTGCGTGCTGTTCACCGCCGCGCTCGCGCTGGTGGGGAAGGGCGACGTGTTGCTCGGCATGGCGCTGCTGGTGCTGTCGGCGGTGGCGTTCCACACCGGCGAGGACCTGATCGCCAGTTTCCTGCCCGAGATCGCCAGCCCACGGGACATGGGGCGCGTCTCGGGCTACGGCTGGTCGCTCGGCTATGTCGGTGGGCTGCTGGTGCTGGGCCTGTGCCTGGCCTACATCGGCTATGCCGAGACGCAGGGCGCGAGCGCCGAGCAGTATGTGCCCGGAGCCATGTTCATCACTGCCGGCGCATTTGCGCTCGCGGCTCTGCCCACGTTCCTGTGGCTGCGCGAGCGCGCGGTGCCGACACCGCTGGCGCCGGGCGAAACCTGGTTACGCGTCGGCTTCGCGCGCGTGCGCGACACCCTGCGTCACGCGCGGCGCTATCGGGACCTGTTCCGCTTTCTGGTGACGCTCGCGGTGTATTACTGTGGTATCTACACCGTCGTCGTGCTGGCCGCGGTTTACGCCCAGGAGGTGATGGGCTTCGACACGCGCGAGACCATCATCCTGATCCTGGTGGTGAACGTCACTGCTGCCGTCGGCGCCTTCGGCTTTGGCCTGGCGCAGGATCGTCTTGGCTCAATCGCGACACTCGCGCTCACGCTCGTAGTGTGGAGCGCAGCACTGGTACTGGCGTACTTCATCGAAACCCGCGCAGGTTTCTGGGTCGTGGCGAATCTCGTGGGCCTCGCGCTCGGTTCGAGCCAATCGGCGGGGCGCGCGCTCGTGGGGCTGTTCTCGCCGCCGGCGCGCGCGGCCGAGTTCTTCGGCTTGTGGGGCCTTGCGGGCAAGCTCGCGGCCATCGTCGGGCCGATCACCTACGGGCTGATCGCCTGGGTATCGCACGGCAATCACCGCTTGGCGCTGGTCTCAACTGCGACGTTCTTTGTTGTCGGTCTGGTGTTGCTGCTGACGGTAAACGAAGCGCGTGGGCGCGCCGCCGCGCAGATGGAGTGAGGCATGTCACTGACGATATTTATTATGGTGTCGGTGACAGTCGCGCTCTGGCTCGGTTGGCGCTGGGCGGTGCAGAAATGCGAGGCCGCGAACATAGCCGACTGGGGCAGCCGCTGGCTGAACCGTCTGGATGGATTGAACCGGCTGTATTGCCGCCATTTCCACCGTCTGCGCCACGACAGTCTGCCATTGCCGGCGCGCGGCTCGGCACTGCTGGTGAGCAACCACGTGTCCGGCCTCGATCCGCTGGTGCTGATCGCGGCGAGCCCGCGCCCGCTGCGTTTTCTCATCGCGCGCGAGGAGTACGACCGCTGGTGGCTGAGATGGTTGTTCCGCGCCATCGGCTGCATCCCCGTCGAACGCAGCCGCAACCCGGTTTCCGCCTACGCCGCCGCCCGGCGCGCGCTCGAAGCCGGCGAGGTGGTGGCGCTGTTTCCGCACGGGCGCATTCATCTCGACCATCATCCACCGGCTCCGCTTAAGCGCGGCGCGGCGCTGCTCGCGCGCGAGACCGGCGCACCCATCGTCGCCGTGCGCCTCGACGGCGTGCGCGGTGAGGGGCTCACCGTGAGCGCTGTGTTCCTGCGTTCGCGTGTGCGCCTGCGACCTTACGCGCCGCTGCACCACGCCGGTCACGAAATCGAGGCACTGCTCGAAAAGATCGCCCGCCGCCTGGCGCCGGAGTGAGGGGTGGGGCGCTGCCCGCAGGAGCGGTGGTGCACCTGCCGGCAGCCTTCTTGAATAAGGCGGATTAATCCCCCATGTAGTAGGCCAATAATCGCAATACCAAGGCCCATACTCCATGCGCATGGACAAACTGACGACCAAATTCCAGGCGGCGCTCGCCGAAGCCCAGAGTTTCGCGCTCGGGCGAGACCACCAGCATATCGAACCGGTGCACGTCATGGCCGCACTGCTCGACCAGGAGGGCGGCACCACGCGCCACCTGCTCGCCAGGTGCGACGTTAACGTCAACGCGCTGCGCGCCAGGCTCGATCAGGCGCTGGACAAGCTCCCGCAGGTGGAGGGCACCGGTGGCGAGGTGCACATCTCGAACGCGCTCTCGAATCTGCTGAATCTCACCGACAAGTACGCACAGAAGCGCGGCGACCAGTTTATTTCGAGCGAGCTGTTCGTGGCTGCGGCGCTCGAAGACAAGGGCGACCTCGGGCGCATCCTGAAGGAAGCCGGTGTGTCGAAGAATGGCGTCGAGAAGGCCATCGATCAGCTGCGCGGCGGTCAGAAGGTGCAGGACGCCGGCGCCGAGGAACAACGCCAGGCGCTCGAAAAATACACCATCGATCTCACCGAGCGCGCCGAGCAGGGCAAGCTCGACCCGGTGATCGGCCGCGACGAGGAAATCCGTCGCTGCATCCAGATCCTGCAGCGGCGCACCAAGAACAATCCGGTGCTGATCGGTGAGCCGGGTGTGGGCAAGACCGCCATCGCCGAGGGCCTCGCCCAGCGTATCGTCAACAGCGAGGTGCCGGAAGGGCTCAAGCACAAGCGCCTGCTGTCGCTCGACATGGGCGCGCTCATCGCCGGCGCCAAGTACCGCGGCGAGTTCGAGGAGCGGCTCAAGGCCGTGCTCAAGGACCTGGCGGCGCAGGAAGGCAAGATCATTCTTTTTATCGACGAGCTGCACACCATGGTCGGCGCCGGCAAGGCCGAGGGCGCGATGGACGCCGGCAACATGCTCAAGCCGGCGCTCGCGCGCGGCGAGTTGCACTGCGTCGGCGCGACCACGCTTGACGAGTACCGCAAGTACGTCGAGAAAGACGCCGCGCTCGAGCGCCGGTTCCAGAAGGTGCTGGTAGACGAGCCGAGCGTGGAGGACACCATCGCCATCCTGCGTGGCCTGAAGGAGAAATACGAAGTGCACCACGGTGTGGACATTACCGATCCGGCGATCGTCGCCGCCGCGACGCTCTCGCACCGCTACATCACCGACCGCCAGTTGCCGGACAAGGCCATCGACCTCGTGGACGAGGCGGCCTCGCGCATCCGCATGGAGATCGATTCCAAGCCCGAGCCCATGGACCGGCTCGACCGCCGGCTCATCCAGCTCAAGATCGAGCGTGAGGCGCTCAAGAAAGAGACCGACGAGGCCTCGAAGAAGCGCCTGAGCGCGCTCGAAGGCGAAATCAAGAAGCTCGAAAAGGAATATTCCGACCTTGAAGAAGTATGGAAAGGCGAGAAAGCCGCGCTTTCCGGCGCGCACCACGTGAAGGAAGCGCTCGACCGCGCGCGCCTTGAGCTTGAAACCGCGCGCCGCGCGGGCGACCTCGCGCGCATGGCGGAGCTTCAGTACGGCCGCATCCCGGAGCTGGAAAAGCAGCTCACGGCCGCTCAAGCGCAGGAAGGCGGGAAGAAAGAGCAAAAACTGCTGCGCAACAACGTGACCGAGAACGAAATTGCCGAGGTGGTATCGCGCTGGACCGGCATCCCGGTGTCCAAGATGATGGAAGGCGAGCGCGAGAAGCTGCTGCGTATGGAAGACGAACTGCGCCAGCGCGTCGTCGGCCAGGACGAGGCTATCAAGGCGGTCTCCAATGCTATTCGTCGCTCGCGCGCGGGACTTTCCGATCCGCGCCGGCCCTACGGTTCGTTCCTGTTCCTCGGCCCCACGGGCGTGGGCAAGACCGAACTGACCAAAGCGCTCGCCACGTTCCTGTTCGATACCGACGAGCCCATGGTGCGCATCGACATGTCCGAATACATGGAGAAGCATACGATCGCGCGCCTGATCGGCGCGCCGCCGGGTTACGTCGGCTACGAAGAGGGCGGCCAGCTCACCGAACAGGTGCGGCGCAAACCGTATTCCGTAATCCTGTTCGACGAGGTCGAGAAGGCGCACCCGGACGTGTTCAACGTGCTGCTGCAGGTGCTGGACGACGGCCGCCTGACCGACGGCCAGGGCCGCACCGTGGATTTCCGCAACACCGTCATCGTCATGACCTCGAACCTCGGTTCGCAGGCGATCCAGGAGCTGGCCGGAGAGGAAAACTACGACAAGATGAAGTCGGCGGTCATGGAAATCGTCGGGCGCCATTTTCGCCCCGAGTTCGTCAACCGCATCGACGACATCGTGGTGTTCCACCCGCTCGGACGCGACCAGTTGCACCGCATCGCCGAGCTGCAGGTGCAGTACCTGCGCGAACGCCTCAAGGCGCGCGATATGGATCTCGAACTCACGAAGGCCGCGCTCGACCGGCTGGCCGCGGCCGGTTACGACCCGGTGTTCGGCGCGCGCCCGCTCAAGCGCGCGGTGCAGAGCCAGATCGAAAATCCGCTGGCGCAGGAAATTCTCGCCGGCAAGTTCGGTGCGCGCGACGTGATCGTGGTGGACGCCGCGGGCGACACGCTGACCTTCCGTCGCAAGGGCGAGGCTGCCCGAAAGGCGGGCGCGGTTCACTGAACTTTTTCGCCCCGGCGCCGTCTAGGCGTGATGTATGATTAGCCTTCGATTCCCGGGAGGGTGTGCATGAGTTTCGACCGTCGTTCGTTCCGGCTGGGCATTCTGGCCGGCGTGTTCCTGTTTCTCGGCCTGATTGCCGGTATCGCCCTGACCGCGAACCTCGGGTGGTTCTCTGAGGCCGAAAGCCAGGAGGCGGTCGCGCGCGCGCCGATTCCGCCCGGCACGCCGCCCAATTTCGTCGCCGTGGTCAAGGCGGTCACACCGGCGGTGGTCAATATCTCCACCACGCGCACGGTGCGCACCCAGGCCGGCGACATGTCGCCGCTCATGGAAGACCCGTTCTTCCGCCAGTTCTTCGGCGAGGAGTTCTTCAAGCGCTTCCAGGTGCCACGCGAACGGCGCGAGAACAGTCTCGGCAGCGGCGTGATCGTGGACCCGAGCGGCTACATCGTCACCAACAACCACGTCGTCGCCAAGGCCGACGAGATCAAGGTGCTGCTGAACGACAAGCGTGAGTTCACCGGCAAGGTCGTCGGCACCGACCCCAAGACCGACCTCGCCGTCGTCAAGATCAGCGCCAAGAACCTGCCCACGGTTCCCTGGGGCGATTCGGACAAGCTCGACGTCGGCGAGTACGTGCTCGCCATCGGCAATCCGTTCGGCCTCACCCAGACCGTGACCATGGGCATTGTGTCGGCCACCGGGCGCGCCGATGTCGGCATTGCCGATTACGAGGATTTCATCCAGACCGACGCCGCCATCAATCCCGGCAACTCCGGCGGCGCGATGGTGAACGCGCGCGGCGAGCTCGTCGGCATCAACACCGCGATCTTCTCGCGCAGCGGCGGCTACATGGGCATCGGCTTCGCGGTGCCGGCGAACATGACGCGCGCGGTGATGGGCAGTCTCATCAAGTCCGGCAAGGTCGTGCGCGGCTGGCTCGGCGTATCGATCCAGCAGGTGACACCGGAGCTCGCCAAGCAATTCGGCCTGAAAGAGGCCAAGGGCGCGCTCGTCAGCGAGATCATGGAAAACAGCCCCGCGGCCAAGGCCGGTTTGCAGAGCGGCGATATCATCACCGCGCTCGACGGCAAGGCCGTGGATGGCCCGAGCATGCTGCGTAACCTCGTGGCCCAGATCCCGGTTGGCAAGAACGTGAAGCTCGACGTGATGCGCGAGCGCTCGATGATGAGTGTGACCGTCGCCGTTGCCGAGCAGCCCAAGGAGATCGCCGAGGCGCCGGAAGAGGCGGGCGAAAGCGGCGCCAAGAGCGGCGCGCTCGCGGGCGTCGAGGTGCGCACGCTGACGCCCGATATCCTTCGCCAGCTCGGCCTGCCGCCGGGCACCGCCGGCGTCGTGGTTTCGGGCGTCGCCGACGGCAGTCCGGCCGAGGCCGCCGGTCTGCAACCGGGCGACGTGATCACCGAGATCAATCGCCAGCGGGTAGCGGGCCTCGCCGACTTCAAGCGCCTCGCGGGCAAGGTCGGCAAGAAGAACGTGCTGCTGTACGTCAACCGCCAGGGCCGCAAGCTCTTCATCGCCATCAAACCCTGACGGACGCATCCGCCAAGGAGGCGACCGTGCGGCTTCCGTTCGCGCCGCTGCCGTTATTGGTATTGCTTGCACTGCTGCTGTTACTGGCGGTGGTGGTGCAGCTTGGCGCGCTGACGCTCGCTTTCGACAAGCTCGGCCTCTCGCCCGGCTCCGCGATAATATTGCTCGTCGCCTCGCTCCTCGGCAGCGTCGTCAACCTGCCGCTGTTTCGCGTCCGTGCCGACGACGCCAGGGATGGCGGAGGTAGAGCAACGCAGGGAGCGGTTGCCGAGCATCCGCCGCCGGATTCCATGCCGCCGCGCTGGCGCCGCCTGCTGCGCCTGCCGGAGCGTCCGTTCACCGGCTGGACCGTGATCGCCGTTAACGCCGGCGGCTGTCTCGTGCCGGTCGCCTTCAGTTTCTATCTGCTCATGCACAACCCGCCGCCGGCATGGCAAGTGCTGGTGGCAGTCGGCGGTGTCACCGCGCTGAGCCACCTCATCAGTCGCCCGCTGCCCGGCATCGGTATCGGCATGCCGCCGCTGGTTGCGCCGTTGGCGGCGGCGCTGATCGCGATCCTGCTCGGCGGCGAGCACGGCCCGGCGCTGGCTTATGTCGGCGGCACGCTCGGCGTGCTGATCGGCGCCGATCTCCTGCGCCTGGGCGATATCCGCAAGATCGGCACGCCTTTCGCCTCCATCGGCGGCGCCGGCACCTTTGATGGCATTTTTATTACGGGAATTATCGCCGTGCTATTGGCGTAAACTTCGGTTTCGAATTTTAAAACCCTGAACCTGAAACGGAGGTCGTTATGCATACCCGATGGCTGGCAATGCCACTGATGTCGAGCATGTTGTTAGCGGCGTGCAGCACTGTTACCGTTGGCAGCGAATTCGATCTCCGGACCTTCGAGTCGAAAGTGCAGCGCGGCACGACCACGCAGGCGCAGGTGCGTGGCTGGCTCGGCGCGCCAACCGGCACCGGCATCCACGTGGACGTCGCCGGCGAGCGCTACGACGAGTGGACCTATTACTATGGCCAAGGCCGCCTGCCGGACATGGTCAACGCCGAGTTCAAGATGCTGCAGATCAAGTTCGACAAGAACGGCGTGGTGCGCGGCTACAACTGGTCCGGCGGTAAATAGTTTTTATCCCGCATTTGTCGCCCGGCAGAATCCCGCCGATGGACTAAACTTCGCGGTAGGGAGAGGTAAAAGGGCGATCCCGACGTAAAGGGTGCCCAGGAGAAATCGCCATGCCGGATATCATGAAATTCATCGTCGATGAGGCCGCGATTGAGGACGACCCGCAGGGGTACCTCATGCAGCTTGAGGCGTGGTCGGAAGACCTGGCGCGCGAACGGGCGCGCGCCGAGGACCTTGCGTTGACGCCGCAACATTGGGAAGTCATCCGTTTCCTGCGCGAGTACTACCGCCAGCACGGCCCGGCGGACCACGCGCGTAGCATCATGCAGGCGCTGGAGCGCCGCTTCGCCGGCGCCGGGGGGCGCAAGCAGCTATACATGCTGTTTCCCGCCGGACCGGTAACGCAGGGCAGCCGCCTCGCGGGTCTGCCGCCGCCGCCCGGGGCCGTGGATCGCTCGTTTGGCACGTCGCACTGACTGTCGGGCGCCGTGACGGGCCGGCCACGGCGCGGTAAGGATGCCAAGAGGATGTTGGGAAAGGCCATCCTTGACCTTTTCCAACGCAACCGCGCCGCAGGCGCAAAGACCGGAGAATGCTTCAGCTTCTCACCTTGTCGCGCGCGGCGCGTCTTGTGGGTGTGGCGCGCGGCGCATTGCAGAAAAGAATTCGGGCCGGGGAGCTGCCCGCATTCGAGGGCATGGTCGCGGTCGCCGATCTGCAGCGGTTGTTTCCCAACGCGCACATCGAGGACGAGGCCACGCTTGAGCGCTACGCGCTCATCAAGGATGTCGCATACACGCGGCGCTTGCGCGAGCGCATCCTGCCCGACCCGGAGGTGCTGGCGGCACGTTTGACGCAGATCAGTCGCGATCTTGCCCGCGCCAAGGGTCTGGCGGAGGAATATCGCGGCCTGCTCGATCGGCTGGAGGGCAGGCTCGGCGATCTCGCGCGCACCGGCGCGCGCGACGCGGCCGAGTTGCGCTCGTGGCTGCGCCGCGAGCTGGAACAGGGCCTGCGCCAGGCGCGCGAAACCCAGCCATTGGTGGTCGAGGACAGCGTTCTCCGGATCATGACCGCGCACGTACGCCTGCTGCCGAGCCAGCACGAATTCTTCGTCGAGGGCAACGACACCATCCTCGACGCCGCGCTGCGCGCGGGCCTTGCGCTCGACTATGGTTGTTCCAGCGGCAACTGCGGCCTGTGCAAGGGCAAGGTGCTTTCGGGCCAGGTGAAGAAAACCCGGCCGCACGACTACGTCCTGACCGACGCCGAAAAGGCCGCGGGCGAGATTTTGCTGTGCTGTCATACCGCGGTCACCGACCTCGTGGTCGAGGCGCAGGAGGCGGGCGGTGCGCGCGACATACCGCGGCAGACGATCGTGACGCGCGTGAAGCTGGTCGAGCCGCTCGCCGCCGACATGCGCCTGCTGCACCTGCAGACGCCGCGCACCAACCGTCTGCGCTTCCTCGCCGGCCAGCACGTGACGCTCAAGCTCGCCGACGGCGCCGAGGCCGAGCTGCCGGTAGCGAGTTGCCCGTGCGACGACCGCAACCTGCAGTTCCATGTGTGCCGCTCGCCCGGCGATGACTTTGCCGCGCGCGTGTTCGAGCGATTGCGTGTCTCCGACCCGGTGACGCTCGATGGCCCGCGCGGAGAGTTTGTGCTACACGACGGTTCCACGCGCCCGCTGATCTTTCTCGCCTGCGACACCGGCTTCGCGCCGATCAAGAGCCTGATCGAACACGCCATGTCGCTCGAAGCGGCGGAGAGCATGCACCTCTACTGGATCGCGCGCGATGCGCGCGGGCACTACATGCAGAATCTGTGTCGCGCCTGGTCCGACGCGCTCGACGATTTCCATTACACGCCATTGACGCTGGAGAACGCCGGCACCGAAGAAGAGCGCATGGCGCGGGCATTGGCGCAGGTGGTGAAGGATCATCCGGATATCGCCGAGCACGACGTCTATGTCGCCGGCGCGATGACGCTCATGGCCGCGGCGCAGAAGGTGCTGGTGTCCACCGGCCTGCCGCCGGAGCAGCTCTTCGCCGGTTACGTACGCTGACGCGACGCCACGTCAGGCTTGCAGGGCGGGGAGAAAGTTTCGGTCACGCCAGGCGGCCTCGCTCAGCATCCCGCTGGCTTCTTCCGGCAACGGCTCGCTGAAGTAGTAACCTTGCAGGACATCGCACCGATGGTCGAGCAAAAACGCCAGCTGTTCGCGCGACGACACCCCCAAGGCTGCTACCTTGATGTCGAGATGATGTGCCAGAGCGATGATGGCGGTGATGATTCGCCTTTCGTCCTCCCCGGTATGGATTTTCTGGATATAGGCGAGCGGGATCTTCAGGAGATCGACCGGGGTGTGTTGAAGATAGCGCAGGTTGGAGCAATCCCTGGCGAAATTGTCCACGCATAGACTCAATCCCAGCTCCTTTAGCGAACGCAGGATATCGGTGCTGTGCGGGGCGTCCCGCAGCAGCGTTTCCTCGGCAACGTCCAGGCAGAGCAGGACCGGATCCAGGCCGGTTTCGTTCAACACCGTGGAGCAGGTTTCGTAGAAATCCTTGTGCCAGAAATGTTGTGCCGAGACGTTAACGCACACCCGCAGCCGGGGAAATGCCGGGCGATACCAGTTCACCGCTTGCTGGCAGGCGGTGCGCAACACCCATTCGCTGACGCGCATGCACAGGCCGGCGGATTCGAGTATGGGAAAGAAATCCATCGGCGATTCCAGGCCGGCTTCAGGTTGGCGCCACCGTATCAGTGCCTCGGCTGCGGTCATTCGTCCTGTGGCGACGTCGATCAGCGGCTGGTAGCGCAGAAAAAAGCCGTTGCCGTCGGAGGCCTGGCGCAGCTTTTCTTCCAGGCGTTTGTGCCGTATCACGCGTTCGTTCAGTTCTTCGGAATAGAACCGGTAGTTGTTCCGTCCGTGCCGTTTGGCCTCGTACATGGCCATGTCCGCGTGATGGATAAGGTCGTCTACGGTTACCGCCGTATCGAGCGGAAACAGCGCAATGCCGAGGCTGCAGGTGCAGTGGATCTCCTGTTCCTCGATCACGAACGGTTCGCGGAAGCCGTTCACGATTTTCTGCGCGACGGCGCCGGCATAGTTGGCGTCGGCAATGGATTCCAGTACCGCCATGAATTCGTCGCCGGCGAGACGTCCGACGGTGTCGCTATCGCGGAGGCAGGATTTCAGTCGTTGGGCGGCGGCCTTCAACAGCTTGTCGCCCGTCGGATGGCCCAGGGTATCGTTGACCGGCTTGAAGTTGTCGAGATCCAGAAATATCGCCGCGATAAGGGCGTTCGTTCGTCGCGCCCGCAGCATCGCGTTCTGTAACCGGTCCTGGAACAGGAAACGGTTGGGGAGCCCGGTGAGACCGTCGTAATGGGCGAGTTCGGCGAGTTTGTCGTCCTTCCCCGTCCAACGATTGAGGCAACGGCCCACTGACACGAACTGGGTTATGTTTCCCTCGGCGTTCCTGATCGGGGAGACGGTCTGGACCTCGCAATAGATGAATCCGGTTTTGCCCCGGTTGATGAAGATATCGCGGAAGATCTCGCCGCGGTTGATCGTTTCCCACAGGCGCCGGAAGAAATCGGCGCCGTGTTCGCCGGATTTGAGTATGTTGGCGTTCTTGCCGACGACCTCATCGGCGGTGTAGCCCGTCAGCTCTTCGAAGATCGGGTTGACGTATTCGATGACCCCATTGGGGTCGGTGACCATGATGGAGTAGGGTTGCGCCTCCTGTTTCTGGGGATCGTTGCAGCGCCACATGCACCACCTCCCGTAATCGCGGTAGCGTGGACAGATGCTGAACATGGCCGTCCCTGGCGGAGCGTGCAGATTCTCGACGTAAGAGCGTTCTTTTTTGTTGTTTTTGTTCTTTACCCTCGATATCGAACGGCGTGCTGAATATTCAGGCGCAGACTAGACTCGCTTCTTCGGAGCGTGTCAACAGCAACGACACGTGCGCCACGCGGCGGCGTGCGCACCGCTAAAAAATTGTTCATTAATCGTGAGGGTATTGCCCGATCGGCGTTAACGCTGCCGGCACCAGCGCTCGATCGCCGCGCGCACGTCGACGGGACGCTCGGTGATCGGCCAGTGATAAGCGTCGATCGTGACGATCTCGGCGGCCGGGAAACCGGCGATCCACGTACGCATGATTCCCGGATCGGTGAAGGTGACGCCGCGCGACAGCAGCGCCAGCACCGGCGCGCGGATCTCCGCAGACGGTGGCAATGGGCGCGTGACTTCGACCAGTTCCTGCACATAGTGCGCGGTCGGGAAATATTTCAGGTCCGCGAGCGGCGAGGTGTAGCGGCGCACGATGTCGCCGGCCTCACCGCTTTGCGCGAGCACCGCGCGCGTGGTTTCGTCCAGCGCGCGCAGGTCGCGCAGCGGGAGTTGTCGGCGGCGCAGCCCGAGGCGATTCAACAGGCGCAGGAACGCAACGGCCGCGCGCAGCAGGGGAGCGACATGGGACGTCAGCCTGAGCCAACCGCGCAACGCCGGGCGATGGACGGGATCGATCAATACCAGCCCGGCGACGCGTGCCGGATGACGCGCGGCGAAGAGCAGCGCCACCTGTGCACCGAGACTGTGGCCGGTGAGCACGACCTGCTGCGTGTCTTCGGCGTCGAGCAGCTTCGCGAGGTCGTCGCACCAGATTTCCAGGTTGATCGGTCCGCGCGTGAACGATTCGCCGTGGCCGCGCAGGTCGGGGCGCAGGATGTCCCAATCGGCACGCAAGGCGGTTTGTTCGGTGAACTCGCTCCAGCGCGTGTGGTTGCTGGCCAGCCCGTGCAGTAGCACGAGGGTCTGCCGTTTCGGATTATTGGGTGCGCGCCAGCGGCGATAGGTTAGCGTCACGTCGTCGGGCAGGGCAAGGCGGCGGGTTTCGTCCATGGGCCGCTCAGGGGGACGGGCGGATTTCCACCTTGATGTGGCTCAGCTTGTAGTAGAGCGTGCGCAGGTTGCGCAGCGGCCACCAGTCGTACAGAAAGGTCTGGATCGGGCGCCACATCGCCACCCAGCCGCTGATCAACAGGCCCTCCTGCACGATCTCACCCGCGGTGCCGCCGTCGAGCCCGGCGACGAGCTGGCGCGCGCTCAGGCAGGCGGCGAGGAACAGCAGGCCGATGACGAGGCTCGCGCGTCCTTCGCGCAGCTTGTGGCGCAGGTTGGCGTCGGCGATCTGGGTCTTGTAGTCGAAATAGTTGTGGATCGTCTGCGCCACCGACTCGGCGGTGTCCGGCTGGATCGCCTCATGCGGCAGGTGGATGACGAGCCGCAGCGAGGTCTTGGGCGGGAACTCGCGCGCCGTGTCCACGATGTACGCCTCGGCATCGTCGTCCAGGTCCTTTTCCAGGAACGGCGAGGGGTCGAGCGAGTTGAAGAGCTGCGCGAGCGTGCTCAGCTTCATCTCGATGAGCAGGCTCTCGCCGTGGCGGCGGTAGCGTGCGCTGAGGTCTTTCATGCGGTTCCTCCCGTCTGCTCCAAATGGTAGTGGTTGCGTCGCGCGGTCGCCAGTGTTTTCATACCGCGCATCCCGCCATGAACATCGTCCTCCTCGACCGTGACACCTTCGCGCGCGACGTGCGCTTCGCGTCGGTCGCTGACTGCCGCTGGCGGGAGTGGCCGGCCACGCGTCCGGAGGAGGTGACGGCGCGTGCGGCTGAAGCCGAGGTCGTGCTGACCAACAAGGTCCGTATCACCGCCGGGCACATGGCGGCGCTGCCGCGCCTGAGGCTCATCGCGGCGACCGCGACCGGGGTAGACAATATCGACATCGAGGCGGCGCGCCGCTGCGGCATCGCCGTCGCCAACGTGCGCGGCTACGCCGTCAACACCGTGCCGGAGCACGTGTTCGCGCTGATGCTGGCGCTGCGCCGCAGCCTCTTCGGCTATCGCGACGACCTGCGCGCCGGGCACTGGTCACGCTCGAATGTTTTTTGCCTGCTGACGCAGCCGATCCGCGATCTCGCCGGCGCCACGCTCGGCGTCGTCGGCGGCGGCTCGCTCGGGCAGGCGGTGGCGCGCCTGGGCGCGGCTTTCGGCATGCGCGTATTGCTGGCCGAACGCCGCGGTGTAGCCACGGTGCGACCCGGATACGCGCCGTTTGAGCAGGTGCTGACCGAGGCCGACGTGTTGACGTTGCATCTGCCGCTCACGTCTGAAACACACCATTTGATCGGCGCATCGGAGCTGGCGCGCATGAAGCGCGACGCCGTCCTGATCAACACGGCGCGTGGCGCGCTGGTGGACCCGCAGGCGTTGCTCGCGGCGCTCAAGAGCGGCCATCTCGGCGGCGCTGGCATCGACGTGCTGGACGTCGAGCCGCCGCCGGCGGATCACCCGCTGCTCGCGGTCGATTTGCCGAACCTGATCGTCACGCCGCACGTTGCCTGGGCGAGCCTCGAGGCGCAGCAGCGACTGGCGGACGAGGTCATGGCCAATGTCGCCGCGTTCGCACGCGGCGAGTCGCGCAACCGCGTTGTATGAGAAAAATCAATTCACAGGATTACGCAGGATTAACAAGATTAAAACTAAAATGCTTTTGCCTTAATCCTGTAAATCCTGAAAAATCCTGTTAATCCTGTGAAATCTTCTTTGCCCATCGAAGAAGCGTTGCCACGGCTGCGCGCCGCGCTCGCGGCGCACGACGCCGTGGTGTTGCAGGCGCCGCCGGGTGCGGGCAAGACCACGCTCGTGCCGTTGGCGCTGCTCGACGAACCCTGGCTTGGCAACCGTTCAATCCTGATGCTCGAACCGCGCCGGCTCGCGGCACGTGCCGCCGCGGCGCGTATGTCCCACCTGCGCAACGAAGCGATCGGCGAAACGGTCGGTTATCGCATCCGTTTCGACGCCAAGGTGTCGAAAGCGACGCGCATCGAGGTATTGACCGAAGGAATCCTTACTCGACGGCTCCAGTCCGATCCCGGTCTCGACGGCGTCGGGCTCGTCATCTTCGACGAGTTCCACGAGCGCCACCTGCACGCCGACCTGGCGCTCGCGCTTACGCTCGACAGCCGGCGCCACCTGCGTCCTGACCTGAAGGTGCTGGTGATGTCGGCAACGCTTGACGGCGCCGCGGTCTCGAAGCTGCTCGGCGATGCACCGATTGTCAGCAGCGAGGGCCGCAGCTATCCGGTGGATCTTCGTTATTTGGCGCGTGATCCGGACGGCCCGTCGCCGCAGGCAGTGGCCGACGCGGTTTTGGGCGCATTGAAAACGCAGGAGGGCGACGTGCTGGCGTTTCTGCCCGGCGCCTGGGAAATCCGCCGCACGCAGGAATTGCTCGAAACATCGCTACGTGGAACCGCAGGTGTCTTTCCGCTCTATGGTGATTTGCCATGGGAGGCGCAGGATCAGGCATTGCAATCCGGCGCGCGGCGTAAGGTGGTGCTGGCCACGCCCATCGCCGAGACCAGCCTCACCATCGAGGGCGTGCGCGTCGTGGTGGATTCGGGCTATGCGCGCGTGCCGCAGTTCGATCCGAAATCCGGACTCTCGCGCCTGACGACGCAGCGCATTTCGGCGGCCTCGGCGGCGCAGCGCGCCGGCCGCGCCGGGCGTTTGGCGCCGGGCGCGTGCTATCGCCTCTGGACCGAGACCACGCAGCGCGGGCTGATTCCGCAATCTATTCCGGAGATTCGCCAGGCCGATCTCGCGCCGCTCGCGCTCGAACTCGCCGCGTGGGGCGCAAAAGATGCCAAGAGTCTCGCCTGGCTCGACCCGCCGCCGGACGCAGCCATGAACCAGGCACGCGCGTTACTGACCGATCTCGATGCCATCGACGCCGAAGGCAATATCACCGGCACCGGGCGCGCCATGGCGCGGCTGCCGCTGCATCCGCGTCTGGCGCACATGCTCGCGCTGGCACAGCAGCAGGGGTCGGGGAGGCTCGCGTGCGATATCGCGGCGTTGCTGTCCGAGCGCGATATTCTCGTGGGCGAGGCGCGGCGCACGGTGGATTTCGAGGCGCGTCTGGAGGCCCTGCGCGCGTTCCGCGCGCAGGGTCGTCAGGGTGCGCAATCGCATAACGCTGACCCCAACGGTTGTGCCCGCGTGAACCAGGCGGCGCAACAGTACCAGCGACTGTTGGTGGGAAAGAAGCAGGAGGGCGGCGACATTGGCCAAGCCGGATTGCTGCTCGCGCTGGCCTATCCTGACCGCGTGGCGCTTGCGCGTACTCCCGGCGCGGAACGTTACCTGCTGGCCTCCGGCCGCGGTGCGCGCCTGCATCCGTCCGAGATGCGCCTGCGCCAGCCGTGTATCGTGGCCGCGAGCATGGACGCGGGCGAAACGGAGGGCCAGATTTATCTGGCCGCACCGGTCGAGCCCGAAACGCTGCGCGAGCATTTGCCCGAACATATTAAGGTGGAAGACATCGTGCGCTGGGACGAGGTGCAATCGGTTGTGATCGCGCGGCGCGAGGAGCGCTTCAGCGCACTGCTGCTGGAAAGCAAGCCGCTCGTGAAAGCCGATCCGGAAAAGCTGCGCGCGGCGATGCTCGACGGCATCCGTCAACTAGGCCTCGATGCGCTTCCGTGGACGCACGAGGCGCGCCAGTGGCAGGCGCGGGTGCTGTGCCTGTGCGAATGGGCGCCGGAGGAAAACTGGCCGGATGTATCCGATGCCGCGCTGCTCGCAGAGGTCGAACGCTGGCTCGGGCCGCACCTCGATGGTGTCACGCGCCGCGATCATCTGGCCCGGCTGGATGTGCTGCATGCCCTCAAGAGCCTGCTCGACTGGAAACAGCAACAGCGACTGGACGAAGGCGCGCCGACGCACCTCGCGGTGCCGAGCGGTTCGCGCCGGGCGCTCGAATATGAACCCGGCCAGCCGCCGGTGCTGGCGGTGAAATTGCAGGAGATGTTCGGTCAGGCCGACACGCCGCGCGTCGGCTTTGGCAGAATACCGGTGACGCTGCACCTGCTGTCGCCGGCGGGCCGGCCGATCCAGGTGACGCAGGATCTGCGCGGCTTCTGGGAGCGGACCTACGCCGAGGTGAAGAGAGAGTTGAAGGGGCGTTACCCGAAACACCCGTGGCCCGATGACCCGTGGAGCGCTCAACCCACCGCCCGGGCTAAACGCCGATCATAGGTTGGGTGAACTAAGCTATCCACCGTCCCGGAGATTTCACCAACGAGGCAGCCATGACCAACAAGAACGAATGGCACGACTTGGGCCCCGCCGACGATTTCAAACGCCAGCCGGTGAGCGAAACGACCGTCGGGCATGTGCGCCTGGCCATTACCTGGCGTGATGGCGAGTTTGGAGCGGTGTCAGGCGTCTGCAACCACGCCGGCGGTCCGCTGGGACAGGGCCATCTCGACGGCGACTATCTTATTTGTCCATGGCATCACTGGAAATTCCACCGTCGTACCGGTCTCGGTGAGCCGGGTTACGAAGACGATGCGGTGCCGAGTCACGCTGTCAAGGTCGAGAACGGACGGTTGTACGTGCAGTTGCCGGCGGCGACGCCGCGGCGCAAAAAGCCGCATCTGCCGCATCCGCTCGAACGTCCGATTGTGCGCACCGACGGTCCGATTCGCGTCGTCGGTATTTCGACCACCGTGATGGACGCCGCCTTCCCACGCTATTTCGCCTCCGAGGCGCTGTTGCAGGTGGCGCTCGAACACGCTGGCGGGGCGCTCGGTTGCGAGACGCGCCTGATCCGGTTGAACGACCTGCGTTTCCGCCACTGCGAAGGGTATTACTCGAAGAGCGCGCACGCCTGTACGTGGCCGTGTTCAATCACGCAAATGGACGATAAGGACCAGATGGAGCAGGTCTACGATGCGCTGGTGCACTGGGCGGACGTCGCGTTGCTGGCGACGCCAATCCGCTGGGGTGCATCGAGCTCGCTTTACTACAAGATGGCCGAGCGTCTGAATTGCGTGCAGAACCAGATTACGATTCAAAACCGGGTATTGATCCGCAACAAAACCGCCGGGTTCATTATCATCGGCGGTCAGGACAACGTACAGGATGTCGCTGGCCACTTGCTCGGATTTTTTTCCGAGCTTGGTTTTACCTTTCCACCGTTCCCGTACATCGCCCATTCCCGTGGCTGGTCGGCGGAAGATATGGAACGCAACGTGGCGCAGGTAATGCACAGCGAGGAGCTTCGGCGCGGCGCACGCGAGCTTATTCAGCGCCAGGTGACGCACGCCAAGATGTTGCTGGCGCATTGCCCTACGGTGGAATCGACCGAGCGCGCCGGGCGCAAGGCACACCGGCTGGATGTCGAAAAGGGCTGAGCGATGCTCGAAAACTGGCGCGACGAGATGGAATCGGCCTGGCTCTACGAGGTGCTGGTGCACGTCGAGCGCGACGAGACGCGCAGCGGCCTGTTCGCCGCGCTCAAGCGCATGGCCGAGACGCAGGCGAAACGCTGGGCGCAGGAGATCGAGAAGACCGGTGGACACGTGCCGGTGTTCGCGCCGTCGGCGCGCACGCGCATAGTTGGGGCGCTCGTGCGCGCGTTCGGGCCGCGGCGCCTGCTGCCGGTGCTGGCGGCGATGAAGGTGCGCGGCATTTCGGTATACCGCGCGCCGTACGCGCCCAAGACCCATGCCATGCCAGCGACGCTGGCCGACATCGGCGAGCGCCATCGCGGTGTCGCCCAGGGCGGCAACCTGCGCGCCGCGGTGTTCGGCGTGAACGACGGGCTGGTGTCGAATACGAGTCTTATCATGGGTGTTGCCGGCGCCACCGGCGACACGAAAATCATTTTGCTATCCGGCGTGGCCGGGCTGCTCGCGGGGGCGTTCTCCATGGCCGCGGGTGAGTATGTGTCCATGCGCTCGCAGCGCGAGATGTACGAATACCAGATCGGGCTGGAGAAGGAAGAGCTCGCGCTCTATCCCGAGGAGGAACAGGAGGAGCTGGCGCTGATCTACGCCGCGCGGGGTATTCCGCTGGAGCAGGCGCGGGCGATGGCGGGTGAGATGCTGAAAACGCCGGCGCACGCGCTCGACACGCTGTCGCGTGAGGAGTTGGGGCTGAATCCCGACGATCTCGGCTCGCCCTGGGGCGCGGCGATTTACTCGTTTCTTGCCTTCAGCGTCGGCGCGATCATCCCGCTGGCGCCGTTCCTGATTTTGCGTGACGGCGGCGTGCTTGTCGCCGCGATCGTTGCCGGCGTGGCGTTGGCGGCGGTGGGGGCCAGTTTGAGTCTCTTTAGCGGACGCAACGCGTGGTGGGGCGGGACGAGGATGCTCGCCATCGGCGCCGCCGCGGGCGGCGCGACGTTTCTGATTGGAAAACTGCTGGGCGTGAGCCTGGCCTGAACGCCGGCGGCGGCCGTCCTAGTAGCCCTGGCTGCCCTTGTGCTTCTCGGGGAACTTCATCTCTTCGTAGAAGAAATAATAGAGCAGGCGCGCGACCACCTCGGGGGCGATCACCGTGTGGGTGTTCTCGGAATCCTTCATCTGCATGCGCAGTGCGCGGCGCACCATCGGGTCGCCGGTGAGGTCGAAGATGATGTCCACGTGGTCGCCGAGCTTGACGACCTCGAAGGCATGCTTGAACACCGGGATGCCGCTGTGCTTGAAACCGAGTGCCACGGGCGACTCGGTGTTGCGGTCGGCGACCGCGACGATCTCGATGGGCAGTTTGCTTTCCTGAATTTTGCCGAGCAGCCGTTCGGCGAACAACTCGCCAACCTCGCCCAGTCCGAGCAGCGCGATGCGAATCTTGGAATGTGTCACGAGCGCTCCTTTATCTTGTTATTGAGGTCCATTGAGCACAGCCATCCTCCGCGGCGAAGCCAGCATAGCCGGGATGCCCCGGCCCCGGCAACGCCGCTACCCGCCGGTCGTTAGCCGGCGGACCCCGGCGGCTGGTAACTCACCGCGAGCACCCAGTACGCCTTGCGGCCCGTGGGCAAGTGGACCTCGACCTCGTCGCCCGCACCTTTTTTGAGCAAGACGCGTGCGAGCGGCGAGTCCACGCTGATCCAGCCCCGCGCGGGATCGAACTCGTCGGCGCCGACGATGCGGTAAGTGTGGGTTTTCCCGTCGTCGTCCTCGAGCCGCACCCAGGCGCCGAAGAACACCTTGCCCGTGTCTTCCGGCGCGCGGTCCACGACTTTGATCTCGTCCAGGCGTTTCTGGATATAGCGAATGCGCCGGTCGATCTCGCGCAGTCGCTTCTTGCCGTAGATGTACTCGGCATTCTCCGAGCGGTCGCCCTGAGCCGCGGCCTCGGACACCGCCTGTGTCACCTTGGGGCGCTCGACGCGCCACAGGCGGTCGAGTTCGTCGCGCAGCTGGTTCGCGCCCTCGGGGGTGATGTAGGCGGAGCTTTTCGGTTGTGGCAGTCTTTGGCGGCCCATGGCACGAATTCTAAGAAGCCTTGCAAGACAAATGAAGCCGCCGCGCCCGACGCGGCGGGAATTGCGGGCGGCAAGGAATAAAACCGTGCCCGACGTCGTGGCGTCACGACTGAAAGTCCTGTTCGTCGGCATCAATCCGGGGCTGTATTCGGCGGCAGTAAAACACCACTTCGCCCGTCCCGGCAACCGCTTCTGGCCGGCGCTACACCGCGCCGGCTTCACCTCCCGGCAGTTGTCGCCTTATGAAGAACGCGAACTGCTGAAACACCGCCTCGGCATCACCAACATCGTCAACCGCGCGACGGCCTCCGCCGACGAGCTGCCGGAGAAGGAACTGAAGGCAGGAGGGCGGCGGCTGGCCGCGAAGGTCAGGCGCCTGCGCCCGCGCGTTGTCGTAGTGCTCGGTGTCGGGGCATATCAAGCCGCCTTCGGCCGCAAGCGCGTCGCTATCGGCCCACAACCGGAATCCATCGCCACGACGCCCGTTTGGGTGCTGCCGAACCCGAGTGGGCTCAACGCCCATTACCCGCTCGCCCGACTGGTTCAACTTTTTCGACGCTTGCGCCGCGCCGCCGCTTGACACTCAGACATTCGTCTGATTATCTAAGACGACTGTCTGACAACACGCGGAGGTGCACCATGGGCACGATGGAGAAGGCGGCGGTGACGGACCTGACGCCGGCGCAGCGGCAGGCGTGGGAGGCGTGGTTCGACCAACGGTTCGAGGAAAAGATGGCCGCGCGCGAGGCGGCGCACACGCCGTCGCTCGCGATCATCGCGACCAAGGGCACGCTCGACATGGCCTATCCGCCGTTCATCCTGGCGTCCACCGCCGGGGCGCTCGGCTGGGACGTGTCGGTGTTCTTCACGTTCTATGGCCTGAACCTGCTGCGCAAGGACCTCGACCTCGAAATCTCGCCGCTCGGCAACCCGGCGATGCCGATGAAGATGCCGTTCGGCCCGGACTGGTTCCGCGGCGTCGAATGGAAGATCCCGAACCTGGTCATGGGCAACGTGCCCGGCTTCGAGCGTTTCGCGACGCGCATGATGCAGCAGACGCTGCATAACAAGGGCGTCGCGAGCATTAAAGAGCTGCGCGACGCCTGCCTCGAAGCGGACGTGAAGCTCGTGGCCTGCCAAATGACCGTGGACCTGTTCGGCTACACCAAGGACGACTTCATCCCCGAGGTCGCCGACTGGATCGGCGCCGCGAGCTTCCTGCCGATCGCGGCCAAGTCCGACGTATCGCTGTTCATCTGACACAAGAACAAGCCACGCATGACAGCGGGCTTGGCCGATAAACGTCGTTTCAAGAACGAGGCTCAAGACATGGATGATTTTCAGAGAATTTATGGACCGTGGGCGTTGGTGACCGGCGCAAGCTCGGGCATCGGCAGGGCGGTTTCCCATGAACTTGCCGCACGCAAGCTCAATCTCGTTGTCGTGTCCCGTCGGCAACGGTTGCTCGACACGCTCAAGAAAGAATTGGAGCACCGGTACGGCATCGAAGTGCGTACCCTGGGGATCGATCTGACAAAGCCAGGCGCCATCGAGGAAATCGACCGTTCTACCCAAGACATCATCATCGGTTTGGTTGTCCCCGCCGCGGGGGTGGCGGAAGCGGCGGAATTTACCGGCACGACGCTGGCACGACACACGGGCATGGCACACCTGAACATGATCGTGCCGATGCAGCTGATTCATGTTTTTGCGAACAAAATGGCGAAACGCAAGCGGGGCGGCGTGCTGCTGGTATCGAGTCTCTTTGGGTATCAGGGAATACCCTATGTCGCGAACTATGCCGCCACGAAAGCGTATGTGCTCACGCTGGGCGAAGCCCTGCACTTCGAGCTGAAGAAACACGGCATCGATGTCAGCGTTCTGGCGCCCGGCCTGACCGATACGGACATGCCCGCCAACCTGCCGCTAAATTTCTCCAAGCTGCCCATGTTCTATCAATCGCCATGGAAAGTGGCGCGAACCGGAATACGGGCGCTCGGTAAGAAAGCGACGGTGGTATCCGGCCTGATCAACAAGTTCTACGCATGGCAAAACCGTCTGGTGCCGCGTTCCTTGCCGGTGTCGCTTTTCGGATTTCTGATCAAACGGTCCTTTAAAACTCCAGCAGCACTAAGAGGAGGTAACACATGAGTGCGTTTCAGGCTGAAGTGGATGCCCGTGGACTCAACTGCCCGCTGCCGATCCTGCGCCTGAAGAAGGCGGTGCAGGGGCTCGACGCCGGCAAGGTGGTACGGCTGCTGGCCACCGACCCGGGATCGGTCAAGGACGTCGAGGCGTTTTGTCGCCAGACGGGCCACACGCTCGTCGCCGCGCAGCAGGCCGGGACCGATTATCTCTTCCTGGTCCGCAAGGACCGGTAGGACGACCCGGCCATGCGGCGCGCACCCGGCGAGCGGGTCGGCAATATCCGTCTGCCCGCCATGGACGGCACCACTTTCGATTCGGACAGCCTCCAGGGTCGGCGCTTCATGCTGTCGTTCTTTCGCTTCGCCGCCTGTCCGTTCTGCAATCTCCGCGTGCATGAATTGGTGAAACGCTTCGACGAACTCGGAAACCGGTTCTCTGTCATTGCCATCTTCGATTCCTCGCCGGAAAACCTGCGCCGCTATGCCGAGCGGCATGCGGCGCCGTTTCCGATCCTGGCCGATGAGCAAAATGTGCATTACCGGGCATTCGGTATCGAACGTTCGGTGGTGGGTGTGCTGCGCGGCATGGTTATGCGCATGCCGGCGGTTCTCCATGCGATGTTCGTGAAAGGCTATCTGCCGACCGCAATCAACGGCCATCTCACCACCATGCCGGCGGATTTTTTGGTGGACGAAACCGGCGTGATTCGCACGGCGTACTACGGCCGGGACGAGGGCGATCACCTGCCGTTCGACCGGGTCCGGGCATTCGCTCTGGGAACGCAAACGTGGGAAAAATAATGACCGTTCTTGTCACCGGCGCCACCGGCTTTGTCGGCAGCCACGTGCTGGAGGCGCTGGCACAGCGTCCAGATGTAAAGGTCATCGCCGCCTGCCGCGACCGGCATCGGCTTATTCCCGGTTTCCAGGGTGAGGTGCGCGTGGGCGATTTGCGCGACGCCGATTATCGCGCCCGGGTGCTCGACGACGTTGATATCGTCTGCCACGCGGCGGCCTGGACCTCGCTCTGGGGCCATGCGCAGGAATCGCGCACGCTTTATCTCGAACCGACGCTCGGCCTGCTCGACGCGGCGGTGGCGCGGGGCATCCAGCGCTTGGTGAACGTGAGCACCACGTCCGCGGCCGCGCCCGAGCGGTCGCACGACGCCAACAGCCGCGGCATCCCGCGTCGCTTCTGGCCGCACCTGGGCAACGTCATCGCCATCGAGGACCGAATGCGCGAACTGGCCGGCGGCACCACCATGGTCAACCTGCGCCTCGGCATCTTCGCCGGGCAGCGCTACGCGCTGTCGGTACTGCCGATTCTGATACCGCGCCTCAAAACCCATCTGGTGCCCTACGTCGCCGGCGGGCGCACGAGCCTGCCGATCGTGGACGGGCGCGATGTGGGCGAGGCGTTTGCCCTCGCGGCGACGGCGCCGGGGCTGTCCGGTTATGAAGCGTTCAACATCGTCGGGCCGGAGGTTCCGAGGACGCGCGAGGTAATCGAATTGCTGCACGACGAATTCGGCTACCCCAAGCCGCATTTCAGCGTACCGTTCGCGCTCGCCTATCCCTTCAGCTGGCTCATGGAAAAACTCGATCTATTCGTGCCCTGGGAGCCGCTAGTGACGCGCTCGATCGTGCACCTGCTGGAAGAGGTGAACGTCTCCAACGTCGAGGCCAGCAAGCGTCTCGGCTATCGCCCGCGCGTCAGCTGGCGCGAAGCGGTGCGGGCGCAGGTGCGCGAGATGGCGGCGCGCGAAATCCGGCCGATGCGGATGGCGCGGCCCATCGCCTGAGCGGGTGGGGTGATTATAATGATGTCCATGGCCGAGAAGGGCGAAGTCAGCCGTCAGCAGATCGTCGAGACCGCAAACCGGCTGTTTTACCAGCGCGGCTACAACCAGACCTCGTTCAGCGACATCGCCGAGGCCGCCGCGATCCCGCGCGGCAACTTCTACTACCACTTCAAGACCAAGGACGACATCCTCGCGGCGGTGGTGGACTACCGCATCGAGCATATCCGCGCGATGCTCGCGGACTGGGACCGGGAGTTTGCCGACGCGCGCGCCCGGCTGCGGCGCTTCATTCAAATGGTGCGCGGTTCCGGCAAGGACCTCGCGCGTTACGGCTGCCCGATGGGTTCGCTTAACATCGAGCTCGGCAAGGCCCAGCCGGCACTCAAGGCCAAGGCGCGCAAGATGTTCGACCTGTTTCGCGATTGGCTCGCCGCGCAGCTCAAGGCACTGGGCCACAAGGACGCCGCCGGACTCGCGCTGCATCTCCTCGGACGCGCGCAGGGTATCGTGGTGGTGGCGCAGGTCTACGGCGACCAGAAATATCTCAATCAGGAACTCGACCAGTTCGAGGCCTGGCTCGACAAGCAAGTCAGCAGCCGGAAATAACCGCGCCCGCTGTATGGCGAAGCGGGCGCTAACGCCCAGTCGCGTCTGGTGCAGCATCTGGACGCGACCGCGCGCGGGCACATCACCAATATATATGCGCGCGTTCTCAAACCCGGCATGCGCGTGCTCGACCTCATGAGCAGTTGGGTGTCGCATTTGCCGGAAATCGACCTCGATGTCACCGGTCTCGGCCTCAACGCCGAAGAGATGGGACAGAACCCGCGCCTGTCCGCGCATGTCGTGCACGACCTCAACGGCAACCCGGAGCTGCCGTTCGCGGACGGGGAGTTCGACGCCGTGGTCTGCACCGCCTCGGTCGAGTACCTGATCCAGCCGCACGACGTGTTCCGCTCCGTGCGCCGCGTGCTCAAGCCCGGCGCACCGTTCGTGGTCACGTTCTCCGATCGCTGGTTCCCGCCCAAGGCGATCCAGGTCTGGCCGATGCTGCATGCGTTCGAGCGCATGGGCCTTGTGCTCGATTACTTCCGCCGCGCCGGCGGCTTCACCGCGCTCGGGACCGAATCCCTACGCGACTGGCCGCGGCCGGCGGATGACGCCTACGCCAAACAGATGGCGTTCTCCGATCCGGTGTTCGCGGTTTGGGGCAGGGCGGTCCCATAGACGTATCCAGTACTGGACTCCGCGGGAGCGGTAACGTACATGAATCGACTATCCGATACACGGCAGCGCGCATGGGATAGCCGGTCTGCGCTTTGTGCTGATCTAAATAATATGTGCTTATATATTGTTGGTATAAGCCCGTCACGGTCACAGGGGGAACGAGACGTGTCTATCCGCAAGCCGCTGGTCTCACTGGCTATCTCGATAACGCTTGTCGCCGCACCGCTTACGGTGCAAGCGGCCGATACACCCCATTGGGTACATTACAAATGGTTGTTGAGTAATCCTTCGCTGCCCAAGAAGGTAATGGTCCTGCCGGCGAATATCGAGGTGGTGGAGGTAACCGCCGGCGGGGTGGAGGAGAAAGTACCGGAATGGAGCCAGGAGGCCGGCCGGAACGTGTTCAAGGCCCTGTCGGCGGCGATAAAAAAGCAGCAGAACATGAGAGAGGCGACGGCGCCGAAATTTTCGGGAACCACCGCCGGCAACGTCGACGAGCATCTTGCACTCTATAAGCTGGTGGTCAATACCGCCTCGCGAAACGGCGGCGACTCGTGGAGACACAAGATCCGGCGTTTCGACTACTCCATCGGCCCCGGCCTGCGCGCGGTGGCCGATCAGACCGGGGCCGATGCCGCCATCATGGTTTACGGACGCGACGTCGTATCCACCACCGGGCGCAAGGCACGGGCGATCGTTGGCAACATTCCCATCGTCAACATCTTCACCGGTCCGGCGCCGGAATTGGGTCATTCGTATATCCATGTCGGAATGGTCGACCTCCGGACCGGAGATTTGTTGTGGATGAACAGCAACTACCGCACAGACAGCACCAATCTGCGCGATCCGGAGGACGCCGCCAAGATGGTTAACGCCATCTTCGAGTGGTATCCAGGCATAGAGAGTTATCGCAATGCCTACGCGAAGTAGGACGCCGCGCAGCAGATCGTGCTTCTTTAAGTTAAGGGGAGATCACCGGCCATGAGCGGAATCGACATCGCCAGAATTATCGGGCTCGTGCTGATATCGGTTGTTGTCAGCGGTTGCGCCACCACCGGTGGTGTTACATCCTTCGCCAATGCTGGCGATACGGCCAACCTGAAGGAAAATGAACACAGGTTGTGGCATGAGGCCAGCGGATTCGACACCGCCATCGAGCGCAGCGGTCAGATATACGAAGACCCGCGCGCGTCCGCCTATTTGCAGAACGTAATGAACCGCCTGTATCCGGAGTTCAAGGGCAAGATCAAGGTCCACCTTTACGATTCCACCCAGCTCAATGCTTTTGCGCTGCCGAACGGCAGCATTTATTTCAACATCGGTTTGCTGGCGAGAATCGAGAACGAAGCTCAACTGGCGGCCGTCTTGGGTCACGAGGCCGCGCATTTCGTCGAGCGGCACGGCTTCCAGCAGCGCGTATCGACGAAAAATGTCTCCGCCTTCGCGGTATCCGGCATCCCCTTTTCCAGCCTGGCTGCGATTTCATCCATTAGCGGATTCTCCCGCGACCTCGAACGGGAAGCCGACCAGAGAGGGTACGCAAGAATGGTCAAGGCCGGGTATCACCCCGGCGAGGCGCACAAGGTCTTTCGGCGCCTCGCCGATGAGGTCAAAACGCTGAACATCGAGGAGCCCTATTTCTTTTCGTCCCACCCGCAACTGGTCGAACGCATCGAAACGTTCAAGGAACTGTCCGCGAAACACAGGGGCGGTGGCCGTGTGGGCACGGAAGAATATAACCGCGTCATTCAACCGATGCGTCTCGAAGTCCTGCGCAAGGATGTGAGCCAGGACCGGTTCAAGGGCGTCATTCTGGTGATGGAAGACAACAGCTTGCGCCGCTACTACCCCGCCGCCGGGTATTACTATCTCGGCGAGGCCTACCTCCGTCGCGACGAAAAAAACGATACCGACAAGGCGCTGAAGGCCTATCAGACGGCGGAAAAACTGGCGCCCGGTTTCGCGCCCACCTATAAGGGCCTTGGAATGTATTACATGAAGACCGGCAACAAGGGGCTGGCGCGGCAGTATTTCAACAAGTATCTGGGCCTCGCGCCCAAGAATGCCCGCGACAGGGCCTACGTGCAGCAGTACGTGAGTTCGCTCAATTGACAGAGGGCCCGATGACCAGAAAAATTCCAGCGCTCCTGGTGCTGTTAGCCGCCCTCGGCGGATGCGCACCCACGCCCTATTGGACCATGACCGACCAGGTGAACAAGGTCGCAAAATCGACCAGCTTCGAATTCACCGTGCCGGAGGGATGGAACAGGACCGCCAGCGCCGATACCTGGGACCGGCTCATGATCGACGACAAGGAGCAGACCGTCCTGTTGGAGCAAATGAGGGCTTCAAAGGACGGTACAGGCATCCATGCGATCACCGTCACGCGCCGCTATCCGGACACCGCTTTCCCGACCATCAAGAAAAAGAGCACGGCCAACATGTTGCCGCTCGAGGCCGCGGATCTCTATGTCTCCGATCTGCGCAAGCGTACCGGGCTGGAGCGGCTGAAGGTGTTGAGCAACACCCCGGCCCAGCTCAACGGCAAGCCGGGTTTTTTATTGGCGATGGAATTCAAAAATGACGATGGACTCAGGATACGCATCGCCACCCACGGCTTTGTCGACAAAACCGGACTCTATACCATCAGCTACCGGGCGCCTTCTCTTTACTACCACGGACGAGACTATGGCGACTACATCAAGCTTGTCCGATCGTTCCGCCAACTGAAAGGGGCGTTCGATTCGCCGCCGGAGATGCCGGCGTGGGCAAAGTTTTTCAACTGACGCATAGACCGGCTACTGTTCCTCGGCCGCTGCTTTAAGTCGCTGGCGTTCAAGCTCAGCGGCAGCTCCCAGTTGTTGTTTAATCTGTTCCTGCTGTTTCTGCGCCTGTTCGGCTTCTTTGACCTTGGCCGCGCCGACGACGGCCGCGGTGCCGGTGACTTCGGCTCCGCAACCGCTCAGGCCCAACGCCAGTACAATGACGATTGGGTATCGCATGGCTGATCTCCGTTGTGTCTGTCTCTTGGCCAAGCATAGACGACGGGTACGCAGCGTCGGGGACAAGCCACGGTTTTCCCGGCGCCAGCGAGAACTTTCGGCGCGGGTTAGATCAGAGCACAGTTCTCGCTAATATCGGGACAATTGGGGCCTGACCCCGATTGCCACATGGAAAGCAATTAGTCCTCTTGCTATGAGTGAAGATCGACAGGCAAATACAATGATCACTCGATTGCCGAAGGAGTTCGTCGACCGGTTGACGGAACCGTTTTCACGGTTCCTGCGCATCGAGTCCGCCGGCGGCGCCATTCTTTTGTTTTCCGCCGTTGCCGCGCTCGTTCTATCCAACTCGCCATGGGCGCGCGTCTTCCTTGACGTCTGGGAAACCCAGGTAGGTCTTCAGATCGGCGCATTCGAGTTCGGCCGTTCGTTGAGGGATTGGATCAATGACGGTCTGATGACGTTGTTTTTCTTTCTCGTCGCGCTGGAGCTGAAGCGAGAACTGGTTCTGGGCGAGCTCCAGAATCCGCGCGTGGCTGCGCTGTCCATTGCGGCGGCGCTGGGCGGCATGCTCGTGCCGGCGGCGTTGTATCTGATGCTGCAATGGGGCCAGCCCGGCCAGCACGGTTGGGGCACGGTCATGGCCACCGACACCGCATTTGTCATCGGTTGTCTGGCGCTGCTGGGACCGCGCATTCCCCAAAGCCTGCGCGTGTTCATGCTGTCGCTCGCAATCGTTGATGACATCGGCGCCATTCTGGTCGTGGCCATCGGTTACAGCAGTCATATTGTCTGGGGCGCACTCGTCCTGGGTGCACTGGGTGTCGCCGTTGTGCGCGTTATGGCGCTGATCGGTTTCCGGGGTTTTCCGCTCTACTTGCTGGTGGGCGGCTTCATCTGGCTCGCGGTGGATGCGTCCGGGATCCACGCAACGATCACCGGGGTGATCCTCGGATTGATGACGCCGGCCCGCAGATGGGTCAGCGACGAGCGTTTATATGCCATCCTGGGCCAGGTCGTCGCGCACCCGGCCGGCGACGTCGGCAGCGGTCACACAAAGGACCGGAAGACATTGCAGGTGGCTGAGGTCGCCGCACGCGAGGCCTTGTCTCCGGTCGAACGGTTGGAGATCGTGCTGCACCCGTGGGTCGGTTTTGTCATTGTGCCGCTCTTCGCATTCGCCAACGCCGGGTTGCCGCTATCGGTGGGCGATCTCGGCAATTCCGTCGCGGTGGCGGTATTTGTCGGCTTCGCCCTTGGCAAACCCATCGGTGTCCTGACCTTCAGTTGGCTGGCAGTGCGTTCGAATCTTGCGATCCGCCCGGCGGATCTCAGTTGGAGGTTGCTGGCGGGTGGCGGCCTGCTCGCCGGTATCGGTTTCACGATGGCGCTGTTTATCGCCAAACTGGCCTTCAACGAGAGTCTGCTGGACAGCGCCAAACTGGGAATCTTCCTGGCATCCGTTTTTTCCGCGGTGGCGGGTCTCGCGCTTTTGAAGTGGTGGCCCGCGCGTGGACAGCATCCGGAAGTGGATCGGGGTTGACGCGGCGAGGCGGCGAAGCATTTTAGCGTCGAGCAATGGCCAAGGGTGCAGCCCGTGGGCTACCGTGGCGGGAGACTGACAAGTCGCTTCAGCCGACGCATTCAAGCGCGCGACCGGAGAAACGGACCGACGGGCAAACGACCTGCGCGATGGCGTACTAGAGCCCCAGCGCCCGGCTGGTCCAGCCAATGCCGTTGGCCTCGGCTTCGGGATGACGCTGCCGGACGAGTTGCGCGATGAAGTAGACGGTCAGGATGCCATCGGTGAGGTGCGGATGGCCGGTCACATTCCCGATGTCGTGGCCGGTGATTGGGTCAATGCTGTTGATCATGCACGTCGGCTCGTGGAGTCGGCGGCTTTGTTCCTGGTCGCGCGGCATGTAATCCATCGCAACCAAGTTGGTGGCGGCGAGGCTGAGAGTGGGTGCTTGAATTACTATCGTGTCATGGTTCATGGAGTGCTTCTTAAGAAAGATTAATAGCTGGTGCCGAACGACGGGTCGGTGGCGTACGCAGGGGTGCGTAGGCTGGCGAGCCGGCTGCCTTGCGTCACCGGGCCGCCGGCGAACAGCCGGTGCAGATACTTGTTGCCGCCCTGGCCGGCGAAGTGTTCCTTGAGCGCCTTGGCGGTTACCCGCGCCGCAATCGGCAAGCCGTACTCCAGATAATACCGGCGCAGGAAAATAACCACGGCCCAATGCTCGTCGTTGAAATCGGCGCCTTCGAGTTGGGCCAGCGCCAGGGATTTGTCGCGGCACCAGCGCTGGTCTGCCAGTTCCAGCTGGCGGTCGCTGACGTCGCGGCCGGAGGTTTCGGTTTCCTGCGGATCAATAGTGAATTGTTCCATGTGCCTGTCCTTGTGACGTGCGTCACGGGGTGGAGCATTAAGCGGGTTACGGAACGGCCGGTGTTTTGCAACAGCGGAGAGGGCGCGCCGAGGAATAGATGCGCATTGGCCATCCTCGGCGCACTGCCTGTGGTAGTCCAATCAAGCCTGCTAATGCACGGTAGACAGCCGAAAACGACCAGCCGGCGTGTGAAAATAACGGTGGTATTCCCCACGGGTTCGGGTATAGTGGCCGGGCGTTGCAGAACGCTCCTCTTCGTCAGTCCGGCAGTTCCTCCTTCATGGAAGTTACTCCCGAAGTGCCACGTTCAGGAATGAGCTGCAGCTCATATCAACTCAATCTACCGAGGTATTTTCGTGATTACAGGAACTGTGAAGTGGTTTAACGACGCCAAGGGTTTCGGCTTCATCACCCCGAGCGACGGCGGCAAGGATGTGTTCGTGCATCACTCCGCGATCGCCGGCAGCGGCTTCAAGTCGCTGGCTGAGGGTCAGAAGGTGACGTTCCGTCTGGAGCAGAGCCCGAAGGGGCCGTCGGCCGCGGACGTACAGCCGGCCTAGGCTTCGACCTACGGCAACGCCACGCGCGTTGCCGAAGCAGGTTTGTATGAGACCCCGCCACTTGGCGGGGTCTTTTTTTTGCATTACTACTTGGCGGCCGCGCCGGGTTTGCGCCCGCGCGGGTTCCAGATCGACTGGCCGAGCGCGGCGCGCGTGTTCAACTGGTCGGCGCACTCGCTGGCGTAGGCGTGCACACACTTGGCTGACCCGCGCCGATGTCCGGTGATGGTGGAGCGGCCGCTGGTGAGCACATAGCGGTACCAGTCCTGGTCCGATCCGCCGTCGGGGGCGTGGGTCTTCTCGACGCTGGTCACTGCGAACACCGGCGCCAGGGTCGTGGCAATTTTCGGCTCGGCCATGGGCTTAGCGCCGCGACCGGCCGCCGCGGCGCTGCGCCTCGGGGCGTTCCTGGGCGACCTTGAGCGATCGGTCCTTGAAGGTCTTGCCGTTCAACCCGGCGATGGCGGCACGTGCCTCGTGGCCCTCCATATCGACAAAGCCGATGCCGCGGCACTTGCCGCTGAAGACGTCGGTCGCGAGCTTGAGCCCGCGCACGGTGCCGTACGGCGCAAACAGCTCGCGCAGATCGGCCTCGCGCGTGTCGGGAGACAAATTGCCTACGAACAAGGTCAACATGCAAAGTCCTCGTGTCGGTGAAGGGGCCCGTCGCAACGGGGACCGTCGGCCTGAAATTGCCGAAACGTTCGCCATCCAGGCCCGGCAGGCGGGAGTGGGGTGGAGAGACAGACGATAAGCGGGCGGTCGTGCGATCGACCGGGCCCCACTATACCAGAATTTCAGGCAGCCTGCGGGTTTGAACGGCCCCGCTGCGGTAAAATCCGCGCCCCATGCTGCAAAACCTCAAGCAATTCTTCGACCACCACATCCGCCCGACGGGCAAAGAGCAGGGCGAAGGCGCGCAGCACGCGCTGCGCGTGGCCACGGCCGCGCTGCTGTTCGAGGTCATGCGCATGGACGGCGAGATCAAGGAGGCCGAGCGGCACGCGGTGACCACCGCGATTCGGGAGAAATTCGACCTCACCGCCGAGGAAACCGACTCGTTGCTGCGCCTGGCGGAGGCCGAGGCGACGGGGGCTACGGATTATTACCAGTTCACCGCGCTCATCAACCAGCACTTCACCGCCGCGCAGAAGGAGCACGTGATCGAGCTCATGTGGCAGGTGGCGTCCGCCGACCGCGAGATCGACCGCTTCGAGCGCACGCTGGTGCACAAGGTCGCCGATCTGCTGCACGTCCCGCGCGCCACGCAGGTCGCGGCGCGCGAGCGCGCGCTGCACGCCGCGCATCAGAAAACCAAATAGCGGCCCCACAAATATTGCAGAGATTCAAAACCCCGGGCCTTGATAGGCGCGCGTGCCGGGATCAGACTTTGGAAATACGGCATTAACCCAGGTACGGGCATGCGCCGCCTTGTAAAGATTGCCGCTTCGCTGTTGATGGGCCTGGGCATCCTCGCGCTCGGTCTCGATAGCGCCACGGCCCAGGCCGAGGAGAAGGAAATGACGGTCGGCAGTCCGGCCCCGGATTTCTCGCTGGTGGACCAGAACGGCGTAGCGCGAACCCTCGCGAACCATCGCCAGCGCTGGGTGGTGCTCTATTTCTACCCCAAGGACGACACCCCGGGCTGCACCACCGAGGCCTGCAAGTTCCGCGACGACTATGCGGCGGTGCAGCGGCTAGACGCGGACATCCTTGGCGTCAGCATCGACTCCCGCGAGAGCCATGCCGCATTCGCGAAGAAATACAGCCTGCCGTTTCCGTTGCTGGTCGATCCTGACGGGGTGGTGGCGAAACGCTACGGCGCGCTCTGGGGCGTGTGGCCGCTCAAGTTCGCGCGTCGCCACACTTTCCTCATCGACCCGCAGGGACGCATCGCCCGGATTTACCGCGAAGTCGATCCCACGACCCACAGCCGCGAGGTAATCGCCGACCTCAAGGCATTGCAGGCCGCGGCGGGCACGAAGTAGAAAAATTTGGGGCAGCGGCCGGCCGACGCTACTGGCTCGCCGGGCTGATCTTGAATTCCGGAATTTTCGGATTGTCCGCGAGCGCGTCGGCCAGCAACCGGTAATTATCCCAGTTGCCGGTGGTGAGGACCACGTCGTAGGCGAACGTCTTGCCGTCATCCTGCAGGGCGTAATTCGGATTGGCCGGCTCGCAGCCGTGTTGGCGCGCGAGCGCGAGTACGTCATCGAGCGGCACGCGAACCTTGGCACGGGTCTTCACTTCCAGGCGCGCGTAGTGCTGCGTCGGCATGCGCACCTCGATCCAGCGGAACAACGCCAGCACGCTGAGCGTAAGTGCGGTCACGGCGCCGCCGATGACGTAGTGTCCGAGTCCGAGCAGGATGCCGATCGCCGCCGTGATCCAGATCGAGGCGGCGGTGGTGAGGCCGCGGATCGACAGGCGTTCCTTCATGATCACGCCGGCCCCGAGGAAGCCGATACCGGTCATGATGCCCTGCGCCAGGCGACCGGCGTCGATATCCGTGACATGCAGTGCCGGCAACTGCATGAGCGCGCCCGAGGCGAGGCAGACCAGCGCGTGGGTGCGGAAGCCCGCGGGCCGGCCGTGGTGGCTGCGTTCGAGGCCGATCAGCCCGCCGGCCGCCAGCGCCGCGAGCAGGTGCAGGAGCGGTGTGAGATTGAAATCCATCGCGCCAGTCTATCAGTTTGTTAAAAAATGCTATCCGTGGCGTTTTTCAACTCGCTCGGCAAGATGCTGTTTTCGGGAAGGGCGATCAGGCGCGATTTTTCTGGCGCGGGCTTCGCAGGGATGAATAAAGTTGCCACACCGCCAAGATGCGCCCTGTCCATCCGCTCAGCCTGCCGCGCCCCAGCCAGACGAGCAGTGCAACGCCGGTCGCGACGGCGAACGGATGCGCGCGCAGGCGCCGGACGATCTCGATCCCGCGGTCCGCGAGCGCCAGCGGTTTGCGCCACGGTTCGACCAGACGGCCGAGCGCACCGCGCTGCGCCGCTGCCTGTTCCACCAGCGCCGCCCGGCGGCGCGCGACGGTTGCCAGCGTGTTCATGTTTGGGGAGGCGTCAGCTGGTCCCGGTCCTTGGCGAATTCCGCCAGGGTGGTGGCGAACAGTCTGGGCCGGGATTTCAGCCGCCGACGCAGGAAGACCACAGCCGCGACGCCGAGCCCGAGGTACAACAGGGCGAAACCGCCCATCACGTACAGGCGATGGGTTTCCCAGAGCAGCATGACCACGAACAGCGTAAGCAGCACGACCCCGAGGCTGACGAAGAACAGCGCGAGGAAGCCGAAGACGACCAGTTCGCGGATGCGCTCGCGCTCTTCTTCATACTCGGTGGCGACGATCGCCACCCGCGTCTGCACGATCTCGATCAGGGTCGCGAGCAGCCGCTGCAACGACGCCAGCAGGCCCGTGGCGTGGCCAGCGCTGCTTTCGGAGTCGCTCATCGCCGCTAGCGACGGCTGATCAGCATGCCGAGCAGAAACCCCACCGTTGCGCCGATGCCGACCGCTGACCACGGGTGCTCATGCACCAACTCATCGGTCTTGCGCGCGGCGGCCTTGGTTTTGTCGACCAAGTCCTCACCCATATCGGCGAGCCGTTGCTTGGCCGCCGTCAGGCTTTCCTCGGCCCGGGCGCGCGCGGCGGCAACCTTGTCGCCGGTCAAACTGGCGGTTGCCTTGAGCAGTTCCTCGGTATCCGCGACCACGGCCTTGAAATCCTTGACCAGTTTTTCTTTTGCCACATCGGTTCCAGCTGCTGCGTCCATGGTTGTCCTCCTTCAGGCAGAAAGACGGGCGATCACTTCAGACGCTTAAGCTTCGACCTTGCCGGGCCCGATTTCGTTGATGCAGGTCAACATGCGCGGCCGGATAAACCCCGAAATGGCGGCATCTATGGTTTCGCTCTCAAATATTGTCTCGGCCAGGCGATCTCCGCGTTCAGCCGGCGCGCGGCGTGCAGTGGCCAGTAAGGGCTGCGCAGGAATTCGCGCGCCATCAGCACCACGTCCGCCAAGCCGTTCGAAATAATCTCCTCGGCCTGGTGCGGCTCGGTGATGAGTCCGACGGCGCCGGTGGCGATGTTCGCCTTCTTGCGAATCTCGGTTGCGAACGGCACCTGAAAGTTGGGCGCGGCGGGGATTTGCGCGTCCGGCGTGAGCCCGCCGCTGGAGCAGTCGATCAGGTCGATGCCGATTTCCTTCAGGCGTTTCGAGAGCTCGACCGATTGGGCCAGATCCCAGCCGCCGTCCACCCAATCCGTCGCCGAGATGCGCACGAACACCGGCAAGTGCTTCGGCCACAAGTCACGCACGGCTTTGGCGACTGCGAGCGGCAGGCGCATGCGGTTCTCCAGGCTACCGCCATAGTCATCGTCGCGCCGGTTCGTGAGCGGCGACAGGAATTCGTGCAGCAGATAGCCGTGGGCCATGTGCACCTCGACCACGTCGAAGCCGGCGTCGAGCGCGCGCTGCGCGCTGTCGGTGAACTGGCGCACGACAGAGGCAATTTCATCTTTCGTCAGCGCGCGTGGCATGGGGCTGTCGGGAGAAAAGGGCAGGGCAGAGGGCGCGAGCGGTACCCAGCCTTTATCCGGCGCCTTGCCGTCATTCCACGGCGCGTCCACCGAGGCCTTGCGCCCGGCGTGCGCCAACTGGATCGCCGCGACCGCGCCCTGTTCTTTTATGAATTGCACGATCGGCTTGAAGGCATCGCGCTGCGTGTCGTTCCACAGGCCGAGATCGAGCGGTGAGATGCGTCCTTCCGGGCAGACGCCGCTGGCCTCGACCATCACCAGACCCGCGCCGCCGACGGCGCGTGAGCCCAGATGAACGAGATGCCAGTTGTTCGGTACGCCGTCGGTGGCCGAGTACTGGCACATGGGCGAGACGAACACGCGGTTACGGAAGGAGAGTTCGCGCAGTTTGAATTCGGAAAAAAGCCGGGTCATGCCATGCTCCGCGGTGCCTGATTGGCGCGTAACATAGCGCATCGCATGTATACCCGCATCGCGGATGCGTCAATCGTCGGGAAAAATAAAATCCGGATGGAACGTGTTTATGGCATTGCCGTATGCTGAAACCGCTCAACTCCACAGGAGGGCAGGACATGAAAATCCGGTTGTCGATTGCAGGCTTGGGTTTATTGCTGATGTCGGGCGGCGCCTTTGCCTTTCACTGCCCGCAGGATATGAAAAAGATCGACCAGGCGCTGAAGGCAAAGCCCGCGATCGGTGCAGCGCAGCTTGCCGAGGCCAAACAGTTGCGCGCCGAGGGCGAGAGTCTGCATCAGCAGGGGCGGCATCAGGAGTCGGTGGACACGCTCGCCAAGGCGATGAAGATCCTGAATATCCAGTAAGCCGCCCGTTCTTTGGCGCCAAACAAAAAAACCCGCCGGGCACCCACCCGGCGGGATGAGGAGAGAACCAAAAGGACTACAGCGACGCGACCTTGCTGTTTACGTTCTCCATGAGTTTCTTCGTGGCGTTGCGCGTGGCCTCGATCAGCAGCGGATGCAGGCGCGTGAAGTTCACCGATTCGCCGATGCCGCCGATGCTGTTGTCGGAACTGGCGTCGGCACCGTCCTTCCAAACCACCTTGCCGTTGCGATCCACGGCGTACACCGTCAGCATGACTTTGCCGCTGTGTGTGCCACCGGCGACGAGTCCGCCGACCTGGGCGCCGGTGAAACCGGCGGAGTAGTGCAGGGTCACGACCATGACCGCGTCCACGTTGAGTTCGCGCGCGAGTTTGCCGAGCTTGTCCTCGGACTTGATGAACTTATAGCCCGGCGCCACCAGCCACTTCTTGCCGAAACCGAGCGGGATGCCGGTGTCCTCGGCCTCGGCCGCGCGATAGGCCTTATGGTCGAGCACGGTCCTGGCCGGAACCAGCGTGTAATGCCGGCTGCTGCCGATATCCTTGAGAATTTGCGGCGAGGTGTCGGCGAGGATCTTGTCGGCGTCGTTGTGGTAGCCGGACTCGTCCGAGACCGCCTTGATCAGCCCCGAGACCGTGAAGCCGATGCCGGAGCCGGTACCGGAGCCGGAGCTGATCTCCGGCGACGCGAACACGGACACCACGGCGAATTTCTTCGATTTGCCGAACGCCTGGGTTTCGTACGACGAGGGAATGATGACGCAGGCGCTCAATGCGACGGCCGCCATGAGCGCGAGCAGTCTCATAACGGTTTTGGTGGCAGATGCAGCCATGTCTCTCTCCTTGTTCCTGAAACGAACGACGGCACCGAATGTGCCGCGTGTACTTAAGATAAGATATGACCCTTGAAAGGGCCGGGCCGGCGGGCGCGCCAAAGCCGCCGCTCATCGACCCCGGACGGAACAATCAGGGGTTTGCGTGATCGTTTACCTGCACGGCTTCAACAGCGGCGGCACCTCCGGCAAGGCCACGTGGCTCAGACAGAACCTGTCGGACCTCACGGTTTTTTCCCCCACTTACCCCACGCACGACCCCGATAAAGCACCGGGCTTCCTGCGCGACTATTTTGCGCGCGTACGTCGCGAACATCCGGATGACAAGAAGCTGCTGCTCGTCGGCAGCTCCTTGGGTGGCTTCTGGGCGCGGCATCTGGCGGCGGAGCTGAACGCCGGCATGGTGTTGATCAACCCCGGCATCCATCCGGATGTGGATCTGCTCGACGTTGTCGGCCCGAACGTGAACGAGGCCACGGGCGAACACTACGTGTTGACCGAGACGCAGGTGCGTGCATTCGCGCGCGTGAAGCACGCACATTGCGAGGCCGGCGTTCCGACGCTGCTATTGCTCGACGAGGGCGACGAGCTGTTGGATTACCGTGTCGCGCAGAGCTACTACCGCGGGTGCGGAAAAATCATCGTCTATCCCGGCGGCTCGCACCGTTTCGACCACATGGCCGAGGCGCTGCCGGAAATTCTCGCGTTGTATGAGAAACTTTGACCGTGTGTGGCGGCGCGAAATACAAACATGAAGGCAAAACGGTGACGAGCTATTTCCCTAACCCGAAGGCGGCGCTGCCGGTATTGCAGCGCGATGGCGGACACATGCTGCTGCCCTGGGGACGGCGCGAGGAGCAAACGGGGACGCTGCCGCCCGGCGGTTGGGCGCGGCTCGATTCGATCAAACAGGGGCGCTGGGATCGTTACGACCCCCAGGCGGTACGCCTTGTAATCGAGGAATTCATGGAGAAGGACCACGCCGGTCATTCGCACTGGTACCGGCTCGACGCCGGCCAATGGCTCCAGGGCCTTGTCGCCACGTACGGCGAAGAGCAACGCGTGTACGTCGTCACGCGGGTGCCGACGGAACCCGCGCAGCGCGCGCTGCACGACCGCTGGCCGCGGGTCGTCAGCCGGGAGACGATGGATGCCTGAGCCGCCGCGCGCAGTGCTGTTCGACTTTGGTGGCGTAATCGCCGAGGAAGGCTTCCATCAAGGCCTGCGCGCGCTGGCCGCGCGCAACGGCCTCGACGAAACCCGGGTGCTCCAGGCCTGTCACGACGCCATCTACGGCAGCGGTTTCATCATCGGACGCGGCGGCGAAGCGGACTTCTGGCGGGCACTGCGCGCGCACATCAGCTTTCGCGAGAGCGACGACGAGGTGCGCGCGGACGTGCTGGCGCGCTTCCGGCTGCGCCCGCACATGCTTCAGCTCGTGCACGACTTGCGAGCGAGGAACATCCGCTGCGCATTGTTGAGCGACCAGATCGACTGGCTCGACCGGCTCGATGCGCGCGACCATTTCTTCCGCGAGTTCGACCGACTTTACATCAGCTACCGCCTCGGCAAGGGCAAGGCCGACGCATCGCTGTTCGACGACGTCGTCGCCGACCTGGGTGTGCACCCGCGCGAAGCGCTGCTGGTGGATGACAATGCCGGCAACATCGAGCGCGCCGTTTCGCGCGGTCTGATCGCCTGGCTGTTTACTGACGAGGATGCGTGCTTGGCGCGACTCGCGCCGCTGTTTTCAGGACAACGGGAGATATCCGTATGAGCGGCATCAAATCCGATCGTACCATCGACACCTCCGGCCAGTGCTGCCCGGTGCCGATGGTCGAGACCAACCGCGCCGTGAAGCAGATGCAGTCGGGTCAGGTGCTCGAAGTCATCTCAACAGACGTGGGTTCAAAAATGGATATACCAGCTTGGTGCGCGCGCACACATAACAAGCTCGTGGCGAGCGAAGAACGCGACGGCAAGTTCTACTACTACGTCCGGCGGCGTTGAGATGTCTTAATAGTGCGGCGGCGGAGTTTCCTCGTCTGGCGGCACCACAGGCGAAGGCGCGAGCCCGCGCAGGCGACCTCGGAGGGTTTCGAGTTCCCGGGTAAGGTTGTCTATTTCCCGTTGCTGGAGGATAACGGTCTCGTTCAGTTCCTGGACGGTCTGGTCCTGAAACGCGACGCGGGTTTCGAGCTCGACCACGCGCGCGGCGAGGTCGCTTGGCGCGTCAACGCTCATCGGGTTCGTAACCGAGGTTGGGTGACAGCCAGCGCTCGACCATGGTGAGATCCATGCCCTTACGTCGGGCATAGTCTTCGATCTGGTCCTTCGCCAGACTGCCGACCGCGAAATAGCGCGCCTCCGGGTGCGAGAAGTAAAAGCCGGAGACGGACGCCGCCGGCCACATGGCGAAGCTCTCCGTGAGCTGCACGCCGGCATTCTTCTCGGCCTCGATCAGTTTGAAGAGCAGTGCCTTCTCGGTGTGATCGGGGCAGGCGGGATAGCCAGGCGCGGGACGGATACCTATATAGTCCTCGCGAACGAGCGCGTCGTTGTCGAGGTGTTCATCCTTGGCGTAGCCCCAGAATTCCTTGCGGCAGCGCTCGTGCAGACGCTCGGCGAAGGCCTCGGCCAGGCGGTCGGCGAGCGCCTTGACCAGAATCGCGCGATAGTCGTCGTGCGCGGCTTCGTATTTCTTCACCAGCCCGTCCACGCCGAGGCCGGCGGTGACGGCGAATGCGCCGATATAGTCCTTCACGCCCGAATCCTTCGGCGCAATGAAATCGGCGAGCGCGCGGTTCGGCTTGCCAGCGGGCTTTTCATCCTGTTGGCGCAGCGTGTGCAGCGTGGTCCAGACCTGCGCGCGCGTATCGTCGGTGTACACTTCGATGTCGTCGTCATTGACGCTGTTCGCGGCAAATAATCCAATTACGCCGTTGGCGCGGATCTGCCGGTTCTCGATGAGCTGCTTAAGCATCGCCTGCGCGTCGTTGTAGAGGCGCGTGGCCTCGGCGCCGACCTTGGGGTCGGAGAGGATCGCCGGGAATTTGCTGTGCAACTCCCAGGTGATGAAGAACGGCGTCCAGTCGATGTAACGCGCGATCTCGTCGAGTGGATAGTTCTTGAGTACTTGCGCGCCCAAACGCGGCGGGCGCGGTGGGGTGTGGCGCGTCCAGTCGATCTTCACCTTGTTCGCGCGCGCCTGTGAAAGCGTCAGTAACTTCGCACCGGTGGTTTTGCCGGCGTGGCGCTTGCGCACCTCGTTGTACTCCGCCTGATGCTTCGCCAGGAACCCGGCGCGCAGCGTGTCGGAGAGCAGGCTGCCGGCGACGCCGACAGCGCGCGAGGCGTCCTTGACCCAGATCACCGGGTTGTCATAGTTCGGCGCGATCTTGACCGCGGTGTGCGCGCGCGAGGTGGTGGCGCCGCCGATGAGCAGCGGCGCCTTGAACCCCTCGCGCTTCATCTCGTGCGCGACGTGCGCCATCTCCTCGAGCGAGGGTGTGATGAGGCCGGAGAGGCCAATGATGTCGGCGTTATGTTTCTTCGCCTCTTCGAGAATCTTCGCTGCCGGCACCATCACGCCGAGATCGATGACCTCGTAGTTGTTACAGGCGAGCACCACGCCGACGATGTTCTTGCCGATGTCGTGCACGTCGCCCTTGACGGTTGCCATCAGGATGCGGCCGGCACTGCGCGTGCCGGCGGATTTCTCGGCCTCGATGTAGGGCACGAGCACGGCCACCGCCTTTTTCATCACGCGTGCGGACTTCACCACCTGCGGCAGGAACATCTTGCCGGCGCCGAACAGGTCGCCGACGACGTTCATGCCGTCCATGAGCGGGCCCTCGATGACCTGGATCGGGCGTGCGGCCTGTCGGCGTGCTTCTTCCGTGTCTTGGGCGACGAACTCGTCGAGCCCGTGCACCAGCGCGTGTTTCAGACGCTCGGCCACGGGCAGGGCGCGCCAGGCGAGGTCCGGGCCCTTGGCCTTTTCGCCCTTACCGGCGTAGTTGGGCGCAATTTCCAGCAGCCGCTCGGTCGCGTCCGGCCGGCGGTTCAGCACTACGTCCTCGACGCGCTCGCGCAGATCGGCCGGGATGTCCTCGTACACCGCCAGTTGCCCGGCGTTGACGATGCCCATGCTCATGCCGGCCTGGATCGCGTGATACAGGAACACCGAGTGGATCGCCTCGCGCACCGGGTTGTTGCCGCGGAACGAGAACGACACGTTCGACACGCCGCCCGACACCAGCGCGTGCGGCAGGTTTTGTTTGATCCAGCGCGTGGCCTCGATGAAGTCCACGGCGTAGTTCGCGTGCTCCTCGATGCCGGTGGCAATAGCGAAGATATTCGGGTCGAAGATGACGTCTTGCGGCACGAACCCGGCCTGTTCAGTCAGCAGCTTGTACGAGCGCGCGCAGATATCGTGCTTGCGCGCGAGCGTGTCCGCCTGGCCCTTTTCGTCGAACGCCATCACCACCACGGCCGCGCCGTAGCGCCGGCAGAGCTGGGCGTGTTCGAGGAATTTTTCCTCGCCTTCCTTCAGGCTGATGGAGTTGACCACGCCCTTGCCTTGCAGGCATTTCAACCCGGCCTCGATCACCGTCCATTTGGACGAGTCGATCATCACCGGCACGCGCGCGATCGCCGGCTCCGCGGCGATGAGCCGCAGGAACTCGCCCATGGCCTGCTCGCCGTCGAGCATGGCCTCGTCCATGTTGACGTCGATCACCTGCGCGCCGTTCTCGACCTGCTGGCGCGCGACCTCGACTGCCTTGTCGTACTCGTTGTTGAGCACGAGCTTTTTGAACGCCGCCGAGCCGGTGACGTTGGTGCGCTCGCCGACGTTGACGAACAGCGAGTCCTTGCCGATGTTGAGCGCCTCCAGCCCCGCGAGACGGCAGGCGGGCTCGATCTTTGCCGGGCCGCGTGGCGTTACCGGGCGCACGGCGTCGGCGATGGCCTTGATGTGCGCCGGCGTGGTGCCGCAGCAACCGCCGACAATATTAAGGAATCCGGATTCGGCCCATTCGCGGATCGCGCCGGCCATGTATTCCGGTGTTTCGTCGTAGCCGCCGAAGGCGTTGGGCAGACCCGCATTCGGGTGCGCGCTGGTGCGCACGCCGGCGACGCGCGCGATCTCCTCGACGTGCTGGCGCAGCTGCTCGACGCCGAGGGCGCAGTTGAGGCCGACGCTCAAGGGATTGGCGTGCGCAATCGAATTCCAGAACGCTTCCGGTGTCTGGCCGGAGAGGGTGCGGCCGCTGGCGTCGGTGATGGTGCCGGAGATCATCACCGGCAGGCGCTCGCCGGCGTGCGCGAAAAATTCTTCGACGGCGTAAATCGCGGCCTTGCAATTGAGCGTGTCGAACACGGTCTCGATGAGCAGGATGTCGGCGCCGCCTTCGGTCAGGCCCTGTGCCGCTTCGAGATAGGCGGCTACCAGCTCGTCGAACGTGACATTGCGGAAGCCCGGACGATTGACGTCCGGTGAGATCGTGGCGGTGCGGTTGGTCGGTCCGAGCACGCCGGCGACGAAACGCGGCGCGCCGGTTCGGCGCTCGGCGTCGTCGGCCGCGGCGCGCGCGAGGCGCGCGCCTTCGCGGTTGAGCTCGCGCACCAGGTTCTCCATGCCGTAATCGGCCTGGGAGATCACGGTCGAGTTGAAGGTGTTGGTCTCGACGATGTCCGCGCCGGCGTCGAGATAGGCCGCGTGGATGTCGCGGATGATCTTCGGCTGCGTGAGCGTGAGCAGGTCGTTATTGCCCTTGATCTCGCGGCCCCAGGTCGCGAAGCGCTCGCCGCGGTAATCGGCCTCGCCGAGTTTGTGGCGCTGGATCATGGTGCCCATGGCGCCGTCCAGGATCAGGATGCGTTCGGCCAGCAGCTTCGGCAGCAGCGCGAGGCGCTGCGCGCGGGCCTGGGCAAGGGAGGAAGCGGAGGTCATGTATCAAACGTTTGTCGAGTAGCCGCGCAGTGTAGCGGAAACACCTGTTTAAGAAAAAAAACGGCCCCCCGGATTTCTCCGGGAGGCCGTTCGCACGTGAACGTCGGTCTGGTTCAGGCGGCGTGCTTGCCGTATTTCTCCTTGGCGGTACGCGCGGCCTTGGCCTCTTCGGGGCTGTAGGCCTTGCCGGACCAGAGCATGGTGTAGGCGAGTTCCTCGTTGCCGTTTTCGCACAGCGCCAGCACCTCCTTGAACAGCGGCTGGAAGGTGTCCGACCGGTGCGACTGCTCGTGGTCCTCGAACGAGCGCCAGAAGGTGACGATCAGCGCCTCCTTATCCTTGAGTGGGCTGGCCACCGTCTGGCCGACGGTCGAGCCCTCGTTTGAGATATTGCCGCTGTTGAGCGCCACGAAGCCGCCGACGAAACCGGTGTCGGAGTGGTAGGTCTTGACGTTCTCGCACAGCATGGCGACCCGCTCCTGCAGGTCATCGACGGTGTACTCGGGCCGCAGGATGACTCTGTTGATGGTCACCACGCCGTCGGTTGGGAAGCCGGGAATAAGCGCAGCCATATATGCCTCCTCTGAGTAAATAAGTATTCTCTAATATACGATCAATAATTTTGATTTCAATACCATAGTAAATAAGTCAACTAAAAAAGTGTGCCATCAGGACTGCCCTCCGGCAGGGCGCGATATGGCGGGATTAGTCTTCGGACCGGGCCTTGAGGCCGAGATTCAGGATGTGCTGGATGAAGCTTTCGTAAGAGAAGCCGCCCTTTACCGCCGAGAGCGAGGACTCTTCGTCGCGGGCGATGCCGGGGTTGGGGTTGGCCTCGAGGATGGAAATCTGGCCGGCCTCGTTCAGGCGCAGGTCGATGCGCCCGTAGCCGCTCATGTTGAGGGTGCGATACACGCGCTTGCACAGGTGGCCGATCTTGTCGGCCGTGCCGTTCGGCAGGTTTTTGGCGAACTGGTATTCGATGCCGCGACGCTCACGGTACTTGGGGTCCCACTTCACCTTATAAGTCGCCACCGTCGGTTCGCCCGGTTCGGCCTGGCCGAATACCAGCTCGCGGATCGGCAGCACCTCGAGCTTGAGGTTGCCGAGCACGGTCACGTACAGTTCGCGCCCCTCGATGTACTGCTCGGCGATGGCGTCGCCCTTGATCTTCTGGTGGATCAGGGTCACGCGCTCGCGCAGGTCCTTTTCGGTCTCGACGTAGGAGGCCTTGGCGATGCCGACGGAGCCTTCCTCCATGAGCGATTTCACGATCACCGGATAGGGCAGATGCGGCAGGCGCCGTGGCAGCTTGCGCCCAACCGGGAACACCTCGAAGTCCGGCGCCGGGATGCGGTGGAACGCGAGCAGTTTTTTCGACAGTGCCTTGTCGCGCGCGAGCAGCAGCCCGCGCGGATTGCAGCCGGTATAGGGCAGCTGCATCATCTCGAAGAAGCTCACGACATAGTAGTCGAAGGCGCTGATGCCGGCGAAGTCCTCGAGCAGGTTGAAGGCGATGTCCGGCTTCCACTCCTCGATGACCTTGCGCAAGGGTGCGCTGTCGTCGTATACGCCCACGACCTGCACTTCGTGGCCGAGCTTGAGCAGCGCCTGCTTGACGTCGTATTCGGTGCGGAATTTCTCCATGCGCGGGTCGTCCTTGGCCTTCAGGTCCTCGGGCGGGACCAGCGACCAGTGCACGACCATCATGACTTTCAACTTCTTCATACCGTTACCCGGTAACGGCCGCTGTGCAGATAATCCATGACAAGACGCGTAAGCAGCGCCACCAAGTCGAGACGCAGCTGCTGGTCCTCGCGCAGCACGCGCAAATGCAATTCGTCGCAGCGCTTTATCATTTCCTCCAACACCTGGTCGATGCGGTAGCGGTATTCGCCGGTCCAGCGCGCGATGATGGAGGTGATGGCCATGCGGTTGCGCCGCAGGTAGCGCGCGGCGCGCTCGTGGCGACCGAGTCCCGGACCGCTGACGAAAACCTTGCGAAGGTCACGATCGAAAAACAGCGGCGTCTTGCGTCCGTACAACGCCTGCTTTTGCCGATAGTAGCTGCGTAAGGTTTTGCGCAGCTGGCGTACCGGTAGCGGCGTTTCGCGTGTCTGCACCCGCGGCGGTTCGTCCTGAAGCTCCTTCATGAGCGTGTCCACGTAGTCGAGCTTGTGGAACGCCGGCCAGCCGCGGTACTTGCGCCGCCAGTCGGAGACGGGCCGCAGCCACACGGCGAAGGTCTCGGCCCAATCCTCGTCCGGGTGGCTCTGGGCGTACCAGTTGTCGAGGTGCACGACGAAGCGCTTGCTGTACGGCTTGGGTTCGTAGGACTTGGGATACTTCTGGCTCGATTTGCCGAAATGCCGTTGCCAGTCGCGCCGGCGGTGGAGGCGGTAGGCGTTGGCGAGCGCATGCCCGGTCTCGTGGCGCATGAGCTCCAGGCAATGCTCCTCGGTGGCGCCCTCAACCTCGAGCATCATCTCCTGTTCGAGGCGTTTCAGGCGCGGGTGCGCGAGATAAAAGGGGACGGCGAAGCCGGGCACGCCGTCGGGCGAAAACCACTCGTCCGACAGCCAGCAATGGGGGCGGAACACGAAGCCGTGCAGGGCGAGCTCGGCGTATAGCGTGCCGAGGTGGCGCTCGATTTCGGTGCCCTCGACGCGCAGGTCGAGGTCGCAGATGCGCAGGTCCAGCAGCCGCTCCCGCGGCAGACTGGCCCAGTCCGCGCCGGGTTTGTGCCTGGCCTTCTTGGTTTTTCTTGCCACGCCGCTACGGCCCCGTTATTTGAAAGCCATTTACACCATAGCCTGATTGTCCGGCGGGCGCAAAAGTCTGTGAACGTGGGCGCGCTTGCCGATTGCTGGCATTATTGGAATCTCACACCACGGGAACCGGGAACGATGTCGATTCGCTTCGGGCGTGCGGCACTGCTATTACTACTCGTGGGACTCCCGGCGACGGCCCCGGCGCAGGACAAACCGCTGTGGGAGTTCGGCCTCGGCGCCGGCTTTCTGCGCGTGCCCGATTACCGCGGCTCCGCCGACAGCACTACTTACGTCGCGCCGATTCCCTACCTTATATACCGCGGCCGGTTGTTGCAGGTGGACCGCGAGGGCCTGCACGGTGACATCTTCAAGACCGAGCGCGTGAAGCTCGACTGGAGCGCCGCCGCCGGCATCCCGTCCAAGAGCCGTGACGACGGGCCGCGCGCCGGCATGCCCGATCTCGACGCGACGGTGGAAGCCGGTCCCTCGCTCGAAATCCTGTTACATCGCGATGTGTCCGCCAGCCGCGAGTGGTCGCTGCGCCTGCCGCTGCGCGCAGTGGCGGCCACCGACCTGCGCAGCTCGCAGGGCGCGGGCTGGGTGTTCGCGCCGAACCTGTATCTCGACATGAAGCGCATCGGCGCGGGCTGGGAGGGCAGTCTCGCGTTCGGCCCGATGTACGCGAGCGAGGCGTACCACGATTACTATTATGAAGTTGCGCCGGGCTTCGCCACCGCGACGCGTCCGGCCTACGACGCCAAGGGCGGCTACAGTGGCAGCCGCGTGACCGCGATCCTGTCGCGCCGCTTCGACGGCTTCTGGGTCGGCGGCTTCGCGCGCTATGATACGCTTTCGGGCGCGAGCTTCGCCGACAGTCCGCTGGTGAAGAAAAAAGAATCGTTCATGATCGGGATAGGCATGGCCTGGGTGTATTCTGAATCGCCCCGCCGCGTGTCCGCCCGCTGATCCGGAAATTTCTCATGGCCAAACCGCCCCTTCGCGGTTTGATCGAGACGATCAATACGGCGCACAAGACCGGTATTACTTCTTAAAGTTAACGTTAGGGCTATATGTCCGAGCGAATGCCGTATTGCATACCGCATCGGCGAGAACTTTCGCCCGAAGAACTTTCGTTGCTTCGCTTTCTCCTCGAAAAGGAAGCTCCGAACCGTCTTCTCGAAATTAACTTACTTAAGGTCGTTGCTCGTTGCGGGTGTGGGCAATGCCCTACGGTTTTGTTCGGGTTGTCATTGGATCAGGAGCCTGATACGTCACAATCATTTACTGCTGTGGCCGATTATATGGGCCGTAATTCCGACAATGTTCTTGTCGGTGTCATGTTAATTGACCGAAACGGAAGGTTGTCTGAGCTTGAGGCGTGGTCGCCAGAAGGCGAGGATATTAAGTCATGGCCCCCGTTGTCAGAGCTGAAGTCCTACGGCGGGGGTCGCCACTAACAGGAACCCCGAGCGAAGTTGCGATGTCGGCATTCGTACAGCCTCCGCTTACCGCTCAGGCGTTTCATTAAAAAACGCGGGGCGCTCCGCCCCCTGCACCCCCGGGTGACTTTTGTCTTGCCAAAAGTCACCAAAAGCGCCTTGCCCCGGAAGGCTTCGCCCGCACACAACGCGGGTCCCTCGCATCTCGGTTGGCCTCAGGAGGTGCGCATACGGGATATCCCTATCCCGGATGCGCACGTGCGTGATCCCTCACGCACCCCTTCGGGCTCGACTTCGGCCTTTCCTCGGCGCTCGCTCGCCTACGGGGCGGGTGAGGCAACGGAGTTAAGCGACACCTAAAACCTCCTTACTCCAGGTGGCTCGAAATTTGTTCGAGCCCCGCATTCCCGGTAACATCGCAACATGTCGGGAAATACCATCGGAAAGCTCTTCACCGTCACCACCGCCGGCGAATCCCATGGGCCGGATTATGTCGCCATCGTCGACGGATGCCCTCCGGGCATGGAGCTGTCCACGGCCGATCTTCAACCCGATCTCGACCGGCGCAAGCCGGGCAAATCGCGCCACGTCACTCAGCGGCGCGAATCCGACGAGGTCAAAATTCTCTCCGGCGTGTTCGAGGGCAAGACCACCGGCACGCCGGTCGCGCTGTTGATCGAGAACACCGACCAGCGTTCGCAGGACTACTCGAAAATCCTCGACCGCTTCCGTCCCGGTCACGCCGACTACACCTACCAGCAGAAGTACGGCTTCCGCGACTACCGCGGCGGCGGGCGTGCCTCCGCGCGCGAGACCGCGCTGCGCGTCGCCGCCGGCGCGATCGCGAAGAAATGGCTGCGCGAGGCCTACGGCGTTTCGATTCGCGGTTATCTCGCCCAGCTCGGGCCGATCTGCATCGAGCACAAGAGCTGGGACGAAGTCGAGAACAACGCATTTTTCTGTCCCGACGCATCGAAAGTCCCCGAGCTCGATGCCTACATGGACGCGCTGCGCAAGGAGGGTGATTCCGTTGGCGCGCGCGTGAACGTGGTCGCCGCGAACGTTCCGGTTGGTCTCGGTGAACCGGTGTTCGACCGGCTGGACGCCGACATCGCGTACGCGCTCATGAGCATCAACGCGGTGAAGGGCGTCGAGATCGGTGCCGGGTTTACGTCCGTCGAGCAGAAAGGCACACAGCACCGCGACGAGATCACGCCGCAGGGCTTTCTGTCGAACCACGCTGGCGGCATCCTCGGTGGCATTTCCACCGGTCAGGATATTGTCGCGAGCATCGCGTTGAAGCCAACCTCAAGCATTCGGCTCCCCGGGCGCACGGTGAACCTCGACGGCCAGGCGGTCGAGGTCGCGACCACCGGACGCCACGACCCCTGCGTCGGCATCCGTGCCACGCCGATTGCCGAGGCCATGCTCGCGATCGTGCTCATGGACCATGCACTGCGCCATCGCGGCCAGAACATGGACGTGGTGCGGCGCACTCCGACGATTCCCGGCAGTCCCTGATTTCCGCAGCGCTCGCTCAGGAATCCGCGCATGGCAGGTTTCCTCAGCCCCGAGCGTACCGGTCGTTCCGTGCTCGGCATCGCGTGGTACGCGCAAGGTTTTTTCGCGCTGCTGCGCTATCTCGCCACGCATCTCTCGGCGCTCACGGTTCGGCCCACGCGCCTGGTGTTGTTCAAGCAGATTTATTTCACCGGCATCGAGGCGCTCGGCGCGGTGAGCATCATCGCGGTGCTCACCGGCATCGTCATTACCACCCAGATCACGAGCCTCGTGGGCGTGAACGCCACGCTCACCGCCAAGATCATGCTCTGGGTCGTGGTGCGTGAGCTCGGGCCGCTGCTCACCGCCATCGTCATCATCGCGCGTTCGTCCTCGGCCGCGGCCTCGGAACTCGCCGGCATGAAGATCCGCGGCGAGCTCGACAGCCTGCGGCAGATGGGCATCGAGCCGATGGATTACCTGATCGTGCCGCGCATCGCCGGCATCACGCTTTCGGTCATGGCCGTGACGTTTTACTTCCAGATGCTCGCCATTATTGCCGGCATCGGCTTCACCGCGCTCACACATGGCATTCCCTTTGCCGGCACGCTGGGCAGCGTGGTGTCGCTGCTCACGCTCGGCGAAGTGGCCGCGTCGTTCTTCAAGACGCTGGTGTTCGGCCTCGTGGTTTCGATCACCTCCTGCTATTACGGCCTGCGCGCACCGGCGACGACCACCGCCATCCCGCAGGCGGCGACCGCGGCGGTGGTGCGCAACCTGTTGACGGTGTTCCTGCTCGATGGCGTCATCACCTACGCGGTGTTCCTGTGAGCGAGGTGCTGGCGCTTGAAGAAGTCGGTGTCGGCCCGGTGCGCGGTCTGTCGCTGGCGCTTTCGTCCGGGCAAACCGCCCGACTGACTATCGCTTCGCACGATGCCAAGAGCGCGCTGTTCGCGCTGCTTGCGGGTCACCGCACCCCGGAAGCGGGCCGGGTGCGTCTGTTCGGCGAGGAGCTGTACGCGCTGCCGGACGACGCGCGCGTGCCGCTGTACCGGCGCGCCGGCTTCGTGCCGGAGCAGGGCGGGCTTATCAGCAATCTCAAGGCCTGGGAGAACCTGCTGCTGCCGGCGGCCTTCCATCAGGGACTAAATGCAGACGCGGTCGAGGCGCGCGTGGTCGCACTGTGGCGTGAGGCGGACCCCGACGGGGCCGACCTGCGCGAAACCATGGGCAAGCTGCCTGACCGGTTGACTGCCTTCGAGCGGCGTATGGTGGCGCTGCTACGCGCGCTGCTGCCGCAACCCGACCTCCTGGTCTATGATTTCCTGTCATCGGGGCTCGATGCCGGCAGTGCGGCGCGGCTGTACGCACTGACGCAGCGATTTCACGGCGAGAAACCGGGGCGGGCGTCGGTGTATCTGTGCGCCGATGACGCGGCCTCGGCAAAACTGCCGGCGGACGTCACACTACGGCTGGGGTAAGAACAACAATGGCCATCCTTCAGGACCAGGACGTACGTTTCAAGCATCTCGAGCGCAAGATCGGCACGTTCGTGCTGGTCGCACTTGCCGGCGTCGTGCTCACGATCATCGGCATCGGCATGAAGCAGGAGCTGTTCACGCCCAGGACGACCATCCACTTCATCACCGACAGCGCCCAGGACATCGCTGCCGGCACGGCGGTGAAGCTGCGCGGCTTCGACATCGGCAAGGTCGAGAAACTCGCGCTCACCGACGACGCGCGCGTGCAGGTCACGTTGTCCATCCGCGGCGATAACATGAAATGGGTGCGCAAGGATTCCAAGGCGCGCTTGGTGAAGGAAGGCTTCATCGGCGCCGCGATTATCGACATCAGCCCCGGCAGCGCGCAGGCGCCGGTGCTCCAGAAAAACGAGTTGATCGCTTTCAACCGCGAAACCGGTCTCGGCGACGTCGTGACGCAGCTGCGCGACGAGGTCGTGCCGATCCTGCAGGACGTCAAGCGCCTGACGCACGCGCTCCAGGACCCGAACGGCGACTTCCGCCAGGCGCTGCACCACACCAACGTGGTGTTGGCGAATCTGCCGGAAACCCAGAAGAAGCTCAACTCGGTATTGTCCGTCGCCGCGGACGAATTGCCACGGACGCTGCGTAGCACGCGCGAGACCGTCGAGGGAACGAAAAAGATCGTGGACTCGGTGAGCCGTACCTGGCCCATCAGCCGCAACATCGAGCCCACCAAGCCGAAGACGCTGCGGCCTGATAGTTACGAAGCCACGAACGGCAACGGCAAGAAAAAATAATGCACATGTATCGAACGGGGGTAGTTGTACTGTTGGTGTGGTTGACTGTCGGTTGCGGCGGCGCAGCGCCACCGCGGCCCTCGGAAACCCAGGAGGCGGCGCTCGCCTGGAACGAGCGCGGGCGTGCGGCGTACGCGCGCGGCGATCACGCCCAGGCCCTTACGAACTATCGGGAAGCGCTGGCGCTCAACCGCGCGGTCGAGGATGTGGACGGCATTGCGCGCGAGCTGGTCAATCTCGCCACGGTCCATCGCCGGCTCGGTGAGCGCGACAAGGCGAATGCCGCGCTGGATGAAATTCTAGCCTCCGGCGGTATTCCGTTCACCAGCGCGCAGCGTGCCGAGGCGACGTATCAGCTCGCGTTATACGCCGCTGAAGATGGTGACAGTGCGCGTGCCCGCGTCCTGAGTGAACAAGCGACGGCGCTGTGCACCGGTTGCGCCGCCGAGGGCGCGATCGGCAATTTCCTGGCCGGGCTCCGGCTCGGCGCCGGCGATATCGCCGGCGCGCGCGAGCAGGCACGCCGCGCACTAGAGCATAACCGCCGCTTGGGCGACAAAGCCGAAGAGGCCAACTCGCAGCGCCTGCTGGCCGACGCAGCGTTGCGACTCAAGGATTTTGCTGTTGCCGCGGCGGGCTATCAGGAGGCGCTGGTGCTCGACAAGGCGCTCGGTCAGCCGCACAAGATCGTCGCCGACCTGCTCGGCCTCGGCGAGGCGGCGCTGGCACAGGGCCGGAATCGCGAGGCGGCGGATTATTTCCAGCGCGCCCGTGCGGTGGCCGAGGTCGCGGGCCTGGAGGTGTTGCGCCGGCAGGCGGAAGAGCGCTACCGTGCTCTCAACCCCTGAGTTCGCCGGCGTCGTTTAATGTTGACAAGAGGTGTATCCATGCCGTTCGCGACCTTCTTGAACCGAACCATCCTGACTATCGCCGCGCTCAGCGCTTTCCTGCCCCTGATGCCGGCCCATGCCGGTGAACCGCCGGCCGAACCGATGCTACGCATCGAGACCGGGATGCACACGGCCATCATCCGGCGCATCTCGATCGACGCCAAGCAGCGCTGGCTCGCGACCACGTCCGAGGACAAGACGGCGCGCGTGTGGGAGGTGGCCAGCGGCCGGCTGCTTCAAACGCTGCGTCCACCGCATGGGCCGGGTGACGAGGGTAAGCTTTACGCCGTGGCGATATCGCCCAACGGAGAAACCGTGGTCGCCGCCGGCTGGACCGGCTACGACTGGGACCGCAGCAATTATCTCTACGTTTTCCAGCGCGCTACCGGGAAGCTGATCCGGCGGGTGACCGGCATTCCCGACGTGACCAACCATCTCGTGTTCTCGCCCGACGGACACTACCTCGCGGCCGCGCTCGGTACCGGACGCGGGGTGCAGGTATATCGCGTGCGCGACTGGACCATGGTCGGCAAGGACGGCGAATACGGCGACAGCAGCCAGAGCGCCGATTTCGATCGCAAGGGACGGCTGGTGACAAGCGCCTATGACGGCCAGATCCGGCTCTACCAGGTGAACGATTCGAGCTTGCGGCTGCTCGCAAAGCAGGCGGCGCCGGCGGGCAAGCTGCCATACATGGTGCGGTTCTCGCCCGACGGCTCGAAGATCGCCTTCGGGTACATCGACTCGACACAGGTCAGCGTCGTTTCCGCGGACACGCTGTCGCTCCTGTACACGCCGGATGGCACCGGCATCAACCGCGGCAACGTCGGCAGCGTCGCCTGGTCGCTCGACGGGCGCACGCTCTACGCCGGCGGCATCTGGTGGGCCAACGGCTATTACCCGATCCGCGCCTGGCGCGACGGCGGCCGCGGCGGCTATACCGATCTGAATGCCGCGACCGACACGGTCATGGATATCTATCCGCTTTCTAACGGCAGCATCGTCTATGGCGCTGCCGATCCGTTCTGGGGCGTGTACGACGCGAACGGCCAGCGCGTGCGCTCGGTGCAGCGCCTGATCGCCGACCTGCGTGACATGAAGGAAAAATTCCGCGTGTCGCACGACGGCACGGCCATCAGCTTTGGTTACGAGGTCTTCGGCAGGTCGCCGGCGCGCTTCGACACTGCGCGCGGCACGCTCACGCTGGGTGACGACATCGCCGGGCTGAATTCGCCCGTGAGCTATTCGTCGGGCATCGAGATCACCGACTACAGCAGCAACCGCTACCCCAAGCTCAACGGCCGCGTGCTCAAGCTCAAGGACTACGAGCAGGCGCGCAGTTTCGCCATTGCGCCCGACGGCCAGAGCTTCGTGCTCGGCGCCGACTGGTACCTGCGGCTGTTCGACCGCAACGGCAACGAGCGCTGGCGCGTGCCCAACCCTGGCGCCGCCTGGGGCGTGAACATCACCGGCAACGGCCGGTTGGTCGTGGGTGCGTTCAGCGACGGCACCGTGCGCTGGTTCCGCATCAGCGACGGCCGCGAGATGCTCGCGTTCTTTCCGCACGCCGACCGCAAGCGCTGGGTGCTGTGGACACCCTCGGGTTATTACGACGCCGCGCCCGGCGCCGAGGACCTGATCGGCTGGCACCTGAACCGCGGGCGCGACAACGCCGCCGATTTCTATCCGGCCTCACGTTTCCGCAACCAGTTCTACCGCCCGGACGTGCTTGCCAAGCTCCTGCAAACGGGCGACGAAGGCGAGGCGCTGCGGCTCGCGAACGAGGAGACGGGGCGCAAGGTCGAGACGGCGCCGGTGCAGGTGCAGAAGGTGCTGCCGCCGGTGGTCGAGCTGCTGTCGCCGGCCGAAGGCACGGCCGTGAGCAGTCCGAACGTCACACTGCGCTACAGCGTGCGCACGCCGAACGACGCGCCGGTGACGGCGTTGCGCGTGCGCGTGAACGGCCAGGCGGTGAATTTGCCCGAGACGCGCAACCTCGCCGTGGCCGCGGCCGCCGCGAGCGCGACGCGCGAGCTGTCGGTGCCGATCCCGGCGCGCGACAGCGACATCATGCTGTTCGCCGAGAACAAGAACGGCGTGTCCACGCCGGCGAGCGTGCGTGTCACCTGGAAGGGGCGTGCGCCTGAGGCGGCCAAGGAAGAATTTACGGTCAAGCCCAAGCTCTACGTGCTCGCCGTGGGCGTAAGCCAGTATAACAACCCGGATTATCGTCTCGGTTTCGCCGCCAAAGACGCAAAAGACTTCGCCGAAGCACTCAAGCGGCAGAAGGGCGCGCTCTACCGCGAGGTCGAGGTGAAGCTCCTGACCGACGCCAATGCCACGCGCGACGAGGTCGTGGACGGGCTCGACTGGTTGCAGAAACAGGTGACGAGCAAGGACGTCGGCATGCTGTTCCTCGCCGGCCACGGCGTGAACGACCCGAACGGCATCTATTATTACCTGCCGTCCAACGCCGACGTCGACAAGCTCAAGCGTACCGGCGTGCCGTTCTCCGATATCAAGAACACGCTCGGCTCGCTCGCCGGCAAGGCGCTGTTCTTCGTGGATACCTGCCACTCCGGCAACGTCATGGGCGGGCGGCGCGCGATCTCGAACGACGTTACCGGCGTGGTGAACGAACTGGCGTCGGCCGAGAACGGCGTGGTGGTGTTCTCGTCCAGCACCGGCCGGCAATTCTCGCTTGAAGACCCCAAGTGGGGTAATGGCGCCTTCACCAAGGCATTGGTTGAGGGCCTGAATGGCAAGGCCGACTTCAACAAGACTGGACGCATCACCCACAAGATGCTCGATTTCTACGTGGCCGAGCGCGTGAAGCAGCTTACCGACGGCAAGCAGACGCCGGTGAATACCTCACCCGCGGGCGTGCCGGACTTCCCGATTGTGGTGGTCAAGTAGCTGCTAAGATTCAGCGCAGAAATTCAGCCCCGCTTGCCTCGCCTTGCCGGGGTGCCGGGTATCGGCTAATTTTGGCCCGTTTTTAACCCGATTTCTGTCCGGACGCGTTAGTTGAAAACGACAGGGTGCGCAGTAACCAGGGGGAGGGATGATATGCACCGCGTTTCTGTGCTGCAGAAAAATATTCTTCAACGCTTGACCGTGCCGTTCCTCGGGCTGCTGTTCGTGGCGCCCGTTCTCGTCGCCGATCCCAACCGCAATCTCGCTGTTGCCAAGGCGCCCGCCGCCGCGACCGAGCAGCGCGTCGCGCTGGTTATCGGCAACTCCGGTTACAAATCCGCGCCACTCACGAATCCCGTCAACGACGCCCGCGCCGTCGCCGCCAAGCTCAAGCGTCTGGGTTTCGAGGTCATCGTGCGCGAGAACCTGACCCAGAAGCAGGTAGGCGGTGTACTGCGTGAGTTTCGTTCCCGTCTCAAACCCGGTGGTGTGGCGCTGTTCTTCTACGCAGGCCACGGGCTGCAGGTGAAGGGCGTCAATTATCTCCCCGTGGTGGATGCCGATATTGCGAGCGAAGAAGACGTGCCCACTCAGAGCCTCGATGCCAACAAGGTATTGGAGCTGATGGACGAGGCCAAGACACGCATGAATCTCGTATTTCTGGATGCCTGCCGCAACAATCCTTACGCGCGAAGCTTCCGCTCTGCGGCCGACGGCCTCGCCAAAGTCAACGCTCCCTCGGGGACTATCATTTCTTTTGCCACCCGTCCCGGTTCGGTCGCGGCCGACGCCGGCAGCGGTCGCAACGGTCTTTACACCGAGCACTTGCTCGCGGCCATGGATCTGCCGGATACAGCCATCGAGCAGGCATTGAAGCGGGTCGTGGGCGGCGTCAAGCAGGCCTCCAAAGGCCGCCAGGAGCCGTGGATGGAAGGCTCCATCGAGGGCGACTTCTACTTCCGCTATACCGGTCAGGGTGCACCGACGAAACCGACGGCAATTACTGACTCGCTCACCATCGAGCTCGCGTTTTGGGAGAGCATCAAGGATAGCCAGTCGGCCGACGATTACCGGGCTTATCTTGACCAATACCCCAAAGGAAAGTTCGCCCTGCTGGCACAAAATCGCATCAAGACGTTGAATGCTTCACAGCCTGCCATAACAACCGCATCGCTGACTCCGCCGACAGTAGCAACGACGCGTCCGACACCGTCCGCCGGATTGCCGAAGGCGGGCGATACCTGGACATACCGTTATCTCGACGGCTGGAAGAATGTTCCCGAATATAAGATTACATTCCGGGTGTTGTCGGTATCCGAGAAGGGAGTGGAACAGGCTTTTCTGCTGGATGGCCGCTCAATCGATGAACAGACGTATCCCGTTGAACCCAAGCTGATCGAGCGTAACTTTCTAAAGAATCATCAGTTGTTCGAATTCTCGCCCTACTTGGCGGCATTCGAGACGCTGGATGTCGGAAAAAACTGGCAGGAAATACCTTATACATCCTTCGCATCCGATCTGAACCATGCGGCCGGCCTCTGGAAGTGGAGCGGAAGGGTGGTCGGCCGCGAGAAAGTTTCAGTACCGGCGGGGCACTTCGACACCGTCAAGGTCGTTATTTCCGGCTGGCGCCAGTTGGGCAATATGGGAGGAGTGGGGTCATATACCCCCAAAGGCGTGCTGTATACACTCTGGTATGCGCCGGAAGTGAAGCGCGTTGTCAAGCAAGCGATCCTGACGGAAAGCGGCCGTAACGATATCCAGGACAAAGACACATTCGAACTTGTTAGCTATCGTTTGAACTAGCCCTTTCTTCAGGCGGTAAGCACCTTTGCCAGGCGCTCGCCGGCTCACACTCACGGCAGTATGCTGATGATGGCACGCACGCCACAGGAGGGCCCATGAACGTCAAACGTTGGTTGTTCGCCAGTGTCGCGGTGCTGGTTGTGATCGCCGTGTTCGAGTTCGTGATCAACAACGTCCTGCTGATGGACATCTACGAGCAGACCGCTTCGGTCTGGCGCCCGATGCCCGAGATCCAGAGCCGCATCTGGCTGTTCTGGGTGGTGTATCTGATCTTCGCGCCTGTTTTCAGCTTTATTTATGCCAAGGGCTACGAGCCGGCGAAATCGGGCCCGGGGCAGGGGTTGCGCTTCGGATTCTATATCGGCCTGCTGCTCGCGCCGGTTACCAGCCTCGGCTGGTACGCGGTGCTGCCGATCCCGGCGATGCTGGCGGCCTACTGGTTCGCCGGCACGCTCGCGGAATGTCTCGCCGCGGGCATCGCGGTCGGTTTAATCTACCGCTCCGAATAATCCTCAAACGAGAAGCCTTGTGCTACCCAGCCGTCATGGCTCGGTAGCGCCGAATCGTTTTCATTGCATGCCTTACTGGCGCCTTTCCAGCTTTTATTTTTTCTATTTCGCCGTCCTCGGCGCGCTAGTGCCGTACTGGGGCCTGTACCTGAAATCGATCGGTTTTCGCCCGGCGGACATCGGCAGCCTGATGGCGCTGCTCGTGGTGTCACGCATCGTCGCGCCCAATATCTGGGCCTGGATCGCGGACCACCGCGAAGCGCGCATGCGGGTCGTGCGGCTGGCGTCGCTGGCGGCGGTCGTTTTCTTCCTCGGGGTGTTCTTCGGCACCGGCTTTTGGTGGCTGGCGCTGGTGATGCTCGTGTTCAGTTTTTTCTGGAATGCATCGCTGCCGGTGCTCGAAGTGTTTGTCATGAACCATACCGCGACGCATCCCGGCGCCTACGGGCGCGTGCGCCAGTGGGGTTCGATCGGCTTCATCGTCGCGGTGGCGGCGCTCGGGCCGGTGGTGGATACCGCCGGTCCGTGGTGGGTGCTGCCGGCGATTGCAGCGCTGATGGCCGGCATCTGGCTGAGCAGCTTGACGCTGCCGGAGTCCGAGATGCGCGGCGCGGCGGCGCACCCGGAGCCGTTTCACAAGGTCGTCCTGCGCCCCGAGATTCTCGCGTTTCTCATCGCCTGCCTGTTGATGCAGGTAAGTCACGGTCCGTACTACACGTTCTATTCGATCTTTCTCGAATCGCATGGCTACAGCAAAAGCGTCATCGGTCTGCTATGGGCCTTTGCCGTGTTGTGCGAGATCGGTGTGTTTTTGTTGATGCCGCGACTGCTGCGGCGCTACGACGTGCGCACCGTGCTGCTCGTGAGTTTTGCGCTCGCCGCCGGGCGCTGGTTGTTGATCGGTTTCTTCCCGCAGGATTTCGCACTGCTGATCGTAGCGCAGGCGCTGCACGCCGCCACGTTCGGCAGCTTTCACGCCGCCGGTATGCAGATGGTGTATCGCTTCTTCACCGGCCGGCACCAGCACCGCGGCCAGGCGATCTATAGCACCGTGAGCTTCGGCATCGGCGGAGCGGTGGGGAGTTTCTACAGCGGCCACACCTGGGAACCGCTGGGGCCGGCAGCGACCTACGCCATCGCCGCAGGCTGCGCGCTAGCTGCCTTCGCTGTGGCGTTTTGGTTGCTCAGGCCCGCCGGCGCCCGCGGAAGGGGATGATCTCGGCGCCGCTGCCGGTGGGCGTGGCGGGCGGGTTTATTGCCGTGGCGTTATCGGTGAAGACGGTATTAATCGTTTCTCCGATCTCTTCCACCAGTGCGCGCAAGTCCACATCCGTAGTGGACGCTTTGAGCGCCTGCTGGCGCAGCACGGCGAGCGCCTTGAAGGTTTCGGCCAGCGTCACGGAATCGGTCAATCGCTGACAGCGGTTTTCGGCGTAAACCGCGCGCACGAATTGTGTCATCCACTCATGATGCAGCGGCGTGCCTTCAAACAGGTCGCGCAGGGTGGCGGCAGCCGGGTTGAGCGGCAACTGGTGATTGCCCAGGCGCTCTTCGAGGTGTTGCAGCAGCTGAAAGAAATTCATACCGATTCTCTAACAACCTGGATCATCGCCTGGCCGGCGTTCGACAGCGTGTGCGCCGCGTGCGTCACGATGCCGAGCGTACGGCCGATTTCCATTTTTTTAATCTGGACCACGGCGAGGCTCCCGTCAACCATCGTCCGCGGCAGGGCGCTCCAGCCCAGCCCGATGGACGCAAGCATCTTCAGTACTTCCAGATAATTCGTGGTCATGCCGACCTTGATGCGGTTGCGCAACGAGCCGAGGGCCTTGAGGATGATTTCGCGCGTGTACGTGCCCTGTCCGGGCAGAATCGCCGGATAATCGAGCAAATGTCGTGCCGTCGGCGTTGCAATGTTCGCGAGTGGGTGTTTCGGGCTTACCACGATGTCGAGCGGGTCGTCCCAGACCTTCTCAACTCGTAGCGGCGGATTGGTTTCCGGCGGCAATGTCACCACCGCCAGTTCCAGCTCGCCATGGGCCACCGCGGCGCAGGCGCGTTCGGAGTCCATGAAACGCAGGTCGAGGCGCACGTCTGGGTAAGTTTCGTGAAACCGCTTGAGCGGCCCAGGCAGGCGGTGCAGGCCGATGTGGTGGCTCGTTGCCATGGAAAGCTCACCGGCAATGGTGCCGGCGAGATTGGTGATGGAGCGTTTCACGTCATCGAGCTCGCGCAGCAGCCCGTGGGCACGAGCGAGCAGGGCGCGCCCGGCCTCGGTCAGGTGAATGCGCCGGCCGATGCGGTCGAAGAGCCGTGTGCCGAGCTCGGCCTCGAGCGCGGCGATGCGCTTGCTGATGGCCGGCTGGGTCAGGAATGCGCGCTCGGCGGCGCGTGAAAACGAGCCGGTTTCGGCCACGGCCAGAAAGACCTCAAGGGCGGCGATGTTCATATAACTAATAAGAATCTGATATATGCAAAATATGAATTTGAGTTATTTATAAACGAGGCCTAGGATTTGTGCAATTCCCGATATGCCTGCAAGACCATGGCCGGAAAAACGTTGTACGACAAGCTTTGGGATGCCCACGTCGTTCGCCAGAACGAGGACGGTACCTGTCTTGTTTATATCGACCGCCATCTCGTTCACGAGGTGACCAGCCCGCAGGCATTCGAGGGCCTCAAGCTCGCCGGCCGCAAGCCGTGGCGGGTGGCGGCCAATCTCGCCACTGCCGATCACAACGTCCCGACCACCGACCGCGCGCGCGGCATCGCCGATCCGGTGTCGCGGTTGCAGGTCGAGACACTCGATGCCAACTGTCGCGACTTCGGCATTACCGAGTTCGACATGGCCGATCCGCGCCAGGGCATCGTGCACGTTATCGGTCCGGAGCAGGGCGCGACGTTGCCCGGCATGACGGTGGTGTGCGGTGACTCGCACACTTCCACGCATGGCGCCTTCGGTGCGCTTGCCTTCGGCATCGGCACCTCCGAGGTCGAACACGCGCTCGCGACCCAGTGCCTGATCCTGAAGAAATCCAAAAACATGCGCGTGCGCGTGGACGGCGCTATCCCGTCCGGCGTGACCGCCAAGGACATCGTGCTCGCGATCATCGGTCGCATCGGCACCGCCGGCGGCACCGGTTATGCCATCGAGTTCGCCGGCACGGCGATCGAACAACTTTCAGTCGAAGGTCGCATGACGGTGTGCAACATGGCGATCGAGGCCGGTGCGCGTGCCGGTATGATCGCGGCGGACGACAAGACCATTGAATATTTTCGTGGACGCCCCTACGCACCGAAAGGCGAGCTGTGGGAACGCGCGGCCATAGCTTGGCGCGAACTGAAATCGGATGCCGACGCCAAATTCGACAAGGAATTCGTTCTGAATGCCGCCGACATCAAGCCGCAGGTGACTTGGGGTACGTCGCCGGAGATGGTCGTGCCTGTGGACGGCATCGTGCCCGATCCGGAGAAAGAAACCGATACCGTGAAGCGCGGCAGCCAGCAGCAGGCATTGAAGTACATGGACCTCAAGCCTGGCACGCCGATTCGCGACATTGCGCTCGACAAGATTTTCATCGGTTCCTGCACCAACTCGCGCATCGAGGATTTGCGCGCCGCCGCGGCGGTGGTGAAGGGTAAGAAAGTCGCCGGGAATATAAAACTTGCCCTAGTGGTACCGGGTTCAGGTCTGGTGAAGACCCAGGCCGAGAAAGAAGGGCTCGATAAGATTTTTCGTGACGCCGGCTTCGAATGGCGCGAGCCGGGCTGTTCCATGTGTCTCGCCATGAATGCCGACCGGCTTTCGCCCGGCGAGCGCTGCGCCTCGACCTCGAATCGAAATTTCGAAGGCCGCCAAGGCACCGGCGGACGCACACACCTCGTCTCGCCCGCCATGGCCGCCGCGGCCGCTATCGCCGGACATTTTGTCGACGTGCGGGAGCTGCGCTGATGCAACAGTTCGAGAAACATACCGGCCTCGTGGTGCCGCTCGATCGCGCCAACGTGGACACCGACGCCATCATCCCGAAGCAGTACCTCAAGTCCATCAAGCGCACAGGCTTCGGACCGAACCTGTTTGACGACTGGCGCTACCTCGATCCGGGCGAACCAGGCATGAACCACAGCAAGCGCCGGATCAATCCGGAGTTCGTGCTGAACCAGCCGCGCTACGCAGGCGCGAGTATCCTGCTTGCACGTGACAACTTCGGCTGCGGCTCTTCACGCGAACACGCGCCGTGGGCGCTGATGGATTACGGCATTCGCGCCGTCATCGCGCCGAGCTACGCCGATATCTTCTACAACAACAGTTTCAAGAACGGGCTGCTGCCGATTGTGCTCGATCGCAATGCGGTGGACCGGTTGTTTAAGGAAACAGCTGCAACGCCGGGATACCGGCTTACGGTCGACCTCGCGGCACAGTCGGTTACGGCCCCCTCGGGCGCTACGTTCAAGTTCGAGATCGACGCGTTCCGCAAGCACTGCCTGCTTAATGGCCTCGACGATATCGGGTTGACGCTGCAACACGTGGACGAGATTCGCGCCTACGAGGCGCGCCGGCGCCAGGAAGCGCCGTGGCTTTTTACTTGAATTAAAGGCAGGAAATAATGACGAAGAAAATTGCGGTATTGCCGGGTGACGGCATTGGCCCGGAAGTGGTGGCAGAAGCGGTAAAAGTGCTGGAGCGCTTGAGGCGCGATTTCGGCCTCAATATCGAGCTCGAAACCGCCCCGGTGGGCGGGACGGCCTACGACCAGACCGGTAAGCCGCTGCCGGAAGCGACGCTCAAGCTTGCGCAGACCGCGGACGCGGTGCTGCTCGGCGCCGTCGGCGGACCGCAATACGACACGCTGCCGCGCGAACTGCGTCCGGAAAAGGCGCTGCTCGGGCTGCGTTCGGAACTGAAACTCTTCGCCAACCTTCGTCCGGCGATTCTGTATCCGCAACTCGCCTCGGCCTCGACGCTCCGGCCCGAGGTGGTGGCGGGGCTCGACATTCTGATCGTGCGCGAGCTGACGGGTGATATCTATTTCGGCGAACCGCGTGGCGTACGCACGCTCTCGAATGGCGAGCGCGAAGGTTTCAACACCATGAAGTACGCCGAGCACGAGGTCGAGCGTGTGGCGCGCGTGGCGTTCGACGCCGCACGCAAGCGCCGCAAGAAAGTCTGTTCGGTCGAGAAGGCGAATGTACTCGAAACGTCGGGCCTGTGGCGTGAAGTCGTGCTGAAGGTGGCGAAGGACTATTCGGACGTCGAGTTGAGCCACATGTACGTGGATAATGCGGCGATGCAACTCGTGCGCGCGCCCAAGCAGTTCGACGTGATCGTTACCGGCAATATCTTCGGCGACATTCTTTCGGACGAGGCGGCGATGCTCACCGGCTCGATTGGCATGCTGCCCTCGGCCTCGCTCGATGCAAATAACAAGGGCATGTACGAGCCGATCCACGGCAGCGCGCCGGATATCGCCGGCAAGGGCATCGCCAATCCGCTGGCGACGATTCTGTCGGTGGCGATGATGTTGCGTTACACGCTGAACGCATCGGCGTTGGCGGATCGGATCGAAAAAGCGGTGTCGAAAGTACTCGATGCCGGATTGCGTACCGGCGATATTTACACCGACGGCATGAAGAAGGTCGGCACGAAGGAAATGGGCGACGCCGTGGCGGCGGCGCTGTGAACGAATTCATTTTACGAGGCATACGACAATGAAGCGGGTAGGTCTGATAGGTTGGCGCGGCATGGTGGGCTCGGTGCTCATGGGCCGCATGAAGGAAGAACGCGACTTCGATCACATCGAGCCGGTGTTCTTCACCACGTCCAACGTCGGCGGCAAAGGTCCGGCGATCGGCAAGGACGTCCCGCCGCTGAAAGATGCGAAGAGCATCGACGACCTCAAGGCGATGGACATCATCGTCACCTGTCAGGGTGGCGACTACACGAGCGAGGTTTTCCCGAAGCTGCGCGCCGCCGGCTGGAAGGGCTACTGGATCGATGCCGCCTCGACGCTGCGTATGAGCGACGACGCCGTGATTATCCTCGACCCGGTGAACCTGAACGTCATCAAGGACGCGATCGCCAAGGGCGCGAAGAATTACATCGGTGGCAATTGCACCGTGTCGCTCATGCTCATGGCGCTCGGCGTGCTGTTCCAGAAAGGGTACGTCGAGTGGATGAGCGCCATGACCTATCAGGCCGCTTCCGGCGCCGGCGCGCAGAACATGCGCGAGCTGCTGAAGCAGATGGGCGAGCTGCACGTGGCGGCCAAGGAAATGCTCGACGACCCGGCCTCGGCCATTCTCGACATCGACCGCGAGGTTGCCGGTATCTTGCGCGACGACAAATTCCCCACGGCGCACTTCGGCGTGCCGCTCGCGGGCAGTCTCATTCCCTGGATCGACAAGGAACTGCCCAACGGCCAGACCCGCGAGGAGTGGAAGGGCCAGGCCGAGACCAACAAAATCCTCGGGCGCGAGAAGAATCCGGTCCCGGTGGACGGCCTGTGCGTGCGCATCGGCGCCATGCGCTGCCACAGCCAGGCGCTGACCATCAAGCTCACCCAGGACCTCCCGCTTGATGAGATCGAGGGCATGATCAAGGCCTCGAATCCCTGGGCCAAGGTGGTGCCAAACCACCGCGAAATCACCATCAAGGAGCTGACCCCGGCGGCCGTGACCGGCACCTTGACCGTGCCCGTGGGCCGGCTGCGTAAGCTCAATATGGGCCCGCAATATCTGGGCGCTTTCACCTGCGGTGACCAATTGCTGTGGGGCGCGGCCGAGCCGCTGCGTCGCATGCTGCGCCTGCTGGTCGAGGACTGAACCCGGCTGACCTGCCTCCTGTCCGCCGAACCGCTGCGCTCGGTCCATTCGCCGGGTATCGGCGGATTGCCGATTTGCGCGCAAGCAGCTATACAACCGCTGTGACTTATGCCGGCCGTCGGGCGGATTTGGCCGGCGGCGGGGAAACGGGATCGGGAAAAAGCTATCTGGAAAGGGAAGTTAGTTGTGGTTTATAAGGAGTCTTACTATTATAGCGATGTAACCCTTGGCCCCATAAAGCAATATAACGAAGGCGCGCTGAGAAATCAGGTGATCACCAGGAGTCGGAAAACAAGGGGGCTGGCGCGAGCCATGCCGTGGGTCGCCGGCGTGCTATGCGCGCTGCTTCCGTTCGCAAGTCATGCCTTGGGGCTTGGCAAACTCAAGGTCCATTCAGCGCTCAACCAGCCGCTCAACGCCGAGATCGAATTCACCTCGCTCGCCGACGCCGAGATCAAGGGGCTCAACATCGGCCTCGCGAGCCGCACCGACTTCATCGCCGCCGGTGTCGAGCGCGCGGCATTCCTGTCGCAGATCAAGTTCAACGTCGTGCGCCGCGCCGACGGCCGCCATGTGTTGCGGCTCACCACCGTCGATCCCATCCGGGAACCGTTCCTGCACATGCTGTTGCAGCTCGACTGGACTGGCGGGCGCTTGGTGCGCGAATACACCGCGCTCATCGATCCGCCGTATCAAATCTCCGCCAAGGCGCCCGCGGTCGAACCGCCGCGCGCGGCGGCGCCGGTTGTCGCGCCGGAGCCGACACCCGCGCCCGCGCCGGTAGCCGAACCTGTCGCGCCACCCGTGGAAGCAGCGCGCGTTGCGCCGATGCCGGTTCCTGCACCGGAGCCGGCGGCGCCAGCGGCTGAAGATCAGCCTTTCGGTCCGACCGGCGCGCCGACTGAGACGTTGTCCGCGGACGGCTGGCCCATGGAAGAGGGTGAGGTGCCGCCGGTTGCCGCGAAACCCGCGGCCCCCAAGACCGCCGCCAAGGGCCGCATCGGGCCGGCGCCGTCCTGGGCCAATACCGCGAGCCACACCGTTTCGCGCGGCGACACGCTGTGGTCGATCGCGAAGAAGATCCGCAGCGATTCGCAGGTGAGCGTCGAGCAGGCGGCGCTTGCGATCTACAACCACAACCGCGATGCGTTTTTCGATAACAACCTGAACAACATCCGCAGCGGCAAGATCCTGCGCATGCCGGAGCGCGACGCCGTGGAGGCGTTGCCCAAGGAAAAGGCCCATATCGCGTTCCAGGCCCAGTTCGACGCGTGGCAGGAATACAAGCGCAGGCTCGCGAGCGCCAAGCGCACGGTCGCGGCGGCCGAACCCGAAGCAGCGGAAAAACCGGCGCCGGCCATGAAGCCGGCGACGGAAACGGCGGCGACGAAGAAAGAAGCGCCGGCCACGCCCAAGGGCCAACGCCAGGATGAGTTGCTCAAGATCGTTCGCGCCAATCTCGAAGGTGAGAAGGGTGCGGACGCGCGCAAGGCCACCGAGCCGTCCAAGGGTGGCGAGCGCGAGCAGGTAACGCTCGCGGAACGCGCCGCGACGCTCGAAGAGTCGCTGGTCTCGAAACAGATCGAACAGAAGGAGCTGGGCGAGAAGATCAGTCAGGTCCGCGCCCAGTTGAAGCGCGAGGCGCGGCTGATTGAGCTCGAAAGCCAGGCGTTGGCACCGGCGCCCGACAAGGCCGCCAAACCGGCGGAAGCACCCAAGGCAGAGGTCCCCAAGGCCGAGCCGCTGAAGCCGGAGACACCGAAGGTCGAAGCGCCCAGCGCCGCCGTACCGAAGCCTCTGGAGACGCAGAAGGCCGAGGCGCCTGCGCCCAAGCCGGCTGCGAAAAAACCGGTTCCGCCCCCGCCGCCGGCGCCGGAAAAGGGCTTTTTCGACGTGCTGCTCGGCGATCTGTTGATGCCGATCCTGCTCGGCGTGGTGGTGCTGGCGAGCGCCGTGATCGGGTTTATCTATATGCGCCGCCGGCGCAAGGCCAGCGCCGAATTCGAGGAAAGCATTCTCGCCTCGCAAGCGGTGACCACGGAAAACATGCCGACGCACGAGGCCACCGCCGAGGCCGGCGTATCCGCCGCCGAGTCGTCGATCCTGAGCGATATCAGTCAGGGCAACCTCGCCAACGTTCGTACCGACGAGGTGGACCCGATCGCCGAGGCCGAGGTGTACCTCGCCTACGGGCGCGACGAAACCGCGGAAGAGATTCTCAAGGATGCCGTGGTGAAACATCCACAGCGTCACGAGCTCAAGCTCAAGCTGCTCGAGATTTACTCCGTGCGCAAGGACGTGAAGGCGTTCGAGACGCTTGCCGAAGAACTGTATGCGGCGGTCGGTGGCCAGGGAAAGATTTGGGAGAAGGTCGAAGAGATGGGCGGCAAGATCAGCCCGGCCAATCCGATGTTCCGCGGCGCCGGTGCAAAGACGGTGACCGCGTCGGCGGGTGCAGCGACCCCGGCAACGGTCGCCGCGGCGCCGACGGAAGTGGCACCGCCGCCCACGGCGGCGATCGCGCCCGAGTCGGCGCTCGATTTCGATCTCGGTACGCCCGCGGTCACGACCTCGGCGAAAGAGGAAAAATCATTCGATCTCGATTTCGATCTGGGCGAGGCCAGGCCGGCGTCAGCCGCCGCGAAACAACCGGAAGCGGCACCGGCAGCCAAGGCCGAGCCGGCCGCCTTCGATCTCGGGCTTGAGTCGTTCGATCTCGGTACCCCGGCGGCGCCCGCGGCGCCGGCGAAAGAGCCGTCATTCGATCTCGATTTCGATCTCGGCACGCCTGCGGCGGAACCTGCCAAGCCGGCGACCGTTACCGGGGAGGTCAAGCCGGCCGCGCCGACCGGCGATGACTTTACCGTCGATCTCGGCGAGCCGATGACGTCCGAGTCTGTGGAGGCGGCGCTCGATGTCGCCGCGACGCCGTCGACGGGTGAGGTCCAGCAGCAGCAATGGGACGAGGCTGCGACCAAGCTCGATCTCGCCCGTGCCTATATCGACATGGGCGATGCCGACGGCGCGCGCAGCATCCTCGAGGAAGTCATTGCCGAGGGCAGCGCCGAGCAGAAGAAGCAGGCGCAGGACCTGATCGCCCAGATTCGCTGACAGAAAAATTCACAGGATTTACAGGACCACGCAGGATTAACAAGATTAAAACCGAAAAGCCTTATGCCTAATCCTGTGAATCCTGAAAAATCCTGTTAATCCTGCCTATTCTTTTTTCTTCTTAATTCGTTCGAAAACCACAAAGCTGTAGGCGTAGGCGTGTTTGTCGTCCGCCGCGTGCGGTTCGCGCGCGGTTTCCTTCCAGTCGTTGCGGTTTATTTCCGGAAACAACGTATCGCCATCGATAGGGGCATGTACCTGCGTGAGATACAGCCGGTCGGCGAGCGGAAGCGCTTCGCGGTAAATCTCCGCGCCGCCGATGATGAATATTTCCGGATCGTTTTTCGCGAGCACCAGCGCTTCACCCAACGAATGAGCGATTAGACAGCCGCTCGCGCGGTAGTCGCGGTTGCGCGTAACGACGATGTTCGTACGTTCCGGGAGCGGCTTGCCGATGGACTCGTAGTTTTTCCGGCCCATGATGATGGCATGGCCGGTGGTCAGGCGGCGGAAGTGCTTGAGGTCGTTCGGCAGGCGCCAGGGCAGAGTGTTGTTGACGCCGATGACGCGGTTTTCGGCGAGCGCCGCGATGATCGAGATCATGCCTAGACCGCGACCGGCGCCTTGATGGCTGGATGCGGGTCGTAGTTCAGCAGCTCGAAATCCTCGTAAACGAAATCAAACAGCGACGTGCGTGCCGGATTCAGGCGCATTGTCGGTAGCGGCCGCGGCTCGCGCGTGAGCTGCAAATTCGCCTGTTCCAGGTGGTTCAGGTAGAGATGCGTGTCGCCCAGGGTGTGCACGAAATCGCCGGGCTTCAGGCCCGTGACCTGCGCCATCATGAGCGTGAGCAGGGCATAGGAGGCGATGTTGAACGGCACGCCGAGGAAGATATCGGCGCTGCGCTGGTAGAGCTGGCACGAAAGCCTGCCATCGGCGACGTAGAACTGGAACAGCGTGTGGCACGGCGGCAGCGCCATCTTGTCGATCTCGGCCACGTTCCAGGCGCTGACGAGGATGCGGCGCGAGTCCGGGTTGTGCTTGAGCTGTTCGACCACCTGGGCGATCTGGTCGACGTGCCGGCCGTCCGGCGTCGGCCAGGAGCGCCACTGGTAGCCGTAGATAGGCCCAAGCTCGCCGTTATCGTCGGCCCACTCGTCCCAGATCGTGACCTTGTTGTCCTTGAGGTAGCGGATATTGGTTTCGCCGCGCAGGAACCACAGCAGCTCGTGAATGATGGAGCGGGTGTGAACCTTCTTGGTCGTGAGCAGCGGGAAACCGGCGCTCAGATCGAAGCGCATCTGGTAACCGAAGACGGAGAGGGTGCCGGTGCCGGTGCGGTCGCTCTTGCGCGCGCCGTGCTTCAAGACGTGGCGCAGGAGATCGAGGTACTGCTGCATGCGTTCGTGGCTCTCGAAAAAACCGGTAACGATGGCGCGGTTAGTATAACCGGGAACGTGGACGCGAACAGCCCTCAGTCGTCTTCGTCGTACATGCTGTGACGGTGGGGCATTGCCGGTGCGAACAGGCGCACGTCGCGGCGTTTGAAAAGCGGAATCAGGACCATGCCGGCGACGAAGCCGCCGATGTGTGCGCCGAAGGCCACGCCGCCTTGGCCGGGGTCGGCGAGCGCCGAGCTGATGAGCTGCAACACGAACCAGAAGCCGAGCACGAACATCGCCGGGACATAGACGATGCGGGAGAAGGCGCCGAGCGGGATCAGCACCAGCACCCGCGCGCGCGGGTAGAGCAGGAGATAGGCACCGAGCACGCCGGAGATGGCGCCGCTGGCGCCGATCATGGGGATGGTGGAATCGGGGTTCGGCAACGCCTGGGCGAATGCCGCTGCCAGGCCGGAGAGTACGTAGAAAATAACGAAACGCACACGCCCCATGGCGTCCTCGACGTTGTTGCCGAAGATCCACAGGTACAGCATGTTGCCGGCAAGGTGCATGAAACCGCCGTGCAGGAACATGGACGTGAAGAGCGTCGCCGTCGGCGGCACCAGGTAGAGCGACGGCGGCAGCGATTCCGTTCCAAGCAGGGTCACGGGGATCACGCCCAGCGCCACCACGGCCGCCTCGAAGCCCTTTTCCCCGAGCGAGAGTTGCCACAGGAACGCCAGCACGCAGGCGACGATGAACCCGATCGTGACATACGGCGGAGTCGCGGTCGGGTTGTCGTCGCGCAACGGGATCATGCGGTGGTTGTTCCGATGGGGTCCTGACGGAAGAACTGTTGCAGCTGACGGTACACGGCCGGGAAGTCCTCGTACAGGAGGACCGGCTGGGTGAAAAAGGTTTCGCAGGCCACGGCGAAGAACTCGGACGGGTCGGTGGCGGCGTAGGGATCGAGGCGCGGTTCTTTATCCCGGTCGAGCTGTTGCACCAGCGACTCGAAGGCGGCGGTGAAATCCCGCGTCCATTCGGACCCGCTCATCCCCGCGGGCAGCGGCGGGAAGCCGTCGGCCGGGCCATTCAGGGTGTCGAGCTTGTGCGCGCATTCGTGTATCACCAAATCCTGATCCGGCGCCGGCGGGTGCTCGACCGTCTCCCACGACAGCACCATCGGTCCGCGGGCGATGGACTGGCCGCAGAGATCGGCCTGGCCGCGGTGCACCACGCCGATTTCATCCTCGTATTCCTCGTGCACGCGAAAGTCGGCGGGGTAGACGACGATGCCGCTCCAGCCGTCATACCCGTCAAGCCCGAGATGCAGCACCGGCAGGCAGGCGCGCAGCGCGATGAGTGCGCGCATGGCATCCGCGACCTCGAGGCCAGCGGCGCCCTCGAAAGTCTTGGCGGCGAGAAATTGTTCCGTCAGGGTGCGCAGCCGCTGGCGATCGTTGGGCGATAGCCGTGCGGCATGCGGCGTGGCAGTGAGGGCGGCACGCCAGTGGGCATCCGTAAGTTTCGGTCGCCGGCGGAATCCCCACAGGCGCATCACGTTGCCACCAAGTGCCTGGCGCTCACGCGCCGGGTTTCCCCCGCTCGTTGAGGAAGCGCAAGGTCAACTGCTTGCCGAGTTCCACCGCTGGCTGGTCGAGCGGGTTTACGCCGTAAAGCAGGCCGCAATAAACGGTCACGCGCTGATACAAGTCGATGAGTTGGCCAAGCACGTGGGCATCGAGCGCGGGCAGGTGCAGCGTGACATTGGGGTGGCGCGCCCGTGTAATGACCTCACGCGTGGCGCGGAACTCGGCGTCCAGCACCTCGCTCAATCGCTTGCCGGCGAGGTAGGGGAAGGTGTGGCGTTCGGTCTCCGGCAGCGCCACCGGGCGGTCGTCCTCCCAGCGGTCGAGCGCGATGAAGGTGAACATCTTGTCGGGGCGCGATTCGAGGTACATCTGGAGCTGCGAATGCTGGTCGACGCTGCCCATGGCGCGCACTGGCAGCGTGCCCGCGGGTTCTGCGCCCGGCACACGCTTGCCGAGTGACTCGGCCCAGAGCTGGCAGTACCAGTTGACGAACTGCAGCAAGGGGTCGGCGTACGGCATCATGATCGAAATGCGCTTGCCGTGGCGCGTATCGAGCAGGTAATGGAGCGCGGCCAGCTCGAGCGCCGGGTTCACTTTCGGGTCGTCGGTGGCGCAGCGCGCGGCATTGTCGGCCGCGCCGTCGAGCAGCGCGCGCACGTCCACACCGACGGCCGCGAGTGGCAGCAGACCGACGGCCGTGAGTACGGAATAGCGCCCGCCCACCTTCGGCGGCAGCGGCAGCGCCGGCAGGTGCTCGCGTGCTGCCAGCTCGCGCATCCAACCCTGCTTCGGATCGGTGACGATCCACTGGTGCTTGCGTGCCTCGACCGGGCCGAGGCAATTCTCCAGCCACTCGCGCAGCGCGAGGTACTGGACCACGGTTTCGATGGTGCCGCCGGATTTGCTGATGGCGATCACCGCCGTTGATTCCGGCTTCAGGCGCGCGAGCAGGAATTGCAGATGATACGGGTCGATGTTTTCGAGGAAATGCAGCGCCGGTTGCTCGGCGGACGGGTTGACCTCGCGCAGCGCATGGTAGACCGCCTTGGCGCCGAGGCTCGATCCGCCGATACCGGCGACCACGATATCGCGGAAATGACGGACATCCGCGGCGGCCTGCTCGATCGCCGGCAGGCCGGCCGGCATGTGCGTCGGCAGCGCAAGGCACGCGAACTCGGCGTCCAGCCCGGCGCGGGATTTTTCCTGCACCACCGCGTGCACGCGTGCGAGCTCGGGTTGCAACCCCGCAAGTTCCTTTGCCGTGACGCCATGACCGGCTTCGTACATGTCCGCGGTGTCGAAGCGCAACCGGTGCCGGGGTAGAGCCGGGCGGGCGGAAGGCGCGGTGCTGTCGCGAGTGGTCATAGGGTAGATCAGTGGCCCGAGGCGTCAGCCGCTTCCAGGGTGTTGAGCAGCAGCGTGGCGACGGTCATCGGCCCGACGCCGCCGGGTACGGGTGTGATCCAGCCGGCGCGCGCCTTGGCGGCGTCAAACTCGACGTCGCCCACGATTTCGCCCGAGGGCAAGCGGTTGATGCCGACATCCACCACGATCGCGCCGGGTTTGATCCATGTGCCGGGAATGAATCGCGGTTTGCCGACCGCGACCACGAGCAGGTCGGCGCGCGCCACGTGCGCCGCGAGATCGCGCGTGAAGCGGTGGCAGGTGGTGACGGTGCAGCCGGCGAGCAGCAGCTCGAGCGACATCGGCCGCCCGACGATATTCGAGGCACCGACGACGACGGCATCGCGCCCGCGCAGGTCCTCGCCGATGGTCTCAAGCATGCGCATGACGCCGCGCGGCGTGCACGGGCGCAGGCGCGGCATGCGTTGCGCCAGGCGCCCGATGTTGTACGGGTGGAAACCGTCCACGTCCTTGGAGGGGTGAATGCGCTCGATGACCGTGGTCTGGTCAATCTGTGCCGGCAGCGGGAGCTGAATCAGAATGCCGTCCACGTCCGGGTTGGCGTTGAGCGAGTCGATCAGCTGGAGCAGGGCGGCCTGGGAGGTGTCGCCCGGCAGGTCGTGGGAAAACTCGCGAATGCCGGTTTCGGCGCAGGCACGGCGCTTGTTGCGCACGTAGACCTGCGAGGCCGGATTGTCGCCCACCATGATGACCGCGAGTCCCGGCGTGCGTTTGCCCTGGGCGAGGCGGGCGGCGACCCGCTGCTTGATGTCGGCGCGCAGCGCCTGTGCGATGCCCTTGCCGTCGATGATGCGCGCGCTCATGGTGGGTCCCGTGGGGTGGGCGCCATCTTCGCACGCGCCCCTTTCGTCCGCCAAGGCCATGTATAATTGACGCTCGCGGCCACGGTGCGTATAGTTCGCCCCTCGCAAAGCAGGCCGCGGCGGTTTCACCGGGGTATAGCGCAGCCTGGTAGCGCACCTGCTTTGGGAGCAGGGTGTCGGGGGTTCAAATCCCTCTACCCCGACCAGATTGATGTGTGTGGCGCGGCGGAATTGCGCCGCACCAGGGCATCGGATGTAATGGGCGCGGTTAAAAATGCGCCCGTAGCTCAACGGATAGAGCACCAGCCTTCTAAGCTGGCGGTTACAGGTTCGATTCCTGTCGGGCGCGCCAACTTCCCGGTGTGTCGCACAGGTATTAATGATGCGCCGGCGAGCAGTCGATGGTGAGCGTAGCTCAGCTGGTCAGAGTCCCGGATTGTGATTCCGGTTGTCGTGGGTTCGAATCCCATCGCTCACCCCATTTTTTCTGTTGCGGGCCGTTAGCTCAGTTGGTAGAGCAGCTGACTCTTAATCAGCGGGTCGGAGGTTCAAGCCCTCCACGGCCCACCATCTCCGCAATGAAGGGCCTGGTATCACACCAGGCCCTTTTTATTTTTATCGGCGACTCTTGGCAGGCGGAGAAATCTGCTTAAATAAATCCCGCCAGCGGCCGACATGCGAATGTGGCGAAATTGGTAGACGCGCTGGATTTAGGTTCCAGTGGGGCAACCCATGGGGGTTCGAGTCCCTCCATTCGCACCACGCGCCGCGATTCTTGGCCGCACGAGCGCAACCCGGTATCATTTCCCCCGAATTCAGCGGGTTGAGCGCGGTTTTTCACGTCACGAGGTAGCAGATGCAAGTTTCGGTTGAGACAGTGGGCACGCTCGGTCGCCGCCTGAAGGTGGCGGTGCCGGCGGAGGACGTCGAGAAGGAATTCTCGGCGCGGCTCGTCAAGCTTTCGAGGCAGGTACGCATGCCGGGCTTCCGTCCCGGCAAGGTGCCGCTCAAGATGGTCGAGGCCCAGTACGGCGACAGCCTGATGCAGGAGGTCGCGGGCGAATTGATCGAGTCGAGCCTGCGCGAGGCCATCGGCCGCGAGGGCCTGCGCCCCGCGGGCAGCCCGCGCGTGCAGCCGCAGTCGGTCGCGCGCGGCAAGCAACTCGAATACACCGCCGACATCGATCTCTATCCCGAGATCAAGAAACTCGACCTCGCGGGCGTGAAGATCGAACGCCCGGTGGCGACGGTGGCCGATGAGGATGTCGAACGCACGCTCGACACCATCCGCCGCCAGCGCGCGACCTGGAACACCGTGGCGCGCGAGGCGCGCAACGGCGATCGCGTGCTCATCGATTTCTCCGGCAAGCTCAACGGCGAGGAGTTCGGCGGCGGTTCGGCCAAGAACTTCCCGCTCGTGCTCGGCGCCGGTACGCTCATCGAGGACCTGGAAGCGGGACTGGTGGGCGCGAAGGCCGGCGAAACGCGCAATCTCGCGGTGAAGTTTCCGGTGGACTATCGCCATCCGAAACTGGCCGGCCAGCGCGTGGACTTCGAGGTCAAGGCGCACGAGGTCGCCGAGGCCGTGCTGCCCGAGGTCAATGCGGAGCTTGCCAAACAGCTCGGCATCGCCGATGGCGATGTCGCGCGGCTACACGCGGAAACCCGGGGCAACCTGGAGCGCGAAGCGGCGGCACGTTCACGCGCGGTGGTGCGCACGCGCGTGCTCAAGGCGCTGCTCGACGCGAATCCCTTCGAGGCGCCCGCGGGGATGGTCGAGGACGAGGCGAATCACATGAAGCAGCTCGACCAGATGGCGCGCCGACCGGCCGAGGCCGACGAGGCCTATCGCGGACGGGCGCGTACGCGCGTGGCGCTCGGGATGATTCTGGGCGAGATCATCCGCGGCCGCGGGCTGCGGGTGGATGCGGCCCGGGTGCGGGCGCGCGTCGAGGAGATGGCGGCGGAATACGAGTCCCCGGAGGAATTCGTCCGGTGGTACTATGAAAAACCGGAACGGCTGGCCGAGATGGAGTCGCTGGTGATGGAAGAACGGATCGTCGAGGAGATGCTCACGACCGCCGAGGTCGCCGAGCAGGCGATGCCCTTCCAGGAACTGCTCAAGCTCGAAGCCGGTCTTCGCTAACGCATTTCACAGCAAGGGTCCGATATGGCATATGGCATCAAGCAGGATGGCGCACTGAACCCCCAGGGGTTGGGCCTGGTTCCGATGGTCATCGAGACCACGGGGCGCGGCGAACGCGCGTACGACATCTACTCGCGCATGCTCAAGGAGCGCGTGGTGTTCCTGGTCGGTCAGGTCGAGGACAACATGGCCAACCTGGTGGTGGCGCAGCTCCTGTTCCTCGAATCCGAGAATCCGGACAAGGACATCCACCTGTACATCAACTCCCCGGGCGGGGCGGTGAACGCCGGGCTCGCCATCTACGACACCATGCAGTTCATCAAGCCGGACGTGAGCACCGTGTGCATCGGCCAGGCGGCCAGCATGGGCGCGCTGCTGCTCGCCGGCGGCGCCAAGGGCAAACGTTTCTGCCTGCCGCACGCGCGCATGATGGTCCACCAGCCGCTCGGCGGCTTCCAGGGCCAGGCTACCGACATCGAGATCCACGCGCGCGAAATCCTGCGCGTGCGTGAACGCCTGAACGAGATTCTGGTCAACCACACCGGGCGCACCATGGACCAGATCAAGGAAGACACCGACCGCGACTATTTCATGGACGGCGACGAGGCCAAAACCTTTGGTCTGATCGACGCCGTGATCGAAAAACGCGCCTGAGGACAGCGCGAGAGGCGGGCGTTGGAGATTTCGGCGCCCGTGCTATATTAGGTATCAGGAACCGCGGGTTCCGCCCGCGGTTCCGGCGATAACCCTATAGACGCGAGGTTTTGCGGTGGCTACCGATTCACATAACGGGCGCGGCGACGGCAAGGGCGAAAAGCTTCTTTATTGCTCCTTCTGTGGCAAGAGCCAGCACGAGGTTCGCAAGCTGATTGCGGGCCCGTCGGTATTCGTGTGCGACGAATGCGTCGAGCTGTGCAACGACATCATTCGCGAGGAAGTCCAGGAAGAGAAAAACGCCGCCCAGGCGAAGAAGAAATTCCCGACCCCGCGCGAGATCAACCAGATCCTCGACGAATACGTCATCGGCCAGACCAACGCCAAGAAGGTGTTGTCGGTGGCCGTGTACAACCACTACAAGCGCATCGAG
>SCRL01000073.1 GCA_004298065.1 Gammaproteobacteria bacterium | reverse complement strand
AGCGGGCTCCCGCGCCCGCGGGGCGGGTTCCTTTCTTTGCTCGTGCAAAGAAAGGAACCAAAGAAAGCACGTATACACCCATTTGGCCGTGCCCCGCCGTTACGCCGGCACAGCAGCACCCCTGCACTCGGCCGTCTCAAGAGGAACGGGGAAAGCAAAGGCGTGCGTCGGCCGCTCCCGGCCATCCCTGGCCTTCGCGGCATTCGCGCCTCCTGCGCAGCACTCGGCGCGCCATACGGGGCCCGAACCCATCTCGGTTTTTGGCGTTTGGCAAAAAGTTTGTCTGGATTGCCTCGGCTGTCAGTCTGTTTACGTTGTCATCCGTCGCCACCGCCGGCCCCAAGATCGAACACTGGACGCTCGCCAACGGTACGCGCGTGTATTTTGTGCCGGCGCGCGAATTGCCCATGGTGCAACTGCGCATGGTGTTCGACGCTGCCGCCCAGCGCGATCCCGCGGATAAACACGGGCTCGCGCATCTCACGGCCCTGATGCTGCGCGAGGGGACGGACAAGCTCACGGCCGACGACGTCGCCCAGCGGTTCGAGGGCGTGGGCGCGGAGTTCGGCGCCGGCGCCGACCGCGAGATGGTGATCGTCAGTCTGCGCAGCCTGACGGACCCGTCGCTGTTCGAACCGGCGCTCGATCTGTTCACGCGCCTGATCGCCGCGCCGTCGTTCCCCGAGGCGAGCCTCGAGCGCGAACGCGCGCGGCTGCAGGTATCGCTCGCGCGGGAAAAACAGACGCCGGGGCCGGTGATCCAGCGGGCGTTCATGCGCGCCCTCTACGGCGAGCACCCTTACGCCTTCGAGCCGATCGGCGACGAAACGGGCCTCAAGGCCATCGCACGCGACGATCTTGTGACGCATCACCGCCGCTATTACACCGGCAAGAACGCGCTCATCGCCATCGTCGGCAATCTGAGTGGATCCGAGGCGCGCAAGGTGGCAGAGCGCGTCGCAGGTGGCCTGCCTGCCGGCGAGGCCGCGCCGCCGACGCCCACGGCCAACGCGCCCGCGGCACGGGAAGAGGTCATCACCTTTCCCGCGACCCAGTCGCACATCCGTCTCGGCCTGCCGGCGCTTGCGCGCCACGATCCGGATTACTTCCCGTTGATTGTCGGCAACTACATCCTCGGTGGCGGCGGGTTGGTGTCGCGTCTGGCGGATGAGGTGCGCGAGAAGCGGGGCCTGTCCTACAGCGTGTACAGCTATTTCCATCCGATGCGCGCGCAGGGACCGTTCGTGCTCGGGTTGCAGACGCGCAACGACCAGCGCCGCGAGGCACTCAAGGTGGTGCGTGACGTGCTGGCGGATTTCATCGAGAACGGTCCGACGGAACAGGAACTCGTGGCGGCGAAGAAGCATCTCACCGGCAGTTTCCCGCTACGCCTCGACAGTGGAGCCAAGATCGCCGACAACCTGGCGGCGATCGGCTTCTACCGCCTGCCGCTAACCTATCTCGACGACTTCATTCCGAACGTCGAGAAGGTGACGACGGCGCAAATCCGCGCGGCGTTCCAGCGGCACTTGGCGCCGGACAAACTGGTAACGGTCGTTGTCGGCGGCGCGCGCTAGCACATCTAAAAAATCAACCACAGAGCACGCAGAGGTCACAGAGAAAATACATTCAACTCTGTGTTCTCTGCGATCTCCGTGGTGAAATTTTTTTATGCCTGTTAGATCAAAGGCAAAACGTCCAGCATCGGGCTATCCCGGCCAGCTGCGCATCATTGGCGGGCGCTGGCGCGGGCGGCGCCTGCCGGTGCCGCAGGCACCGGGTCTGCGACCCACGCCCGACCGCGTGCGCGAAACCTTGTTCAACTGGCTCGCGCCGTACCTCGAAGGCAGCCACTGTCTCGATCTCTTCGCCGGCAGCGGCGCGCTCTGTCTCGAAGCGTTGTCGCGTGGCGCCGCGCACGCGACCCTCGTTGAGAAAGCGACGCATGTGGTGGCGATGCTTCGGCAGAACATCGAGACGCTCAAGGCTACCGGCGCCGAGGTGCGCAACATGGACGCGGTCGCGTATCTCGAAGGCCCTGTTGAGCCCGTGGACATTCTGTTTCTCGACCCGCCATTCGCCGCCGCCGATCTCATCGGCCGTTGCGCCGAAATCGTCGAGGCGCGCGGCTGGGTGAAGCCGGGCGGCTTCGTTTACATCGAGGCCCCGAGCCGGCTCAAGAATCTGCCGCTGCCGCCGACATGGGAAATGGTGCGCAGCAAGATCGCGGGCCAGGTTGGTTATCATTTGACGCGTCGGCTGGCGGACGGCAAGGCCGCCGGCTGACGTCGGTCAACTGATGCCGGGGAGCGGGTGCTATACTCTGGGCGCAAATCGCCCATGAATGTCATCGCGCTCTATCCCGGCACGTTCGATCCGATTACCAACGGCCACACCGACCTGGTGCGGCGCGCGTCGCGGCTGTTCGAGCGCGTGATCGTGGCGATCGCGGCCAACCCGGCGAAGAAGCCGCTGTTCGACCTGAAGGAACGGGTGGCGCTGGCGCAGGCGGCGCTCGCCGGCATCGAGCGCGTCGACGTCGTCGGCTTCAACGACCTGCTGGTGGGGTGCGTGCGCCGGCACAAGGCGAACGTGATCCTGCGCGGACTGCGCGCCGTGTCCGATTTCGAGTTCGAGTTTCAGCTCGCCGGCATGAACCGCCGGCTGGCGCCGGAGGTGGAGACCGTGTTCATGACGCCGTCCGAACAGGAAATGTTTATTTCTGCCTCACTGGTGAAGGAGATCGCGCTGCTCGGCGGCGACGTCGCCAACTTCGTCGATGCGCGCGTCGCGGCAGCGCTGGCGGAGAAAAAGCGTCATTCTCCAAAACCGAATTCCTGAATTTCCCATCCCGTTGTATAGGTGTTGATATGTCCCTGAGAATTACCGAAGAGTGCATCAACTGCGACGTGTGCGAGCCCGAGTGCCCCAACGGGGCGATCTCGCTGGGCGAGGACACGTATGTCATCAACCCCGATCTGTGCACCGAGTGCGTCGGCCACTTCGAAACCTCGCAGTGCGTGTCCGTGTGTCCGGTGGAGTGCATCATTTCCGACCCGGACAACGTCGAGTCGAAAGACCAGCTGATGCTCAAGTACCGGGCGCTCACCGGCAAGGCGGCTTAAACGCCCTGTGGTCCGAGAAGAAGGCGGCGCAAGCCGCCTTCTTTATTTTTGGTTCTATTGAAAGTTGTGTCGCCTCCGGCGACGTTAAACGGCTAATTGCGGGGTTGCTCCGCCCCCGCACCCCCGGGTGACTTTCCTTTCGGGGAAAGTCACCAAAGCCATTTTGCCCCGGATGGCGCGACAACCCCCTCGTGTACGCGCCTTTGCCTTCCGGTCGTCCGACAGGACATCCCTGTCCTGGCGGCCGACGCGCGGGGTCCGTCCCCGCGCCCCGTCGGGCTTGCGGGCAAAGGCTTGCGCCACTCGGGCGCGCCATACGGGGCTGAACTGCCTCCTTCGTTAAGCACAGAGGTTCTCAACGCTCCTAGGCGATGCCGAGTCATCTACGCTCCGGTATCCTGTGCCCATGAAACGGTTTGGCGTAATTCTTATTTTCCTGCTTCTCGCGCCCGCAACGCTGGCGGAAACGCCGCGCTTGCCGGGCGCCGCGATTGCCAGCGCCCATCCGTTCGCCACCGCCGCCGGCCATGAAATTCTCGCGCAGGGCGGCAATGCTTTCGATGCTGCCGTGGCTGTGGCGGCGACGCTCGCTGTGGTCGAGCCGCACGGCTCGGGCCTTGGCGGCGGGGGTTTCTGGCTGCTGCACCGGGCCATTGACGGTTTCGAGACCATGGTGGACGGGCGCGAGCGCGCGCCGTTCGCGGCGACGGAGAAGATGTATCTCGACGTCACGGGCAACCCGGTGCCGCGCAAATCGCTCGACGGTGCGCTCGCGGCGGCCATTCCCGGCACGCCGGCGGCGTTGGCGCATGTGGCGCAGAAATACGGACATTTGCCGCTGGCAAAAACACTCGCGCCCGCGATCAAGTACGCGCGCGAGGGTTTCGCCATTACGCCGGCATATCGGAAATGGGCGCGAGCGCGCCTCGATGCGTTGCGGGCCGCGCCCGCGACCGCGCGCACGTTTTTGCGCGCGAATGAAATTCCGCCGCCTGGTCATGTGATCCGCCAGCCGGAGCTGGCCGAGGTGCTCGCGCGGCTTGCCGCCGACGGCGGCCGGGATTTCTACCGCGGCGACACCGCGCGCTTTCTCGTCGCCGGCGTACGCGCCGCAGGCGGTATCTGGACCATGGAGGATCTCGCGCAATATCGCGTGGTCGAGCGCGCGCCGGTGCGATTTTCCTACCGTGGCATGCGCGTGACGGCGGCGTCGCTGCCGTCCTCGGGCGGCGTGGTGTTGGGGCAGATGCTCGGTGTGCTTTCCGGATTCGAGCTCGACGGGCTCGATAAACCGGCGCGGCTGGAGACCGTTCTGGGCGCCATGCAGCTGGCCTACCGCGAGCGCGCGCGCCACCTGGGCGATCCGGACTTTATGGCGGTGGACACCGCGCGCCTGCTCGATCCGTCTTATCTCGGAACGCTGCGGCAAGAAATGTCTCCCGGAAAGACCGGCGCGCCGGCAAGCGAGCGTGGCGCCAACACGACGCACTTTTCCATCATCGACCGCGAGGGCAACCGCGCCGCGGTGACGCTGAGCCTCAACGGTCCGTTCGGGAGCGGCTTCGTGCCGCCCGGCACCGGCGTGCTGCTCAATAACGAGATGGATGATTTTGTAATCAAATCAGGCGCGCCGAATCTCTACGGCTTAGTTGGATCAGCGGCTAATGCGATCATGCCCGGCAAGCGCCCGCTTTCCAGCATGACGCCGGCGTTTCTCGAAACCGACGATGCCGTGATCGTGCTCGGTACACCGGGCGGTAGCCGCATTCCGACCATGATGTTGCTGGCAGCGCTCGACGTGGTCGCGAAACACGGCGGGCCGAAGGATTGGGTCGCACGGCCGCGCTTTCATCATCAATATCCTTCCGAACGTGTGGACTACGAACCCGGCGCGCTCACGCCGGACGAGCTACTGGCACTCGCGGCGCGCGGTTACAACCCCATCGAACGCGTCGAGGGCTACGGCAACATGCAGTTGGTGGCGTGGTTTCGGAAAGAAAATCGCCTCGAAGCGGTGTCCGATCCGCGCGGCGAGGGCGCGGCGGTCGTGTCCGGTTCAGCGCTTGCGCCAGCAAAGCCGGTCGGTATCGGTAGCGAGCACCGGGCCATCCTGGTTGAGCGTGAAGGTGCAGCTGTCCGCCGCTTGCAGGCCGCCGGCCTTGGGCGCGGCGGTGGCGGTGAAGGCGTAGGACGTCGCGGCGGCGACCTGGATGGTGTAATGCCCCTCGCGGGAATCGGAGGTCCAGCCGAGGTCGGTGAGACTCGTGGTGTAGGCGCCGTGGCCCGTGCGCCAGTTGGCCTGCGCGAGTTGCAGCGCTAACAGCGTGTCGATGGCGTCGGTGCGGCGGCCCTCGCGCACGGACTGCTGGTAGCCGGGATAGGCGATGGCCGCGAGGATGCCGGCGATCACAATAACGATCATCAGCTCGATCAACGTAAAACCGGTTGAGCGGCTTGCACGAATGTTCATGGGCAGACTATGGAAACAGCCCGTGCGGCTGTCAACTGCAGTCGGGGTTTGATTTCCGTCAAAAGCACCACCGGCGAGGCGGCTATAGTTGGAACTACGGGCGCGCGGACTCCGCCTGAACGAACACAGGGCGGACAGCCATGAGTATGTGCAGCAAGGCGGTGCACAACGGTTGGTGCGGTTTCACGCTGGTCGAGATGGCGGTCACGATTGCAATCATCGCTCTCGTGATGGTCCTCGCACTGCCCAATTTCCGACTCATCGTCGAGCACGAGCGCCTGCGAGACGCGGCGCAGACGCTGCAGAGCGACCTCATGAACGCGCGCGCCGAGGCGATCCGGCGCAACATCGACATCTTCGCGGTGTTCATCACCGACGGCGGCACCGGCTGGTGCTACGGCGTGGCCGCGCGTTCGGACTGCGATTGCCGCATCGCCGACGTCGCGAACGCGACCGCCTGCGCGCTTTCCAATCCCGACGGTTCGCGCCAGCTCAAGGTGGTGGCGAGCGAGGCCTTCCGCGATGTGCGCATGACCTCGGCCGTGTTCGGCGGCACGCTCAACTACGTCGGTTTCAATCCGTTTCGCGGTGCTACCACGCAGGGCACGGGCACGCCGCTGAGCGGCAGCGTTGAGCTGCGCTCGCCGGACGACAGCACCGTTCGCGTCCTCGTCAATCCGGTAGGACGCGCCAGCCCCTGCTCGACCAATTTGTCGGGTTATCGTCCATGTTCCTGAGCACCGCGGGCTATCGGAAGCGTTGCGCCGGTTTCACGTTGGTGCAGCTCATGATCGGCGTCGTCGTTGGGCTGATCGTGCTGGGCGGCGCGATCGCGCTCTTCGCTACCTTGCGCGGCAGCGGTACCGAGACCAACCGCCACATGCAGCTGACCTATCATCTGCGCGAAGCGCTCGATCTGATGGCGCGCGAGGCGCGGCGCAGCGGTTACTGGAGCCTGGCGGACCGCACGCAATTGCCGACCGGCGCACTGACGCCCGGGGCCACGAGCGGCAGCAGCGTCAATTTCACGGCCACGGCCGCGCCGTTTTCCTCGGCGCCCGAGAGCGTGGGCTACTACCTCGCCGGCAACAACGGTGTGGCGCGTATCACCAACTGGCTCTCCACGAACCAGGTGGAGGGCGATGTGGCCACGTCGTTCGCCTCGACCGCTTCGATCGCCGGCGGTTCGTGGGTGTGGCGCATGAATCCGTTTACGCTCAGCGGCAACGACCTGTCCGTGCAGGAGAGCGGTGCCTGTCTCACCTATTCCTACGATACGAACGGCGATGCTGTCGTGGACGACGCCGAGCGTTTCGGGTTCCGGCTGCGCGACGGCGTGGTGCAGATGCGCATCGGCGGCAGCGGCCCGTCAACCTGCACCGACGGCACTTGGGAGCCGGTATCCGATCCAGTGCTGACGGTGACCGCGCTCGCGTTCCAGGTGAGCACGGTGGCCATCGACCTCGACGGCGCGGGGCCGGCCAGCGCCCGGCTCGACCAGCGCCGGCTCACTATCCAGATTACCGGCCGGGATGCCGTCGATCCGGACGTCCAGCTCGGGCTGCAACAAACCCTGCGGTTGCGCAACGATGTGCTGCGACCGTAATCCGCTCGCGCTCCGCGGCCAGGCGACCCTCATTGGGGTCATGGTGCTGCTGATCCTGACGGCATTGCTGATTCTGATCGTCGCGCGCTTCACGGTGTCGGCCGTCAAGACGACGGAGTCCGGCTACCGCGCGCGCGAGGCGCAGAACGCGGCCGAAGCGGGCGTGGGCTACGGCATCGCTTACCTGCACGCCAACCGCGCGCGCGTCAATTCCACTGACACCGGTGGCTGGATGTTGGCGGGCAGCGTGCGTTGGACGCCGTGCAGTGGCAGCGATACTACCGTCCCGTGCGGCAACGGCAGCGTCGCGTTGTACGGCACGGAGACGCTCAAGTACGCCAACGTGGCGAATCTGGTGCAACCCGCCAACGGCGCGCGTTACACGCTGCACTATCTGACGGCCGCCGTCGGCGGCGGGATGGCGGTTTCGCCGGGGATCACCGTCATCGCCGAGGGCGAATCGGCCGACGGCACGGCGCGCGCGTTCGTGCGCCAGGGCGTGCGGTCCTACGGACTGTTCAGGCGCGTGCCGCCGGCACCGATTGTCAGTCAGGGCAACGTCGGCCTGGGCGGTAACCTCAACATCTGGACCCATCCCGATGGTCGCGGCACGGGGCTGCCGCTGTCCATCTGGTCATCCGGCGAGACCACGCTCGATGGCGCCACCAAAACCTGCAGCGGTACGTATTCCGTCTGCCCGCCGATGCTTTCCAGCAGGACGCATACCGACGCCGATATTCTGGAAAACGACCCCGCCTTTCCCGCCGACCTGTTCGATTACTTTTTCGATGTCACCGCTGTCGGCATCACCGAGTTCCGCAACAGCGTCACCAGTCTCGGCAACTGCAGCACCATCGCCGCCCAGTCCTCGGGAGTGTACTGGATCGCCGGCGATTGCGACCTAAGCAGCGTCGGGACCGACATCGGCACCGAGGCCAATCCACTGGTGCTCATCGTCGATGGCGATTTCCGTTTCGGCGGCAACGTCACGCTGACCGGCATGGTGTACATCCGTGGCACGGGCAATATCCAGCTCACCGGCAGTCCCGTCCTGCGCGGTGCGCTCGTGGGGGAGCAGGGCATCAATGTCGGCGCCGGCACAGTCGACGTCGTTTACAGCAGCATCGTGCTCGACAATGCCAACAAGCTGGGCGGCGGTTACGTGCGCCAGCCGGCCACCTGGAACGACGCGCCATGAGCCGACGCCAGCCGGGTTTCAGCCTGATCGAGGCGATGGTAGCGCTGGTGCTGTTGGTGGGCGGTCTGGCGATCGCCGTGCACCTGCTGGTGGCATCGGCGCGCTCTGCCGGCACCGACCAGGCGATGAGTGTGGCGCTCGGATTGGCGCAGGAAAAGACGGACGACTTGCGCGACTACGAAGTGCTGCCAACTACGACCGGCAAGATCGCCTACCAGGACATCAGTGACAATGCCGGGGGGCAGATCGCCAGCGGCACATCGATGGTCTTCGGCACGGCCTTCACGCGCACCTGGACGGTGAGTAACTGGTATTTTCCGGTGGCCGAGGGGGTGGCGACCACGACCGTGCCCTCGCCGGCGCCATCGTACCCGGACTTCAAGCAGGTGACGGTCAGCGTGACCTGGCGCGACGAGAAGAACGAGTTGCGCAGCGTTGCACTGACTTCCATGATTCCGCGCATCGACCCTATGTTCAGCAGGCGCGCGCTCGCCTATCCGTAGCTAACGGTCCCGCGGTTATTCCAGCCGCACGCGGTAGACCTCCATGAGCGAGGTTCGGCGCGCCCGCGCATGCGCGAGTGCGTTCTGCGTCAGCGGCACCATGCCGTTTTTCACCGCCTGCTGGCGGATATCCTCGGCGGTGACGCCTGTGACGATGCGTGCACGCAACTCGTTGTTCAGCAGTAGCAACTCGTACACCGCCATGCGGCCGCTGTAGCCGGTGTTGTTGCAGTGCTCGCAGCCGCGACCCTTGTAGAACACCTCGTCTTCGGTGACGCCGAGAACCCGGCGGATCAGCGGGTCGACCTCTTCGACCTCCAGGCAGTGGGGGCAGTTGCGCCGCACCAGGCGCTGGGCCAGCACGCCGAGCAGTGTGGGGCTGAGCAGGTAGGACTCGACCCCCATCTCGAGCAGGCGTGTGATCGAACTGGCGGCATCGTTAGTGTGCAGCGAGGACAGCACCAGGTGGCCGGTGAGCGCGCTCTGGATGGCGATCTTTCCCGTCTCCTCGTCGCGGATCTCGCCGATCAGGATCGCATCCGGGTCGTGGCGCAGAATGCTGCGTAGCGCCTTGGCGAAGGTGTAGCCGGTGGCGGTGTTGACCTGGATCTGTTCGATGCCCGGGATGTGGTACTCCACCGGGTCCTCGACGGTGATGACGTTGACGTTTTGCTTGATGACCTCGCCCAGCGCCGCATAGAGCGTCGTTGACTTGCCCGAGCCGGTCGGTCCGGTGACGAGCAGGATGCCATAGCTCTTATGCAGCAGGTCGACGAACTGCATCTCGTCCTGGCTGTTGAAGCCGAGTTGGGACAGGACCTTCAGGCCAGCCTCGGTGTTGAGGATGCGGATCACGACGCTCTCGCCGTCCACCGTCGGGATGACGGAGATGCGCAGGTCTACCGTGCGGCCCTCGTACAGGGCGCGCGCCGCGCCGTCCTGCGGCAGGCGCCGCTCGGCGATGTCCAGACGCGCGATGATCTTGATGCGCGCCACCAGCGCCGCCAGCAGCTTGATGTTGAAGCTGCGCACCTTCACGAGCGTGCCGTCGATGCGGTAGTTCAGGTCGGCGTGGTCGCGGAACGGGTGCAGGTGGATGTCCGAGGCGCGGCGGCGGATGGCCTCGAGGATGAAGGTGTTGACCAGCCGCACCACCGGCCGCTCCTGGCCGAGGCGCTCGGCGTCGGCGAAGGCCTGTTCCTCGCTCGCGGCCACGGATATCCCTTCGGTCAGCTCGGTGTTTTCCAGGGACTCCAGGCTCTCGGTCTCGTCCTGCTTGTCGCTCGCCTCGTAGTATTTGCCGATGGCCCACAGGACGTCGTCGCGCGTGGCCACGGCGACCTCGACCTCGCGCCCGACGACGAAGCGCAACAGCGCGATGACCTCGAGGTTGACCGGGTCCTCCATGGCGACGACCAGGCGCTCGTTGTGCAGCATGAGCGGGATCACCAGATGCTTGCGCGCGAGCTCCACGCCCACCAGCGGCAGAACATCCTTCTCGACATCGAACTCATGCAGGTGCACGAACGGAATGCCGAGCGTGCGCGCCAGCACCGTGTGCAGCGCCTGCGGTGTGGTGGCGTGCGCCTCTATCAGGATGTCGCCCAGGCGCTTGTTGCGGTTCGAGCCCTGTTCTTTGAGCGCGGCGTCGAGCTGGCGTGGCGTGATCAGCCCCTCCGCGAGCAGCGCCTCGCCGAGTTTCTGCGCCGGGTACGTGTCCCGCCGCGCCAGGCGCTGGCGCAGCTCCTCGACGGTGTGCACCGCGGCGGCCTGGAGGTATTCGCCGAGGCGTTTCGTCCGCAGGTCCTTCTGTTTTTCGAGCGCGCTCGCGATTTCGACGGTCGAGACCGCGCCGGCTTCGTGCAGCGCCTCGCCGATCGGCGGCGGCAGGAAGGTTTGTTCGATGACCTGCGCCGGGATGAAAATCCGGCGCAGGCTGCCATCGGGATTGCGCAGTTGCAGGTGTACCCCGTGATGGTTGGACGTGACCGCCTGGGCGGTGCCGGTCAATTCCGTGCCATCCCGGTAAAGCACGCGAAACGCGCGCGACGCCGCTTCCGCCGGCGCCGGGAACGGCCCCGGCAGGGTGAGGCTGCGCACCGCGTCGAAGGCCACGCGCTGCTCGCCCTCGCGCGGGTGTGTCACGACGACGAAGCCCGATTCGAAGTCGATCTCGCGCAGCATGCCGGTGATCATGTTTTCGTCCATCAGCTGGACGACCGTCGCGGTGCCTGGCGCCGGGACGTGTCCGGCGGTTTCCGGTTTGGGTTCGGCGGGACGCAACAGCACCAGGACCATCGGCTTCTCGCCGACGGTGATGGACGTCATGCTCAGGGTAACGGGCAGGGAGGAACCGTCCTGGCGCGCTACCTCGGTCCCGAGTTCGAGTGTGTGTCCCCGCGCGGCGCGCTCGGCGAACAGGCGGTGGTTTTCTTGCGCCCTGCCCGGCGGCCAGAGCGCATCGAGATGCGCGCCGACCAACTCGTCGTGCGTTCGCCCGAGGAGTTTTTCCGCCGGCGGGTTGGCATCGGTGATATCGCCGTCGGTGCTAACGAGACAGGCGGCGTCGCCCAGGGTTTCGAACAATCGGCGATAGCGCTCTTCGCTTTGGCGCAGCGATTCCGCGGCCTTGCGGAGCAGGCGCAGATCGGTGAACGTGCCGACGTAGGCGGTGACGCTCCCGTTGTGCTCGGTCACGCGCGCCAGCGAGAGATTTACCGGAAGCGAGGCGCCGTGTGTCTCGCGAAGCGCTATTTCGCCGGCCCAGTGCCCCTGCCGTGTGGCGGCGTCGCGGATCGCCGGCACGCGCGGCGATTCCTGCTCTGTGAACAAAATGTCGAGCGGCTGGCCGACGAGGTCGTCAGCCCGGGTATCGAGCAGGTGGCGGAGCGAATGGTTGGCGTAACGGATGCGGAAGGCGGGGTCGAGCACGGCGATGCCCTCGGCGGCCTGGCGCAGGGCCTCGCTCAGCACATAGCGGCTGGCGTCGCTGCGGCGTTTCTTGGTGACGTTTTCGAGGATGTGAATGGAATAAAGATACGTCCCGCTCGCATCGCGCACGGGAAAGGCGCGCGAGAGCAGGATCTCGCCGGTATCGAGCCGGATTTCATCGTCGACCTCGCTGGCGCCTGCTTCCTGTACCGCCCTGGCGCAGGAGGGCAGGGGGGCGGAGGATTTCGGGTACACCTCCCAGTAGCGCTTGCCAAGCAGTTCCGGGAAATCGAGCCCGGCGCGTTCCGCATACGCGCGGTTCGCGCGTACGATGCGGAACTCGCGGTCATGCATGAAGATCGGATCGGGCACGGCATCAAACGCCGAGACCCAGGCGCGCTTGGCCTGCTCGATCCGGTGTTGGGTCCGTTCCGCCTCTTCCAGCATGCGGCGCAACACGCCGTGCTGTTCCTCCAGATCGCCGGCCGCTTTCTTCAGCTGGGTGAGCGGGTCCTTCCCGATGCCGGCGAGGGAGGCATTCGAGGCGTTACCGGGCCCCGTGTCATGCGCTCCGATGACCATGGCTGCCATCCATGTTGCACAAAACGTACCAATGCTAGGTCCGGGGGAAAGCGCCGGCTTTGACGCAGATTAAAAAGTGGCTCCCTTTCGAAGGCTTTCCTGCTTTGGACGGTGTCGACGCGCGCTACGGACCGTAGCGCAAACTGGCGTCTGCCGTGACGATCGGGGAAACCGGTGCGGATCTTAGTTGGCGACAGCTTCGGCGAGCATGGCCGGCTCGCGTTCCTCAAGCCGCTGCAAGATCGCGTCCACGCGGTATTCGAGTTCGCGCTCCTGGGCGCGGTAGGTGTCGCGCGTGGTTTCAAGCTCCGCCAGCCGCTCCTCCAGGGTCTCGCTCGCCTGGTGGATATGCTTGATGGATTCGAGCCGCCGGCGCAGTTGAATCTGGTGCTCGCGCACCTGCGCCTCCATCGGCGAAAGAATATTCTTGAGCCATTGGTCGGTGTCGCGGTTGGCCATCTTGTAGATGGCGCGCACCTTGGACACCGCCGAGTCGAAGAACCGGCGCGTCAGCACCTGCTGCTCAGTGAGCACCAGCTTCCGGCCGCGCATGTACTGTTCGTGCTTGGCCTCGAGCCGGCGGATCTCGCGCAGGTAGCGCGCCACCGACAGCCCGCCGGGCTTGATGTTGGCAAGCCCGTATTCCTCCTGGAACTTGCGATACACGCCTTCCATCATCAATTTGATTTCCTGCGCCTGCCGCGCTGCCGCCTCCATGGTCTCGTAGGTGCGGCGGAAGAAGCCTTCCATGCATTCCTTGAGCCGCACGGTCGTCATGCTTTCGGTCATGTTCTTGCGCGTCTCGAGGATGACCGTGTCGAGACTCTTGAGCGCGAGGTGGCCGTAGAGCGCGTTCGTCAGTTGCGAGAACACGCTGCGCGTGGCCTGGAAGCGTTGCAGGCTGCGCTCGAACACTTCCTTGTCGCCGCGCACCTTTTGCATCATGTGGTCGATAACTTCCATGTTGCGGCCGTTGAGCCCGGAGAGTTCCTCCATGTGCTCGTATACGCCCTTGAGCCGCTGCGCCAGGATCGCGCGCAGCGTCTTGATGATCCCGATCATGTCGCCGCCGAGCGTGGCGCGCACGATCGCGCGCCGCGCCGGGATGAGCTCGTTGGCGAGCGCCCGTTCGAGCGCCTCGATGCGGCTGCGCGCGACCAGCGCGGGGTCGTTGCGGATCTTGCCGAGCAGCGCCTTCTGCGCCGACACCGGAAACACGTTGGCCTCGGGCACGCCCAGGGTCTCGGCGGTTTCGCGCGCCTGGCGCGCGATCTCGGCGTCGATCTCGTCTTCCGCGCGCAGCCCGTCCCACAGGCCGTCGATCTTGTTCAGCACCACGAGCCGGCCGCGGCCGGCGGCCTCCTGGCGGCTGCCGATGTGGTCGTGCCACACCTGGATGTCGGTCTTGGTCACGCCGGTGTCGGCGGCGAGCACGTACAGCACCGCCTGCGCGTTCGGCAGCAGGTTCAGCGTCAGCTCCGGCTCGGCGCCGAGCGCGTTCAGGCCCGGCGTGTCGAGGATCACCAGTCCCTGCTCGAGCAGCGGGTGCGGTAGGTTGATGACGGCGTGGCGCCAGCGCGGGATTTCGATGAGCCCGTCCTCGGCGATGCGCATGCCGATCTCGGTCTCGTCCTCGGCCACGTGCAGCCCAAGCGCGATGGCCTCCTCGCGCGGCACGTGTTTGACCTCGGCGATGTGCGAGAGCGCCTCGGCCATGGTCTCGGCGGAGGCCACGTCGAGCGGCACCGTGTGCCATTCCTCGGGGAAGTTGCGGTACTCGGCGATGGCGGTGCCGGTCTTGCGCGTCTCGATCGGCAGCAGTTTCAGCGCCGCCGGCGTGCCGGGTTCGTGCAACAGTTCCGTCGGGCACATGGTGGTGCGCCCGGCGCTCGACGGCAGCACGCGTGTGCCGAAGTGGGCGAAGAAGATGGCGTTGATGAGCTCGGATTTGCCGCGCGAGAACTCGGCGACGAAGGCCACGTAGAGCTTGTCGTCGCGCAGCAGGTTGAGCACGTGCTCGAGGCGCTGGTCCGCCTGGGTGTCGCCCAAGTCCTGGTTGCGGACCCAGGCGCGCAGCTCGGCGACGGCGGCCGAGAGCGTTCCGCGCCAGGCGCTGTAGGCCTCGACACGCTCGACCAGGTGATCGATCTTTTCGGCGGTTGCGGTGGTGGACATGCGCGTTTGACGTTCGATTCTGCGGGCGGCCCTCCGTGCCAACACCGTTTGTTATTCGGTTGAAACTAAAAGTATATGTCCTGGGCACTCAAGTCCAGTCAGGACTGGCACCGTGGGCAGAAAAATGCCGAGCGCTGCCCCAGGCGGACCGCCCGGACCGATGTGTGGCAGGCCTGGCAGGGCTCGCCCGCGCGGCCGTAGACCTTGAGCCGCTGCTGGAAGTAGCCCGGCCGGTCGTCGCCGCCGCGGAAGTCGCGCAGCGTGGTGCCGCCGGCGCGGATCGCCCGTTTCAGCGTGGCGCGCAATGCCTGCGCCAGCCGGGTGCAGTCGGCGCGCGTGAGCCGGCCGGCGGCGCGTGTCGGCCGGATGCCGGCGGCGAACAGCGCTTCGTTGGCGTAGATGTTGCCGATGCCGGCGACGCTGCGGCCGTCGAGCAGGAAATCGCGGATCGCGCGCTTGCGTTTGCGCGTGCGTTCGAACAGATAGGCGCCGGTGAAATCCTCGCCGAGCGGTTCGGGACCGAGGTGCGTGAGCAAAGGGTGGCGTGCGGGATCGTGGGTCCAGAGGATGGCGCCGAAGCGGCGCGGATCACGCAGTCGCAGGCAGGTACCGTTTTCGAACACGATGTCAACGTGGTCGAATTTGCCCGGCACTTCGCCCGCGTCCGTCACCCGCAGGCTGCCGGACATGCCGAGGTGCGCGATCAGCGTTCCCCGGTCGAATTCGAACAGCAGGTATTTGCTGCGGCGCACAAGTCCGCGCACCGTCTGGCCCGGCAGTTCACTTGCGAGTTGCTTTGGCACGGGCCAGCGCAGACGCGGGTGGCGCACGACGACCGCGCGCACGGATTTGCCAAGAGCGTGCGGCGCGATGCCGCGAAGCGTGGTTTCGACTTCGGGTAATTCGGGCATGGCAGGTGGCGTCAGTCGGCGCCGATTTCGAGTAATCGCTTGCCGATCTCTTGCGGAAAATGGTATTCGAGTTTCTCGTCGCGCCGGCGCAGCGTGAACGTCGGTTTGTAGGCCAGCACGTCGAGCGCGAGCGTTTCGGATGTACCAGCGTGCACGAGGGTGAGATGGAGGGTGGCGAGCGCCGGCCGGCCGCCGGCCGGCTCGACCGCCAGTGCCCGGGCGTTGGTCCATTGCGCGACGAAGTCGCTCAATTGGTCGCTCGCGAGGTTTTTGTCCGGCGGTTGGCGTTGCCAGGAACCGTCCTTGAGCGCGAGCGTGAATCCCGGCAGCCGCAGCCCGACGAGGCGCCGGTCAGGCTCGATCAGGCGGCCGTCGATGAAATGGCTCGGCGCGCGCGCCACGGCCGTAAGCGCCATCGCCGGGATCAGGTGCACCGCGCCTCGATAGCGTACGTATGCCTGCTGCTTGAAGGGATGCAACGCGCCGAACTCGATTACCTCGTCGTTCAGCCGCAGCCGCGCCTGCGGGGTTTCCAGGCCGTACTGGCGCGGCTCGCCGCCATCGAGCTTGAGTTCACTGCGCGCACCGGCAACGGCAAGCAGGTTCTCAACGGTGAAACGATTCGCGCGTGCCGCCAGCGGCGCCGTGAGTCGCCATTCGTTGCCGTGCTTTTCGAGCACGATCGTGGACTGGCCGGGGCGTTCGATCTGCACGCGCGCGATTTGTTGAGTGGCAATGGCCGTGAGTACCGGCCCGGCCTCGGTTTTTTCCTGCTCGCGGTAGTACAAATAAAACGCCACCAGCGCCAGCACCACCACGAGCAGCGCGAGGTTCACGAACCAGCGCCGGCGCATGCGTGGCGGCTCGCGTTTCTCCGAGGGGGCGTTGTTGGCGGCCATGTTCAGCGCTTGCGCCGGCGCAGCCAGATGACCACGCCGCTCGCGCTGAATGTCAGCGGCAACAGCAGCAGAAACACGCCGGCGATGCCGGCCTGGGCGTAGCGCGACAATGAAAGCCCGCGGTCGCGCGCGGTCTGCACCGGAATACTTACGTAAGCGTCATCGTGCGACAGCCAGTTGACGAGGCTCATGCCGAGTTCGAGGTTGCCGCCGTTGCCGAAGAAGGCGTTCGCCAGGAACTCGCCGTTGCCGACCACCGCGACGCGCTGCTGGCGGCCGTTGAGCGCGCGCGTAAGCGCCACGGCGAGATTGAGCGGGCCACGGACGTCGCGGCCCTTGTCGAAGGTGAGCTTGCCACCGAGCGGGCCGGTCTCGACCCAGGCGTTCTCGCGCGTGTCGAGCACCACGCTGGTCTCCCAGCCTTCGGGCGCGTCCACCTGCAGGGCGCCGGCGCGCGGAAACAGCGTGACATTGCTGAAATTACGCACGATCGGATGGGTGCCGTAGCTCGCCACCACCAGCGCTGCCGGGTTACCGGTGAGCGCCTGCGACTGGGGATCGACGATCACGCCCGGCAGGAATTCAACCCCGAGCAGCTCGGCCACCGGCTCGAGACTGTGGAGGGGGCCGGGATCGGCGAGCCACAACAAATTACCGCCGCGCTCGAGATAGTTTTCGATCTCGCGCACTTCGCCCGGCAGCAGCTTCACACGCGGTCCGGCGATCACGAGCGCGGTCGTGTTCTGCGGAACCTGCGGATGTTCGCCGAGCGTGAGCGTGCGCACCTTGAAGCCGCGGGCGCGCAGTTGCGCGGCCCACAGCGACAGGTCGAAATTGGCCTGGCGCTCCGGGCTGCGTTCGCCGTGGCCCGCGAGGAACACGAGCCAGCGTTCGCCGCGGTGTCCGAGGCGTGTCAGCACGTTAGTAAAGGTCTCTTCGTTGAGCTGGGTCGGCGCGAGGTTCTCGCGCGCGCCACCGTATTCGAGCACGAGCTCGCCGTCGTACTGGATGCCGGCGGCGCGCGCCTGTTCCGGAACCGCGTCGGGGTCAATGTAGGCGAGGTGGATATCCGCCCGGTATTTCTGGTAGCGACCGATGAACTCGCCGATGACACGCCGCGTCTGTCCGCGCTGGCTTGCGTAGGCGGTGATCTGGAGCGGCTCGGTCAGTCCCTTGAGTGCCGCTTGGCTCGCCTCGGACAGCGTGTGGCGCCGGGCGGCGGTGAGGTCGAACTGCAACGGGAACTCGCGGCTCAGCCACTGCAACAGGCCGATCGCGACGAGAAACAGCACCACGAAGCTTGCGTTGATCGCGCGCAGCTCCCATTTTTTGCGCGGTGTATGGTACATCAAGATAGTCCTACTCAGTCCGCTCGTCGTCGAGCGGATCGAGGCGAGGGCCGCGCGACGAAGATGAAGCCCTACTCGCTGCGCTCGTTCGTCCCGTCATTTGATGTGTCGCGATTTCGGATTTCGTCATATCCATCCAGTTAACCCGCGAGCCGGTCGGCATCCAGGCGGCGGATGCTGAGCACGAGGAAGGTGGCGATGAGCAACACGTGGTAGACAGCATCGGCGCTGCTGAACAGGCCCTCCATGAACGGCTTGTAGTGGTTGAAGAGCGACAGGTACGCCAGCCAGTTGCCCTGCGCGGCGGCGTCGGCGCCCTTGCCGGACCAGTCGAGAACCCAGAACAGCAGTAGTGCGCCGAAGGTCGCGATCGCCGCCACCGTCGGGTGCTGCGTGAGCGTGGACATGAACAGGCCGACGGCGGCGAAGCCTGCGAGCAGGAACGCCAGCCCGAGAAAGCCCGCGAGCATCAGCCCAAGATCGATCCCGCCGCCGAGCAGCAGCGACAGCGGCATGAGCGCGATGAGCGCGAGCACGATGAACAGGAACCCGAGCACGCCGAGATATTTGCCGAGCACGATCTCGGACATCGATACCGGCGCGCTCAAGAGCAGAGCGAGGGTCTTGTTGCGCCGTTCCTCGGCCACCAGGCGCATGGTGAGCAGCGGTACCACCAGCAGCAGCACGATGGCGGCGTTGCCGAGCAGGTCGGGCAGGATGATTTCGGTCACGCCCGGCGCATTGTCGAGTGCGGCGAGTTGCGGCTGGTAGATCTGGTACAGCTCGACGCGCGCCAGGAACAGGAACGCGAGAATGAGCTGCACCACCGCGAGGATGGACCAGGCGAGCGGTGAAAGGAACAGCGTGCGCAGCTCGCGCAGGGCGATGGTGAAAATCACGCCGCTGCCTCCGTCGTATTGCCGGTGCTCGCCGTAAGTTCCACGAACAATTCCTCGAGCGAAAGCTTTTCAGGCGCGATTTCGTGCAGCCCCCAGCCCGCGTCGGTGGCGAGTCGCACCACGGCATCGGTTGGGTCCAGTGCCGGATCGAAGAAAATCCGAACGCGCGATTCATCCTCGGCCTGCACGGCGGTTACGCCCGGCAGCGCCTGAAGACGCGCGATATCCGGCGCCTGACGGAAACCGGCGACGAGCGTGGCGGACTTGAGGTGGTGCGCCAAGGCCTCGATGCTGTCGTTCAGCACCAGCCGGCCCTTGTGGATGATCTGCACCCGATCGCAGGTGGCCTGCACTTCGGGAAGGATGTGCGTCGAGAGAATCACGCCGTGGTCGCGCCCGAGTTCACGGATCAGATTGCGGATCTCGCGGATCTGGATCGGATCGAGACCGACGGTGGGCTCGTCCAGGATCACCAGCGGCGGCAGGTGGATGATCGCCTGGGCGATGCCGACACGCTGCTGGAAGCCCTTGGAAAGGTTGCCGATCAGGCGCCGGCCCGCGTCCTTGAGACCGCAACGCGCCTTGGCGGTTTCGCGTGCCTCGCGGCGCTGCGGTTTCGGAATGCGGTTGAGCGCGGCGCAGTAGTCGAGGTACTCGTCCACCGTGAGCTCGCGATAGAGCGGCGGGTTTTCCGGCAAGTAGCCGATGGCGGCTTTCGCCGCGCGCGGGTCGTCGAGCAGGTCGTGGCCATCGATGAGCACGCGGCCGCTTGAGGGCGCGAGATTGCCCGAGAGCACCTGCATGGTGGTGGTCTTGCCGGCGCCGTTCGGGCCGAGGAAGCCGAGCACTTCGCCGCGGCGGATGGTGAAGCTCACGTCCCGGATCGCCGGGCGCTCGCCGTAGTAGCGCGAGACATTTTGCACTTCGACCAGCACTGGGTCGTTCATGGCGCTACACGATACAGGAGAGCGCCGGCGGCATTCAAGAAACATCACGCGTTGTCGGCTTGTTTCAGACTGTGCGACTCGGTATTGTGCGCGCCCATGACTTTCAAAGTTCGTATCGAGCCGAGCGGCCACGAGTTCACAGTCGCGGAGAAAGAAACGGTCCTCGACGCCGCGCTGCGCCACGGCTACACGCTGCCGTACAGTTGCCGCAACGGCAGTTGCGGCACGTGCAAGGGCAAGCTGCGTGCCGGCGAGGTGGACTACGGCGTGTACGAGGACAAGGCGCTGTCCGCGGCCGAGCGCGCCGCCGGCTTTGCGCTGTTCTGCCAAGCGGTGCCGCGTTCGGACCTGGTGATTGAGGCGAAGGAACTGGCCGCCGTCGCCGGCATCGCCATCAAGACCCTGCCGGCGCGCGTGGTAAAGATGGAAAAGGCGGCGGACGACGTCATGATCCTGTCGCTCAAGCTGCCGGCTAACCAGCGGCTGCAGTTCCTTGCCGGCCAGTATGTCGACATCCTGCTCAAGGACAACCAGCGCCGCAGCTTCTCGCTCGCCAACCCGCCGCACGCCGACGAATTTCTCGAGTTGCACGTCCGCCAAGTGCCGAACGGCCTCTTCACCGGCCACGTGTTCACCCAGATGAAAGAAAAAGACCTGCTGCGGCTGCGCGGGCCGCTCGGGATATTTTTCCTGCGTGAAGAGTCGGACCGCCCGGCGATCTTCGTCGCCGGCGGCACCGGCTTCGCGCCGATCAAGGGCATTCTGGAGCATGCCTTTGCGCGCGGCATCCGCCGGCCGCTGCATCTCTACTGGGGAGTGCGGGCGCAACGCGACTTATATATGGATACGCTGCCGCGAACGTGGGTGCGCGCGCATGCCCATTTCAAATACACGCCGGTACTGTCAGAACCGCGGCCGGAGGAACGTTGGGACGGGCGCACCGGCTGGGTGCACGATGCGGTGATCGCGGATTATCCCGATCTGAGCGGGTACGAGGTGTATGCCAGCGGCCCGCCGCCGATGATTGAAGCCGTGAAGAAGACCTTCTTCGCGCGCGGGCTCACGCCCGATCGGTTGTTCTTCGACTCGTTCGAATTAGCCCATCACAGCTGACGGAAGGCGATCTCAGCGTGCCGTGCGCACGCGCGAGGGCGCGGGCCCGAGCTTGCGCGGCGGCGCCACGCGCGCCTCGGCCACCAGCGCGTCGAGCCCGCGGCGGTAGCAATCGAGCGCCTTGTCCTTTTCGCCGCCCTGTTCCAGCAGCTCGCCCAACTCGCGGTAGGTTTCGGCGGAGGCGTGCAGCGCCAGCGCGCGCTCGAAGTAGGTGCGCGCCTTGTCCAGGCTGCGCACGCGCATCGCGAGCCGTCCGATCGCGAGCAACAGCCGCGGGTCTTCCGGATGCGACGTGGCCCAGTCTTCGGCGGTTTCGAACTGATCGGCCGGGTGGCGGCTGTGCACGCGCCCGTAGAGGTCCACGAGCATGTCGTCCCACGACGACTCGATGGCCTCGCGCAGGATTTTCTCGGCCTCGTCCATCTGGTCCTGTTGCACCAGGTGGCGCGCGTAGGCCAGCACCATCGCCGGGTGCTTGCGCAGGTGCTTCGGCACCGCGTTCCAGGCGCGGTTCAGCACCGTGAGCGAACCGGATGGCAACGGCTGGCGCAGCAGCTCGCTGTGCACCTTGAGCTCGAGCGCGTCAATGTCGCGCGGCGGAAGCGCGTGATGATGCCGCAGATCGGCGATCAGCTCGGCCAGCCCGGTCCAGTCGCTCAACGCCTCGTGTACCTGGGTCAGCAGCTTCAGCACCTGCGCGTTGCGCGGCGCCTGCTGGCGCAGCTCGGTGAGGGTGGCGAGCGCCTGTTCGAGCTGGCCCGCCTTCAGTCGTAGCGTTGCCTGGGTCATGCCGACCGTCAGTGTTCCCTTGGGCGCGAGCTTGTGCGCCGCCGCGAGATATTCGTCGCGCTTCTCGTTGTTGCCCAGGTTCTGGGCCGCGTGGGCCGCGCCCAGGTAGTTGAGCAGCGGCACGTCGCCGTGGCGCAGGCCGGCGAGCAGCTCCGCTTCGGCTTCGCCCCAGTTACCCTCGGCCAGATGCACGAGACCCTGAATCAGCGCGCTGCGCGCGCGCCGGGTATGCCGCGTGGCGCGCCAGCGTTCGACGTCCTGCGGGATGCGCGCCAGGCGCACAAGGATGTAGAGCGTCAAGGCAAGCACCGCAAACGCCAGCAGCAGCAGCGGCACGAACAGCGTAAGCGGCATTTCGAGGCTCCACGGCGCGCGCGCGATCAGCACGTAGCCCGGGTCTTCGAGCGCGTACAGCGCCACCAGAACGCCGGCGAACAGCACCGCGAGGATGAAGGCGAGCAGTTTCACGGCGCGATCCGGCGGCCGCCGAGGCGGCGCAGCGTCTCAAGCGAGGCCGAGATGTCCGGCAGTTCGGCCGCGAGCTTCACTGTCTGGAGTTTTTCGATTTCGGCGAGCGCCGCCGCCACCGCTTGGGTATTGGTATCGAAATACTCGCGCACCCAGCGCCCCGCGGCCTTGATGTTCTGCTGGTAGACGGGAACGCTGCCTTGCAGCAGCGCGTTTTGCGCGCTGTAGAGCATCAGACGCAGATTCTCGCGCAGGAAATAGCGCTGTTCCGGCGGTAGCAGCGGCTTTTGCGTTTCGACGTCGGTGCGCAGACGCACCAGGCTCGACAGGTCTTGCCAGAAATTGCGCAACGCCACGCGCCAGCCACTCTCCGGTTCGGCCTTGTTTGCCGGTTTCTTGTCCTTGGTTTCCGTCGTCGCAGGCTGCTTGTCTTTCGACCAGCGCGTGTCGACCGCAAGTGGCAGGCGATCCACGCTTTCGGCCAGCGTGCCGAGCCGCAGCGTGAGCCCGCTGATGTCGGTCTTTTCGAGCGCCTCGAGCAGGCCGATCTCGCGTGCGAGCTCCTTGCGCACCGGCAGCATGTTCGGGTTCACGACCAGCTTGAGCTGCTGGTCGGCGGCGCGCAGCGCCGACAGCGCCGAACGCACGTCACGCGCCATCTGCAACCGGTGATTGGCGATCACCAGCAGTTGCTCGCTTTCGGTCAACAGCCACTCGGTGCGGTTGCGCGCCAGGTCGGTATGGACCTTGTCAAGCGCGGCCTTCACCGCGTCCTGGCCTTCGCGCAACGCCTGCGCCTGTTCGTCGAGATTGCCGAGATTGTCGTGCAGTTCCCGGGCGTCGGCTTCGATGTGTTCCAGGCGGCCGGCAATATCGGTTCCGATCAGCTCGGGGCGCTCGTAGAACAGGAGATACCCGAGATACGCGCTGCCGATGAATGCAATCGCCGCGAGCATGAGTGCGAGCCGGCCGCTGAACTGGCTCACGCGCGTGATCTTGCCGCCGGCCTTGTCGCCGGTGCGTTTGGTGGGGGCGGCATCGGCAGTCTTTTTGCTTGGGTTGGTGTCGTTCATGGGCGGCGGCGTGGGCTGGATGCCTAGGGATTATAGGGAATTTTGCGAGGCCCGCCACGCCTTGAGCGTCGCGAGAATGGCCTCGTCGCTCGCGTCGCGGGCGATAACCGGTTCGTGCGACCAGCCGAGCGCGCGGCAGGCCTCGGCCTGGCGGCGGCCCACGACCACGATCGGCAGGCGGCGCAGGCGCTCGCGCGCCGGTGCATCGAGCATGTCGTGCAGGTTGTGCAGCGTTTCCACGCTGGTGACGGTGACGATGTCGAGGCCGCCGGCGGCCAGGCGCGCCACGAGCGGCGCGGCGTCGGTCGCGGGCCGCACGCGCCGGTAGCATTCGGCATAGGTGACCTCGGCGCCGCGTGCGCGCAGCGTGTCGCCGAGCAGCTCGCGCCCGCCTTCGCCGCGGAAGATGACGATGCGTTTGCCGGCGACGCGATTTAATGTCGGTAACGCTAATAGCGTCTCACTGTCAGAACCTGCCATGGGCGAGACAACGTTGTTTACGCCCATATCAGCCAATGCCTTGGCGGTACCGCGACCGATGGCAGCGATCGTCAGATGCGGCGGCAGCCCATCGCGTGACTTGAGATACGCCAACCCATGAGTAACAGCGTTCGGGCTGATGAAGATCGCAAGGTTGAAACGCGTAATGTCAGTGAGCGCCTGTTCGAGCGCGGTCGTGTCGGACAGGGGGGCGATTTCAAGCGCCGGGAAACGAACCGCCTCGCCGCCGGCCTGCTCGATCATTTCCGCCAGGCGCCGCGCCTGTGCTGCGGGGCGCGTGACGAGCACGCGCACTCGAGAGAGAGGCTGCGCGACATCAGCCGCGGCCATAAACCTTGTCGAGGATAGGTTTGGCGCCGAGGTTGAGCAATTCCTCAGCGAGCTTGTAGCCGAGCGCGACAGCATCTTTCGCCGGGCCGCGAATTTCGGCGCGGATGACGCGCGAACCGTCCGGGTCGCCCACGAGCCCGCGCAGGTGGAGTTCGTTTCCTTCCAGCACCGCGTAGCCACCGATCGGTACCTGGCAGCCGCCTTCGAGGTGTGCGTTCATGGCGCGCTCGGCCTCGACGCAGGTCCGCGTGGTCGCGTGCTCGAGCGGCGCGAGCAGCGCATTCGTGCGCGCGTCGTCGCTGCGGCATTCGATGCCGACCGCGCCCTGACCCACGGCCGGCAGCGACTCGTGCGGATCGAGCGCCGCGCGGATACGGTTTTCGAAACCGAGCCGTTTCAGCCCCGCGACCGCGAGGATGATGGCATCGAAGCGGCCCTCGTCCAGGCGTGCGAGGCGGGTGTTGACGTTGCCGCGCAGGGTTTCGATGGCAAGCCGCGGGAACGCGGCGCGCAGCTGGCACTGGCGCCGCAGGCTGGACGTGCCCACGCGCGCGCCATCCGGCAGCGCCGCGAGGCGGTCGTAGCGGCTCGACACGAAGGCATCGCGCGGGTCTTCGCGCTCGCAGATGGCGGCGATGTGCAATCCCGGCGGGAAGCTTGCGGTGACGTCTTTCATGGAATGCACCGCGAGGTCGATATGCTTTTCGAGCAGGCCCTGTTCGAGCTCCTTCACGAACAGCCCCTTGCCGCCGACCTTGGCGAGCGAGCGGTCGAGAATGCGATCGCCCTCGGTGGTCATGGTGACGAGATCGACCTTGAGTCCCGGGTGCAGGCGTTGCAGGCGGTCGCGCACGTACTCCGCCTGCCACAGGGCGAGCGGGCTCTTGCGGGTGCCGAGGCGCAGGGTATCCAAGGGGAGAAGGGCGGGTGCGTGAATAAATGGGCTCTGGCGGGCAATTATATAGGTGAATTGCCCAAGGCAGGCATTTGCGGCAGACTGCGCGCGCGTTGTTGAGGTGCAGAATGCGATTCAGCCTGTTCGGCCTTTTATTCCTGTTCTCCGGCCTGGTTCAAGCGGCGGAAGTGCTGCCGCCGGCGCGCGATTTCGTCGCCGACGCGCGCGTATCGGGCAACGGCGCCGCGCCGATCCTGGTGTTCTTTACCTCGGAATCCTGCCCGTACTGCCGCGAGGTGGAGAACCTCTATCTGCGGCCGATGCAGGAGCGCGGGACCTATCGCGGGCGGTTGCTGATCCGCACGGTCGACGTGGGCGGCGCGGCGCCGCTCACGGACTTCGCCGGGCGGCAAACGACCCACGGTGAGTTCGCGCGCCGCGAGCGGGTGTCGTTCACGCCGGTGATCCGGCTCTACGGCGCCGACGGGCGCGAGCTGGTGCCGCAGCTGCTCGGCTACACCACGCCGGATTTCTACCTCGGTTATCTCGAACAGGCGATCGAACAGGCCATCGCGCGGGCGCGTCCCGCGCGCACCGCCAAGCTTGTACCCTAGTTTCTTTCTTTAAGAAGTTTTTCACCACAGAGAGCACAGAGATCACGGAGATTTGTTTATTTTCTCCGGTCTTCTCTGTGTTCTCTGTGTTCTCTGTGTTCTCTGTGTTCTCTGTGCGCTCTGTGCGCTCTGTGGTTAAAGGTTTAAGTTTTTGTCAGTGTGCCGGGCGGTTGCGCGCCCAGCGGCGCACGGCGGCGGCGTGTCGGCGGCTGACGTCGAGCTTCTTGTCGATCCCACGCAACGCCACCTGCCAGGTACCGGCGGGGGTCTTCTCGATACCTTTTATATAGGGTGTGGCCACCAGGGCATTGCGGTGGATGCGCAGGAAGTGCTCGCCGAATTCCTTCTCCAGGTTCACCAGCGAGTCCTCGATCAGGTGCTCCTCGCTCGGGGTGCGCGCCACGACGTACTTCGAGTCGGCGACGAAGTAAACGATGTCCGGCACCGGTACCAGGCGGATATTGCCGCGCAGGTGCACGCTGATGTGGGTGCGTTCCGGGACCTCCTCGCGCGACTCGCTCACCTCCTTGAGCTGCCGCATGGTGAGCCTGTGCGCCTTGGCGAGCGCGTTCGCCAGCCGGTCCTTGCGGATCGGCTTGAGCAGGTAGTCCACGGCGTTGACCTCGAACGCATCGAGCGCGTGCTGGTCGTAGGCGGTGGTGAAGATCACGCTCGGCGGGTTTTCCATGCCCATCAGGTGCATGGCCGCCTCGAGCCCGTCCATGCCCGGCATGCGGATGTCCATCAGCAGCACATCGGGATTCAGCTCGGCGGTTTTTTCGACCGCCTCGGCGCCGTTGGCGGCCTCGCCGACGACGGTGTAGCCGCCGATGTCGGCGATCAGCTCGCGCAGCCGCTCGCGTGCCAGTTTTTCGTCGTCCACGATCAGTATTCTCATGTCTCACCTCCCCGTACCGGCAGCACCACCGTGACAGTGTACTGCCCAATGTCTTCCTGCGTATGCAACATGGCCGCGTCGCCGTAATGCGCGCGCAGGCGCGCGCGGATGTCCTCGAGCGACTGGCCCGGAACGTCGCGCGCGGTGCGCGCCCGCACCGGCGGGCGCGGGTTGGTCACCTCGATATGGATGCGGTCGTTCAGCTCGCGCAGGCGCACGCGCACGATGCCGCCGTCCGGCATCGACTCGATGCCGTGGCGGATGGCGTTCTCGATCAGCGGCTGCAGCGTCAGCACCGGGATCGCCGCCTTGCGCGGCAGGGTGCCGACGTCCCACTCCACCCGTAGGCGGTTGTCGAGCCGCAGCTGCTCGAGCGCGAGATACTTCTTCGTCACCTCGATCTCGTTCTTCACCGGCACCAGCATGTCGTCCTGCGACAGCATCATGCGGAACAGATCGGCCATGTCCTCGAGCGCGGCCTCGGCCTTCTCCGGCGCGCTGCGCGTGAGCGAGGCGATGATGTTGAGGCTGTTGAACACGAAGTGCGGGCGGATGCGCGACTGCAGCGCCTGCAGCTTGGCGTTCGCCTCCGCGGCGATGTGGCGCGCGAGCGTGTGCTTGGCCAGGAACAGCCGCAATAACAGGCCGTTGACGATGGCGCTGAGCGTGAGCGTGAGGACGTGGAAGCTCGAATACCATTCGGGGTGCGGCGAGGAGGTCTTGCCCATGCCCCACAGCAGCCATAGCGCGAGCTCGCTCACCAGGAAGGTGACGCCGAGCAGCAGCAGGAACGCGCTCCCGAGCGCGCGCAGCCGCGGCAGGCGGTTGAGCGCGCGGCGCGTGTAGCACAGCGAGGCGGTGCCGCCGAGCGCGACCCACTGCACGAACAGCGAGATCACGAGCAGGTCCTGGCCCGCCGACGGTGTGAGGAAGTCGCGCGGCATCACCAGCGCAATCACCAGCGCCAGCAGCTCGGCCACCACGGCGACGTTGAACACCACCTCGCCCTGGCAAAAGTCGGGCAGGAACGCCTCGCCCGACGCGGCCGGGCCGCCGGGGAACAGGCGCTGCTCGAGATCGCGCTCGGCATCGCCGGCGCGGGCGCGGAGCCGGTCGAACCAGGGCGGCAGGTGCAGTCCGGGTTGTGCGCTCATCCCTTCACCACCGGCAGTTTGAGCTTCACGTGGTACTGGTCGCCCTGCTCGAAGGCCTGGAGCGTGGCGGCGCTGCCGAATTGGGTGACGAGCCGCTGGCGGATGTTGTCCATGGCGACCTTGTTGCCGCGCTGGTGCGACGCGGTGCGCGTTTCGGGCAAGGGGTTGCTGATGAGGATGTTAAGCGCGTCACCCTCGGACCACATCTCGATCTTGACGGTGCCGCCCCCGAAGCGCGGCTCGATGCCGTGGTAGATGGCGTTCTCGAGCAGCGGCTGGAGCGTCAGCGCCGGGATCTGGGCGTTGCGCGGGACGTCGCTCTCGACCCACTTCACCTGCAGGCGCTCGCCGAGACGCAGCTTTTCGAGATCGATGTACTGGCGCGCGATCTCGCGCTCGGCGGTGATCGGCACCAGCTTGCGCGCGTCCGCGAGCAGCACGCGAAACAGGTCGGCGAGATCGTGCAGCACGGCCTCGGCCTTGTCGGGGTCGGAGTGGGTGAGCGAGGCCACGCTGTTCAGGCTGTTGAACAGGAAATGCGGGCGGATGCGCGACTGCAGCGCTTGCATCTGCGCCTCCTGCTGCGTGCGTGCGCCGCTGGCGCTGCGCTGCTCGAGCGCAAGGTAGCGCAACGCGAGCAGCCCGACGATGGCGGTGATAGCGAGGCTACGCACCAGCAGCGGCCCGCGCCACGCCGGCCAGCGCTCGGGCGTGAGGCCGAGGTGGTAGGACAGGAAAATCGCCGCCTCGGTGACGGCCGCGGCGCCGATGAGCAACAGCAGGATCGTGAGCAGGGTGCCGACGCCGGCCGACGTGCGCGCGAGCAGTGGGCGGGCGAGGTGCAGGACCAGGACCGCGACCAGGGCGATGGCGAGCGCCAGCGCAGACAGCTGCGCGAGATCGGCCACGGCGTCGGGGGTGAGACCGGCGTGCCGTCCGAGCGCGATCACCACGGCGATCAGCAACGCCAGCAGCATCAGTCGCAGCACGCTGCGTGGCGAAGCGAGATCGGGAAGCGCGGACATGACGTCTCGATGTATCCTGGCTTTATATAAGTGGCAATGGGTTGCGTGCGATTGTGTATCGGTTTAGATCGCGCACCCCGGTTTAATATAGATATCAAAGCGTTGACGATTTGCCAGTGCGCCGACGCACATGATTTCTTTATGGGATATCTCAAGTATACTTTCGGGCGGCTTGCCGGACCAAAAAAAACCCTCCGTTTTCACTCGGAGGGCGGAATTCCCGGTCCGGCATTCGGGTGGGGGTGCAAAAGGAGGACCGGACCGGGTCCTGCGACGGTAAAAATAGTGACCCGCGCCGCTCCCGACAACGCAAGACCGATAACCGGGCAGGCAGAACAGACAAGCGGCCCGGCGCAGCCGGGACCTACAGCCGACGGAGTGAAACAGCCGAGCATGGCCACCGAAAAGCCCTGGGGAGGGCGCTTCACCGAATCCACCGACGCCTTCGTCGAGGCCTTCACCGCTTCGGTCGGCTTCGACCGCCGCCTGTGGCGCCACGACATTCAGGGTTCGGTCGCGCATGCGACCATGCTGGCGCACGTCGGCGTGCTCACCGCCGCCGAGCGCGACGCCATCGTCAAGGGGCTTAAGGCCATCGAGGCCGAAATCGAGCGCGACGGGTTCGCCTGGAGGGAGGCGCTCGAGGACGTGCACATGAACATCGAGGCGCGCCTGACCGAGCGCATCGGCGACGCCGGCAAGAAGCTGCACACCGGGCGCTCGCGCAACGACCAGGTGGCCACCGATATCCGGCTCTACCTGCGTGACGGTATCGACGCCGTACGCGCGGAATTGAAGCGCCTGCAAACCGCGCTCGTCGACATCGCCGAGCGCGAGGCCGAAACGCTCATGCCCGGCTTCACGCACCTGCAGATCGCCCAGCCGGTAACCTTCGGCCACCACATGCTCGCGTGGTTCGAGATGCTTATGCGCGACGGCGCGCGCCTGCGCGACTGCCGCGGGCGCGCGAACGTCATGCCGCTCGGGGCCGCGGCGCTCGCCGGCACGAGCTACCCCATCGACCGCGCCTACACCGCGAAGCTGCTCGGCTTCGATGCGGTGGCGGAAAACTCGCTCGACGCCGTTTCCGACCGCGACTTCGCCATCGAATTCACCGGCGCCTGTGCGCTCATCATGGTGCACCTGTCGCGCATGGCCGAGGAGCTGGTGCTGTGGTCCTCGAGCCAGTTCGGCTTCGTCGAGCTGCCGGACGCCTACTGCACCGGCTCGTCCATCATGCCGCAGAAGAAAAACCCGGACGTGCCGGAGCTGGTGCGCGGCAAGAGCGGGCGCGTGATCGGCGACCTCATGGCGCTGCTCACGCTCATGAAGTCGCAGCCGCTCGCCTACAACAAGGATAACCAGGAGGACAAGGAGCCGGTATTCGACGCGCTCGACACCGTGCTCGCGAGCCTGCGCGCCTTTGCCGGCATGCTCCCGGCGATGCAGGTGCGGCGTGAAACCATGGCGCGCGCCGCGCGTCAGGGCTTTTCCACCGCCACCGATCTGGCGGATTACCTGGTGCGCAAGGGCGTGCCGTTCCGCGATGCCCACGAGGTCGTGGGCAAGGCGGTGCGCGCCGCGCTCGACAGCGGGCGCGAGCTTTCGCAATTGTCACTCGACGAGTTGCGCCGCTTCAGCCCGCTCGTGGCCGAGGATGTCTATGCGGTCCTGAGCATCGAGGGCTCGGCCGCGGCGCGCCGCCACGTCGGCGGCACCGCGCCGGCACAGGTGCGGGAAGCGGTAAAACGCGCCCGCGTACGTTTGCAGGAGGTGTAGCCCAGGCAGTTGCTGTCAGAATTCGGGGGTCAGTTTTGCGGCACACATACAACTACAACGCCGCGCGCCCACACAGGAAGGGGAGAGGCAATGGAGCACGCACGACGTCAAGCGGACAGGCGTCGCGGTATCGACCGGCGCTTCGCCATCCGGCGACGCGACGAGGACATACGCCTGTCGACGTGGGAGGAGCAGCGCTCTCAATTTCTGACGCGCTATTTGTTCTGGGCGCTGGGGTTGGCGTACTTCAATTTTCCCGCTGACGCGCCGTCGCCGGCCGGGCAGGGCACCGCAACCGTCAACATCGTGCTCGAGCTGTATGTGCTGCTCGTCTCGGTTTATTTCTGGCACGCGCGCGAGGTGTTGCAGTCGCCGCTGCGCTGGCGCCTCGCCATGTGGACCGACCTCGCGGCGGTGTCGTACGCCGTGATCGCCGACCCGGTGGTGATCTCACCCGCGTATCTCGTTTACATCATGGTCATCCTCGGCAACGGCATGCGCTACGGTCTGCGCTTTTTCCAGGAGGCGGTGGCGGGGAGCTTCGTGCTCGGCGGGTTGACCGTGCTGTGGCTGTACCCGGACTTGCAGCAAGTCATCACGCTGCACACGGTGTTCTTTGCGCTGTTCGGCGGCATCATTATCCTCTACGCCTATTCGCTTACACGGAGTATCGAGCACGCGCGTCTCCAGCTCGAACAGGAACGCAGCACCGACATGCTCACCGGGCTGCTCAACCGGCGCGCGCTCTACGAGCACGCCGAGGAACTGTTCAGGCGCCTGGAACGCGGCGACCCGCCGCTGGTGGTGGTGTTCGCCGACGTCGACCGGTTCAAGCGTGTCAACGACACGCACGGGCACCACATCGGCGACCGCGTGCTGGCCGAGGTCGCACGCGTGCTCAATGCCTCGGTGCGCGGCAGCGACATCGTCGGCCGCTTCGGCGGCGATGAGTTCATTCTGATCTTGCCCAATACCCCACTGGACGGCGGCACGACCGTGGCGCAGCGCCTGCAGCAGGCGCTGCGGCGCTGGACCGACGAGCAGCAACTCGACCTCAGCCTGTCCATCGGGCTCGGCGAGGCACCGGCGCACGGGCGCGATCTCAAGACCGTGCTCGAGCAGGTGGACAAGGCGATGTACCTGAGCAAGGGCGGGCGCGGTCCGGGCGGCATCCTTCGGGTGGGCGAGGTGCTGCCGGCGTGAGACAATGCCGGCCATGAACGATCTCGAACAATTGCGCGAGCGCCTGCGTGCCTTTGCCCGGGTGCGCGATTGGGAGCAGTTCCATTCGCCCAAGAACCTGTCCATGGCGCTGATCGTCGAGGCCGCCGAGCTGGTGGAGCACTTCCAGTGGCTCACGGAATCGCAGAGCCAGAACCTCGACCCGAAGACGTTTCAGGCGGTGGAGGAGGAGGTTGCCGACGTGTTTATCTATCTCGTGCGCCTGTCGGATTTGCTCGGCATCGACCTGCTCGACGCCGCGGCGCGCAAGATCGCGCTGAACGAGAAGAAGTATCCCGCGGAGGAAGTGCGCGGAAGCGCGAAGAAGCGCTGACTGTTTTTTTGTTTGTGTCGCCTTCGGCGACGTATATAAGAGCGGGCTCCCGCGCCCGCACGGCGGGTTCCTTTGCAACGTCCCTCCCTGGACGTTGCCCTTCGGGCAGCCTGCGGCTGCTCAAATTCGATCCCGTCGAATTTGTCTTTGCTCGTGCAAAGCAAGGAACCAAAGAAAGCACGTTTACACCCATTTGGCCGTGCCCTGCCGTTACGCCGGCACAGCAGCACTGCTGCACTCGGCCGCGCCATACGGGGCCCGAACTGCCTCCTTCGTTAAACCTCGGTGGTGTTTCAGCCCCGTTGGCGCGCCCAAGCTAGCAAGCCTTTGCCCGCAAGCCCGACGGGGCGCGGGAACGGACCCCGCGCGTCGGACGACTGGAAGGCAAAGGCGCGCAGCGCAGGGGGGAGGTCGCGCCATCCGGGGCAAAATGGCTTTACTCGGCCCGTCCCTGGGCCTCGCCCTGCGGGCAAGCTTCGCTTGTTCAAATTCGTTCCCGACGAATTTGTGGTGACTTTCGCCGAAACACAATTTCGCCGGGAGCGAAATTGGACGAACTTTAGTTCGCCCGTCAGGGCCGAAGCCAGGGACGGCTTCGGTCAAAAGTCACCCGGGGGTGCAGGGGGCGGAGCGCCCCGCGGGTTTTTATTAAAGCTGCCGTCGAAGACGGCCAAACTTATTTCGGCAGCACCGCTTCCAGCGCCAGCAAGTCCGCGACTGTCTCGCGCCGGCGCACGACGTACATCTTGCTACCGTCCACCATCACCTCGGCCGCGCGCGGGCGGGTATTGTAGTTCGAGCTCATGACGAAGCCGTAGGCGCCCGCGGACACGACCGCGAGCAGGTCGCCGGCCTCGATGCCGAGTTCGCGATCATGGCCGAGGAAATCCCCGCTCTCGCACACCGGCCCAACAACGTCGTAGCGCCGCAGCGCGCGCGGCCGGTCCGCCGCGACCGGTGTGATGTCGTGAAACGCCTCGTAGAGCGACGGGCGCACCAGGTCGTTCATCGCCGCGTCCACGACGGCGAAATGCCGGCCCTCGTTTTCCTTGAGATAGAGCACGCGCGTGAGCAGAAGCCCGGCGTTGCCGACGATGGCGCGCCCGGGCTCGATCGTGATTCGCAGGCGGTGCGTGTTGCCGCCGTTGAGTTTTTCAAGCACGGCCTGGACGTACTGCGCCGGCTCCGGCGGGTTCTCGTCGTTGTAACGAATACCCAAACCTCCGCCGAGATCGATGTGCCCGAGCGCCACGCCCTGCGCCGCCAGCTCGTCGACGAGCGCAATAACGCGCTCCATCGCCTCGGCGAACGGCGAAAGTTCGGTGAGCTGCGAGCCGATGTGGCACGCCACGCCCTCGAAGCGGATGTGCGCAAACTCCTGCACGCGCGCGTAGAGCGCGCGCGCCTGACCGATGCCGATGCCGAACTTGTTTTCCTTGAGGCCGGTGGAAATGTACGGGTGCGTGCCCGGGTCCACGTCCGGGTTCACGCGCAGGCTGACTGGCGCGACCTTGCCGAGACTGCCGGCAACACGGTTCAACTGCGAAAGCTCGGCCTCGGATTCGACGTTGAAGCAATGGATACCGGCTTCGAGCGCTTGCCGCATCTCGGCTTCGGTCTTGCCCACGCCCGAGAACACGATCTTCTTCGGGTCGCCGCCGGCCGCGAGCACGCGCATGAGCTCGCCACCCGAAACGATGTCGAAGCCCGACCCCAGGCGCGCGAGCAGATTCAGCACCGCGAGATTGGAGTTGGCTTTGACGGCGTAACAGACGAGGTGGTCGCGCGCGCCGAAGGCGCTATCGAAGGCGTGGAAGCGCTCCTCGATCGCGGCGCGCGAATAGACATAACACGGTGTGCCGACCTGCTCGGCAATAGCCGACAGCTCCACGTCCTCGGCGTGCAACCGCCGGTTGCGGTAGGTGAACGGAGCCATGGGGAGGTTATTTTCCGGGGGCGGGCGTGGCGGGCGGCGGAGGCGGCTCGTCCGGCAGATACAACGGCCCCTTCTTGCCGCAGCCAGCCATGGCTACGGCGGCGGCGAAAACCGCCAGCCACAGCCACGGGGAGAACCCGGAGAATCGCGCACGCGTCGTCATGCGCCTAGCTTACCCTGCCCGCGCGTCGCGCTTCCAGTGGCGTCAGCGACGGATGAGCACGATGTCGTAGTCGCGCAGCTCGGCGCGAATCTCGTCCCAGTCGAGCAGGCCCACGCACGGCAGCACGCCGCGCTCGGCGGTGCCGCGGGCGACCCATTTCTTGACCAGCGCCA
>SCRL01000072.1 GCA_004298065.1 Gammaproteobacteria bacterium | reverse complement strand
GAGACAGGCCGAGGTGGTGAATACCGGGGCCAGCCCGGTCTTCTCGGCGATCTGCTCCCAGCCCATCTTCTTGGCGGCCTTGGCGGCGAGGATGGTTTCGGTCATTTCGGATTTTTTCATTACGATTCCCCGTGTAAATGGAATTAAGGCGGACAACATGCTCTTGCGACGGGCTCAGCCGCCGCGGTGGTGCAGTTCGCGCAGGCTGTCGTTCCAGTACTGGCCGAGCAGTGAGAGCGCCCGAACGCCTTCCTGGGTGCCGGGCGCGCGGGCGAGCTGCACCAGACCCAGAATGCCGCCTTTCGCGGGCGGCGCCGTGGCCAGATCCCGGCTCATCTTGGCGAGCGCATCCGCCAGGCTTATCAGCAGATACTGGGTCTCCGGGCGATCCAGCACCTGGAGCATGCGTATCACCCCCTCGTTGCGCGTGAGACGGTCGAGCAAGGTCATGCCTTCGCTCATCGTGCGCGCGAGTCGCGTCACGATCTCGTCGGACATCGCGTCCTTGGCCGACGCCAGGAAATTAAGCATCTCGACAAGACTGTCAACGGACGCTGCATCCAGCGCCGCCGGTGGAACTTGTGGTGTTTCGTTTGCCGACACGATGGTTTCTCCTTAGAGCAGTCCGCGCACTGTGGTCCAATACATCTGGTTGTACGCCACCTTGAACCAGTGGATCGCCTTGGACGGGGGCTTCAACACGGGTAGATTGACGTAATCGAAGGCATTGTAGGTGGCGCGGTCGTAACCGGCCTCAATGAAGCAATACACCTTGCCGTCGTATTCCCGAACCGGGGTACCGGTCTTGATCACGGAAGCGATGTTCTCGGCCACCACTTCCGCCTCGAAATGGGCCGCCGACCCGGTCTTGCTGACGGGGATATTGGTGGCATCGCCGATCACATAGACGTTGTCATGACCGTTCATGGTCAGCTTGAAACGGTCCGTGGGGATCCAGCCGGCCTGCCCCAGGTTGTTCTTCTCGGCGATTTCCGAGCCACGGTGGGGCGGAATCGCGATCAGCAAATCGTATTTGACCGCGCTGCCCTCTTCGCTGTAGACGATTTTGTTGACCGGATCCACCTCTTTCAGGTTGAACAGGGTTTCGTATTCGATGCCGGCCCTGTCGAATTCCGGTTTGGCCCATTGGGCGACGTTGGAGGTGGCATGGACGCGGTTGGTGGGATAGTGATACCGCAGCTTCACCTTGTCGCGGATACCGCGCGCCTTGAAGAAGTCGTGCAGCATGAACATGGCCTCCACCGGCGCCACGGGGCATTTGTGCGGTATCGATACCGTCATCGCCACGGTACCGCCCTGAAACTCCATGAGGCGTTTGTGCAGCCGGACGGCGCCCTCCTCCGTGAAAAAATTCTCCGAGCCTTCGCTCAGGCCGGGCACTTCCTGCGGCACGATGCGCGCACCGGTGGCGATCGCGAGAATGTCGTATTCGTGGGTCTTGCCGCTTTTCGTTTTGACCTGGTTCTTGTCGAAGTGGAATTCCGTGACCGCGTCCACGTGGAATGCAATGCTCGACTCGAGCATGCTGGCCTGGTCACGATAAAGCTGATCGGGCGTCATTTGCCCGAAGGCGACGTACAGCAGGCCGGGCTGGTACATATGCCGGTCGGAATCCGACAGCATGGTGATCCGGATCTTGCCGGCACGAACCTCGCCGGCCAGCCGCCGCGTGAGATTATTGGCCAGGATGGTGCCACCTGTGCCGCCACCGACAACTAGGATTCTCATTGCATTCACCTCTCCAAAATTACCCGGATGTTTCTGGCCACCGGCCAGGTCTCTGCTATTTGGTCTTGCGAATCTTGATGTGCCAGATACCGTCGATGTTCTGGCTGCTCACCAGCTCGTGCCCGACCTTGTTCACCCACTCGGGCACATCGTTGACCGAGCCTTCGTCCGTCGAAAGCAGTTCGAGCACGTCGCCGACGCTGGCCTGTTTCATGTTGGAGATGAGCTCCATGAGCGGCCCGGGGCAAAACGTGTTGCACGCATCTACAATCTTTACTTGACTCATTAACAACTCCTCTTGCTGACTGCTGTCTGTTGGTTTCTGTCCGATTCCGCCACTGCCCTCAGAACGTGAGCAACTGTCCGTCTTCGGAATCGCTCAGGAAACGCGTGAGGCCGGTCGGCGGACCGAAATCCGGGTCGAGCTCGTTCTTGGTGATTTTCAGCAAATCCAGCGCCATCGAGCACGGCAGCAGCTTCGCGTCGCCGAGCTCGGCCGCCTGCTTGAACAATTGCCTGAAGGGAGGCACGCCCTTTTGCGCCATGAGCGTTCCGAACTCCCCTTCAGCCGGCGCGTCGGCGGCATTGCCCTTGATGAAATACGTCAGGGCATTCATGGAAAAAAACACGGAAACCGCGTCCCCGGTCGCGGCCGCCACGGAGGCGATCATGGCCGCCATCTGCAGCTTTTCGCGTGTACCCGAGACGCAAACGATACTTATCTTTCGTGACATAAATGCCCTACCTCAATCAGGGTCGCGTCGCTCGCGCGACACCAGTTAGCATCGGCGTCCGCGCCTCGCGGGCGGGGACGCGCTTCTCTAGTAGATCGATGGATCGTCTATCAGACCCGGCTGAAGCAAATCCGCGAAGGTAACCCCGGGAGCGGGCCTTCGCCCGCACTCAAGCAACCGCCTTCTTTACGAACCGCTGTGCCGCCCAGCCCGAAGAGATTCCAAGCACGATCCAAAACACTCCGTTCGCGATAGCCGAAGCCCAGACGAACTGTTTGGCCAGCGTCGCCATCTCCGCGGCCATCTCCGGCGGGAAACCCACGAACGGGCTCATCCCACTGTGCGGCGCGCCGACGACGTGCGGCACGGCGATCAGCGCCAGCCCGGCCCAGCGCCACGGCGACTTGCCGAACACCACGAGCGCGATCCCGGCTGCCGTGCACGCGGCCGTCAGCAGCCACCAGACCTGGCGCGACTCGAGCGGCGCCGCCACGCTACCGGGAATCTCCGGCGGCAGCCCCAACGCCGGCGCCACGAAGAACACCGCGTAGCCGGCCAGCCCCCAGAGCAGGCCGTGTCGCCAATTGAGTTTCGCCATGGCCTTGCGCCCGCTGACGGCGCCACGCCGGAGCGCAACCGACATGACGGCCAGCATGACCAGGGCAAAGCCGATGCCGACCAGCACGTTGGACAGCACGGTGAAGCCGATCCGCTCAACCCCTTCCGCCGGTTCCCACGCATCTGCCGCGTGTTCGTGGCCCGCGGCGTGCGCGTGCTCGCCGGCACCCTCGTGCGGGTGCGCCGCCTCGCCTGCCGCGCCACCGGCCTGCGGCGTCCGTGCCTGTTCGTAGCGCTCGGCAGCCTCGATGATGGGAACCACCTGCCAGCGCTGGACGGCGCTGAGCATCAGCCCCGACAAGGCGCCGACCAGCAACGCGGCGAACACGATACGGCGAAATAGCATGGCTACCTCAGTGGCAGGGGAAGCCCTGCGAGTGACGCATGTCGTGCGCCGCGTTGTGCACTTCGGACGTTTGCAGGAATCCCGCCGCGTACACGATCACGGCCCCCAGCAGGAAGGCGAACGCGAGCTGCAGCCCCTTCGTAAGGACGGCGACGCGGGTGGTTGCGACGGTAGTGGCCTGACTTTGCATGGTCATTTCCTCCGGTCTAGTTGATAACAACGGTTAAACAGCCGATAAAACAGTTCCCGACAAGCATTGCGTTCATCATCCGCCACGGTGCCAGCTGTAACGCTTGATGAGCCGCAGAATAATGCCGTCCAGTACATAACCGATGGCACCGATGACGAGAATCATCGCCATCAGGTGATCGTACGCAAGCGATTCGCGCGCATCCTCGATGGTGTAGCCGAGGCCCGAGGTCACGCCGAAGAATTCCGCCGGCACCAGCACGATCCACGCCACACCGAGTGCGAGACGGATGCCGGTGAGCACGTCGAAGGTGATCGCGGGCACGATAATCTGCGTCAATATGTGCCAGTGGCTGGCGCCCAGGTTGCGCGCCACCTTGAACCAGTTCGGGTCCACCTTGGCCAGACCGGCGGCGGTGGAAAACGCCACGGACCAGATCGAACCGATCGCGATGAGAAAGATGATGGCCTGATCCCATCCCGCGAACACGATCACCGCGATCGGTTCCCACGAGAGCGGGCTGATCATGCGCATGAGCTGGAAAGGGGTATTGCTCAGCTCGCCGAATGTCCGGTTGCGGCCCATAAAAATGCCGAGCGGCACGCCGATGCCGATGGCGATGAGCAACCCGATCCCCAGGCGAGAACCGCTGGTCCAGATCGCGGTCTGGATCAGGCCCTCGTGCCACAGCGTTCCGACGGCGCGGAACGCCGGCGCGGGTCCGAAGCTGGCAAAACTCGCCATCGACGGATCGAGCGTGACGAGGAATATCCCGATCCACCAGAGTGCAAACAGGATCGCGAGACCCGCGAAAAAGTTGAACAGGCCGTGTCCCGTCGACTTCATGAAGCCCGGGGAAACGCCGATCCCGGCCGTTGCAGCGACAGCGTTCATAGCCCGACTTTCTCCATCATCGCAGACGTCAACATTGTTTATGCTCTCCGGTGGTGCCAGCTGTAACGCTTGATAAGCACCACGCAGGCACTATCGAGGATGTAGCCGATGATCCCGATAACGAGGACCATCGCCGTAAGGTGGTTGTACGAAAGCGTTTCGCGCGCGTCCTTGATGGCGTAGCCGAGGCCCGAAGTGACCCCGAGCAGTTCCGCCGGCACCAGTACGATCCACGCCACGCCGAGCGCAAGGCGGATACCGGTCAGAACGTCGAACGCGATCGCCGGCATGATCACCTGCGTCAGCATGTGCACGGCCTTGGCGCCGAGATTGCGCGCCACCTTGAACCAGGCCGGATCGACCTTGGCCAGCCCGGCGGCGGTAGCGAACGCGACCGGCCAGACCGAGGCGATCGCGATCAGGAAGACGATCGCCTGGTCCCACGCCGGGTACACCAGCACCGCGAGCGGCATCCAGGCCAGCGGGCTGATCATGCGCAAAAACTGGAACGGCGAATTGCTCAGTTCGCGGAACCGCTTGCTGCGACCCATGAGGATGCCGATCGGCACGCCAATAACGATCGCGAGGAACAGCCCGAGGCCCATGCGATAACCGCTGGCCGCCATGGCACTCTGGATCTTGCCCTCCCCCCACAACGTGGGGAACGCCTCGAGCGTTGGTATCGGCCCAAAGGTAACAAACGTGCGTGTTGCCGGATTGAAATGAAGGAACAAGGTTCCGATCTCCCAGATAACGAACAACACCGAGAGACCGAGAGCCCCGTATACAAAGCGCCGCACCGCCGGCGACTTCATCAGGCGGGATAAGGCAAATACTCCGGCGGGTGCGGCAACCGAACTCATACTTTAATCACCTCTTTGCGCGCATAGGGATCACCCTTTTGCGGCACGCTCAGGTCCTTCCGCCACTTCGGGTTATTCTCAAGCGCTTTCTTGATGAAATCGTAGTTGACGAGGTCCTTGGCTACGTGATCAGCGCTCAGGTCGTCCATGAACGCCCGGTCGCCGGTAAGGACGACCTTCTTGAGTTCCTCCGTGACGATCTTGGTGGCCGACGGATAGGGCCAAGCCTGGAAATTGATGCGGCTCTGCTGCCAATCCATGTGTTTGATCGCCAGCGGATTCTTGTAGTAGGCGGGGTCGTAGAAGTTCATCGCGCGGTCGATCACGGCGACCTCGAAGGGCAGATAATTCTTGCCGTCCTTCGAGAGCAGGAGCGCGGTCTCTTTCCGGTTCTCGGCCATCCAGATCTGCGCGGCAACGATGGCGTTGTGCACCGCCTGGGTCCAGGCCGCGCGTTTCGGGTCCATGACGTCGGCTTCGTGCATCGCCACCACGCAACACGGATGACCCTTCCACACGTCGCCGGTGAAGCGCAGCATCCGGGCGCCGGCCTTGATCTCGCCCAGGGCATTGAACGGCTCGGCGACGATATAGGCGTCGATCTTCTTCGCCGCGAGCGCCGGCGGCATGTCCGGCGGATTCAGCACCAGGAAGTTGCATTCCTTGGGTCCGAGCTTCGCATCCTGCGGCCGGATCACCGGCGTGATGCCCGCATCCCGCAGCAGCATCTGCGCGATGATGTTGTGGTTCGAGTACCAGTACGGCACCGCCAGCTGCTTCCCGCCGAAATCCTTGAAGCTCTTGATGTCCGTATGGGCACCGACCACGAGCGCCGACCCGTTGGTATGGTCCCACGCCGTGATCTTCACCGGGAACTTGTTGTTGTAGCGCATCCAGATGGGAATCGGATTGAGCAGATGAACGAGGTTGAACTTATGGGCCTGGAACGCCTCGGTGATCTGCGACCAGCCGCGAACGAGCGTCGGGCGCTCCGAATCGAGACCTTCCTTCTTGAGGAAGCCCATTTCATGCGCGACCAGCAGCGCGGCGGCGTCGGTAATCGGCAGGTAGCCGATGCGGACGACCTCATCGAATTTCTTTTCCGCGAACGCGCGCATCGACGGCAGCGTGCCGCCGAATGCCGCCAGCGCACTCGCGCTTGCCTTGAGCAGCGTGCGCCGGCTGACGCCGGCGGCGAGCACGGAGCCGAGGTGATCGTCGCTGTGATCGGCGATCAGTTTCGGGTCCGGCATACCGTCGGCGACATCCGGATTGTCAGGCTGCAAAATCAGGCGCGAATTGCCTTGCTCTTCGTCTCGCTGTTTCTTCATCTGTGCGTCTCCTAGTTTGGTTAACCGGTTAGTAATTCGATATTCCTGACGTAAACCAACCTCATCTTCCTGACGCAAATCTGCTGCTTCAACCCTTCTTGCCTTTTTTCATGGCTGCGGCGGATACCACCTGGGGCTTGGCTGAGCCGCCGTTCCCGATCTCGGGCTCTTCGTGACCATTACAACTCGCGCCGCCAGCTGGCGCGCCGCCGGCGGCCTTGTGGAAGGCTTCCATCAGGCGCGCGCGCATCGCTTGGACCGTGGGATCCTGGCGTTCGCGCGGATCGGGGAGATCGATATCGAGCTCGTCGTAGATCTTGCCGGGCGACCCGGCCATGATCAGCGCGCGATCGGCCATCAGCACCGCTTCGTCGATATCATGGGTGACGATGACGAGATTGATACCGAGGCGCTTCGCGATGGAACGGACGTCGCGCTGCAGAGCCGCGCGCGTGAAGGCGTCGAGCGCCGAGAACGGCTCGTCCAGCAGAAGCATCTCGGGTTCCATCACCAGCGAGCGGGCCAGCGCTACGCGCTGCTGCTGCCCGCCCGAAAGATCCTGTACGTTGTTCTCGGCGTAGTCCTGAAGCGCAACGAGATTGATCGCCTCGGCGACACGATCGCGCTTTTTCGCCTCGCTCCAGCCGGCGAAGTGCAGGCCGATGCCGACGTTCTGCGAAACCTTCATCCAGGGAAACAGATGGGGCGCCTGGAACATCATGACCCAGCGCGGCGACGGCTTGTCGACCAGTTCGTCGTCGAGGTACACGGCGCCGGACGTCGGCTTCAGCAGACCGGCCATGATGTGGAGCAGGGTCGACTTGCCGCAGCCCGACCGGCCGATGATCGCGAGGGCCTCGCCCCGCTTCGCTTCCAGATTGGTCTTCTCGAAGCAGATCGGACTTTTCGCGGTATAGCGGTGAGTCAGATCCTGGATCTTGATGTGAACTCCACGGACTGTCATTTAACTCTCCTCATGTCGCGGCATGATAAACCCGCGACGTCTCCTGCTTTAACATTGGTATTGTGCAAGCACTGTGCCCGCAATCCGACATGCATACGAAGGGTATTCAAATTCACCATGCCCCGCATGTCAGTTTCGGGCGGCGGATGGGTCCGTCAAGCGCTGGTGAGACGCTCATGGACCTTTTTCATTTGCTCGGCGAGCTCTTCTTCATTGAACAGACCGTGCCGGATCATCGAGTGCGCCAGCGCCAGGAGCTGCCGCTCCGGGAAGGGAACGTCCGCGTAAATCGTCTCGGAAAGATCGTCCTCTTCCGCGCGCCGTTCGAGCGAAGGCAGCGCGCAGGACCCGGGGACAACCATATGCTGCGGGAGAACGCTGGAGTCTCCAGCGAGAATGTCGCATGTCGCATCCAGGGTGATTCTCCACGGCGGATCGGGATTGGCCACGCCGTATTTCGCAGACAGTTCTTCCCATGCCTTTCCGTGACGCCGGATATTTTCCAGCAGCGCGATGGGCGCCACGTTCGTTCCGTGCCATCCGTTCCCGGAATCGAGATGATGCTTGTCCGATTTGGCCATGGTTTACCTCTACACCATTACATTACTTAATGATCGTGATGCACCGGATGCACCGCCGGGTGCACTGGCCGCTTGGCATTCGTGGTGACGCCGGGCTTCGGAACCGCCACGCCGATCAGGCAATCGCGCGTCACAATCTCGGTCAACTGGTCTTCGGTCCACCCCTCGGTGCCGGCGGGTCTCACCGGTAACACGATGTAACGGGTCTTCTGGTTGGAGTCCGCGACCCGGATTTCAACTTCCGGGGACAGCTGCAGGCCGAATTCCGCGAGCACCTGCCGCGGCCAGCGAACCAGGCGGCGGCGATAGTTCGGGGTTCGATACCACTCCGGCGATTGGCCGAGAATCGGCCGGGGATAGCACGAGCACAGCGTGCAGACGACCACGTGCTTCAGCTTGGGCGTGTCTTCAAGAACGCGCAGGTTGCAGTAGTCGCTCGGTGTGCCGAAGCCGGTCGGCGGACTGTTGATCCAGTCGACACCGACCGCCAGGCTCGCCTTGACGCCGTCGGTCACCGCCAGTTTCTTGTACTCGGGGTCCAGCCACGCTTTGGCCACCAGGCGCGCCGCAGGTACCGGGCCGAGGGTATGGACGTATTCCGTCCAGCGCCGATGGTCGTCGGCAGAGAACAGCCCTTTTTCGATCGCCAGCTCGCGCACGGCCATTTCGAGTATCTCGAAATCGCTGACTTCATCGACCATCGGTTGGGGTTTGTGCTTGTCAGACATTTGCGTATCCTCTTTGTTCGGCATCCATCGGCCAGGTTATGCCTTCTCCAGCCAACGCTCGGAAAGCTCGGTCTCTAACGTATCGTTCGCATACAGGTCGTGATAATCGGGCCAGATGTCCTTCTGGCGGAATTTCACGCTGTAGAACCATTCCGACTTGTCGGTGTTGTCCCACGCCTCGTCTTCCGGAGCGGGGCTCTCATAAACCAGAACGGTCACCGTGCCGACCACGCCTCTCGGGTAGGTCTGGGTCCGGGTATAAAAGAGATCCGGCAGGTCCTTGACCCGAACGCGGTCGCCCACCTTGAACTTGGGCGCACCGGCCTCACCCTTGAAACATTGAGGGTCGCCTATGTTGGTGGCCTTCTTGGCGTGATGGGTCCTATCGTGATGAATTTTGCTCATGGCGCTTTTTCACCTCTTCAATCTTGTTGACCAGCTCGGTGAGCGTGACGTACTGCTTGTCGACCAGGATTCGCGCGGCCGTCAGCAACCACCGCCCGTAATACGGCAGACCGAGGTACACCGTCTGACCCACGTCGACGTTCTGCCGGCGGCGGCGCTCTTCGGCGTTCCAGACGCCGCGCCACGCCAGGCATTCGCAGGTCGCGAACGTATTAAGCTCCCACTGCTCTTCTTCCTTTTCTTCCCACTGGATGGGCACATCCGGCTCGCCGCCGACGTCGTGCACGCCGCGCGTATAGGCGCGGTAGAGGGTGTGGTCGATGGTGTCGGGATAGGGGGCGTGTGTCGCCTGATGCAGCGCCGGCTGCAGTAGGCCGACGGTATTGATGTGCCGAAGCACTCTTTCTCTGGTTGACGATGACATGGTCTTCAATACCTCCTTCTTCGATCTGATCGCCTAGATAAACATCGGCTTGGACAAATATTAGTATTTAATAATACAGTTATATACTAAATCTAATTTCACCCATAACGATTTAATTCGAATAGCAAAATTCATATGAGAAAAATAATTTAGTAGGTACATTTTGTCCAAGACCTAATAGTTATTTGTTCCATAGGAAATTGCTATATTTGAAACGGCTAATCTATCCTTTTATCAATTGAAAAATGTAGATGTTATTTATTGCAGATTCATTATGCAGTCCAAGATTTAATTATTAGACTTCTATAGGATTCACCTATGGATCGAAACGTTATCTTTCCGCGCTCGCTTCGCTATCTTCTCGCGGTCGCGGAGTACGGCAGTTTTACGCGCGCCGCTGAAACGCTGTATGTCTCGCAGCCGACTCTTTCGCAGCAAATCAAGCATCTCGAGGAAGCGCTGGGTGTGCAATTACTGGATCGCTCCGGGCGAACCGTGCGATTGACCGACGCCGGCGAAATCTATCTTCACCATGCCCGTCGGGCCCTCGGGGAGCTGGACGCGGGAACGCGCGCCATCAACGACGTGCAGGACTTGAGTCGCGGTTCGCTCCGGCTGGGTTGGACGCCGATTACCGACTACCTGGCCTGCACGTTGTTGGCGAAATTCAACAGCCTTTACCCCGGTATCATTCTCAGCACGTTTGAAATGCCCCAGGACGACATCGAGACAGCCGTGATGGAGGACCGCATAGACGTCGGCATCGTGTTCAGCGGACCGCTGTTATCGGCCGAGGGGGTTTCGAGCGAGCTCGACATGAATCTGCTTTTCAAGGAAGCACTTTGTCTCGCGGTCGGCAGCGCGCATCCGCGTTCCGACCAAAAGGAACCGATGAGCGTCCAGGAATTCGGACAAGAGTCGCTGGTATTGCTCAATAACGATTTTGCACTGCGCCGCCACATCGACCGGTATTGCCTCGAACACGGCATCGCCCCGCACATCACGATGGAAACCGATTCGCTCAGCGTGATCATAGAAATGATCCGGGTGGGTCCGCTCGCCACCGTGCTGCCAACCACCATCATCCGCACACAGTCCGGGCTTCATTCGATCCCGCTGTCGCCGGCAATGCCTCACAAGGCGATTACCGTCATAAGCAGTAAACACGGCTATAAGAGCCCGGCCTGTCTCGCGTTCACGGCACTGGCCTCGGAATGGTCAGTGCACCGGCTTGTGGACGCCTATTCGAGGAATGAAGCCTTGTCGCCCGGGAACGGAGGGTATTACCAAGGGGATTCCGTGAGCTCGGGATGATGGGCTGACGACCTGAACGATTTCTTACACCGCGGAATGAAACAATTGTCGCCTTGAAGGGTGGAGATACTCTTATCAACCAGGCGCAAAACCAGCCGATGGAGTCATTCAGGCAACAGCGGCAACACCGACGACGCTCAATCAGCCAGCATGCCGATTACTGAAATTAGCTAGGCGTTTCTCTTTCCCGGCGCGGTGAGCGAATTTCCGCGGCTTCCCTGCCCCGCCATGAACGCCACGGGCGCAACGGCGGCCTGATCGATGATCACATCTATCACAGCCGGCATATCCGCATCGATCGCCTGCCTTACCGCTTTCCCGATGTCTTTCGGATCGGTCACGCGGATGCCCCAGCCGCCCATCTCGCGCGCGATATTGGCGAAATTCGTCCCACCGAACTCCGACAGCTTGTTCAGATCGCGAGAGCCCGGCCAGAGGCTCCGCAAGAGATGGGTCTGGAAAGCCATCGCCTGATTATTCAGCACCACCGTAACCAGGTTGATGCCGTTGCGCACCGCCGTTTCAAGCTCGGCAAGATGATAGAAGAATCCGCCATCGCCCGTGAACGCCACCACCGGCCGCTCCGGCACCGCCGCCTTGGCGCCGATCGCCGCCGGAAACGCCCAACCCAGACTCCCCTCGCAATGCAGGAAATTCTTTCCCGCCGGAAGATCCATGAAAACACCGGCCCACGTGCCCACATAGCCCGTGTCCGTGACATAAAGCGTATTCCCCGGACATGCCTTTACCAATTCGACCGCCAGTTGTTCCGGCCGGATCGGAACTGCATTCCCGGACAGGTGCCCGTGTTCGCTTTCGCGCCAGTCCCGCAGCGCTTTCTGCGCCTGCGCCACCCACATGTTGTGCGCGCCCCGTTTTCCTGAACGCGCAACCTCCAGCATCTGCCGCAAAACCGTCCGCGCATCGCCCACCAACGGCAATACATTCGGATAGTTCGCGCCGGGCTGCGCCGGGTTGATATCGACGTGGATGACCCGCACGCCCGGTTTCGGCGTCTGCCTCAGATTCGTTGTGGCGCCGCCCTGGTGACATCCCACGTAGAACACCAGATCTGCATCCGTGATCACCGAGTCGGTCGACGGCCGGCGGTAGGAGCCCGTCACGCCCAGCGCCAAGGGGTGTCGGTCGTCGATACTGCCCTTGCCGCCCAAGGTCGTGGCAACCGGTATGTCCAGCTGTTCGGCCAGGGCCGTCACCTCCTCCCAGGCACCCGAAACGATCGCCCCACGACCGCAAACCATCACCGGATGCTCCGCGCGTCGGAGCTCCCGCACAGCCTGCTCCACCAGATCGTCTTCCGCGCGCGGACGGAATGCGGGATAGGAAAAGTAACGCCGATCGAGATACCGGAAATCGAACTCCGACTCTCCCGCTTCCAGCGCGCCGTCCAGATACAGATGGACCGGTCGCGGCGCGCCCGTCGTCATCTCCCGGTAAGCCTTGCCGAAGAACTCCGCCATCCGGTCGATCGACCTGACCTCGGCGTCGTACTTGGTCACCGGCCGGAAATCCACGTAGGCTTCCTGATAGGCGTTGCCGTGGTAACGCGAACCCGGAATGACCGGGGTCACCGCGAGCAGCGGCGTGTTGCTCTGCCAGGCATCCACGAGGCCGGCGTACAGATTCGTCGCGCCGGGGCCGCCCTGCGCAATCACGATCGTCGGCGTGCCCGACGCCTGCGCATAGCCGTCGGCCATATAGCCCGCGGCCTTCTCCGAGTGACACAACACCCGCTTGACCGGGTCCTCCGCCAATTCCACGAGCGTCGGGTACAGGAACGTGGGAACGAAAAAAACCGCCTTCGTGCCTGATCGACGCACCAATTCCGCCAGGAATTGCTGGCCCTTCATTCTCCGCGGGCTTTCGCCAACTTCGCGCTCGTCGCTGGAAGGGACTTTCTTTTCTGCGGTCATGGATCTCATGGGATTCATCCATCCTTCATGTTGTACCGGATACGTCACTACGACATCTGCGCCAGCATGACCTTCTCCATGTCACCGGTGCATGACCCAGGTCATGTTTTCTGTTTTCTTCCCTGCGCTCGCGACGGCGAGCGATGGCGAACGTATCCGGTTTCGACTGCTGCGCGTTGCGGCGGTCGCTGGTCCCGCGGCGGAATGCGGGACCCTACTTATTTGGCCCTTTGCACGGGCCGAGGCTGGCCTTGCGACTGATCGCGATCCGGGCGGATCTCCCGGGCCAGTTCCACTATCTTCGGATAAATGCGCTCCACGTCCTCGTCCGCGGCATCCTGGCCGTAGCGCTTCTTCACGCCGTGCTTCTGCAGTTGCACATAGCGGTCGGGATCCACGCTATGACGTTTCAGACTGTTGCGGACACAGGCGAGCGGGCAGCCGTCCAGCGCGAGGATCGGTCGGCCGGAGGCGGCCTGTTGCACGAAATTCGGCAAATCGGCGCCGACGCCGGCAATGCAGGACATCTGCGCTTCACCGTCCCGATCCAGGCGCAGCGCCAGCGTATTGGCGAGTTGAGCGGCACTGGAGCACCCCGAGCAGCTGTACACCAGCGGGAGATGAATGATCTGTCGAGCCATATAACACTCCTAATTACTAATAATGTTGATTGCTGCCGTTCCGTTAAAAATGCCTGGCCCCGGGTTCCATGTCTGTTTTGCCGGGCATCATGCCGGCTCCAGCCAGCGTTCGGAAACCTGGGCCTGTATCGTGTCGTTCGGGTTCGCGTCGGGCGAATCGTCGTCCCATATGTCTCCCTGCCGAAAACACAACACGTAAAACCATTCGACCTTGTCGATATGTCCCCAGGCTTCGTCCTCCGGGGCAGGGCTTTCGTAGGCTATCTCGGTGACGGTTCCAGCGACTCCTCGGAGGTAACCGGGAGTCTGGTTATAAAAAAGATCCGGCTGGTCTTTGACGCGCAAGCGATCGCCCGCCTTGAACCGGGGCGGCGCACTGGCCTTGCCCCGGTAGCACTGCGGGTCGCCTACCCCTTTGGCAATTTCAGCGACCTGCAGATGATTGAACATCGGCGAACTGCTCGCCTTGCCCAACCCTTCGTCCTTTAGCTCAGCGTGACGGCTTTTGCGCATGGCGTTTTTTCACCTCTTCGATTTTGTCGGTCAGCTCGGTTAGTGTGATGTGCTGCTTGTCGACCAGCGCCCGCGTAGCGGCGAGCAGCCAGCGCCCGGAGTAAGGCACCGCAAGATATTTATCGCCCAGGTCGGTGGCCCGACGGAGCTTCTCCACGTTGGTCCAGACGCCGCGCCAGGAGAGGCACTCGCAGATCGCAAAGGTGTTGAGTTCCCACGGCTCCGACTTTCTTTCTTCCAGGGAAATGGGCCCACCCTTTTCGCCCCCGAGATCGTGGACGACGCGCATCGACTCCTTGAATCGGGCGTGATCGAAGCCAGCTGGATCCGACATCTCCTGCGGCGGGTTCGGTGCGTTGTGCGATGTCATGGTTTCGTCCTTCTCTTCGTATCGAGCGTGTTCCCGTATCATCGACAAAGCCGATGTATCGACGTTGTTCAGGACTCGCTCTTGAAAAATCGTATAAGTCGCGCCTATCGAGATTCAGTTATTCAAAATTTCAACCAATACTTTCATATATGGATATAACGCCTCTCCATCCCGGTCCAAGATTTTGTTGTTATCAATCTCATAAGGCTTGCCTATCAGATTGAACGTTTCCAAACTTGCCGCGTTTTTTCTTGACGCTCGTCAACCACGACGGCAATAAACCGGGCAATTCGAACGATCACCGCGCATGCAACAGGTGAAGTCATTCAAAATACGATTCCTTTGCGTCACTTGTAGTTGATCTAGATCAAGTGGCTCCGCTGCACGGCAATTAACCGATGCGGGAAAAATCCGTCCGTACCGCGGGGCGTATTGGATGCGGGGAGGCGGTCGTCGACGAGCCGCGGGTTTTGGGTCGCGTGACGCTTTCCCGTGTTCGCTACATCAACGGGTGTCGGTCAGAAACGCGCGAGTCGCGTCGAGATGGAGCTGAGTGCGGACAGCGGGAGCACAACCGGGCCCGCGCCAACCGATGTTGGCGTTGGCCAGAAGCGCAGCGTCACGCGCTAGACTGTTGCTACCACGTCCGGTAAGGCAGGAACTTGCCGTTCATCGTGATCTTCACGCGGTCGCCCTTGGGGTCGGGCACCTTCTCGATGTGCATCGAGAAGTCGATGGCGCTCATGATGCCGTCGCCGAACTTCTCGCCGATGAGCTGCTTGATGGTCTCGCCATAGACCCCGACGATCTCGTAGAACCGGTAGAGTACCGGGTCGGTCGGCACGAGCTTGTCGAAGCTCTTGTGGGGATAGGCCTGCAATGCCTCCGAGACCTCGGGGGACAGCCCGAGGGCGCTACAGAGCTTGTCGGCGTTCTCCTTCGGCATGCTGTTCATGCCGAGACAGGCCGAGGTGGTGAATACCGGGGCCAGCCCGGTCTTCTCGGCGATCTGCTCCCAGCCCATCTTCTTG
>SCRL01000071.1 GCA_004298065.1 Gammaproteobacteria bacterium | reverse complement strand
GGCGGCGACGATGAAGTAGCGCCCGGTGATGGCGCCGAGCACCAGGCTCGCCAGCGCGATACCGGCGAGCGTCCAGACCTCGCGCCACAGGCTCGGGTGCATGCTTCAGCCCTGGGCGGACAGGCGGTAGCCCGCGCCACGCACCGTCTGGATCAGGCGGTCGTGCCCCGAGGTCGCCAGTGCCTTGCGCAGGCGGCGGATGTGCACGTCCACCGTGCGTTCCTCCACGTACACGTTGTTGCCCCAGACGTCGTTCAGCAGCCGCTCGCGCGAGTGCACGCGTTCGGGGTGGCTCATGAAGAACTGCAGCAGCCGGAACTCGGTCGGGCCGAGGGCGATGTGCCGCTCGCCGGCCGAGACGCGGTGCGTCGCCGGGTCGAGCTGCAGGCCGTCGACCTCGAGCGCCACCTCGGCGGCGTGCGGCGTGGCGCGGCGCAGCAGCGCCTTGATGCGCGCCTGCAGCTCGCGGGTGGAGAACGGCTTGGTGATGTAGTCGTCGGCCCCGGAATCGAGGCCGCGCACCTTGTCCTCCTCCTCGACGCGCGCCGTGAGCATGATCACCGGGATCTTCTGGGTGAGCTTCTCGCGCCGCAGGCGGCGGGCGTACTCGACGCCGCTCGTGCCCGGCAGCATCCAGTCGAGCAGGATCAGGTCCGGCACCTGTTCGAGGATGCGCGCCTGCGCCTCGTTGGTGTCGGCCGCCTCGAGGCAGGCGTAGCCCGCCTGGCTCAGCGCCAGGCACACCATCTGGCGGATAGCGGCCTCGTCGTCAACGATCAGTATTTTTCCGGGCATGCCGCGAAATCCGTGTGAACGCTCTGTGAAACCGTGGCCGGCATTTCATACCATATATATTACATTTTGGTTACCATTACGTTTTTGTGGCAAACCCCGCGCCCACGGCGGGAAAAGGTATAGTTCGTCTTCCATTTTCATCCGGGCACGACATTTCCATGACCCAGACCAAGGTCCGACCCACCGACATCAAGCTGCACCAGAAATCGCGCATGCTCGAAGTTGCGTTCGACGACGGCAGCCATTTCAACCTGCCGTGCGAATACCTGCGCGTGTACTCGCCCTCGGCCGAGGTCCGCGGCCACGGCCCGGGCCAGGAGGTGTTGCAGGTCGGCAAGGAGAACGTGAATATCGCCAACATCGAGCCGGTCGGAAGCTACGCCGTGTGCCTGCACTTCGACGACGGCCACAACACCGGCATCTACTCCTGGGACTGGCTGCATCATCTCGGCACCGAGCAGGCGCGGTTGTGGAAAGAGTATCTCGACCGGCTGGCCCAGGCCGGCGTGACCCGCAAGCCGGCGGCTTGATTTCATGACGTCGAAAGACAACGGCACCACCCATTTCGGTTTCCGTGAGGTGCCCGAGGCCGCCAAGGCCGGGCTGGTGGCCGACGTGTTCCGCTCGGTCGCCTCGAAGTACGACCTCATGAACGACCTGATGTCGCTCGGCACGCACCGGTTGTGGAAGCAGTTCGCGGACGCCGAGGCCGGCGTGCGCGCCGGCGAGCGCGTGCTCGATCTCGCCGGCGGCTCGGGCGACATGGCGCGCAAATTCGCCCGCCGCGTCGGCCCGCGCGGGCAGGTGGTGCTGGCCGACATCAACGACGCCATGCTCGAAGTCGGGCGCGCGCGCTTCGCCGATGCCGGCGTCGCCGGCAACGTCGAGTTCGTGCAGGCGGACGCCGAATGCCTGCCGTTTCCGGACGATCATTTCGACTGTATCTGCATCGCTTTCGGACTGCGCAACGTCACCCACCAGGACCGGGCGCTGGCCTCGATGTTCCGCGTGCTCAAACCCGGCGGGCGGGCGCTGGTGCTGGAATTTTCCAAGCCGGTGATCGAGCCGCTGAGCAAGGTGTATGACGTGTATTCGTTCAGTATCCTGCCCTGGCTCGGCAAGGTGGTGGCGAAGGACGAAGGCAGCTACCGCTATCTGGCCGAATCCATCCGCAAGCACCCGGACCAGGAGACGCTGAAGCGCATGATGGAAGCCGCGGGCTTCGGACGCGTGCATTACCACAACCTCAGCGGCGGCATTGTCGCGCTGCACAAGGGCTACAAGTTCTGATAGCCCGCCGGCGGCTATATTCCTTATATATGGTTTCCCCGTTCCTGATACCGCTGGAAATAGCCATCAACCGTGTGTTGCGGCTCGACCCCGACACGCTCGCGCGCCTGGGCGAGCTCGACGGCAAGTGCATCGCCGTGCATCTGGCGCGTGCGGGCAGCGATGCCGAATTTTTCCTGTTTCCCTCGGCCGGCGGGTTTCGCCTTCGCACGACCCCGGATGGTGTGCCCGACGTTACCATCCGCGGTGACGTGCCGGTGTTCACGCGTCTCCTGTTCGGCGGCAACGGCACGTCGCGCGCCGGCGAACTGCAGATCAGCGGCGACATCGAACTGGGCCAGCACTTCCAGCGCCTGCTGAAGCAGATCGACCTCGACTGGGAGGAGCAGGCCGCGCGCGTCGTGGGCGATGTTGCGGCGCACCAGCTCGGGCGCGCGGTGCGCGGCCTGCGGGACTGGGCGCGCCAGAGCCGGGCCTATCTCGAACAGGACGCGCGCGAGTATTTGACGGAAGAAAGCCGGCTGTTGCCCCGGCGCGAAGCGGTCGAGCAGTTCCTGCGCGGCGTCGATACGTTGCGCGCGGATACCGACCGACTGGAAAAGCGGCTCGAACAGGCGACAGGGAGGTTTCGGTAATGTTGTCGCTGTCGCAGCTGATGCGGTCGCTGCACATCACACGGATTTTCGTGCGCCACGACCTCGACGAGTTCGTGAGCGCCATCCACCTGTTTCGCCCCTACCGGTTCCTGCTGCGGCTGTTGCCATGGCGCTGGATACCGCGCACGCGCGCCCCGCGCGGGCAGCGGCTGCGCGAGGCGTTGGAGGAGCTCGGGCCGATTTTCGTCAAGTTCGGCCAGGTGCTGTCGACGCGCCCCGACCTGCTGCCCGAGGATATCGCCGAGGAGCTGGCCAAGCTCCAGGACCAGGTGCCGCCGTTCCCCGAGGCCGAGGCGGCGCGCATCATCGAGACCGCGCTCGGCGGCAAGCTCACGGATTTCTTCAGCGAGTTTTCGCATGCCGCGCTCGCCTCGGCCTCGGTGGCGCAGGTGCACGCGGCGCGGCTGCACGACGGCGCCGAGGTCGTGGTCAAGGTGTTGCGCCCCGGCATCGAGCCGGTTATCGAGCGCGACCTGCAGTTGCTCTACGTACTCGCGCGACTGGCCATGCGCTACTCCCCCGAGGCGCGCCGGCTGCGGCCGGTGGAGGTGGTGGACGAGTTCGGCAAAACGCTGCACGACGAGCTCGATCTGCGCGTCGAGTCGGCGAACGCGAGCCGCCTGCGCGCCAACTTTGCCGAGTCCAAATTGCTGTACGTGCCCAAGGTCTACTGGGACCTGACGCGGCGCGAGGTGATGGTGATGGAGCGCATCCACGGCATCCCCATCAGCAACGTGGACGGCCTGAAGAACGCCGGCATCGACATGAAAAAGTTGGCGCACAACGGCGTCGAGATCTTCTTCACCCAGGCGTTCCGCGACGGCTTTTTTCACGCCGACATGCATCCGGGCAACATCTTCGTCTACCCCGACGGGCGCTACTGCGCCATCGACTTCGGCATCATGGGTTCGCTCGGCGACAAGGACAAGCGCTACCTGGCCGAGAACTTTCTCGCCTTTTTCAACCGCGACTACCGCGGCGTGGCCGAGGCGCACCTGCGCGCCGGCTGGGTGCCGCCGGACACGCGCGTCGAGGAATTCGAGTCCGCGATCCGCGCGGTGCTGGAGCCGGTGTTCGCCAAGCCGCTTTCCGAGATCTCCTTCGGGCGGCTGTTGCTGCACCTGTTCCAGACCGCGCGCCGGTTCAACATGGAAATCCAGCCGCAGCTGGTGCTGCTGCAAAAGACGCTGTTCAACATCGAGGGGTTGGGACGGCGGCTTTATCCCGAACTCGACCTGTGGGTAACGGCCAAGCCCTTTCTCGAACGCTGGATGAGCGACCACGTGGGGCCGCGCGCGCTGTTCCGGACGCTCAAGCGCGAGCTGCCGAAATGGTGGGCGATGGCGCCGGAAATGCCGGGACTGGTGCACGAGGCGCTCAGGCGCCTGCGCGAGGGCGAGCTCGCGATGGAATGGAAATCGCAGGAACTTTCGCGCCTGCGGCGCGAACTGCGCGAGCAGCAGCAGCGCCTGACGCTGCTCTACGTCGGCAGCGCCGCGATGCTCGCCGGCGTGCTGGACGCGCTGTGGCGCTGGACACCGTCACGCCTGCTCGGCGGCGTGCTCATCGTGGCCGGCGTGGTACTGCTCGCGAAGGCGCTGCTCCCATCGGACAAGACGGCCTGACGGACGGTGGGGTTTCCGGCCGCGACGACGGCGCGCTGTGCTAAATTTGTATGCAGGAAACCACGCTGTCGGGGGTTAGTGCCATGAAACGGCCGCCGCTTCGCCCTCTTGCCCTGGTCGTACTGCTTGCTGCGAGCGGACCCGCGGTGGCTGCCACGTACTCCTTGTTTGACGACGCCCCGACCGTTCCGGGCACCCACGTCTGGTCGCCGCGCTACGCGGCCTTTGCGGTCGACCTGTTTCATTCTTCCGACATGGATTTTCCCGGTGACGCTGCCGATGCCGGCACCCTGCGCCTGAGCGGCGGGTTCGGGCGCGAGCCGGCTGTGCCGCGTTTCTTCGAGATCGAAGAAGAGAGTGCCTCCGCGCCGCGACTGCGCGCGCTATCCATTGCCTGGGAGCATCGGCTCGATGTCGCGAGTCACGTCACGTTCAGCGCCGGGTACAGCAGTTCCACGCCGCTATTCCTGGGCACGCCGGAACTGGCCGATACCCGCGCCAGCATGTCGCTCACGAACCGCTGGGCCGGCGACTACAGTCCGCGCCTGACCGGCAGCGTGTTCGTCGGTGGCGAGAAAGGAACGGCGGAAACCTACCACCTGCTCGGCCGGCGTTATTACGGTTTTGCGATTGGCGGCGAGCTGACATTGTCCCGGGCGCACACGCCGTACATCTCGTTCCAAACGCAGCGCGCCTACGCCGGCTACGAGGAGACGTTGCCGGGCATCTTCCCGGACGACGATCGCTCGCAGATTGCGGCGGGGTGGAAGTGGCAGGCGAAGCCGTACCTGAGCCTGCAGGCCGAGGCGAGCTACGGTTACAACGGCAACCGCCTGCGGCTGCGCGACCCCGAGCGCTCGCGCGTGTTCTTCGGCACGCGCTTCGACTTCAAGTAGAAAACAGTTCTTATCGTTCCCTTTGCAGCCCGGCCTCGACCTGGTCGCGTTTGTCTTTGCCTGCAAGCAGGCTGATCAATTCAAGTGCGAAATCCATGGCTGTGCCCGGTCCGCGCGAGGTGACGACCTTGCCGTCGGCGACGAGGGCAAGCTTCTCCACCTGCACGCGCGGGAATTTCGCCGGATCGAGCGATCCGGGGAAACTCGTGGCGCGCTTGCCGTCGAGCACGCCGGCGACGGCGAGCACCTTGGGCGCGGCGCAGATGGCGGCGGTGTATTTGTTCTGCGCCGCCAGGCGACGCAGCAGGTCGAGGATGCGCGGATCGTTTTCGAGGTTGGTCGCGCCCGGCTGGCCGCCGGGCAGCACGACCATGTCGTAATCGCGCCGTAACGCCTCGTCGAGCGCCGCGTCCGGCTGGATCACCGTGCCGCGGCTGCCCTTGACCGGGCCGGGCGCGAGCCCGGCGACCGTGACCTCGATCTGGGCGCGGCGCAGCAGGTCGATGACGGTGACCGCCTCGAGTTCCTCGAAGCCCGGCGCGAGCGGCACGAGGACGGCGGCCACGGTGGTTTCCCTAACCGCCGTTGGCCTTGAAGAAGCTGATGCCCTTGAGCAGGTTCAGCGCCTCGTGCAGCTGGTAGTCGTCGGGCGCGGCAAGCACGCGCGCGGGTTCCTTCTTCTTCTCGTCTTTCTTTTCTTCCTTGGGCACGGGCGCGTCGCCGTTTTCGAGGTGGCGCGCGAGATCGGCTTCCTTCAGCCGCTCGCCGGCTTCGCTCTTGGTGACCTTGGCCTCCTCGGCGACGATGTCCGGCACGATGCCCGCGGCCTGGATCGAGCGTCCGTTCGGCGTGAAATAGCGCGCGGTCGTGAGCTTGAGTGCCGAGCCGTTCGATACCGGCACGATGGTCTGCACCGAGCCCTTGCCGAAGGTCTTGGTGCCCATGACCACGGCGCGCTTGTGGTCCTGCAGTGCGCCGGCCACGATCTCCGAGGCCGAGGCCGAGCCGCCGTTTACCAGTACCACCAGCGGCGCGCCGCTGAGGATATCGCCCGGAGTAGCCGAGAAGCGCAGGCGTGAATCGGCCACGCGCCCCTCGGTGTAGACGATGAGGCCCTTGTTCAGGAACGCGTCGCTCACGCCGACGGCGCCGTTGAGCACGCCGCCCGGGTTGTTGCGCAGGTCGAGCACGAGCCCGCGCAGCGCGTCCTTGTTCTGGGCGGAGAGTTTTTTCACCGCCTCGTTCAGACCCTTCTCGGTGCCGGCCTGGAACTGGGTGATGCGCACATAGCCGTAGCCCGGTTCGAGCAGCTTGGACTTGACGCTCTGGATCTTGATGACGGCGCGCTTGAGCGTGATCTTGAGCGGCTTGGTGGCGCCCTCGCGCGCCACGGTGAGCGTGATCTCGCTGCCCGGCTTGCCGCGCATCAGGCGCACCGCCTCGGTGAGCGTCATGCCCTTCACCGCTTTGTCGTCGAGGCGGATGATGAGGTCGCCGGTGCGCACGTCGCCGCGCGCCGCGGGCGTGTCCTCGATCGGCGCGACCACCTTCACGAAGCCGTTTTCCATCGTGACCTCGATGCCGAGGCCGCCGAACTGGCCCTCGGTGTCGATGCGCACTTCCTTGAAGCTCTCGGCGTCGAGGTAGCTCGAGTGCGGGTCGAGGCCGGCGAGCATGCCCTGCACGGCGTCGCCGAGCAGCTTCTTGTCCTCGACCGACTCGACGTAGTCGGACTTGATGCGCGAGAACACCTCGGTGAAGGTGCGCAGCTCGTCGAGTGGCAGCGGCGTGCGCGCCTCCTTGGCCTGCTCGCGCTCGGCGAGCACGCCGACACCGACCGTGACCGCGGCGCCGGCGAACACGCCGACCAGCAGGACCAGGACATACCGTGTGCTGAACTTCATGACTTGCTCCGATGATTCAGGATGGCGGCGGATGCACGCGCCGCGAGCGTGGGACATTCAACGTCTTGGTTTGCGGACGCCGGCCTGGGTGCGTCCGGGCGCCTTGCACCAGCGCAGGGGATCGACCGGTTCGCCGTCGTGGCGGATCTCGAAGTACACCCCGGCCTGCGGGGTGTCGCCGGTGTTGCCGGCGGCGGCGATCACCTGCCCGCCGTCGACCCACTCACCGACTTCCCGGTACAGACTCTGATTGTGCCCGTAAAGCGTCATATAGCCATCCCCGTGCTCCAGAATCAAGAGTAGCCCAAAGCCGCGCAGCCAGTCGGCGTACGCCACCCGTCCGCGATGCACGGCGCGCACCTCCTGGCCCTCGCGCGCGGTGAGGAGGGCGCCGCGCCATTTGAGGCTGCCGACACCCTTGTCGTCGCCGTAACGGGCGAGGAGCCGGCCGTTGACCGGCAGCGGCAGGCGGCCCTTGAGGTTCGCGAAACGCTCGCCCGCTGCCGGCGGTGCAAGCGCCGGCAGCGCGGCCTTCAGCTCCTCGACCAACCGTTCCAGCCGCTTCTCGTCGGCGCGCAGCCGCCCGATCTCTTGCGACCGGTCGCGCACCTGGAGGTTCAGGCTCGCGAGCAGCTCGGTGCGCCGGCCGCGCGCCTGCTCGAACGATTCCTGCTCGCGTCGTTGCTGCGCACGCGTGGCTTCGAGTTCCTGCGTCTGCGCCTGCAGCCGCTGTTCCAGGCCTTGCAGCCGGGCAAGACTCGCGCGGATCGCCGTGACGCGCTCGGTGCGCGCCTGGTTGAGCAGACGGTAATACGTCAGCACGCGTGTCATGCGCGCCGGCTCGTCCTGGTTGAGCAGCAGTTTCAGTGGCTCCTCGTTTCCCATGGCATGCGCCGCGCGCAACTGGCGCTCGAGCGCCGTCATCTGGTGCCCGAGCTCGCGGCGTTCATTCGCGGCGCGCTCGCGCAACCGGTCGTGTTGCTGGCGGGCGGCCTTGAGGCGGGCGTCGAGCGCGCGCAAAGTGCGGGCCGATTCGTGGATGCGCCGCTCGAGGCCGCGCACCTCCTCGCGCACGGCGTCGCGCCGGCCCTGGGTTTCGTTGAGTTCGGTTTGCAGTCGCCCGATGCGCGCGCGCAGTTGTTCGAGTTGCTGCTCGCGGTTCTCGGCGTCCGCGGGAGTCGCCGCGAGGAGCAGAATCGCGCACAGCAGCACACCTCCGGCCCGGTTTCCAGCAAGCTCCCGGGTGTGGAGGACGCGGAACACGTTCAGGCTGAGGCGGCCTTGCTGTGCAGCTCGACCAGCGGTTTGCCGCTCATCTCCGGCGGAATCGGCAGGCCCAGGAGATAGAGCATGGTGGGCGCGATGTCCTCGAGCGCGCCGGTGGCGGCGAGCGTCGCCGGCCGGCCGACGTACACGAACGGCACCGGGTTGACGGTGTGCGCCGTGTGCGGCTGGTTGGTCTCGAGGTCGAACATCTGTTCGGCGTTGCCGTGGTCGGCGGTGATCAGCAGCTCACCGCCCAGGGCCTGCACCGCTTCGAGGATGCGTCCGAGGCAGGCGTCCACCGCCTCGATCGCCTTCACCGTGGCGTCGAAGTCGCCGGTGTGGCCGACCATGTCGGGGTTGGCGAAGTTGCAGATGATGACGTCGTACTGGCCGTTGCGCACGGCTTTCACCACCTCGTCGGTCATCTGCGGCGCGCTCATCGCGGGCTTCAGGTTATACGTCGCCACGTCCGTGGGCGAAGGAATGAGGATGCGGTCTTCGTGCTCGAACGGCGTCTCGACGCCGCCGTTGAAAAAGAACGTGACGTGCGCGTATTTCTCGGTCTCGGCGATGCGCAGCTGGCGCTTGCCGTGTGACGCGAGGTAGGCGCCCATGACATTGCGCAGCCGCTCCGGCGGGAACGCCACCGGCACGTGGAACTCGGAGTTGTATTCGGTGAGGCTCACGAACGCGCCGAGCTTCGGGGCACTAGCGCGCGCGAAGGCGTCGAAGTCGCGCTCGATGAACGGGCGCGTGATCTGGCGCGCGCGGTCGGAGCGGAAGTTCATGAAGATGAGCACGTCGCCGTCTTCCATGCGCGCCGGTGTTTCGCCCGGCGACACGATGGCGGTGGCCTTCACAAACTCATCGGTCTCGCCGCGCGCGTAGGCGGCGGTGAGCGCCGCCGACGCCGTGGGCGCGCTGAATTCGCCCTTGCCCTGAGTGACGAGATCGTAGGCCGCCTGAATGCGCGGCCAACGGTGGTCGCGGTCCATGGCGTAGTGCCGGCCGATGACCGAGGCGATGTGTCCGCGCCCGAGGGCTGCAAGCTTGTCCTCCATCGCCTTGATCGAAGCGGCCGCGCTCGCGGGCGGCGTGTCGCGCCCGTCGAGGAAAGCGTGCAAATAAAGTTTGGTCGCACCGCGCTTCGCGGCGAGCTCCATCATCGCGTGGATGTGGTCCTCGTGCGAATGCACGCCGCCGGGCGAGAGCAGACCCATCACGTGCACCGCTTTGCCGGTCTTGAGCGCGAGGTCGATGGCGTCGGTGAGCGTTTTGTTGGTGAAAAACGTGCCGGTGCTGATCGCACGGTTGATGCGCGTGTACTCCTGGTACACCACGCGCCCGGCGCCGAGGTTCAGATGACCGACCTCGGAGTTGCCCATCTGGCTCGAGGGTAGGCCCACGGCCGCCTCCGAGGCGTGTATTAAAGTATGGGGATGGCGTTTCCACAGGCCGTCCCACACGGGCTTATGGGCGGCGGCGATGGCGTTATGACGGGTATCCTGACGGTAACCCCAGCCGTCGAGGACAAGGAGAACCAGTGGCTTAGGGATGTACGACATATTCTTAAATATGGAATTTATTTAGAGCTTTTCAAATTCATCATTATTGTATAATGTTTTTATATACATATCAGCTTTATAGCTTGGACAGGCCGGGAACGGCTGTCGTCGGAAACCGGTGAGTCCATTATGAGTCGAGGGTCTATGAGCGCCACTGCCGAAAACATCGAGCACCTGATCACCAACGAGGAAGACATCCATCACGCCTCCCGCGCGCTCAAGGCGATGGCGCACCCGCTGCGACTCAAGATCCTGTGCATTCTCGGCAGCAGCTCCGAGGTGAGCGTGCAGGACATCGTCGAGCAGGTCGGCACCAGCCAGAGCAACATCTCTCAGCATCTTTCCATCCTGCGCGAGAAGGGCATCCTCGCCGCGCGCAAGGACGCCAACAAGGTGTACTACCGCATCGGCGATCCCAAGATCCTTAATCTCATCGGCTCGATGCGCAATGCCTTCTGCAGCGCGCGCCGCGACTGATCCGAAATTCACACGCGTTTTGTGACATCATGTCGGCCGGCGCCCGGTTCGTTTTCCGAGGCGCCGCTACCGCGAACCTGTTGCTGTGATCCGCTCCCATGCAATTCGTAATTAAAAACTGGTATCTGTTTATCGCCCTCGGCGTGGTGTTGTACCTGCTCGTCGTCCCGATGTTGCGCCAGCGACTGGCCGGCATCCGCAGCCTCAACCCGACCGAGGCCATCCAGCTCATCAACCGCGAGAACGGCATGGTGGTCGATGTGTGCGAGCCGCAGGAATTCGCCGCCGGTCATGTCGTCCGGGCGCTGAACATCCCGCTCTCGAACCTGAAGGCGCGTGTGACAGAACTGGAGAAGTACCGCGACCGCCCGATCATCCTCGCCTGCCGCAGCGGCAACCGCTCGCTCAAGGCGGCGTTCGAGCTGCACCGCGCCGGTTTCGCCAAAGTCCATTCGCTCGCCGGCGGCCTCATGGCCTGGCAGAACGCAAACCTGCCCGTGGAGAAGTAACGTGGCGCGGGTGCTCATGTACAGCACGCACATCTGCCCCTACTGTCGCATGGCCGAGCGTTTGCTGGCGAAGAAGGGCGTCGAGCCCGAGCGCGTGATGGTGGATGACAACCCCGCGCGGCGCGAGGAGATGACCCGCCTCACCGGACGCACCAGCGTGCCGCAGATTTTCGTCGGTACGCACCACGTCGGCGGTTACACCGAACTTGCCGAGCTCGACCGCGACGGCAAGCTCGATACCCTGCTCGCGCAGGCCTGAACCCACCCAACATTCGACAGGGGTATCCGTGACCGAACCGAACACCGAACCGAGCGTCGTCTTCAGCCTGGAAAAAATCTATATAAAGGACGTCTCCTACGAGGCGCCGGCGGTGCCGCAGGCGTTCCTGCAGTCCGAGACCCCGCAGATCGGCGTGCAGCTCGGCGTGGAGCATGCGGTGCTCGATGCCACGCAGGGAATTTACGAGGTCGTACTGTCCATCACCGTGACCGCCACGCGCGAAAACAAGACCGTGTTTCTGGTGGAAGTGCACCAGGGCGGGTTGTTCCGGCTCAAGGGCGTGGACGGCGAGGCGCGCGACAAGACCCTCGCGATCGCCTGTCCGCATATGCTGTTGCCGTTCGCGCGCGAGGCAATCGCCGATTTCATCGGCAAGGGCGGATTCCCGCCGCTGCTGTTGCAGCCGATCAATTTCGAGGCGTTGTACGAGCAGCGGATCGTGGCGGCATCGCAGCCGCCCGCGCAGCCGGCACAGGCCTGATGCTTCCGGCGCAGCGTTGGCGCCGATAGAACAACATGACCACCGCCCAACCCGGCGTTGCCGTGCTGGGCGCCGGCTCCTGGGGCACGGCGCTCGCCGTCGCGCTCGCGCGCAACGGTCGCAGCGTGTCTCTCTGGGGCCATGATCCGGCGCAGTGCGCCGCGCTCACCCAGGCGCGCGAGAACGCCGCTTATCTTCCCGGCATCCGTTTTCCCGATGCGCTTCGCATCGAACCCCGGCTCGACAAGCTCACCGCCGCACGGCCGCATTATTTGGTCGCGGTACCGAGCCACGCGTTTCGCGCCACGTTGCGTGCGCTCAAGCCGCATCTCGCCGCGGACGCCACGCTCGCCTGGGCCACGAAAGGGCTCGAGCCCGGCAGTAGCAAGCTGTTGTCACAGGTGTTGGCGGAGGAACTGCCGGCGCTGCGCGCCGCCGGTGTCGTTTCCGGTCCGAGCTTCGCGCGTGAGGTGGCACTGAACCTCCCAACCGCGCTTACGGTGGCGGCCGATGAGCTGGCGGTCGCCGAGCGCATCGCCCAATGGCTGCACGGCGGACGCCTGCGCGTGTACACCAGCACCGACGTCGCCGGCGTGCAGCTCGGCGGCGCGATCAAGAACGTCATGGCCATCGCCGCCGGCATCTCCGACGGTCTCGGTTTCGGCGCTAACGCGCGTGCCGCGCTCGTCACGCGCGGGCTGGCGGAGCTCACGCGTCTTGGCGTCGCGCTCGGTGGACGGCCCGAGACGTTCATGGGGCTCACCGGCGCGGGCGACCTCATTCTTACCTGCACCGACAATGCCTCGCGTAACCGTCGGCTCGGCCTCGGACTCGGACAGGGCCGCCGTTTCGACGACGTGTTGCGCGAACTCGGTCAGGAGGTCGAGGGCGTGGCGACGGCGCGCGAGGTGTACCAGCTCGCCCGCGCGCGCGGCATCGATATGCCGATCACCGAGCAGGTTTATCGCGTGTTGTATGAAAAGCTTGCGCCGCAAGACGCAGTCGAGGCGCTGCTTAAGCGCGAGCCGCGGACGGAGAACCGCTGAATCATTTCCCTCCGGCGAAGCTGCAAGCGCGACATCCTTGTCGCGCAGCCCTCGCCTAAGTCCCTCCGGCGAAACCGAGCTGGCGCCAGGCCTCGTACACCGCCACGGCGACCACGTTCGAGAGGTTGAGGCTGCGATTGCCTGGGTGCAGCGGCAGGCGCAGGCGCTGTTCCTCCGGAAGGTCTTCCAATATTTCCACCGGCAATCCCCGCGTTTCAGGGCCGAAGAGCAGGGCGTCGCCCGCGCGGTAATGCGCCTCGCTGTAGCGCCGCCGCGCGCGTGTCGAGAACGCGAATACCCGCGCCGGTTGCGTTTCCTCGAGGAAGGCCGCGAGGGTGGGGTAGGTCTTGAGTTCGGCGTATTCGTGGTAGTCGAGTCCGGCGCGTTTAAGCGCCCGGTCGTCGAGCCGAAAGCCGAGCGGCTCGATCAGGTGCAGCCGGGCGCCGGTGTTGGCGCACAGCCGGATGATATTGCCGGTATTGGGCGGGATCTCCGGCTGGTACAGCACCACATGGAGCATGGGGCGTGTGCCGGCATGGACTTCGTCTGCTGGAGACATTCCTTATATGATATAGAGTTATAGCGGTATCCGACGAACCGCTACCCGCGGGGTGCGCTATGGCAGTGACTACGGCCGAACGGCCGAAAAAAATACGCATTGGCGACCTGCTGATCGCCAACAAGATCATTTCCCAGGAGCAGCTCAACACCGCACTCGCCGACCAGAAAAAGAGCGGGCGCAAGCTCGGGCGCGTGCTGATCGAGAACGGCTTCATTTCCGAGGACCAGCTGCTCAATTTCCTGTCGCAGCAGCTCAGCATCCCCTACATCGACCTCAAGCGCTTCAATTACAAGGCCGAGGTCGTGCGCCTGATTCCCGAGGCGCATGCGCGCCGTTTCCGCGCCATCGTCCTAGAGGAGAAACCCGAGGGCCTGCTGGTCGGCATGGCCGATCCCACGGACATCTTCGCGTACGACGAATTGTCGCGCGTGCTGCGCCGGCCGGTGCGCCTGGCGGTGGTGAAAGAGGCGGAGCTGCTCAAGACCGTCGATCGCGTATACCGCCGCACCGAGGAGATCTCGGGCCTCGCCGCCGAGCTCGAACAGGAGCTGACCGCGGCCGGCGCCGGCGTGGACTTGGGCGCGCTCGCGGCCGCCGAGGGACTCACCGACGCCCCGGTGGTGAAGTTGTTGCAGAGCATGTTCGAGGACGCGATGCAGGTAAACGCCTCGGATATTCACATCGAGCCGGAGGAGAAGGAGCTGCGTATCCGCTTCCGGCAGGACGGCGTAATGCGCATCCAGACGACCGCCGACCGGCGCATCGCGAGCGCCCTGGCCACCCGCATCAAGCTTATGGCCGGACTCGATATCTCCGAAAAGCGCCTGCCGCAGGACGGCCGCGCCAACGTGCGCGTGCGCGGCGACAAGAGCGTGGATGTGCGTATCTCGACCATGCCGGTGACGTGGGGAGAGTCGGTGGTGATGCGATTGCTCAATCCGTTTGCCGGCGTGCTCACCCTGGAACAGCTCGGTATGCCCAAGGGCATTCTCGAGCGCTTCCGGCGTCAGATCCACAGCCCGAACGGCATGATGCTGGTGACCGGTCCCACCGGCAGCGGCAAGACCACCACGCTTTACGCCTCGCTGCTCGAACTCAATCGGCCGGAGGTGAAGATCCTCACGGTCGAGGACCCGGTCGAGTACCGCATTTCCGGCATCAACCAGACGCAGGTCAACCCCAAGATCGAGCTTACTTTCGGGCGCGTGTTGCGTTCGATGTTGCGCCAGGACCCGGACATCATTCTCGTGGGCGAAATGCGCGACCAGGAGACCGCCGAAATCGGCCTGCGCGCGGCCATGACCGGCCACTTGGTGCTCTCGACCCTGCACACCAACGATGCCATCTCGACTGCGTTGCGCCTGGTGGACATGGGCGTGGAGCCGTACATGGTGGCGGCCAGCCTGCGCGGTATCGTCTCGCAGCGTCTGGTGCGACGCATCTGCGAGTCCTGTGCCGAACCCACCGAGCTCAGTCCTCAACTCATGGCACTGGTGCGCTCCGAAGCCGGCGATAAGGCGGATACCCTGCAATTCAAGCGCGGGCGCGGTTGCTCGCACTGTAACGGCACCGGCTATCAGGGACGCATCGGCATCTTCGAATTCCTCGAGATGGACACCGCCCTGGTGGAAGCCATGCACACCGGCGATCCGCTCAAGTTCGCGAACGTCGCCAGAAAGCAACCCGGTTTTCAAAGCCTGCGCCGCAGTGCCATCATCCTCGCGGCGCAAGGAGTCACTACCATGGACCAGGCCGCGCGTGTCACCTTCGGCATGGAGGACTAGCTCCGGTGCCGGTTTATCAGTACCGCGGACGCAACCAGCGGGGTGAATCGGTCAAGGGACAGATCGAGGCAGCGACCGCCGATGTGGTCGCCACCCAATTGTTCAACAGCGGTATCGTCCCGATCGATATCAGCCTGACGCAGGCGCGAGCGGACGTACTGGCGGCGCTGCGGGGGCGCTTCCGCGGCGGCAAGGTCGAGTTGGTTGACCTGATTCTATTTAGCCGCCAGATGTACACGCTCCTTAAAGCGGGCGTGCCGATCATGCAGGCGCTCCGCGGTCTGCGCGAGTCGACCCAGAACCCCGCTTTTATCAGAGTACTGGCTTCGATCGGTGAGAGTCTCGACACCGGCCTCGAATTGTCCACCTCCCTCAAGCGTCATCCGGAGGTATTCCCGCCGTTGTTTGTCAGCATGGTGCAGGTGGGCGAAACGACGGGCAGCCTGGAGGAGGTATTCCTGCAGCTTGCGGGTTATCTCGAACGCGAAAAAGATACGCGCGACCGCGTCAAGTCGGCCTTGCGCTACCCCATCATCGTAATCGTGGCGATGGTGATCGCGCTGTTTATCATCAACATCTTCGTCATCCCGGCGTTTATCAAGGTCTTCGCGAGCTTCCGTATCCAGCTGCCGTTACCCACCCGCATCCTGATCGCCACTTCCAAATTCACGGTCGCCTACTGGCCTTACATACTTGGTGCATTGGCGGCGACGATATTTGTCGTGCGCAACTACGTGCGGACGGCCGATGGTCGTTACCGCTGGCACCGCCTTAAACTCAAGCTGCCCGTAGCCGGCAAAATCATTTACAAAGCCACACTGAGTCGTTTCACCCGCGCCTTGGCGGTGATCATCAAGGCCGGTGTCCCCCTTGTGGCGGGAATGACCGTAGTGAGCCGCGCGGTGGACAATGACTACATCAGCGAGCGCATTCTGCAAATGCGCGACGGTATAGAACGCGGTGAGACCATCGGCCGTACCGCCCAGGCCACCGGCATGTTTCCTCCTCTCGTGATCCAGATGATCAACGTGGGCGAGGAGAGCGGCGCGGTGGACATCCTGATGATGAACGTGGCCGAGTATTACGATCGCGAAGTGGACTACGACATCAAGAACCTGAGCACGGCCATTCAGCCAATCTTGATTGTTTTCATGGGTATTTTGGTGCTTATCTTGGCGTTGGGTGTATTTCTGCCGATGTGGGATATCGTCCAGGCGGTACGGAAATAAATGTTTTGCATGAGATTTTTCATAAACTAGACAAATTTAATTCAGTAACCTATTGTACGATAATCGTTTATTATGATTAGCCAACATGCTGTTGCAGTGGCTGTGAGTCATTGCAACCCGAATCGTACGGGGGAGATAAAGGAGGGGGGATTTTCCTTATTCGAGCTCCTGGTAGTGATCATCATCATTTCCATTCTGATGATACTTGCGATCCAGCGACTGTTGGCTTTGCAAGTGGATGCCGAGCGGGTTGTCATGGAATCGGTGGTGGGCTCGCTTCGTAGCGCTCTTGGAATAAAAGTTGCAGAAACATTCGTGCGTCAGGGTCCGGCCAGCCTGGCCACCCTGGAAAGCAGTAACCCCATGAATCTGCTCGCGGAAGTGCCCGCGAACTATCTGGGCGAGCTCGACAGCAGCATGGATCCGGCGCTGCTGGAGCGCGGTAACTGGTATTTCGATACCGGGAATCGGAATCTGGTGTATTTGGTGAACAATTCGGGCTATTTTTCGGGGGGAATGCCGGATCCGACCCGAGCCCGGTTCGCAATCCGTATCGTTTATAGTGATAAAAATGGGAACGGTGTTTATGATGCGGGGGCAGATGTAATCGAGGGGTTACGGCTTGCGCCGCTCGAATCCTATCGGTGGATAAAATAGGGGAACGGATTTGGTAGCAGGTTATTGCGGAGACAGATTGAAAATGAATAAGCGTCAAACGGGTTTTACTCTTATTGAACTGGTTATCGTTATCGTCATCTTGGGCATCCTCGCCGCTACCGCCCTGCCGAGGTTCGTCGATCTTTCGGTCGACGCGCGTCTCGCCGCGCTCAGCGGTGTCGCCGGCGGTCTGCGCAGCGGCGCGGCCATCGCGCGCGCAACCCAGCTTGCCAGAGGACTCAGCTCCAATGGCAACGTATCCCTCGATGGCACCGTCATCAACATGAACGACGGTTATCCCACGGCGAGCTCTATTGCCAGCGTGCTCACGGATTATTCCGGTTTTACCTTCTCCGTCGTTCCCGGTGGTGCCGGCGTCAACCCGGCAGCGAAATTCACGTTGCGCTCGAGTTGTCACGTAACCTACTCGGTGGCCAACGGGTCGACTGCGGCTTCAGTCTCAACCGACGCGCAGTCAGGTTGCTGACGAGGCATGGGATTGTGTTGCGAGAAAAATTGGTCTGTCCAAACTGTTCAAAAATGAGGATCGCATCAATGAAAAACCATGCCGGCTTCACCCTTATCGAGCTGGTTATTGTTATCGTCATTCTTGGTATCCTGGCCGCGGCCGCGCTGCCGCGGTTCTCGGATTTGTCCACCGACGCGCGTCTCTCGGCCATTAACGGCATCGCCGGGAGTCTGCGCAGTACCGCCGCCATCACTCACGCCACGCAGCTTGCCAAGAACCTGAGTTCTAATGGTTCGGTAACTGTGGAAGGTGTGAATATTGTCATGAACGACGGCTATCCCACAGCAAGCTCGATTGCCAGCGCGCTTACGGATTACTCGGGGTTTACCTATTCCGTGATCGCCGGTGGCGCGGGAGTCAATCCAGGGGCAAAATTCACTCTGCGTACCGGTTGCCACGTGACCTATTCGGTGGCCAACGGCTCGACCGCCGCGTTGGTGTCGACTGACGCCCAGTCGGGCTGCTAGCGTCCGCACCAAAGATTGTCCCGGAAGGGGTGGGTACCTGGCGGGGTGCTCACCTCTTCTTGTTTTGACCATCCGACACACCTCCCGCGCGCTATTCTCTCTGTACGCCTGATGCCACCCTTTGTCTTTTTCCGCACCCGTTGGCGCGAGGGGATCGTGTCGTTTGCCGTGGTTTCGGCCTACGCGGCCGCCCTGTTTTTCAACGGCACGAATCTCGATGTACTCGGCTTCTCTCTCGGCCTGCTAACGATGGCCCTGGCGTGCGTCCTGTGGTGGAGCAGCCCGGCCGGGCTGAAGCTGCCCCGGACGAGCCTGTCGGTCACGATGCTGCTTTACTGGGGCTGGCTTGCGGCGACGCTGACGTGGAATCCCGTCGCCTACATCGGGACGACCATGGGATTCTGGTGGCAGAGCATTCTGCCCCTGGCCTTTCTGGTAATGGCTCTCCAGACAGGGGAGCGTGCGCCGCTGACGTGGTCCGCCGTCTCCGTCCTCATTCTGCTGGCGACGCTTGGCCTGGTGTTGCACGGTGTCTATCAGGCGTTTGTCTTGAACCAGCCGCCCCGGTCGCTGTTTCTCGATATCAACATGCACGCCGCAATGCTCAATCTCGTCGCGTTGCCGACGGCCGGCTATTTGCTGATGTATGCTCTTCCCGGCGAGCGATCGCGTTATCTGTCCGTGGCGCTCGCGGCGGCGTTTTTTTTGCTGGTGTACGGAACCATGCTCACGCGCAGCCGCGGGGCGATCCTGACCCTGTTGCTGGGTCTGGGCCTGTTGGTGAGCGGGACGCTTCGTCGCGTTCCGACGCGGGCGATCGCGACGGTGCTGGCGACAGTGTTTTTTGCCTATGCCGGGGCCGAGCTGACGTTGCAGGGCGATCTGACGGCGCGGATCGGCACGCTGGCCGATCCAGCGGGCGCGGGCGGCGAGCGCTGGCTCATCTGGCGGCAATCGTGGGAGCTGTTATGGCAATCTCCGTGGTGGGGAGCGGGAATAGGTTTGTATCCCCTGGTGTGGGCGCCCTACCGCCATCCAGACGACGGCAGCGCCGGTTATTTCGCGCACAACGATTATCTGCAGCTCTGGATAGAGGCCGGTCTTCCGGGCCTGCTTCTGTTCCTTGCGGTGTTGGTATCGGTTGCCTGGCTGATCGTGCGCCTCCTTCGACACAAGGCGATTCCCCTTGAAAGCCGTGTCGAAGCGACCGGCCTGTTTGCCGGGGTAGCGGCCATCGCCGCGCACGCGTTGATCGAATTCCCGTTCTACATTGCCCCCATCCTGATCGTGTACGGCCTGATGTTGGCGCGCATCCAGTTTCTGGCGACCACGCCCGGCAGCGGCGTGTGGATCATCCGTCCGGCGCGCTATTTCAGCAGCCAGGGATTGCGCGTCATTCTTGCGGGAACGGCGTTGTTGCCGCTCGTTTATTTCGTGAGCGTCGGACTGTCGAGCCGGTATATGGAGCGGGGCGTGGAACTAGCCGCGCAGGGGCAACTGGACGAGGCGGATGCGGAGTTGACGCGCGCCATGCGTCTGCGGCCGGATTCCGACAGCGTATTGATCGCGCGCGCCGATTTGCGCCGGCATATCCTCGACCGGAATCCCGGATTGGACCCGCGGTCGCGCTCGACATTGTTCGAAAGCGCCGATCAATTGCTGACCCGGGCCGAGCGGCTCAATCCGCTGCGTCCAAGCACATACCTCGTACGCGCGGAACTGTACCGCAGCCAGCCTGAGCTCACCGGTGCGCAATGGCGCGACAAGGTCGAGCAGGCCTACCGGACCACGCTCGAGCGCAATCCCCGGTTTTACCCCGCACGCTACCTGTATGGCCGATTCGTTCTCTCGCAGGGCGACATGTCGCGCGCGTTGCGGATTCTGGATGGTGGCGCGGCCTACGGCTATGCAGAAGACCCTAAAGTCGCGCCCTATTTGCTGTTGACCGCGGAATTGCGAGAGCGCACCGGCGATATCCGCGGGGCCGAGGTGCTCAGGAAGCGTCTGGCCGCCTATCAGGCGCACCGTGGGGAAACGGACAGTTTCCGGCCGAAAGAACGCCCTTCGTTGCTGGCGCCCGCGGAAAACGATATTGACGGCGTGCCAGTGAAATCGAGATAACCCATGGCGTCGCCGATCGCGCTCTTTCTCTCTTATGCACGAGTCCCATTCGTGCCCACGGCTTACCCCGTGCGGTTTGCGCTGTTGCTCGCCGGGGCGCTGGTTGCGTCGCTGTTTTTCAATGGCACGTACATCGAGTATTTCGCCGTTTCGCTGGCCCTGCTTTGTCTGCTGACACTGGCGGTGCTCTGGCGTGCCTATGGCGAAGAGATATATTTACCGCGTAGCGCACTGACGCTCACGTTAACCTTGTTCTGGGCCTGGCTTGCCCTCGGGTTGCTCTGGAGTCGCGTGCCGTACGTGAGCATGGTGAATTTCTGGTGGGTGGGCAGCTTCGCGTTTGTTTTCTGGCTCGCGATGCTGACCCCGGAGCCGGAACGCAGCTGGCGCTGGTCTTCGCGTATCGTTTTGTTGATCGGCGTGTCGCTGGCAGGTATGGCGTTGTATCAGCTGTTGATTCTGAACAGCGATCCACGCTCGACATTTCTGAGCCGCAACTCCCACGCCGCCATGCTCATCCTGATCGCTATCCCTACCTCAAGTTATTTTCTGCTGTCGTCCGGGAGGTGGCGCCATGTGACCGGTGTCGCGTTGTTTGTGTTGTTTCTGGCCATCGCCGTGACCGGTAGTCGCGGCGTATTGCTGAGCCTGTTTCTGGGCGCGGGTTTGCTCGCGGCGGTGGCGTACCGTCATGTCGAGCGCCGTCGGTTGGCGGTCTGGGCGGCGATTATTCTCGGGGCTTATCTCGCGGCGAACCTGCTGTTGCAGGGCTGGCTCGCCGGCCGTCTGAGCTCGGTATTCGATCCGACGTACGCCGGCCACGACCGCTTCCTCATCTGGCGACAGGCGCTGAAGATGGCGCTGGACTTCCCCTGGCTCGGCGTCGGTCTCGGGACATTCTGGCTGTGGTGGCCGCCGTACCGCCATCCCGCCGATTCGAGCGCGGGGTTCTACGTTCACAACGACTATCTCCAGATCTGGATCGAAACTGGTTTGCCGGGACTGCTGCTGCTGCTCGCGGTGGAGATCGCGGTAGTGGCGCTGTTCATACGCATGCTGCGCAACCGCGCGACTTCGGGCGCGGTTCGCGTCGAGGCCGCCGGCCTGTTCGGCGGTCTGGCCGCGATCGGGTTCCATACCTTTTTCGATTTCGATCTCTATATCCAGCCGATCCTGCTGATCATCGGCCTCATGCTAGCGCGACTCCAGTTTCTGGGTGACGGGGATCGCCCGGTTACGTCGATCGCCTTTGCACCGGCGCGGCGCATCGGGCAGCGAGCCTACTACGCCATTACGTTGCTGGTGTTATTGCTCCCGCTGCTGTACTTCATCAGCCTGGGGCTTTCCGCCCGGTTTACGGTTATAGGGCGCGAGCACGCCATACAGGGTCGTTGGGTTGAAGCCAGCCGGGCGCTTAATCGCGCCTGGCAATTCATGCCGACCTCGGACCTTACGCTGGTGACTCATGCCGATATGCTGCGCCTGGCCATCCCGGCGTTGCCGGCGTCGGCGCGGGTCCAGCGCACGACGCTGTACCGCGAGGCGCTGACGATGCTTTCCGATGCCGAGCGGGTCAACCCGGTGCGCGTCCAGGTCTATTACATCCGTGGAATGCTCTATCAGCAGAATCCGGCCTTGGCCGGACCGAGCTGGCCGGAACTCGCCGCCGAGAGCTATCGCCGCGTGTTGCGCACCGACCCGCGCGCTTTTTGGGCGCGCATGACTTATGCCCAGATGCTTTTGGGACAGAATCGAGTCGCCGAGGCGCGCGAGGTACTGGAGGGCGGAGTGTCCTACTGGTATTCCCCCGAGCCGAACGTCTTTATGTATTACCAGTTGACCGCCCAGTTGCGGGCGCGGACAGGTGACTTGGCTGGGGCTCAGACGTTGTACAAGAAGATGGAACAGATGCAGCGGAGCGTGCTCGTGCGCACCGACCCGTTCGGTCCTCAGCCCGGTCAGGCGCGGCCTGGAAAACCATAACTTTGGGACCTTTTTCGGTTTTCATTTTGGAGCGGGGTTTGTCGGTGGAGCTGTCTGACCGTCAGGCTTGGTTAAAATCTCCCTTAAACGTCAATCTCTCAGAAAAACCATTGACAACAGTTAGTTATTGGACGAATCTTATGTCAAGCATCAAAAAACGCCGGCATCGTTTGGTGGAATGAGAATTTGCATAAGAGAGTTCTATAGTTTGCTGGCAACCAACAAACCAACCGGTGGGTGAATCCTGTTTTCTTCCCTGAATGCACTGTTGGGACGCAAGACACGATTGGGGCTGACCGCCGTCGGCATCCATGCCGATGGTGTATGTATCGCGCGTGTCGAACATAAGAACGGCCGCCGGCCGTTGCTGACTCACTTCGGTTTCCATCCCTGGCCGGCAGGCGAGAGCCAGGAAAAAGCGCTGACCAAGCTGTCCGCCGAATACGGTCTCAAGCGCGCTCCATGCACTACCGTGCTCGACCCGTCGGATTATTCGCTGCTGCTCACCGAGGCGCCGGACGTCCCGACCGACGAGCTGCGCGCCGCGATGCGTTGGCGCATCAAGGACCTCATCGACTTTCACATTAACGACGCCACGCTCGACATCTTTGATGTGCCGGGCGAGCGTGTCGCGGGACGTGCCCGGCCGATGTACGTGGTGGCTGCGCGTTCGCCCGCGATCCAGAAGCGCGTGGATCTCCTGGACGCCGCCGCCGTCAATCTCGAGGTCATCGATATTGCCGAGCTTACCCAGCGCAACCTCGCCATGCTGCTGCCCGAGGACGCGCGCGGCGTTGCGGTGCTGAGTTTTCTCGCGGGCAGCGGGTTGCTGACCGTCACCAGGCAGGGCGAGCTTTACATGAGCCGCAGTCTCGACCTTGGCCTCGATACCATGCTTTCCGGCAGCGAGCCGGCTGCCTATTTCGATCGCGTCGTGCTCGAAGTGCAGCGCTCGCTCGATTACTACGACAGCCATTTCCGCCAGCCGCCGGTGGCGGGACTCGTACTGACGCCGATGTTGCGGCCGGTGCCGGGCCTTGAAGAGCATCTCCGTGCCAACCTGAACGTCACCGTTTCGACCATGGACCTGACGCAACTGATGGACATGCGCGCCGACTTCGATTTGGTCGCGCGCGCGCGTTGCCTCATCACCATCGGTGCGGCGTTGCGCCAGGAGAAGGTGACGCTGTGAGCCAGCAGGTCAATCTCTATCAGCCGATCTTCCGCAAACAGAAGCGGAAGTTCTCCGCCATGGCCATGTTGCAGGCCACCTTGCTCATGGTTTTGGGTATCGGTTTGATGTACGGCTTTACGCAATGGCAGGTACGGCAATTGCGCGCCGAGGTGGCCAACACCGAGAAACAGCTCGCCGGACTCACCAAACGGCTGGATGACATTACCCGTCAGTTCGGCGAGCGACTGCAAAGCAAGGAACTGCAGGCGCGGATACACGAAGTTCAGGTCCAGCTCGCGGAAAAACAGCAGCTGAAAGTTGCGCTCAGCAGCGCCAAATACAATACCCAGGGGTTCTCGGATTATTTCGTCGCCTTCGCGCGCCAGCACCTGTCAGGCGTGTGGCTCACCGGACTCGATATCACCGGCGCGGCGGAACAAATGACGCTCAAGGGGCGCAGTATCAATCCCGAGCTGGTTCCGCGATATCTTCAGCGGCTTTCGAACGAGCAGCGCCTGAGCGGGATCGAGTTCCGGACGTTCCAGATGTCGCGTCCCGGAGCGGATCCGAAGGCGCCGTCTGCGGTTCCCTTTGTCGAATTCGTCGCCGCGACCGGCGCCTCGAGCCCGGGAAAGGCGGCGCCATGATCGGGAACCTTCGGGCTCAGCTCAAGAAGTACATGGAGCGTCTCGATGCGCTTTCCCTGAGAGAGCGTGGAATTATCTTCATCGCTGTTCTGGTGGTGATCTACGGTGTCGCCGCCAATGTCCTGTTTCCTCCGCTCAATACCGAGCAGACCCGCCTGAAGAAAGAGCTCACGGCCAAACGCACGCAGGTGCAGACATTCGAGACCCAGATTCAGGCGGCGCTCGCCAAGAGCGCGGAGGATCCCGACGCCGCCAACCGCGCCAAGTTTGCCGAGCTGGAAAAACAGCTCAAGAGCACCGAAGAGTCGCTAAGCGCGATCACCTCGCGGCTGGTGCCGCCGAAGGAAATGACGCAGATGGTCGAACAGATTCTCGCGCGTAACCGTCGCCTGGAAGTGGTCCGCATGGAAAGCCTGCCTGCCGCGCCCTTGCAGCCGGTCGGTGACGAATCGCGGCAGGGCGCTGCGAAGGGCTCGACCAAAACCCTGACGGCCTATCGCCACGGCATGCGTATCGAGCTCCAGGGCGGATATCTCGACGTCATTATGTACTTGCGTGAGCTTGAGGCGCTTCCGTGGAAGGTGTTTTGGGGCCAGATTTCACTGCAAACCGAGCAGTACCCGGTTTCGCGGATAGTGCTGCATATCTATACCCTGAGCACCCGGGAAGGCGTCATTGCGATCTAAAGCTACAGCGCCCATGCGGATTTGGCACAAAAGTTGTACATTTCTACCCGAAATTGCGCGCTTGGCAGGTGTAAGCGTGGGGTTGGGGTGCGCCGTAGCCATGGCCGCCAGTCCCATGGATCTCAAGGGGCTCCCGGATCCGACGCGGCCTTACACCGCCGGTCCCGGGGCGGTCACATCCGCGCCCACGCCCGAAGCGACGGGGCCGGTGTTGCAATCGACGATGATTTCGCCAACGGACCGGCGCGCGGTGATCAGCGGTCGCTCCTACCGTGTGGGCGACAAGATCGATGGCGCAGTGATAACGGATATCCAGTCATACGAGGTAACGCTTAAGCGCGGAGACCGGATTAACCGGTTGCGGATGCTTCCAAGGCTTGTGAAGGATCCGAAAGCATCGTCGGACAAGACGACGGGCAGAAGCGGATGAAGGTATCGTTGACGATGAGACGTTTGGGAAACGGCAGATTGAGCGCGCGCGCGGTTATGGCGAGCATCGCCGTGTTGCTATCGGCATGTACGGCCCCGACCGAGCTGCGTGACTCGGTGCGCGAGACGATCGACGCGACCATGACCGAGGCGCGCAAGCCCGGCAAACCCGTGCCGGCCGCGGTCAGCGACGCATTGTTGCCGCCGATCGAGATCAAGCTGCCGGACGGCAAGCCGATCCCGTTCGAGCCGCGTTTCGACCTTACCGTGAGTAACGCCCCCGCACGCGAGGTGTTCATGGGGCTGATCGAGGGCACGCCTTACAGCATGGTGGTGCATCCGGAGGTGAAAGGCACGGTTTCGCTGAATCTGAAAGAAGTGACCGTGCCGGAGGCGCTCGAGGCCATCCGCCAGGTGTATGGCTACGAATACCGGCGCGACGGCAATCGCTTCCTGATCCTCGGCGCCGAGATGCAGACGCGCATCTTCATGGTGAATTATCTCAATGTCGTGCGCAGCGGTACTTCCAGCGTCAACGTCGGCGGCGGCGGTCTTGGCGGCGTCAGTACGGGTACTGGCGCCACGACCACCACCGGTGGCGCCGGTGGTGGGAGTGCCGGCGGCGCCGGCGCAGTACAGGTGAGTACGACCTCGCAGTCCGATTTCTGGAAGAACCTTACAGCTACGCTTACAGCGCTGATCGGCGCCGAGGGCGGGCGCAAGGTGATTGTCAATCCGCAGACCGGCCTGGTGGTAGTGCGCGCCATGCCTGACGAGCTGCGCATCGTCGAGGACTATCTCGGCGTCACCCATGCCACGGTCAACCGTCAAGTCGTACTCGAGGCCAAGGTCGTCGAGGTCGAGCTCAAGAACGAGTTTCAGTCAGGCGTGAACTGGTCCCTGGTCAGCCAGAATTACAACGGCCAGGTATTCAACTCCTCGGCCAGCATATTCGGCGGCGGCACGCCCGCAGGCGGCAGCGGCACTCGATCGTCCGAATTCGGCGGGATTTTCTCGCTGCTGTTGCAGACCGGCGATTTTTCGATACTGATCGACGCGCTGCGTGGCCAGGGCGAGGTGCAGGTCCTGTCGAGTCCGCGCGTGTCCACGGTCAATAACCAGAAGGCGGTAATCAAGGTCGGCGGAGAGGAGTTCTTCGTCACCGGTGTTACCCAGGCGGTCGCCGCCACCACCACGACCGCCTCCACGCCGGCAAGCATTACGCTGACCTCGTTCTTCTCCGGTATCTCGCTCGACGTGACGCCGCAGATCGACGAGTCCAACAATATCGTGCTGCATATTCACCCCTCGGTAAGCGCCGTGAGCGAAAAGACCAAAAGCCTGACCATTTCGGGGGATTCGTTCTCGCTGCCGCTGGCGCTCAGCACCATCCAGGAATCCGACAACATCGTGCGCGCGCAGAGTGGCCAGATTATCGTCATCGGCGGCCTGATGAAGGAGGCGAGCACCGACCGGGACGCCTCCGTGCCGTTGCTCGCGGATGTACCGATCGTCGGCTCGTTGTTCAAGCACAAGAACATCACGCGGATCAAGAAGGAACTTGTGATTTTGCTCAAGCCCACCTCGATCAATCTCGGGCAGGACTGGAAAGACGCCGTGGGCGAGGCGCAGGAACGTATGAAGCGGATTCGGACCGGATCGTGAGGTGCGAATCCGCCGCTGTCGTGAGGCATCCGAAGTCGTGAGCGGCGTCATGGCCATCGAGAGGCTGTCGGGACGACACCATGTATGAAGCACATTTCGGGCTGAAGGAGTTGCCGTTCACGATCACGCCCGATACCAGCTTTTTCTTTTCCCGCTCCTCGCACCAGGACGCCCTCAACACGCTGTTGGTAGCGGCGCGCAGCGGCGAGGGTTTCATCAAGGTTATTGGCGAAGTCGGCACCGGCAAGACGTTGCTGTGCCGCAAGTTCCTGGCGGCGCTCGATCCGAAGGAATTCCTCACGGCCTACATTCCGAACCCCTATCTCGATCCGATGGGCCTGCTGCTCGCCATCGCCGACGAGTTCCGTATCCGTTATCCGCAGTACGTAAGCCAGCACCAGCTGTTGAAGCTGCTCAATCGCTTTCTGCTAGAGGCATACGCGCAACGAAAGCGCGTGGTCGTGTGCCTGGACGAATCCCAGGCGATGCCGCTCGACACGCTTGAGAGTCTGCGGCTGCTCTCGAATCTCGAAACCGAGCGCCGCAAGCTCATGCAGGTAGTGCTTTTCGGCCAACCCGAGTTGAACCTGCGCCTGGCCCAGCCCGCGATCCGCCAGCTGACCCAGCGCATCGCCTTCAGTTGCGAGCTGTTGCCGCTGACGCTGGACGAAACCGAGTACTATATTGCCTATCGCCTGCAAGTGGCGGGCAGCAGGCATCCCCGGGTCTTCGCCCACGACGCCGCGCGCCGCCTGTTCAAGGCGAGCCGGGGCATTCCGCGACTGGTGAATATCCTGGCGCACAAATCGCTGCTGGCGGCGTTCGGCGAGGGTGCGCACAAGGTGGCCGAGAAGCACGTGCGGCTGGCCGTGGTCGATACCGAGTCCATCCGGGTGACGCCGGCATTCAAGGATCAGTTGGTGAATTATCTGACGGCACTGCTGATCGGGTTGCTGATCGTGGCCGGTGTGTTCGTCTGGGGTGGATGGCTATGAGTCTCATCAATAAAGTCCTGCGTGACCTCGAGGCGCAACGTGCGGCCACCGAGGACACCCGCGCGCAACAGTCGCCGCTGGTGGACGCCGGCCTGCACCCGGTGCGCCGGTTGCGCCCGCCGTTGTCGCGCACGCAGCTTGTGCGCATCGGCCTGTTGCTGGTGATCTCGGCCGCTACCGCGGCATTTGCCTGGTTGCAGTGGGGTCATATTATCTTCCGCAGCGATAAATCCGCGCGCGTCGCGCCAGCCCCGGTCGTCGTGTCCCCCACGCCGGAAGCGAAGCCGTCAGCGGCGCCTGCCCCGATTGCCAAACCGCAGCACACGGATGTGCTGTCTGCGGTGCCGAGGGATGCAAAACCCGCTATGGCGCAAGCCAAGCCCGTGGAGCCCCCCGCAGCAAAACCCTCTCCCGCGCCCGCTGTCTCCGTTGCTCCAGCGAAGGCGCCGGCGGCCGCCGCGCCGGCGCAGGACGTTGTGGTGCGCAAACCGTCGACTGAATCGACCAGGCCGGAGATGGAGGCCGTCAAGACGGCAGAACCGATCGTGACCACAAAGGCGCAACCGGGCGGTCCCTCGCCCGCGCCTCTCGCCTCGGTCCCATCGGAGAAAGCCGCTCCGCCTGCTGCCCGCAAACCCGAGGCTGCCCCGGCCAAGGAAGAAGAGCCGGATGCGATTGCCGAGGAACCCGAAGAGACGCCCGCGCCGAAAACACTGGCGGGCAAGAAGGTGCTTGAGAAAAAACTGAAACCGCTCACGCCGGAAGAACGGGCCGAGAGCGAGTATCGCCTCGCCGCCGGCGCGCTGCAACAGAAACGCACGGGCGAGGCCGAGAGTCGCCTGCGCACCGCGCTCCAGGCCCAACCGTCGCACGTGAAGGCGCGCGAACTGCTCGCCGGGCTGGCGTTGCAGGGTGGTCGCTGGCGCGAGGCACAGTCGCTGTTGGAGCAGGGCGTCGCGCTTAATCCGAATCACTACCCGTTCGCCCAGTTGCTGGCGCGTTCCTACGTGGATCATGGGCAGGAGAAAAAGGCGCTGGAGCTGCTGGAAAAATCACGTGCCGCGGCGGATAGCGACCCCGAGTACCTGGCCTTTCTGGCGACGCTGTACCAGCGTGCCGGGCGCCAGGACGACGCCGCGCGGAATTTCAGCGAGGCGCTGAAGTTGCGCCCGCAGGAGGGACGCTGGTGGCTTGGTTTTGCGATATCGCTCGAGGCGATCGAAAAGTGGAAGGAGTCCGCCGAGGCCTATCAGCGGGCCGCCGCCAGCGGTAGTCTCGACAAGCAGTTGCTGCAGTACTCGCAACAGCGTCTCGCCATAGTCAAGAATAAATAAACCGGCTGGTATCGCGGCGAAAGTTGTTCAGCCCGCCCTTGCCACCACCCACACGCTCACCCTGGACGCGTCCGCATGCTTGAGACTTTTCGCGAGCGCGGCCGCGGTGTGACCGCTGGTCATCACGTCGTCCACCAGCGCCACGCATTGACCGGCGAAATCGCCTGAAATGCGGAAGGCGTTGCGCACGTTGCGTGCCCGCGCTTCAGGCGCGAGCTTCGTTTGCGACACGGTGGCGCGCACGCGCTCCACGGCGCCGTGCGCTGAAACCGGCACTTTGAGTTGTTGCGAAACCACGCGCGCGATCTCCAGCGACTGGTTGTAGCCGCGCTCGCGCAGCCGCACCGCGTGCAGCGGCACCGGCACGATCACGTCGGGCAAGGCCACGTCACACGCAGCGACATGGTCGGCGAGCCGGCGACCGAGCACTCGCGCGAGCGTCAGACGGCGATGGTATTTCAGATCCTGAATCAGCCGGTCGACGGGCGCGGCGTAGCGGAACGCCGCCTTGGCGGCGTCGAACGCCGGCGGGCGCTGCTGGCACGCGCCGCAGTTGCCGGCGGCATCGGAGGCGAGCGGGGCGGCGCAACGCGGGCAGGCGGCCTCGGGGCGCGGCAGCGAGGCGTCGCACGACGGGCACAGGTCCGCACCCGCCGGCAACCGCGCCCGGCATAACAGACAGTTTCCGGGGAACAGCCAGTCCTGTATATTTCTTAATCTGTTGTAAACCGAAAAATACATATTTCGTTGACTATCGCCGCGACGGTCCTAGACTGCCTGCGCCGAGTGTACCGTGGGTAACCGGCCCGCGCCGCTCGGGTACCAGCCGACAGCCGCATGAAGACACTGCACGAACAGCTCCTGCGCCGCCGCGCGGAAAATCTCTACCGCGAGCGCCTGGTTCTCGATTCACCCCAGGGAGCGGAGGTCGTCGTCGACGGCCAGCGGCTGCTCGCCTTCTGCAGCAACGACTATCTCGGCTTGGCCGGCGATGCGCGCGTGGTATCCGCGCTGGCCGAGGGCGCGCGCCGCTGGGGCGCCGGCAGCGGCGCATCGCACCTCGTCAGCGGCCACCTGCGCCCGCACCATGCGCTCGAAGAGGAGCTTGCCGCGTTCGTCGGCACCGAACGCGCATTACTGTTCTCCACCGGCTACATGGCCAACCTCGGCGTGGTCGCGGCACTCGCCGACCGTCATGGGGTACTGTATGAAGACAAACTCAACCACGCCTCGCTCATCGATGCCGCGCGCCTGACGCGCGCCCGCGTCATACGCTATCCCCACGCCGATGTCGTGCAACTCGAAACTATGCTGGCGGATGCATCGCGCCCGGCGCCGCTGATCCTGACCGACGCAGTCTTCAGCATGGACGGCGATCTCGCGCCGCTCGGCAGCCTCATGAAACTCGCGACGCGCCACGGTGCGCGCCTGCTTGCGGACGATGCCCACGGTCTCGGCGTGCTCGGGGAGAACGGACGCGGGAGCTTCGAGCAGGGCGGCGTGCCGCTCGCGCCGCCGGCGATTCTCATGGGGACGCTCGGCAAGGCCTTTGGCACCTTCGGCGCATTCGTTGCCGGGGAGGCCGACCTGATCGAAACCCTGATCCAGCGGGCGCGTACCTATATATATACGACGGCGCTGCCCCCGGCCGTGGCCGAGGCGACGCGCACTAGCCTCAAGATCGTGCAGGAAGAGCCGTGGCGACGCACGCATCTGCACGCGCTGGTCGCGCGTTTCCGTCATGGCGCGCGCGCGTCCGGTTTTTCACTCGCAGAATCAACAACACCGATTCAGCCATTGATTCTTGGCTCGGCCGACGCGGCGCTCGCGGCGAGCCGCCGACTGCGCGACGCCGGCATTCTGGTGCCGGCGATCCGGCCGCCGACGGTGCCCGAAGGCAGCGCACGGTTGCGCATCACGTTTTCCGCGGCGCACACCGAAGCGCAGGTGGATCGCCTGCTCGAAACACTCGCCACGCTGAAGCCGCAACCATGATGCACGTGGAGACATTCGGGGCCGGACGCAACGTTGTTCTGGTGCATGGTTGGGGGTTGCATGGCGGCGTGTGGCGCGACCTCGCGCAGCAGCTCGCCGATTCGTTTCGTGTCATCGTGCCCGACCTGCCGGGCCATGGGCGTTCGCATCACGCAGACAGCGCGTTCACGCTCGAGGCGCTGGCCGAGGCGGTGCAGCGCCATGCCACCGGGCCGGCGGTGTGGATCGGCTGGTCGCTCGGCGCACTCGTTGCACTCACGGCGGCGTTGCGTGTTCCCACTGCCGTGGAACGGCTCATGCTGATCGGCGCCACGCCCCGTTTCGTGCAGGCGCCGGATTGGCCGCAGGCGATGGCGCCGGAGACGCTGGCGCAATTCGCGCGCGAGCTTGAGACAGACTACCGCGGCACGCTTGCACGCTTCCTGAGCCTGCAAGCGGGCGAGGGCGAGGCGGGGCGCGAGACCGTGCGCCGGCTGCGCGCCGTGCTTGCCGAAGGCGGCGATCCGGCGCCCGCGGCGCTGCGCGTGGGGCTGCGCCTGCTCGCGGAAACCGACCTGCGTGCGCGGCTGGCAGAGGTTAATGTGCCAACCTTGGTGCTGCACGGTGGACGCGATCGCCTGACGCCGCCGGGGGCAGGCGAATATCTCGCCACGCATCTGCCGCGGGCGCAGTTAACGCTCATCTCGCCGGCCGGGCATGCACCGTTTCTGTCGCACCCGGAAGAAACCTGGTCTGCCCTGGAGCCGTTTCTGAATGTCTGACGTCACCGCCAATCTTCTGCTCGACAAACGCAGCCTGCGCGCCTCGTTCGAGCGTGCGGCGACAAGCTATGACGAGGCGGCGGTACTGCAACGCGCTATTGCCGACCGCATGCTCGAGCGCCTCGATGTCGTCAAACTGGTTCCGGCGTCGGTGCTCGACATCGGCAGCGGCACCGGCTACGTCGCGCGCGCGCTGATGCGCCGTTACCCGCACGCGCGCCTGCACGCGGCTGACCTCGCCCACGCGATGGTGCGTCAGGCGCGCACCCACACACGCTGGCGCCGCTGGCTTGCGCGCACACCGGGCGCTTTCGTGTGCGCCGATCTCGAGTGCCTGCCGTTCGCCGGGGCGTCGTTCAACATGATCGTGTCCAACCTCACGCTGCAGTGGTGCGATCCGGTGACGGTCTTCGCCGAATGCCGGCGCGCACTGCATCCCGGCGGGTTGTTCATGTTCACCACCTTCGGGCCGGACACGCTCGCCGAGCTGCGCGCCGCGTGGCACGCCGTGGACGAACGCCCGCACGTGCACGGGTTTCCCGACATGCACGATCTGGGGGACCTGCTGGTGCGCGCCGGTTTCGCCGAACCGGTGATGGACGTCGAGCGTTTCACGCTCACCTATGCTGACGTGCTCGACGTGCTGCGCGATCTGAAGCGCCTCGGGGCGCATAACGCCGCGCACGGGCGCGCCCGCGGGCTCACCGGCAAGACGTCGTTCAGGCGTTTCAAACAAGCCTACGAGGCGATGCGCGTGGATGGGCGCATTCCCGCGACCTATGAGGCGGTATACGGATTGGCCTGGGCGCCGGAAACAGCGCCGCAGCGTGCCGCGGACGGCGCAATGGCGATTCCGCTGGCGGACATACGGAGGAAGCCGCGGTGAATCGCGGCTGGTTCGTTACCGGCACCGATACTGGCGTTGGCAAGACGCGGGTCGCGTGCGCGCTCATATCCACGCTTGCGCAAGCGGGTCAGCGCGTCGCCGGCATGAAACCGGTGGCGAGCGGGGCGCACGCGACCGCCGCCGGTCCGCGCCACGTCGATGCCGAAGCGCTGGCGCGCGTCGCGAACGTGACGGCCGCGTACGAGGACGTGAACCCGTATTGCTTTCTGCCGGCGATTGCGCCGCACCTCGCGGCCGGCGCGGCCGGCGTCGAAATGCGACTGCAAACCATTCTCGATGCCTATGCGCGCCTGCGCGGCCGTGCCGAGGTGGTGGTCGTGGAAGGCGCGGGCGGCTGGCGCGTGCCGCTCGGCGCCGCCGGATTCATGTCGGACGTGGCGCGCGCGCTGGCGTTGCCGGTGCTGTTGGTGGTGGGCGTGCGGTTGGGTTGTCTCAACCATGCCGCGCTCACCGCCGAGGCGATCCGGCGCGACGGTGTGCCGCTCGCCGGCTGGATCGCCAACCGCATCGACCCTGGCATGCCGCATTTCGAAGATAACGTGGTTGCGCTTGCGCGCCTGCTTGGTGCCGAACCGCTCGCTGTATTCCCGCATGAGGCGAGCGGAAATGTTCCCGCCTGGTCCGGCCGTATTCCACCGCAAAAATGATAAATATCATTATCACTCACCGCCCCGCCAAATTCCGAGGAAATCACTCGGTTGTGGAATAAATGCGTGCGTGTATTGCGCACGCATCTGACTCGAAAAATACCGTCAGTTTGGTTGCAGGCATGGAGTGCTTGTGATAGCTTGCGCGCCGAAAAAACCGCCTTGATTTCGGTCAACTTCGAACTAAAAGAAATATTGACCGATGTCAGGCAAATGAAAGAAATGTATCGCAACCTGTTGGCGCCGGTTTGTCGTTGAGGCAGTTCCGGGCAGAGAGGGGTCGCCCGTGATGCCGGTGACCGCTGCCAGGGACCTGCCCCGAGGCGCAGACGAGGTGGCGCGTGAGCAACGAGGACGCGCGCGAGATCGCCGGAGAGGATGAGGCAGACCGCTGCCACATCCTCCTGCGCCCGAATCGCTCACTCACCACAAAGGGAATGTTGGCGCTCTTTGGCGCCTTCGCCCTTCTCGCCGCTGTCATCGCAACAGGATTTGCGCTCGCCGGGGCCTGGCTGGTTGCGCCATTCGCCGGCCTGGAAGTCGCGGTGGCGGGCATGGCGCTGTATTTGCTGTACCGCCATGCCGGCGATTACGAGTGCATCGATATAGAAGGGCAGCGCGTGCGCATCGCGCGGCGGCGCGAAACAGGGAGGTTCGGCACGACTTTGAGCGCTACTGGACCCGGGTCCGGCTGGCGCGCAGCGAAGGACTGCGGCCGTCGCGGCTCTCGATCGGGTCGCATGGGCGGTTCGTCGAGATCGGCGCGACGTTGGACGAGGACGCGCGATGGCAATTGGCGCAACGATTGCGCCGGTTGCTGGGACCGGAATTCCGGTCGAACGATTGAAGGGGGTCGCCGGACGTTGCGGCCGCCCGGAAGGTTTAAAAAGGTTTAACTATTTTTCTATTCGGGAGAAAGGCATGTCCATGACGCACCTGAAGCAGTTCACAGGCATGATGTCCCGCAGTCTTCTGGGTCTCAGCCTGTGGTTGGTCTCCGGCTCGGTCTTCGCGGAGTACGGACTCAACTTCCAGAAGCCTGTGACCTCCATCGGGCACCGGGTCCTCGAATTACACAACCTCATTCTTCTCATCTGCGTCGTTATCTTCATCGTGGTCTTCGGCGTCATGTTCTATTCGATCTATGCGCATCGGAAGAGCAAGGGCTACAAGGCCGCCAAGTTCCATGACAATGCCAAGCTCGAGGTGGTCTGGACCGTCATCCCGTTCGCAATTCTGGTGAGCATGGCGATCCCGTCGACCGCGACGCTGATCGAAATGGACGACGTCAGCAAGTCGGACCTGACGGTGAAGATCACCGGCTACCAGTGGAAGTGGAAGTACGACTACCCGGACCAGGATGTGAGTTTCTTCAGCACCCTCGCGACGCCGCGCGATCAGATCGAGAACAAGACCGCCAAGGGCAAGGACTACCTGCTCGAGGTGGACAACCCGGTCGTGTTGCCGGTGGGCAAGAAGGTGCGTTTCGTGGTTACCGCCAACGACGTCATCCACGCGTGGTGGGTGCCGGCGCTGGGCGTGAAGAAGGACGCCATCCCCGGTTTCGTGAACGAGATGTGGGCGCGCGTGGACGAACCCGGCATCTACCGCGGCCAGTGCGCCGAACTCTGCGGCAAGGACCACGGCTACATGCCGATCGTGGTGCAGGCGGTATCGCAGGAAGAGTTCGACAAATGGGCCGCTCTGCAGAAGGACAAGGCCGCTGCGGCCGAGGCCTCCGCCGGCAAGACCTGGAGCAAGGACGAGCTGATGGAGAAGGGCAAGAAGGTGTACGCCTCGACCTGCGCCGCCTGTCACGGCGCCAACGGCGAGGGCGTCGGCCCGTTCCCGAAGATGACCGGCAGCAAGATCGCCACCGGTCCGGTCGCCGGCCACCTCAATATCGTCATGAAGGGCAAGACGGGCACCGCCATGCAGGCGTTCGCCGGCCAGCTCAACGACGCCGATATCGCCGCGGTCGTCACCTTCGAGCGCAACAGCTTCGGCAACAAGACCGGCGACGTGGTCCAGCCGTCGCAGGTCAAGGCCGCGCGCTGAGCCTCCCGCATACGATTTCCAGGAGATACTGACACATGGCAACTGCACATCACGATGAGCATCATCCCAGCGGCATCATGCGCTGGCTGACCACCACCAACCACAAGGACATCGGCACGCTGTACCTGGTGTTCGCCTTCACCATGGCGCTCGTCGGCGGCCTGATGTCGCTCGTGATCCGCTCCGAGCTCTGGCAGCCCGGCCTGCAGGTCACGGACCCGCACTTCTTCAACCAGATGGCCACGGTGCACGCGTTGGTCATGATCTTCGGCTTCGTCATGCCGGCGTTCACGGGTCTCGCCAACTGGATGGTGCCGATGATGATCGGCGCCCCGGACATGGCGCTGCCGCGACTCAACAACTGGTCGTTCTGGATCCTGCCGTTCGCGGCGACGTTGCTGATGCTGTCGCTGTTCATGCCGGGCGGCGGCCCCTCCGGCGGCTGGACCATCTATCCGCCGCTGTCGGTCCAGGGCGGCATCGGCACCGACTTCGCGCTGCTGTCGATCCACATGCTCGGCATGTCGTCGATCCTGGGCTCGATCAACATCATTGCCACGATCCTCAACATGCGCGCGCCGGGCATGACGCTCATGAAAATGCCGATGTTCTGCTGGGGCTGGCTGATCACGGCGTTCCTGCTGATCGCCTCGATGCCGGTGCTCGCGGGCGCGGTGACCATGCTCATCACCGACCGCCATTTCGGCACGCACTTCTTCGACGCCGCCGGCGGCGGCGACCCGGTGCTGTTCCAGCACGTGTTCTGGTTCTTCGGCCATCCGGAGGTGTACATTCTGGTGCTGCCGGCGTTCGGCGTGTTCTCGCAGATCATCCCGACGTTCGCGCGCAAGCCGCTGTTCGGCTACGTGTCTATGGTGTACGCCACCGCGACCATCGCGTTCCTGTCGTTCATCGTCTGGGCGCACCACATGTACACCGTCGGCATGCCCATGGGCGGCGAGCTGTTCTTCATGTACGCCACCATGCTCATCGCCGTCCCCACGGGTGTGAAGATCTTCAACTGGGTCTCGACCATGTGGCGCGGCTCGATGACCTTCGAGACGCCGATGCTGTGGGCGATCGGCGGCGTGTTCATCTTCGCCATCGGCGGGTTCTCGGGCCTGATGCTCGCCATCACCCCGGCCGACTTCCAGTACCACGACACCTACTTCGTGGTGGCGCATTTCCACTACGTCATCATCGGCGGCTCGGTGTTCGCCCTGTTCGGCGCCGTGACCTACTGGCTGCCGAAGTGGACCGGCCACATGTACAACGAGACGCTCGGCAAGTGGCACTTCTGGCTGACCATGATCGGCTTCAACCTGACGTTCTTCCCGCAGCACTTTCTCGGGCTTGCCGGCATGCCGCGGCGCATCCCGGACTACGCGCTGCAGTTCACCGAGTTCAACCAGTGGTCGACGGTCGGCGCGTTCCTCACCATCGGTGCGCAGCTGATCTTCTTCTACTACGCGATCCAGTCCATGAAGGGCGGGGTCAAGGCGACGGACAAGGTCTGGGAGGGCTCCGAGGGTCTGGAGTGGACCCTGCCGTCACCGCCGCCGTACCACAGCTTCACCGTGGCGCCGAAGGTCAAGTAAGCCGCGGTAATCGGCCATCATGGCGGAAGCAATGCACGACAGGCAGCGGCAGCAGCGCAACATCCGGCTCACGGCCGTGGTGCTGGCGTTGTTTGCCGGCGGGTTCTACCTGCTCGTGTTTCTGAAGCAGGGCGCATGAAGCGGAATCAGGACAAGGCGCGCGCCAACCGCCGGCTGGCGGTGAAGCTCGGCATCGCCACCGTGGCGATGTTCGGTTTCGGCTATGCGCTTGCGCCGATGTACGATCTCATGTGCCAGGCCTTCGGCTTCAACGGCAAGACCGGGCGCACGGACGCCCAGACGGTGGCGGCTGCCACGGTCGATGTCAGTCGCACCGTCACGGTGGAGTTCACCGGCCTGGCCACTACCGGCCTGCCGTGGGAGTTCAAGCCGCTGACGAAGAAGCTCGCGGTACACCCGGGCGAGACGCACGAAGTGAAGTACTGGGTGCGCAACACCACGAGCGAGACCATCACCGGTCAGGCGGTGCCGAGTGTCGCGCCGGGCCTGATTGCCGGGCACTTCAAGAAGATCGAGTGTTTCTGTTTCAGCCAGCAGACGCTCAAGCCGGGCGAGGTGCGCGAGATGCCGGTGCGTTTCGTGGTCGAGCCGGGGATCGATCCCAAGATCCAGACGGTCACGCTGTCATACACCTTTTTTAATACGGACAAGACCCAGGCGGCGCGCTTCGGCGGCGAGGCCCTGGCCCAGAGCGGCCACGACCACGCGCACGCGGCGCACGCGCCGGGCAGCTAACGGTTAATCAATTCTGACAAAGGGGATATATCGCATGTCCGCTGCAAACGGTAGTTACTATCTGCCAAACCCGAGTCCGTGGCCGGTTATCACCTCGGCCGGCCTGTTCTTCCTGGCGCTCGGCTTCATCCTGCTGATGAACAACGTCGGCGCCGGCCCCTGGGTCATGCTCGCGGGCACCGCGATTATTGTTTATATGATGTTCCGCTGGTTCGGTCAGGTCATCGGCGAGAGCGAGTCCGGCACCTACAACAGCCAGGTGGACCGCTCGTTCCGCTGGAGCATGGCCTGGTTCATCTTCTCCGAGGTCATGTTCTTCGCCGCGTTCTTCGGCGCGCTGTTCTACGTGCGCCAGTGGGCCGTGGACTGGCTCGGTTCCACCGAGCTGCTCTGGCCCGGCTACGACGCCACCTGGCCGACCGCCGGTCCCAAGGGCCCGATGCCGGCCGCGGCCGATTCCGTCCCCGGTCCGAACCAGTTCTCGCCCATGGGCGCCTTGGGGATTCCGGCGATCAACACGTTGATCCTGCTTGCCTCAGGCGTGACTGTAACCATCGCGCACTGGGGACTTTTGAAGAATAACCGTTCCCAGCTCGTTATCTGGTTGTTCCTGACCGTCGCGCTCGGCATCACGTTCCTTTCGCTGCAGGCCTACGAGTACGCCCACGCCTACAAGGAACTCGGGCTGACGCTCAAGACCGGCATCTACGGCGCGACGTTCTTCATGCTCACCGGTTTCCACGGCTTCCACGTGACCATGGGCACGATCATGCTGATCGTGATCCTCGGCCGCGCGCTCAAGGGCCACTTCCGCCCGGACAGCCACTTCGGTTTCGAGGCCGTGGCCTGGTACTGGCACTTCGTCGACGTGGTCTGGCTGTTCCTGTTCATCTTCGTGTACTGGCTGTAGCGGTAACCGCGAAGCAACAAACAAAAAGGCGCTGTCCTTCCGGACAGCGCCTTTTTAATTTAATGGACAGGATTAACAGGATTTACAGGATTAAAACTCGGGCACGTTACTCTCTAATCCTGTGAATCCTGTGAATCCTGTGAATCCTGTGAATCCTGTGAATCCTGTGAATCCTGTGAATCCTGTGAATCCTGTGAATCCTGTGAATCCTGTGAATCCTGTGAATCCTGTGAAT
>SCRL01000070.1 GCA_004298065.1 Gammaproteobacteria bacterium | reverse complement strand
CCGGTCGGCTTCGGCAGGCCGGCGTATTTGCACGCCTGCTTGGCCGGGCCGTACGGGAACAGCTCGTACAGGTACTTGCTGTTGCCCTTGTCCGGGCCGAGCTTCTTGCCGATGGCCTTGGTCAGCACGCGCACCGCCGGTGCGATCTGGTACTCGTCGTAGTACTCGCGCAGGAAGTTGATCACTTCCCAGTGGTTCTGCGACAGGTCACAGTTGTCGAGCTTGGCCATTTCCTTCGCCACGTCTTCGTTCCAGGCGGTGCGGTCGGTGAGATAGCCTTCCTCGTCAACTTCGATGTCTTTGCCCGCTACGTTGATAGTGCCCATGGTTCAGTCTCCTCGATGAGGGTTTACAGATAAACGCTCGTGTTACAGCCAGGCCTGCGTGTTCTGGTGCTGCGTAACGAGATCCACGAAACCGCCGTAATCGACGAGCTTCACGCCGTCGATCAGGCGTCCCTGCATGCCGCGCATCTCTACGTCGGCCTGCAGCGCATAAACCGCAACGTCCTTCATGGCCGCCGCGAGCTTGGTCGCGCCGGCCGTGCCCTGGGTTGCGCCGTAGACGCCGTCCTCGATCAGCAGGATGGCGCTGCCTTTCTTGACGTGGGTCAGGCAGGAGTCGAACGCGTTGCGCTCGAACGGCGACTTGTTAATGGTGTGCAGCATGGTCATGGCGATCTCCTCAGAAGCTCATCACGACGTCCTGACTCTCCATCAGGTCCGCCATTTCCTTCGCCGTCAGCACCTTGACCGGCACCAGCAGATCCTTCTCGGTAAGTCCGCGCGCGTCCATGGATTCTTTCTCGACGTACAGTTTCTCGATGTCGTAGCCTTCGAGCGCACGATAGGTCGGCGAGAAGTTCTTTATCTCTGCGCCCTTGGTGTCCTGGCCCTTGACGATCTCGTACACGCCGTCGTCGATGAACGCGAGGCTCACGTCCTGCTCGAACGCCGCGGAGATCAACACCACCTCGAGCGACTCGAGCGCGTAGATCGTGCCGTGCGGCGCCTTGCGGTTGATGTACAGGAACTTCTTGATCTTGCCGCCTTCTTCCATCATTTCATCGGTCATGGTCGTATCCTCAGTCGCCGAACGTCACCAGGCGGTCCGCCTGGATGCCGGCTTCGATCAGCTGGCCGAGACCGGAGATGCGGAAGCCCGGCGCGATGTTGTTCGCGTCCTTGCCCTGGCGTTTGGCCTCGTTCTCGTCGAGGATGCCGCGGCGCTGGGCGGCGGCGATGCACACCACGAGGTCGAGCTTGTGCTTCTCCGCGAGCTCGGTCCAGCGCTTGACGATATTGCGATCGTCCTGCGGCGGCACCGTCAGACGCGTGCCGTTGTTCACGCCGTCGTGGTAGAAGAACACACGAAAGATTTCGTGGCCCTTTTCCAGCGCCGCCCTCGTGAACAGATAGGCGGTGTCCGACGCCTGATGCGTGTACGGACCTTCATTCACCAGCACTGCCAACTTCATGTATCGACCTCCCTAAGGCCAGTTTTTCTTGCGCCGTCGCCGGCGCCACCGCTCAGAAGCGGATGTGCGCCGAGGCGTTCAGCGTATAACGCGACCCGCGCCAGTTGTCGACATGGAACTTGGTGAACGGCAGGCCGGTCAGTTCGAAGAACCGCGGCCAGCCGATGCGCTCCACCCAGTCACCGATGCGCTCCCAGTCCTTTGCGTCCTTCTTGTAGACCTTCAGGATCGTTTTCACGATCGCGGCGGCCTCCGGCCAGCGCGGCGGGTTGTTCGGGATGCCGGCGGCCACGAGCTTGTGGAACATCGGCTTGGAACGGGCGTTGGAATTCTTGCCGCCGACCCAGATGGCGAGCTTGGAATGCTCGGGGTCGTTGATCTGCATGGGCGGGCAGGGCGGGAAGCAGGCGCCGCAGCAGATGCACTTCTTCTCGTCCACTTCGAGCGACGGCTTGCCGTTGACCATGGCCGGGCGAATGGCCGCGACCGGGCAGCGCGCCACGACCGACGGACGCTCGCAGACGTTGGCCACGAGGTCATGGTTGATCTTCGGCGGCTTGGTGTGCTGCACGTTGATGGCGATGTCGCCCTGGCCGCCGCAGTTGATCTGGCAGCAGGAGGTCGTGATGTGCACGCGGTTCGGCATCTGTTCGTTGACGAACTCGTCGTACACCTCGTCCATCAGCGCCTTGACCACGCCCGAGGCGTCGGTGCCCGGGATGTCGCAGTGCAGCCAGCCCTGGGTGTGGGAGATCATGGTCACCGAGTTGCCGGTGCCGCCGATGGGGTAGCCGGCGTCGGTCAGCGCCTGGATGAGCGGTTCGACCTTCTCTTTCTTGGAGACCGCGATCTCCATGTTGGAGCGGATGGTGAAGCGCACGAAACCTTCACCGTACTGGTCGATGATGTCGCACAGCAGGTTCAGCTCGTAGGGGCCGAGCTGGCGCTGGGTGCCGACGCGCACGGTCCACAACTCGTCGCCGGAGTTGGCGACGTGGTGCAGCACGCCGGGACGCGGACGATCGTGATACTTCCAGTTGCCGAAGTTCTTGATCATCAGCGGGTGCATGTACTGGAACGGATCGGGGCAACCGCTTTCGATCGGTTGGCGCATCTGTTGTTGAGCCTGAGCCATGGTTTCTCTCCTGACTGCTTCTCTCTGTTCGTTGCTGACTGTTTCGCTGGGTCTTTGCCGCGGATG
>SCRL01000069.1 GCA_004298065.1 Gammaproteobacteria bacterium | reverse complement strand
TCTCAGGTCGGCCTCAGGAGGTGCGCATACGGCGCATCCCTGCGCCGGATGCGCACGTGCGTGATACCTCACGCACCCCGTTGGGCTCAACTTCGGCCTTTCCTCGACGCTCGCTCGCCTACGGGGCGTGAACACCACCGAGGTTTAGCAAAGGAGGTTCTCAGGCCCCGTTGGCGCGCCCAAGCGAGCAAGCCTTTGCCCGCAAGCCCGAAGGGGCGCGGGGATGGATCCCGCGCGTCGCTCGCCAGCACAAGGACGTGCTGTCGAGCGACCGGAAGGCAAAGGCGCGCAGCGCAGGGGGAGGTCGCGCCATCCGGGGCAAGATGGCTTTGGTGACTTTCCCCGAAAGGAAAGTCACCCGGGGGTGCGGGGGCGGAGCACCCCGCGGTTTTTATTTCAGTCGTCGCCGAAGGCGACGCAAAGCCACTAATGTATGAGGCTTAGCATCGCGCTCGGTGTGGGAACAACACGCTATGTGCGCGGCATGGGTAATTTGCCCGTCTCCCGATAAACACGGTAGTCCGTGAGGATACGCGCATGGTCGAAGCACAGCGCACTCGGCAGCTGATCCAGGCTGAACACAGCGACGTTTTTGGCATCGTCCTGCGCCCGCGGCTCGCCGCGCGCATCGGCGACATAGACGGCGGAAGCCGTGTGACGGCGCGGGTCGCGCGCGGGATCGGAATACACGCCGAGCAGCGCCTTGAGCGTGACTGCGAGCGAGGTTTCTTCCCGCGCCTCGCGCACAGCCGCCCGTTCCACCGCCTCGCCCACATCTACGAATCCGCCGGGAAGCGCCCAACCGAGCGGCGAATAGCGCCGTTCGATAAGCACAATCGGGCGTCCCGGCCGGTCCGCAAGCTCGATGATGATATCGGTCGTAAGCGCAGGCGTGGCGGGCGCGGGCATGCAAACTCCAAGGTTTTTGGATGATTTCCAAAGAGAATACCATGGCGCACAGCGCGAACCCGGCCTTTCCGTTATACTGTGCGCAGCTGTCCATGACTACACCACCCGGGGGAACAGTATGTTGAACGGTCTTATCGACCTGTCGTGGTGGGGCTATATCCTTGTCGCGCTGGCCGTGACCCACGTCACGATCGCCGCGGTCACCATTTTCCTGCACCGCCACCAAGCGCACCGCGCGCTCGACCTGCATCCGATCGTCAGCCACTTCTTCCGCTTCTGGCTGTGGCTCACGACCGGCATGGTCACGAAAGAATGGGCGGCGATCCACCGAAAGCACCACGCCAAGGTGGAAACTCCGGACGACCCCCACAGCCCGCAACAGTTTGGCATTCGCCGCGTGTTTTGGACCGGTGCCGAGCTGTATCGCACCGCGGCCAAGAACAACGAGACTCTGGAAAAGTACGGCCACGGCACCCCGGACGACTGGCTCGAACGGCGCCTGTACACGCCCCATTCCGGCAAGGGCATCGTGCTCCTGCTCGTCATCAACCTGGCGTTGTTCGGCCCCCTCGGTCTCACGATCTGGGCGGTGCAGATGATGTGGATTCCGCTCTTCGCCGCCGGCGTCATCAACGGCATCGGCCACTACTGGGGCTACCGCAACTACGAGTGCAACGACGCCTCCACCAACATCGTGCCCTGGGGCATCCTCATCGGCGGCGAGGAGCTGCACAACAACCACCACACCTTCGCGAGCAGCGCCAAGCTCTCGTCCAAGTGGTGGGAATTCGACATCGGCTGGCTGTATATCCGCACGCTGGAAACGCTGGGGCTGGCCCGGGTCAAGAAAATCCCGCCGGAACTCACCTGCGATACCGCCAAGCAGCACGTCGATCTCGAAACCGTAAGGGCCGTGATCAACGGTCGCTTCCACGTCATGGCGCAGTTCGCGCGCGAGGTGCTCAAGAGCGTGCACCGCGAGGAACTGAAGAAACTCGACCGCCGCGACCGCGAGAAATGGAATCTGGTCAAACGCGCCCGACGCCTGATGGTTCGCGAGACCACCCTGCTCGACGAAGTTTCGCGCCAGTGGCTGCAACAGGCGCTGGCGCACAACGCCGCGCTGCACACGGTGTACGCCATGAAGCAGCGGCTCGCCGACATCTGGCAGCGCTCGGCCACGACCCAGGAGCATTTGCGGAACGCGCTCGAGGAGTGGTGCCGCCAGGCCGAGGCCACCGGCATCCAGGCGCTGCACCAGTTCGCGCTCAAATTGCGCAGCTACCGTCTGGTTTCGGCCACGGCCTGAACCACATCGTCCGCCAGAAACACAAAGCCCGCCATTTGGCGGGCTTTGTGTTTCTGGCATCCTGAAATTCTCAGCTCATTTTCTTCAGGCGCGCATGGAGCGGACTACTGCGCGGGAAATGCGCAAGCAGGAACTCCATCTGGTCGGCGAGGATGCGCCGGCCCTGCAGGAAGATGTACTCGGCGTGCGTGGGCGTGAACGGCACCGCGAGCAGCTCCATACCGGCCTGCTCCGGCGTGCGGCCGGCCTTGCGGTTGTTGCAACGCTTGCAGGCGGTCACCACGTTGGTCCAGGAATCGAAGCCGCCGCGCGAGAGCGGCAGGATATGATCGCGCGACAGGCCGCGCGTGGAATGCTGCTCGCCGCAGTACAGGCACAGCTGCGCGTCGCGCGCGAACAGCGTCTGGTTGTTGAGCGGCGGCACGTAGTGCGAGCGCGCCTTCAGCATCGCGTGGCTGTCGCCGTGCGTGCCGATAATGGAGTTAACCTGGATGATCGAGCGCCGACCGGTGATGGCGTTGTAGCCGCCGCGAATCTGGTACAGCGGCTTGCCGAGGGCGAATACCACCAGCCCGAGGTGATAGATGCGCACCGCCTCGCGAAAATCGATCCACTCGAGCGGAGTGCCCGAGGCATCGGTACGCAGGACTTGCTGGCTCAAGGAATACACGACCGGCTTCCGTAACGCATGTCTAGCTGCCGGTATTTATGGCAGAAACAGCCGGCCTTGTACATAGGCCTGAGGGCCTCCCGCCGGCCAAAGGCGCCGCTTCGGCGCATAAAAATGAAAAGCCCGGCGAAGGCCGGGCTTTTTTATTCCACCGACGAATGACGCCGGGGGTTACTTGATCTTGGATTCCTTGTACGCCACGTGCTTACGCACCACCGGGTCATACTTCTTGAGTTCGAGCTTTTCCTGCATGGTGCGGCGGTTCTTGGTCGTGGTGTAGAAGTGACCGGTACCGGCGCTCGAGACGAGCTTGATCTTTTCGCGTGCTGCCTTGGCCATGATCTACCCCTTAAACCTTTTCGCCGCGGGCGCGCATCTCGGCCAGCACCACGTCGATGCCCTTCTTGTCGATCGTGCGCAGGCCGTGGTGCGACAGGCGAATCGTGACCCAGCGCTTCTCGCTCTCGACCCACAAACGGCGTGAGTGGAGGTTCGGCAGGAAGCGCCGCTTGGTCTTGTTGTTGGCGTGCGAGACGTTGTGACCCGTCAACACGCGCTTGCCGGTAACCTGACAGACTCTGGACATCTGAAATCTCCCGAAAACAGGCCCCGCGGGGCCGAAATGAGGGCGAATTTATATCACAATTTTGTCTGGAACAAAATTGAACGGCCGAAGGCCGCCCGCAGGGGGCGCGCCATGGATGGCGCGCATTACAATTTCGTCGGTTTAGGCGCAGTTTCCGCTACCCCTACAGCAGTCCCCGCTCGCTGAAAGACACCATTTCCCCATCCCCTACCACCAGATGATCCAGCAGCCGCACGTCCACCAGGGTCAGCGCCTCCTTGAGCCGGTCGGTCAGGGTCTCGTCCGCGCGGCTCGGCTCGGCCACGCCCGAGGGGTGGTTATGCACCAGGATCACCGCCGCGGCGTTGTGCGACAGCGCCCGCTTCACGATCTCGCGCGGATACACCGCCGTGCCGTTGAGCGTGCCGCGGAACAGCTCCTCGAATGCGAGCACGCGGTGCCGGTTGTCGAGGAACAGGCAACAGAACACTTCATAGGGCAGGTCGCGCAGACGCGATTCAAGATATCGTCGGGTATCGGCGGTCGATTCGAGCGCCGTTCCGCGCGCGAGCTTCTCGCCCAGATGCCGCCGCCCCATCTCGAGCGCGGCGGCGAGTTGCGCGTACTTTGCCGGCCCGAGTCCGGGCGCGTCGCACATCGCATCGACATCGGCCGTGAGCAGCGGCCGCAACCCGCCGAAGCGCGTCAACAGCTCGCGCGCGAGGTCCACGGCGGTCTTGCCGGCGGTGCCGGTGCGCAGAAAGATGGCGAGCAGTTCGGCGTCGGAGAGCGCCTGTGGACCGCGCGCGAGCAGCTTCTCACGCGGGCGTTCGGCCTCGGGCCAGTCGGAAATTGCCATGTTACCTCCCTGTAATCCGGCAACGGTGGTGCGGAAATCGCGAGCCAAGTAAACTGTAACACATGGGCACACTTACTAATAAGCGCATCCTGCTCGGCATCACCGGTGGCATCGCCGCCTACAAGAGCGCCGACCTGGCGCGCCGCCTGCGCGATGCCGGCGCGGAGGTGCGCGTGGTCATGACGCGCACGGCGCAGGATTTCATCACCCCGCTCACGATGCAGGCCGTCAGCGGAAGCCCCGTGCACGTGGAGATGGTCAGCGCGGAATCCAAAACGGGAATGGAACACATCGAACTCGCGCGCTGGGCCGATGCCGTGCTGGTCGCGCCGGCAAGCGCCGACTTTCTCGCGCGCCTGGCGCAGGGCCGCGCCGACGATTTGCTGACTGCCCTCTGCCTTGCGACGTCCGCGCCGGTCGCCGTGGCGCCGGCGATGAACACCCAGATGTGGACGAACCCGGCAACCCAAGCCAACATGCTGACGCTGCGCCGGCGCGCAGTGCACGTTTTCGGCCCGGGCGAAGGCGATCTCGCCTGTGGCGAGGTTGGCGCCGGACGTCTGCTCGAACCAGTCGAACTGGTTACGCTCACTGCCGGCCTGTTCGCCACCGGCGAGCTCGACGGGCTCACGGTGCTCGTCACCGCCGGCCCGACGTGGGAAGCGATCGACCCCGTACGCGGCATCACCAACAAAAGCTCCGGCAAAATGGGTTACGCCGTCGCCGAGGCCGCGGCCGCGGCCGGCGCGAAGGTCATTCTCGTCTCCGGCCCGACTGCCCTGCCCGATCCCGAGCGCATGCAGATAATCCGCGTCACCAGCACGCAGGAGATGCACGACGCCGTGCACGCGCACGTGCGCGAAGCGCATATTTTCATCGGTGTCGCCGCCGTGGCCGACTACCGGCCGGTTGAATCCGCGCCGCAGAAACTCAAGAAGGGCGCCGAGCGGATCATGCTCGATCTGGTAAAAAACCCGGACATCCTCGCGAGCGTCGCGGCGCTCGAACGCAAGCCGTTCACCGTCGGCTTCGCCGCCGAGACCGATAACATCGAGCAGAACGCGCGCCAGAAGCTCACCGAAAAACGACTCGACCTCGTGTGCGCCAACCGCGTCGGCGATGGCCTCGGATTCGAATCCGACACCAACAGCCTGCTGCTTATCGATGCAAGCGGCATCACCGAATTGCCCGCCGCAGCAAAAGACAAGCTCGCGCGCGCACTGATTCACCATATCTCCGGGAAATACCATGTCGCCCAAGAACGGCAACAACAAGCTGAAGGTCGAGCTTAAGATTCTCGACCAACGTATCGGCAAGGAATTTCCCCTGCCCCGTTACGCCACCGGCGGCTCCGCCGGCATGGACCTTTACGCCTGTCTCGACGAGCACCTGCACGTCGAGCCCGGCCAAACGCATCTCGTGCCCACCGGCATCGCCATCCACATCGGCGACGCGAATCTTGCGGCGGTGTTGTTGCCGCGCTCCGGCCTTGGCCACAAGCACGGCATCGTGCTCGGCAATCTCGTGGGGCTGATCGACTCCGACTACCAGGGCCAGATCTTCGTGTCGGTGTGGAACCGCGGGCAAGCGCCGTTCACCATCGAGCCGGGCGACCGCATCTGTCAGATGATGTTCGTGCCGGTGGTGCAGGCGGACTTCGAGATCGTGGACGACTTCGAGGCCAGCCATCGCGGCGCCGGCGGCTTCGGCCATACCGGTAAGAAATAGCCCGTCATGTCGTCATCCAAAATTTCCACCGCGCCGGCGGCTGACGCCCTGCCGCCGGAAATCTTCAAGCCTTACGACATCCGCGGCATCGTCGGCAAAACCCTGACGCCGGCCATCGTCGAACGCATCGGCCATGCCATCGGGAGCGAAGCGCGCGCACGCGGCGTTAACTCGCTCGTCGTCGGGCGCGATGGGCGACTGTCCGGACCGGATCTTTCCGCGGCGCTCGCGCGCGGGCTGAACGCCGCCGGCTGCGATGTCATCGACATCGGGCGTGTGCCGACACCGGTGACCTACTTCGCGGCCCAGCACCTTGGCACGCAATCGGGCGTGTCCATCACCGGCAGCCACAATCCGCCGGAATACAACGGCCTCAAGGTTGTGCTCGCGGGCGAGACGCTCTCAGGCGAGGCGATCCAGGCCCTGCGCCAGCGGCTGCTGAAAAACGACCTCGTGCACGGCCAGGGACGCGTGACGCAGCAGGACGTGAGCAAGGCGTATCTCGAGCGTATTACCGGCGACGTGAAGCTCGGCCGGAAACTCCGCATCGCCGTGGACTGCGGCAACGGCGTCGCGGGCGAGCTGGCGCCGGCGTTGATGAAGCACCTTGGCTGCGAGGTGCAGGAACTCTACTGCGAAATCGACGGAACGTTCCCGAACCACCACCCCGATCCGGCGCACCCGGACAACTTGCGGGACTTAATCGCGGCGGTGAAGCAAAACGGGCTCGACGTCGGCCTCGCCTTCGACGGCGACGGCGACCGGCTCGGCGTCATCACGCCGGACGGCGACATCGTCTGGCCCGACCGCCAGTTGATCCTGTACGCGCGCGACGTGCTCAGTCGCAACCCCGGCGCCGAAATCATCTATGACGTCAAATGCACCCGCACCCTGCCGGAGGAAATCCGCAAAGCCGGCGGCAAACCGACGATCTGGAAAACCGGCCACTCGTTCATCAAGGCCAAGCTCAAGGAAACCGGTGCGGCGCTGGCGGGCGAAATGAGCGGCCATATCTTCTTCAAGGAACGCTGGTACGGCTTCGACGACGCGCTCTACACCGCCGCGCGCCTGCTGGAGTTGCTGTCACGCGATCCGCGCACCACGCGCGAGGTGTTCGCCTCGCTGCCCAACACCGTGAACACACCCGAGCTGCACCTGAAAATGGCCGAGGGCGAGCATTACGCGCTCATCAAGGAACTCGCGGCCAAGGCGTCGTTCCCGGACGCGAAAGTCACGACCATCGATGGCGTGCGCGCGGATTTTCCAGATGGCTTCGGGCTGGTGCGCGCATCGAATACGACGCCGGTGCTGGTATTCCGCTTCGAGGGCGACAACGCGGCGGCGCTGGAACGGATTCAGCAGCGGTTCCGCGAACTCGTACGCTCCACCCGTCCCGGCATCAGCCTGCCTTTTTAACCGGCCGGCGCCGCGCCAGATAATCCCTTAGAACTGCGGCGTTGTTGTGCTCGGTATCCTTCGCCGCAAACAGTAGCGTTGCCCGGTGTTTGGACAGGAGCCTGCGCAACCCGGCGACTGCTTCCGGGTCGCCGTCGAGCTCCCTGGCATAGCGCTTCCGGAACTCGTCCCACTTCGCTGGATCGTGCGTGAACCACTTTCTAAGCCGGCCGCTCGGCGCTATGTCCCGGAACCAGTGGTCGATCTTGGCGTTCTGCTTGCTCAGGCCGCGCGGCCACAGCCGATCTACCAGGATGCGCAGACCATCGGCTTTGGCCGGTGGCTCGTATACGCGCTTGATCCTGATTTTCACGGCATCCCGGCGAGACGCTTCTCGAACGCCGCGCGCCAGCTCGGCGCAAGCGCATCGACCTGCGCGGCGTATTCGTACTCCGCGCGCGTGCCGCCGCTCCCATGGCGCAAGCGGAAGGCGTCGCGCACGTTGATGGAATCGTTGGCCTGCTCGATGCGCTCGATGGCGTCCCCCGCTGCGATCCGGCCCTCCTCCAACACGCGCAGATAAAAACCGGTGCGGTTTTCGGCGGTGAAGCGCGGAACAAAGCCATCGTCGCCCATGCGGATACCGAGCTTGAAACACGGCGAGCGCGGCTGGCTGACCTGCAACAACGCCTCGCCGACACGAAAGACGTCGCCGATGTAAACCGCGTCCTCGATCAATCCTTCGACCGTCAGGTTCTCGCCGAACTGGCCGTGATCGAGGTCGTTTCGGCCAAGCGCGCGGGACCAGAAGGCGTAATGCTCGAACGGGTAAGCGTATACCGCCTTATACTCGCCGCCGTGCACCGTCAAATCGGCCTGGCCGTCGCCTTCGAGGTTCAGCCGGCGCACCCACACCGGTCCGGCAACCGGCTCTTTATATATGCCGGTGGACACCATGCCATCCCGGTACGCTACCGGTCGGGGACGGCCGACATTGACGGAAACGAGCTGCATGCGCGGTACCAGTGAACCATCGGTTGGAATATCGGTCATTTGATGTGCGTCAATTGGCAAGCCGAAAGACAGACTATAGTAACAACATGCTGTTCCGGTCCCGAAACAGACTGAAGCGCGCCGGCCGTGCATTCCTGACGCTGGTTGCCGGCCTTTGGCTGAGCGCCGCGCTGGCGCCATGTGCCCTCGCCATGGCATCCGTCGTGCCAATGCTGGACATGAACTGTCTTTCGGGTCATGCCGGGGAAGGCGAACGCGCCGCCGGAACCGACGTCGACGTCGCGACGGACTGCCATCTGCCGGACATCGCGTCGCAAAACAACCTCGCCTCGCCGGCTTTCGATATCCCGGCGACCGCCGTTCCGGCGATACCGCTCGCCCTCGTGCCGATCCGCCATGGCTTGCCGCCGCGCTCCCTGCGCGCATCCGTATCCATTCCCGAACCTCCGCCGTTTCTGCGTAATTCGGTCCTGCTGATCTAGCCCGCCTTCGTCGGTGTCGTTTCGTTTTCACGACCTGATGGAGGCTTTATGTCCGTTTCATCCGTAGTAACGCGTTTTGCGCTTTTGATTCCATTCCTGGCTGCGCCGCTTTCCGCCGGCGCCGCCCTGACCCTGGCCGAGGCCGAGCGGATCGCGCTCGAACGCGCGCCGTGGTACCAGCACCACCGCACCAACGTTTCCGCCGCCGCCGAGCGCGTGGAATACGAGGGCCGGCTGCCCGATCCGCAGCTCACGCTCGGTTTCGTCAACGTCCCGACGACCAGTTATGACCTCCGCTCAGAGGACATGACCATGACCAACGTCGGCGTGCGCCAACAGTTCCCGCCGGGCGACACGCTGAAGCTGCGCAGCCGGCGCGCGCAACAGGAGCTCACGCGCGAGGAGGCGCGTCTGGAAATGGAGCGGCGCAATCTGCTGCGCCAGGTTCGCCAGATGTGGCTCGAGCTTTACTACCTCGACCGTTCGCTCAAACTCCTCGACGACAGCCGCATCGTCCAGGCGCGCCTGGCCGAGGACGCCGCGGCGCGCTACCGCGCCGCGGCCGCCGGCCAGCCCGAGATGTTGCAGGCGCGCCAGACGCAGGCGCGGCTGGACGAGCGCATCGTCCTGCTGCGGGCGCAACGCGCCAAAACCCGCGCGCAACTGGCGCGCTGGATCGGCGAGACGGCGGACCAGCCGCTGCCCGAGGGCCTGCCGGCGCTCGCGCCGGTGCCGGCGGAATTCGCGGTCGAGCGCCACCCCGAAACGCTTGCGGCGCGCGCCGGCATCGAGTCGGCGCGCGCCGAGGTCGAGATCGCGCGCCAGGAATACAAGCCGGGATTCATGGTGGACGTCGCGTGGGGTCTGCGACGCGCGCGTCTCGACGGCTCCGAGCGTTCCGATCTGTTCAGCGCGCTCGTCACCATGGATTTGCCGATCTTCCGCGCCAAGCGCCAGGACCGGCGGCTGGCCGAGAAACAGACGCTCGAAACGGCGGCGCGTTACGAGGCCGAAGACAAGCGCCGCGAGCTGGAAGCGGGTTACCGCGCCGCGCGCGCCGAGCGCGACGCGCTGGTGCAGCGCGTGGAGATTTTCGAGCAGCACCTGCTACCGGATGCCGAGCGCGAGGCATCGCTCACCGTCGCCGGCTTCGCGCGCGACCAGTCCGAGCGCCGCCAGGCGCGCCTCAAGGCGCTGGAAACCCGGCTCGAACTCACCCGCCTGCGCGTGGACCTCGCGCGCAGCCAGGCGGATTTGCTGTACCTCACCGGAGAAGAGCAGCCATGAATCGCAAAATCCTGGTCATCCTGGGCGCCGCCGCGGTGGCGCTGATCGGCGCCGGCCTGTGGGCCGGTGTCGCCAAGCAAAACGCCACGCCGGAAACGCCGGCCAAGGCCGAACGCAAGGTGCTGTACTGGCACGACCCGATGGTGCCGGGCTTCAGGAGCGACAAGCCCGGCAAGTCGCCGTTCATGGACATGGAACTGGTGCCGGTGTACGCGGACGAGGCCGGGACGAATGTCGTAACGGTACGGCCGGAGGTGGCAAATAACCTGGGCGTGCGCACGGTCAGGGTCGAACGCGGCACGCAGGCACGCCGACTGCGCGTGGACGGCTACGTGCAGCGCGTGGGCGGCGAAGTGCTGGTGCTCGCGGACGTGTTCGAACGCGGCGCCGACTGGCTGCACGCGGGGCTCCCGGCCGAGGTACGAATGGATAGCCTGCCCGGCCGCCTGTTCGCGGCGCGCGTGGAATCGGCGCAGCCGGATATCGGCGTGGGCAGCCGCAGCCTGCACGTGGTCGTGCGGCTCGACCGGTCCGATCCTGCGATTGCCGCCAATACGCTCGCCGAGATTGTCATCACGTCACCGACGGCAAGCAAGGCGCTCACCGTCCCGCGTGAGGCGCTGATTCGCACCGGCACGCGCACAGCCGTATTGCGCGCGCTTGGCGAGGGCCGGTTCCAGCCGGTCGAGGTGGTCGCGGGCGCCGAGCTCGACGACCGGGTCGAGATCGTGAAGGGCCTTAACGAAGGAGATGTCGTTGTCGCCTCGGGCCAGTTCCTGCTCGATTCCGAGGCGAGCGTGCGCGCGAGCTTCGAGCGCATAGCGCCGGCGAACAGCGAGGCGCGGCCATGATCGCACGTGTCATCCGCTGGTCGCTGCACAATCGCTTTTTGGTGCTGCTGGTCACGGTGCTGCTCACGGCCTGGGGTCTCTACGCCACGCTGCGCACGCCGCTCGATGCCATTCCCGATCTGTCCGATGCCCAGGTCATCATCAAGACCAGCTATCCCGGCCAGGCGCCGCAAGTGGTCGAAGACCAGATCACCTACCCGCTCACCACCGCCATGCTGTCGGTGCCGGGCGCGCAGTCGGTGCGCGGCTTCTCGACCTTCGGCGATTCGTTCGTGTATGTGATCTTCAAGGACGGTACCGATCTCTACTGGGCACGCTCACGCGTGCTCGAATACCTGTCGCAGGTGTTGCCGCGCCTGCCGCGCGGCGCACGCCCGGCGCTCGGGCCGGACGCCACCGGGGTCGGCTGGGTGTACGAGTACGCGCTCGTGGACCGCACGGGTAAACACGATCTCGCGCAGCTTCGGTCCATTCAGGACTGGTTCTTGAAATACGAGCTGCGCACCGTGCCGGGCGTGTCCGAAGTGGCTTCGGTCGGCGGCATGGTGAAGCAATATCAGGTCATCGTCGATCCCGCGCGCCTGCGCGCGTACCGGCTCACGCTCGCGGACATCCGCCGCGCCATCGAGAACGCCAACCAGGAAACCGGCGGCTCGGTGGTCGAGCTGGCCGAGGCCGAGTACATGGTGCGCGCCCGCGGCTATATCCAGTCGCTCGACGACCTGCGCGCGGTATCGCTCGGCGTCGGTTCCGCCGGCCAGGCAATCACGCTCGGCCAAGTGGCCGAATTGCGCCTCGGGCCCGAGATGCGCCGTGGCATCGCGGAACTGAACGGCGAGGGCGAGGTCGCAGGCGGCATCGTCGTGATGCGCCACGGCGAGAACGCGCTCGCGACCATCGACGCCGTGCGCGGGAAGCTCGAAGGCCTGAGAAAGAGCCTGCCCGAGGGCGTGGAGATCGTCACCACGTACGACCGTTCGGCGCTCATCCAGCGCGCCGTGGCCAACCTCACCGGCACGCTGGGTGAGGAATTCATCGTCGTGGCGCTGGTGTGCCTGGCCTTCCTGTTCCACCTGCGTTCCGCGCTCGTGGCCATGCTTACGCTGCCGCTCGGCGTGCTGACGGCATTCGTCGTCATGCACTACCAGGGCGTGAACGCCAACATCATGTCGCTCGGCGGCATCGCCATCGCCATCGGCGCCATGGTGGACGCCGCCATCGTCATGATCGAGAACGTGCACAAGCACATGGAACGCGAGCCGGTCACGGACACGAACCGCTGGGCCGTGATCCGCAGCGCCTGCGAGGAAGTCGGGCCGCCGCTGTTTTTCTCGCTGATCATCATTACCCTGAGCTTCCTGCCGGTATTCACGCTCGAGGCACAGGAGGGACGGCTGTTCGCTCCGCTCGCCTTCACCAAGACCTACGCCATGGCGGCGGCCGCGGGCCTGTCCGTCACGCTCGTTCCGGTGCTCATGGGTTTCTTCATTCGCGGCAAATTACGTGCGGAGCAGGAAAATCCCATCAATCGGGCATTGATCCGCTGGTACAAGCCGCTGCTTGCATGGGTGCTGGCGAATCCCCGGAAGATCATGCAGGCGACGGCCGTATTAGTACTCATCAGCCTGTGGCCGTTATACCGGCTCGGCGCCGAGTTCATGCCGGACATGGACGAAGGCGACATTCTGTACATGCCGACGACGCTGCCGGGGTTGTCCACCGGCAAGGCACAGCAGCTCTTGCAGCAGACCGACCGCATTCTCAAGACCTTCCCCGAGGTGGACACGGTGTTCGGCAAGGCCGGCCGCGCCGAAACCGCCACCGATCCGGCGCCGATGTCCATGTTCGAGACCACGGTGAGGCTCAAGCCCAAATCCGAATGGCGCGCGGGTATGACGACGGGAAAGCTCATCGAGGACATGCGCGCGGCGCTGAAATTTCCCGGGATGCCGGACGTGTTCGTGATGCCAATCAAAACGCGCATCGACATGCTCACCACCGGCATTCGCACGCCGGTCGGGATCAAGGTGAACGGCAACGATCTCGGGCAGATCGAGGCCATCGGCAAGCAGATCGAAACCGCGCTGCGCCAGGTGTCGGGCACGACGTCGGTGTTCGCCGAGCGCGTTGCCGGCGCGCGCTACGTGGACGTGCGCATCCGCCGCGAGCGCGCGGCGCGCTTCGGACTGAGCGTGGCCGACATTCAGGAGACGGTGGCCACCGCCGTCGGCGGCATGAACGTGGCCGAGACCATCGAGGGCCGCGAGCGCTACCCGGTGAACCTGCGTTATCCGGCCGATCTGCGCGACTCGCCGGAGAAGCTGAAACAACTCGGCATCGTCACGCCCTCGGGCGGGCAGGTGGCGCTCATGGAAGTCGCGGACATCAGTATCGCCGACGGGCCGGACATGATCCGTTCGGAGAACGCGCGCCTGTCCGGCTGGATTTCGGTGGACATCAGCGGGCGCGATCTCGGTGGTTACGTGCTCGAGGCACAGAAAGTCGTGGCCGAGAAGATAAAGCTGCCACCGGGTTACTCGCTGACCTGGACCGGGCAGTACGAATACCTGGAGCGCGCCAAGCAGCGCCTGGCGCTGGTGATCCCGTTCACCATCGCCATCATCCTGCTGCTGCTTTACCTTAATTTCAGAAACGTCGCCGAGGTCGGCATCATCGTCGTGACCCTGCCGCTCGCGCTGGTCGGCGGCTTCTGGCTGCTGTATCTGCTCGGCTACCACCTCTCGGTCGCGGTGGCCGTGGGCTTCATCGCCCTCGGCGGCGTCGCGGTGGAAATCGGCGTGGTCATGCTCGCCTACCTCGACCAGGCGCTGGCGCGCCGCGTCGAGGCCCGGCGGCTGCACGGCGAAGCCGTTACGCGCGCGGACGTGCACGAGGCCATCGTCGAGGGCGCGCTGCTGCGCATCCGGCCCGTGACCATGACCAAGGTCGCCATCATCGCCGCGCTGTTGCCGATCCTCTTCAGCACCGGCACCGGTTCGGAGCCGATGCAGCGCATCGCCGCGCCCATGGTCGGCGGCATGCTGAGCGTGGCTGTGCTCACGCTCGCCGTGATTCCGGCGGCCTATTTGCTGTGGCAGGAGTGGCGCCTGCGCGCCAACGGCGGCAAGGATTAAAAAAATGCCCGCGTCGGAGGGCGCGGGCCAAAGTTGGGGAGAGTCCCGGTTTCGGGGTGCACTTACGCGAAGCGGTTCTCGATCACGACCTCCGACAGCGGCAGCTTTTCACCGCGTGGCCACGGCTCCTGCATGCCCTTGCCGATGGCGACGAACATGGCGATGACATGATCCTTCGGCAGATTGATGAGCTTGCCGACGGCGTCGAAATCGAAACCGTCCATGGGGCAGGAGTCGTAACCCAATTCCCTGGCAGCGAGCATGAGCGTCATCGCGGCGTTGCCGCACGACCGCATGGCCTCGTCGCGCTGCACTTGCTCGCGCCCGGCGTAGTAGTCGTGGATCGCCGGCACCAGGAAATCCTGCACCGGTTGGGGCGCATGACGCCAGTAACGCGCGGGCTCTTTCTCCCAAGCCTTCAAATCGGCGCACAACACGATCAACAGCGAGGCATCCGTCACCTGCGGTTGCTCCCAGGCCACCGCGCGTATTTGCTTCCTGAGTTCCGGGTCGCGCACCAGCACGAAGCGCCAGTTCTGGATGTTAAAGGCCGTCGGCGCCAGCCTGGCGAGTGTCAACAACTGTTCGGTTTCCGCTTCCGTCATCCGGTGGTGGGGATCGAACGCCTTGACCGAGCGGCGAGTGTTGATCGCCTCCGTTACGGTCATCTCCGTGCCGACTTCGTGCCTAGTCGAAATCTGTGTGGACATGTTCTGATCCTCTTCGGTTAGTGCTTTTTCAGAAAGAAAACATATTCGCCGCCGGCCTCGCTGGTGGACAGCAATTCATTGCCGGTTTGCGTGGCGAACGCCGCGAAGTCCTTGACCGCACCCGGGTCGGTGGCCTTGACTTTGAGCACCTTGCCGGACGTCAGGCCGTTTAGTGCCTTCTTGGCGCGCAGGATCGGCAGCGGGCAGTTCAGACCGCGGGCATCGAGTTCGGTATCGAAGTGCATGATTGGCTCCTTTGGTTTCAGGTTGAATGAACGGCCGCCCCGAAGGGCGGCCGCGTCCGTCAGAAGTCGTTCTCGATCTGGAACGTGTTGAAGATGATGTCCACGGCCACGTTGCGCGCGCCATGGGCAACGGCATCGAACACGTCGGCCTCGCTCCAGCCGAGCTTCTTCAGTTGCTCAATCTCGGCACGCGTGACCGGCTTGCGTTCGGCGACCGTCTTGAGCACGAAGGCGAGCAGCGCCATCTCCTTTTCCGGCAGCGGCGCGGCCTTGGCGTCCTGCTTGGTCGCCGTCACCTGCTCCGGCGTCCACTTGCCCATATGGATCAGCAAGGCACCGTTCATGCCGATGCAGTAGTGGCAGTCGTTCTCCTGCGACACCAGCATGCGGATCGCTGCCAGCAGCGGGAAACTGAGCGCAGGATGTTTCAGGTAGTAGCCCATGGACTCCCACTGCTGGCTGAGCAGCGCCGGACTCGCCGAGTACATCTGCATCGCGTTCGGCACGCGCCCGAACACTTTGTTGATGTCGCTGTAGACGGCGGCCACCTTGCCGCTGGCCTTCTCGGGGGTGACGGTTTCGATCAATGGCATGGTTGTTCTCCTTGGTTGCGAGTTGACGGAAACAGCTACGGCGGACAGCAAAAAATCCGGTTGACGCTGGCACATACCGACCGATTGGTATGTATTGGCGCGAAAAAAAATCATCTAGCGGCCTTTCACGCGTAGCCCTTCGACATAGTCGACGAGCTGCGCCATGCACAAACGGAATTCCTTCACCGACTGCAGGTTCTTGGCAGTGCCGATACAGCCCTCGTACGCCGACACGATGAACAGCGCCGCCGCCCGGCAATCCACGTCCGTCCGCACCTGCCCCGCCTTCTGTCCGCGCTTGAGCGCGTCGGTGACGACGTCCTGCCAGATCTTGAGAATCTCCGTCAGGCGCCGCTTGAAGTCGGCATCGAGCGGGCTCATCTCCTGCATCAGGTTGTTGAGCGGACAGCCGAGCACCACGGTATCGCCCGTCGCCTTCTCGGCCTTGCGCAGGATCCCCTCACGCAACGTGCCGAGAGGATCGGTGGTCGTGCGCAGCGGTTCGAACACCATCGTCTCCAGCGACTCGCGGATGACTTCCTCGATCACCGCGTGGCCGAGGCGGTCCTTGTCGGGGAAATGGTGATACAGCGCGCCTTTGGTGAGACCGGTCTTGGCGAGGATGTTGCTGAGGCTCGCGGCCTGGAAGCCGTGCTTGTGTATCTCCTGGAACGCGGCGTCCAGGATCCGGTCACGCGTGATGTCCGGCTGCTTGGCGGTCATGGATAAAACATACCGGTCGGTATGTTATATGTCAACGCCTGCCCGCGTTGGACGGAAACCGCCTTCCTTGCCGGGCCGTTGCCAAGGACGTAATATTTCCTTACTTCCTTGTTTCACGGTAACGCCATGCTCGCCAAGAAGACCGTTAAGAACCAGATCACCCTGCCCAAGCGCATCGTCCAGGATTTCCCGAACGTGGAATATTTCGATGTCCGCAAGGAGGATGACCGCATCATCCTGGAACCGCTCAAGACCGACCGCGCCAAGCAGGTCCGCGCGAAGCTCGCGGCCCTGAAAATCACCGAGATGGATATCGCCAAAGCCGTCGCCTGGGCTCGGAAAAAATAACCGTTGAGAGTCGTGCTCGACACCAACGTCGTCTTGTCGGCGCTCGTGTTCGAGCACGGCCGCCTGTCACAGCTGCGTCAAGCGTGGATGCAGCAACGCTTTATTCCGCTCCTGGACAAGCCCTGCGCTGAAGAACTTCTGCGCGCCCTGCACTACCCGAAATTCAAGCTGAACCCGGACGAGGTTGAGGCGCTGCTGGGAGACTATCTGCCCTACACGGAAACGGTGGATACCAGCCGCGCCGGACCGGCGAACCTGCCGACACCGACGGACCCGACCGACCGGAAATTTGTGAGATTGGCCCACATCGGCAAGGCCGATGTGCTGGTGACAGGCGACCATGCCCTGCTGGAGCTGGCCGGGAAAACCCGGTTTGCCATCGAAAAACCTGCTGACTTTCTGCGCCGACTGAACGAATAACTGGCGGATTGTTACCTGCCGCGGAGGAAAATTTTCGCAGATAGATCAAAGCCGCGGGCGGATGTGGGGCTCTTCGGAACGGCTCTGGTTCATTCCGGAGGAAAAAGTCCGGAGGCTGGGGTTAGTCCAGAGAGTTGCCAAGCGGTGATGGGTACTATATGTAGTACCAACACTATTTTTGACAGTAGATACTAAATATAACTTGTAGTTTGATACCACGGAGCGGCTACCATGGCTAAGCGTCGTAAGAGCATCAGCAACTTCCGCTTCCGACGCTACGTCCGAACGCCGGACAGCGAGGGCTATTATGTCTTTAAGGCCAGACAGCGGCAGTCGCCGAGCATAGCCCAATTCGACTACCACGTGTCAGACAAGGTGTACTATGCCACCCTTGTTGTGCACACGCCACTTCGGCAGTCCGAGTTAGAGCGCTTAGTTGAGCAGCTAGAGGATAGTTTCATCGAGCACCAAGAGTCTAGGACTGATTTCATACTTACTATTTACTCCGGAAAAGAGATCGCATCCTATTCGGACTCTATTCCAGAATCTGTCAGACTCGAGGAGCCGGCGACTCTTGGCGCGGTGGCAGACCTCTCCACAGCTATTAACCGAATTCTCGGAAAAACTCAGCACGCACGTGGGCAACTCAACGAACATGCACTGTGTGCCTATTTCGAGGCTCTCGGATTCACGGCTCGGCGTGCTGGAAAATCTTTAGACCATGAGAAGATTGACGTCGTCGCTGAGAACCACGAGCAGATTGTTTATGCGCAAGCCAAACTAGGTTCTGTGTCGACCAGTGAAATTCAGGCTGTTGCCGCTGCTGTTGCTCGCCGTAAAGACGTCGTTACTGGTGTTTCCAAGATGAGTGTTGCCGCGGTTGCGGCGGATCGGTTTCCGAAAGACTCGGAAGTTCTACGACGCAGACTTGAACGGCAATTCGGCCTACCGGTAATGCTGATACACAAATACCAGATTGCCGAGATGGTCCCAGACTATAACCGTGCGTTAGGATCGGGAGTGGTGCCTAGCACCGGTCGCTAATCCCACACTATTCGTACCGCAGCGCCTCGATAGGATGCAGCCCCGCGGCCTTGCGCGCGGGGTAGAAACCGAAGGCCACGCCGATGCCGGCGGAGAACAGGAACGCCAATAGTGCGTGCAGCGGCGAGATCGCCGTGGCCCAGCCGGCGAGCAGGCCCATGCCGAGGGTGGCGACCACGCCGAGCAGGATACCGGCCAACCCGCCGACGGCGCTTACTACGACGGCTTCCAGCAAAAACTGTGTGAGGATGTCGCGCCGGCAGGCGCCGACCGCCTTGCGCAAGCCGATCTCGCGCGTGCGCTCGGTGACCGACACCAGCATGATGTTCATGATGCCGATGCCGCCGACCAACAGCGAAATCGCGGCGATCGAGGCCAGCAGCCACGACATGGTGCGGCTGGTTTCGGACAGCGCCGCCTGGATGTCGGCAAGATTTCGAATTTCGTAGGCGTCCTGGCGCTGCGACACCGGCACACGATGGCGCGTCTGCATCAGCGCCTTCACAGCATCGTTCGCGGCCTGCATCTCCTGCGCGTTGCGCACCTCGATGTCGATGTAATCCACGTAGTCCTTGCCGAGCAGACGGTGCATGGCGGTATTGACCGGAATGACCACGACGTCGTCCTGGTCGCGCCAACCGGTGGCGCCCTTCTCCGGCAGGATGCCGATGACCTGGAAACTGATCTTGTTGATGCGGAGGGTCTCTCCTATGGGATCGGCGCCGGCGAACAGCTCGCGCAGCAGCGTGCGGCCAATGAGCGCCACGCGCGCGCGCCGCTTGTTCTCGTCCTCGGTGAAGAACCGCCCTACGTCCGGCTTCGACGCGCGCATGTGCTCGTAGGCGGTGCCGGTGCCGAGAATCTGGGTGCTCCAGTTGCGATTGAGGTAACTCACCTGCCCACGGCCGGTGACGGTGGGCGAGGCCTCGCGCACCGACGGCAACTGGTCCTTGATCGCGGTCACGTCCTCGACGGTCAGGCGCGTGGCCGCGCCGGCCTCGATCGCCACGCCGCCGACGCGCATGGCACCCTGGCGCAGCATCAACAGATTCGAGCCGAGCGCGGACAGGCGCGCCTCGATGTCGCGTTTAGCGCCTTGCCCGATCGCGAGCATGGTCACCACCGAGGCCACGCCGATCAAGATACCGAGCATGGACAATGCGGTGCGGACCTTGTTCGCCGCCAGCGTCTTGAGACCTTGGCGCAGGTGCTCGCGAATCTCCGCGAGCGCGAACCGCGTGCCGGTGCCGGTCGCGGACGCCGCGGTTACGGGCGCCGGTTGCGACTTCGCCGCCGGTCCCTTTTTCTCGTCCGACTGGATCACCCCGTCGCGCAGCCGGATGATGCGGCGCGCGTGGCGCGCCACGTCCTCCTCGTGCGTGACGAGGATCACGGTAATGCCGCGGGCGTTGAGGTCCTCCAGCAGCGCCATGATCTCGCGCTGTGAGGCGCTGTCGAGGTTACCGGTGGGCTCGTCGGCGAGAATCACGCGCGGCGCGTTGATGAGCGCGCGCGCGATGGCAACGCGCTGCTGCTGGCCGCCGGAAAGTTCGTTCGTGCGGTGGCCCATGCGCTCGCCCAGGCCCACTTGCCGCAACAGCTCCGCCGCCGACGCGGTTTCGACGCGGTGGCGCGAGTAGATGAGCGGCAGCGCGGTGTTTTCGAGCGCGGACATGCGCGGCAACAGGTTAAACTGCTGGAACACGAAACCGATGACCTCGCGCCGCAGTTGCGCCAGCTCATCGTCGGAAAGATGCGCCGCCTCGCGCCCGTCCAGGCGGTACGAACCCGAATCCGGCACGTCCAGCAACCCGAGCACGTGCATGAGCGTGGACTTGCCCGAACCCGACGGGCCCATGATGGCGACGAATTCGCCGGGCGCGATGGACAGCGATACACCGCGCAGCGCATGCACCACGTTGTCGCCCATGCGGTACGACTTGTGAATGTTGCGCAGTTCCAGCATGGCGGGTTACTTCTTCTGCGAGGACGTGCGGCCCCAGGTGGAGAACGGGTTGGTGCCGGTGCGCTTTTCGGTTTTGAGCTGGGCGATCAACACCTTCTCGCCCTCGCGCAGGCCCTCGACGATCTCGGTGTATTTGCCGTCGGAGAGACCCGCCTGCACCGCGCGCTCCTCGCGCGCGCCACCGTCGGTCACCACCTGCACGTAGGCACGCCCGTCGCGCGCCTTGAGCGCGTGCGAAGGCACGCGCACCACGCCCTCCTTCGAGGCCACCTGGAACGCGACGCTCGCGGTCATGCCGCTGCGCATGAACGGCGGCACCTTTTCCGGCAGCACGTCCACGGTGTAGGTAGTCACGTTGCTCACGGTCTTGGCCTCGTAGGCGACGGCGCCGACCTCGGCCGGGATGGTTTCATTCGGGTAGGCATCGAGCGTGATGCGCGCCGTCTGTTTGGGCTTTACCTGCGCGATGTCGGTTTCGTCCACCTGCGCCTGCACAATGAGCCGGTCGGACAGCACCAGCACGGCGTCGGTGCTGGTAAAACTTTGGCCCGGCTCGACGCTGCGCTTGATGACAGTGCCGTGGATGGGCGACAGGATCGGCGTCGCCTTGTAGAACTCCTCCCAGCGTTTGACCTCCTCCGGCCCGCGGGCGCGCGCGGCGTCGAGTAGCGCCGCGCGCTCGCTCGAACTCATCCACGCGAGGATCTGGCCTTTGCCCACGGCCTGCCCTTCCTGCACCAATACCTGCTCCACGCGCCCGGCGAGTGGCGGCTTGATTTCGAGACGGTTGCGCGGCTGCACCGTGCCGTTCGCGAGGATCGTGATATCGATCGCGCCGCGCGTGGCCGCGACCTCGCGCTCGCCCGCGGTGTTGCTGCGTCCCGGGCTCGCGAGCCACAGACCCAGCGCGACGACAACCGGCGCCAGCACGCCGAGCGCGACCAGCTTCTGCCGGCGCGTAAGATTGGACAGATTCAGTTTCACGGAATTACACCCTTGCCTTGCGCCTGCTCCCAAGTCGCCTCCGCGGTGACGCGGTCGCGCTGGCTGGCAAGCGCCGCCTTCTGGCGGCTGATGAGGTCGTTTTCGATGATGTCCCAGTCTTCGAAGGACAGCAGGCCGTTATTGTATTTGCTGCGCGCGATTTCGGCGCGCGCCGCCGCCGCTTCGAGAAACTCGCGGTCGACAGTGCGCTTGACCTCGGCCTGCACGAAACCGGTGTGGCCCTGCTGCAGCTTCGTGCGCAACGTGCGCGTGAGGTTCTCGCGGTTGGCCTGGGCCGCGGACAGGCTCGCGGCCGCGCTCTGGGTGGCGTAGTAATCGCTCCCGCCGCTGAAGATCGGCACCGACAGGCTCACACCGGCGGAATTGCGCCGGTCGTTCGGAAACCAGTCCTCACCCTGGCGCCCGGCGGTGCCGGTGAGGTTGAGCGTCGGCAACAGTCCCGAACGTGCGATGCGCACCGCCTCGCCGGCGGCCTTTTCCTGCGCCAGCGACTGCCGGTACTCGGGTACCTGCGCCAGCAGCGCCTCAATGTCGATCTTCTCCGGCGGCGCGGCCTCGGGCACGTTGCCGACGATCGCGACGCTGCGGGCATCGTCTTTCCCGAGTACGCGCGCGAGCGTCTCCTGCGCGACCGCGATCGCGTGCAGCGCCTGCAACCGCTCGTAGCGCGCCTGCGCCAGCGCCGCGCGCGACAGGAAATACGAACCCTTGTTCTCGCGTCCGCCCTCGAAGCGTAGCTCGACCAATCTCAGATTCTCCTCGCGCCGGCGGATGATGTCGTCGGCGAGCTTGAGGTTGTCCTCGGCGTAGCGCAGCGCGGCGAACGCGCTCTTGAGGTCGAAACTCGCTTGCGCCTTGGCGATGCTGAGCGCCGCCTCGGCGGCCGCGGTGTTGGCGTCGGCCTGGGCCACGCTCGCCTGGTCCTTGAAGCCGGCGAACAGGTTCTGGGTCGCGGTGATCGAGGCGGTATACGTGGACGAGGTGGTGGACGGGTTGTACTTGGTATGTCCGGCGCTCGCGGATACCGACGGCAGGTAGCCGCCGAAGGCGGAACGCGCCTGGTGCTCGGCGGCGCGCACGTTGTCGTAGGCGGCGCGCAGCGCGGCGTTCTGCTGCGCGGTCAGCGTCACGCAGGATTCCCAGCTGAGCTCGGCCGCGCCCGCCATGCCAAACCACGCTGCCGGCAGCAACGCCAGCCAGCGGGCATAATCATGCGTGAAGCGGGAGCGCGACGTCATGCCGGGCGGGAGATAAGGGTAGCGAGGTTATCTATATATAGTATCGAGCGATCAAGGGTAGCGGTCGCTGGCGAAAACTTCCACCCTAGCGCACGCGGTATTTCGCCGCGTAGTGCGTGCGCAGCTGCTTGCGCGTCTGGGCGTAAAGCCGGGGATTCGTGCCCGCGCCCGGGACACCGGACGGCGCTGCCGCGCCCGGCCGCTTCTTCTTGCGTTTCATACCATACCCTATTGCTTGTCCTTGCCGCCGAACAGATCATCGAGTTTCGACTTGGCGGCCGCGGCCTTGTTCCCGACGCCCGGGCGGTGCGCATGGGGATTCGGCTTGAACCAGTCGCAGAAGTTCGCCCCCTCGCGGTCGCGCACCTCCTCGGCGCGCTCCTCGCGGCATTTCGACGTCAGGCGCGGGTCGTAGAACTGGCACAGTCGGCAGGCGTGCAGATAGGCGCGGCACTGGGGGCATTCGGCGAGCCGCGGGAGCGGCAGCGGCACGCCGGTAAGCCACGCGCCACATTTCCAGCATTGATGATCGGCTGCATCGCGCATCGTACTCTCCGCAATCGCTGCTAGAATGAACGGGCAATCGGCCCGAGGAGCATCGGATGCGTCCGGAAACCGATCTTCGTCCCACTGCCTATGTTGTCGTCGCGCTCGGCGTGGCGCTCGCCTTCGTCGCCGCCGTGGTGCCGCACTACGACGCCGGCTACCGGCTCGATCTCCCGGTGCTGCTCGCGGGGCTCACACCCTACCTTGTTTACAGTCTCTTCACCGGATTCGTGCGCGACCGCTGGCTGTACGCCGGCGGGGCGCTGCTGCTCGTGTTCGATCTCGCATTCAAGGTTCGCGAACGCTTCCTGCAATACGACGGCTACGCCGACGGCCTCGTTTACCTTGCCCCGCTGGCTGCGGCGGCCGTGCTCGCGCTGATGCTCGGCCTCGGCGCCCGCGCCCACCGCGCGACCTCGCTTCCGCCGGACGAATCCAAACCGGACTGAGCCTACGCCCGCCCGACGTTCGAGTCCGCGGGCGAGTGGTAGTACTCGCTTTCCTCGGCGAACTGCTGCATCAGCCGTTTGAGTTCGGCGGTGCGCCCCTCGGCGGTGCTCACCGGCAGGCAGTCCTCGCAGCGCGGGTCGCCGCACGGCTGGCGCGAGTAAAGCCAGTACTGGATCGCGCCGGCAAGAACGCCGTCGGCGATGTCCCACAGGTCGGCGTCCTTGTCAGTCTCGGCCAACGCGTTGCCGAGCTGCACGGTGCGGTCGAAGGCACCATCGAATACGGTATCGGAATCGGTCATGGGGCCCCTGTTACTGCAGAAAAGGATATTAATGAGGATATTACCAAAACGGCCGGCAAAACATTTTTTTTCCGGTTGCCCCCTCGCGGTATGCAGGGCAAAATGCGCCCCTTGTTGCGGCCGCCACGCGGTCACCGACTTAAAACCAGAGAGGATAAAGAGCGATGAAACTGATTCTGTTGGGCGCCCCGGGCGCGGGCAAGGGCACGGTGGCGAAGCTGCTGACGAAACTCGACGGCTCGGTGCAGATTTCCACCGGCGACATCCTGCGCGGCGCGGTCCAGGCCGGTACGGAACTCGGCAAGCAGGCCAAGGCGCACATGGACAGCGGCGGCCTGGTGCCGGATGCGCTCATCATGGGCATCATGGAGAAACGCTTGCAGGAACCGGATTGCGCCAAGGGCTTCCTGCTCGACGGTTTCCCGCGCACCATCCCGCAGGCCGAAGCGCTCAAGGCGCTGCTCGTCAAACTCGGCATCAAGCTCGACGCCGCGGTGAGCCTCGAAGTCCCGCGCGAGGTCATCCTCGACCGCCTGACCACGCGCCGCACCTGCGAGAACCCGAAGTGCCAGGCGATCTACAACGTCAAGAGCATGCCGCCCAAGGTCGCGGGCAAGTGCGACAAGTGTGGCAGCAACGTCGTGCAGCGCGCCGACGAGACCGAAGAGGCCATCAGCAAGCGCCTCGATACTTATAATGAGAAGACCGCCCCGCTCATCGGCTTCTACCAGAAAGAAGGCATGTTGATGAACGTCAACGCGACCTCGAGCGATGCCGTGGTCAGCGCCATCAAGCAGAAGCTCGGCATCAATTAATACTCGCAGTACAAAAACGGGGCCGGTGCACACGCGCCGGCCCCGTTTTCTTTTGGCGCTCAGGATACGACGCGCGGTCAGCGCGGCAGGTCCTTGCCCTGGCCGAACAGGATCATGCGCGACTCCCTGGTGACGGTCGGTACGGTATTGATGCGCTGCGCGATCTCGTACGCACGCCGCACCGCCGGACGCTGCCCGACGGCCTCGAACCAGCGCTTCACGTTGGGAAAGTCGTCCAGGTTCACCTGCTGCTTGCGGTGCGACACAGTCCACGGATAGGCCGCGATATCGGCGATGGAGTACGCGCCGGCGATGAACTCGCGGCCGGCCAGCCGCCGGTCGAGCACGCCGTAGAGACGCTCAGCCTCCTTCACGTAGCGTCCGATGGCGTACGGAATTTTCTCCGGGGCGTATTGCACGAAGTGGTGGTTCTGCCCGAGCATCGGTCCCTGCCCGCCCACCTGCCAGTACAACCACTGCAACACGTCCATGCGCCCGCGCAGATCGGCGGGCAACAGCCGGCCGGTCTTCTCGGCGAGATATTGCAGAATCGCGCCCGACTCGAAAACACTGAGTACCGGGCCGCCGTCCTTGGGTGCGTGGTCCACGATCGCCGGGATGCGGTTGTTCGGCGAGATCGCGAGGAAGGCCGGGTCGAACTGCTCGCCCTTGCCGATGTTCACCGGGTTGAGGGTATACGGCAGTCCGGTCTCTTCGAGGAAGATCGTAATCTTGTGGCCGTTGGGCGTGGTCCAGTAGTACAGATCGATCATGGCCATTCCAGTATATAAAGGAATCGCTGCGCGGATTCAGGTCAGCATTTCCGGCTCGGTCACAAACGCCTGCGCGCGGAACAGCCCGATGACGGTCTTGGCGTCGAGAATTTCGCCACTGCGGGCACGTGCCAACGCTTCTGAAAACGGCAGCCAGTGGACTTCGATTAATTCGTGCTCCTCGTGATTACCGGCAACGGGCGTGAGGCCGCGTGCGAGGAACAGGTGAATCACTTCAGTGAAAATACCGGGTGAACTCCAGACCGCGCCCAGCGGGCTCCAGTCGGCGGCGCGCAAACCGGCCTCCTCCTCCAGCTCCCGCTGCGCGGTGAACAGCGGTCCTTCGTTCGGTTCCAGCTTGCCCGCCGGCAGCTCCCAAATCCACTCACCCGCCACCGGGCGGTACTGGCGCAGCAGACACACGCGCTCGTCGTCATCCAGCGCCACCGCCGCCGCGCCGCCGGGATGGCGCACCATCTCGAACTCCGCGCTGCGGCCGTCGGGAAAGCGCATCTGCGCCGTTTCCACGCGGATAATCCGGCCCTGAAAAACGGTTTTGGAGGACATGGAGGTTTCCTTATTTATACGAACCGGCTCTGGCCATCGTACGGAAACGGTGTCGCATGCGCCAGCGCACAGACGCTATTGCAGCCTTGGCGCCAGTCGGATTAAGGTTGTCGCGGGGAAAATGAAAAGCGAGGGAGTGTCATGCCTAGTTCCTGCATTCTTCAGAAAAGGTGTCTGACACTTTTTCCATTCCATTGTGCATGGTGACCCATGCTGTACCATGCCTCAATACCATGATGGATTTTAAGGTAAGCACTAAAGTTTACCCTCGATATCAAGAAAGCCCAGAATCAATTTAACCAAACGGAGCAAAACCATGGCCAAAGGCATAGAAGGTAAGAAACAGGCGAAGAAGCAACCGACCCGGACCATGAAAGAAAAGCGTGCCGAGAAAAAGGCAAAGAAGGCGGCTCGGGGTTATTGAAGAATGCTACGCCTGCCCGGTTACACGGGCCAGAGAAAGAAAAAGGTGTCAGACACCATTCCATCGCTGTTCCTGCATTCTTTAGAAAAGGTGTCTGACACCTTTTCCCTGCTTCATCAGTTCCAGGCAGCGCTCCATAACAGGCTACTTTCCCTGAAATACACGCCGATGCGGCAAGAAACGGCGAGCTGAAACGCCACGTTGAGCCTCCATCAAATATGGCTATAATATAGCCAGAATGCGCCATGCCATCGTTCTCGCGCCGGAGGCCGCCGAGGATTTTCAGGCCCTGAAGGCGAATCTCCGGTCCACCGTGCGCGAGGCGCTGGAAACGCATTTACGCCACGAGCCGACGAAAGTAAGTAAAAGTCGCATCAAACGCTTACGCGGGGTTTCACGACCCCGGTATCGGCTCATGGTCGGCGAAATTCGGGTGTTCTACGACGTGACAGAAACGGCGGTTGAGATATTGGCAATCGTGCCGAAATCGGAGGCAAGCTCATGGCTCGCACAGTTCGCAAATCGGGAATGAAGGAAGTGCCCCTTTCGGAAGTAAAGGACGATCTCTCGCGCTATCTCAAGGAAGCCGAGAAGGAGCAGATCGTCATCACGCGCCACGGCAAGCCTGCCGGGGTGCTGATCGGGTTCGAGTCCGAGGACGAATGGTTCGACTTCCGGCTGGAAAACGACCCCCGTTTCCTCAAGCGCATCGAGAGCGCTCGCGCCAGCTTGCGTGCCGGGCGCGGCATCAAGCTTGAGGATCTCAAAACTGGTTAGTCGCGCAGCGATGAACAAACGCCACGGCGTTAGGTATGTCCACGAAGGCAAGTTCGTTGCCAAAGTGGACGTTGAACTGCTCGAGGACGAAACGGATTGGTCGCCGTACTTGTCGGTAGAGGATGGCTACAAACTTGACGACGTGCGCGATGCGCTAAAACGCGGTGATATCGCGGCCGCTGCCAAGCTCGCGCGCGTATTTGCACTTCAACCTGTAGTCGTTTCTCAGTAACGCCCATCCACCATCTCTAGCTCGTTATATACCGCGTCAGCTCCTGAATCAGTCTCTCCTTCTCGTCCAGCAGGAGCTGGACTAAATCACGCAGCGAGACGATCCCGACAAATTCTTTCCCCTCGAACACCAGCAGGTGCCGGCACTGGTTCTGCTTCATGAGTTCGAGGCAACGCTCGACATTCTCGTCGGGCGGGACGGTGACGAGTCTTTGGCACATCGAGTCCTTGAGCTTCACGGCCGCGGGATCGAGGCCGGCGGCGATGACGCACTTCATCAGGTCGCGCTCGGTGAAGATGCCCTTGACCGTGGCCGAACCGGTAACGACGACCGAACCGATGAAGCGCTCGCTCATCAGGCGCGCGGCGTCGAGGGCGGTTTTGTTCTCGTCGAGAACCGCGACCATGCGTTCGATGCGTTGGGAGATGTCCGCCATGACGCGCCCTCCTCTGCGGATGAGGGGATGACAGCGGGGCCTACAGCGGTAGGTGTAAGAACCGGCAGGCCCTGCCGGCCTGCTCCTTAAAAAGTAGCACAGCGACACGCACCGGCCACCTGCCTGCCCCCTATCTTGACTCCGTACCATGGTACGGGCCCTATGCTTCAGTGGTCAGAAAACCGCCTGTGAGGCTGCCGTGTCGACCATCGAATTCATCTATGACGGGGACTGTCCGAATGTCGAGGCGGCGCGCGTGGAATTGCGCCGCGCGCTCCAGGCCGCAGCCCTGGAAACTTCGTGGCAAGAATGGAACCGCGCCGATGAGCATGCGCCGAAATACGTGCGCGCCTACGGGTCACCGACAATTCTGGTGGACGGCAAGGATATCGCCGGCATGCCGCCGGGCGATGCCTCGGCCTGCCGAATCTACCGCAACGAGCAGGGGAACGCGCGCGGGATTCCGGACACCCGATTAATCCTTGGGGCGCTTACAAACACGAAACCGGTCGCCCGCGGGCGCCTGCAGGCACTGGCGGCGCTGCCCGCCATCGGCAGTGCTGTGCTGCCCAAGCTCACCTGCGCCGCCTGCTGGCCGGCCTACACCGCCCTGCTCGGCGCGCTCGGGATCGAGTTTGCGGATTACACGCCCTACCTGCTGCCAGTCACCGCCGTGGCGCTCGCGATTGCGCTCTTCGGCCTCGGCTGGCGCGCCAAGTCACGGCGCGGCTTCGGGCCGCTGATGCTCGGTATCGCAGCTAGCGCGGTGATTCTTGTCGGCAAGTTCGTGTTCGATTCCGACCCCGCTGCCTACACCGGCGCGGCGGCACTCATCGGTGCGACGGTATGGAACCTGTGGCCGCGGCGACGGGCGGCCTGTGGGGCGTGTTGTTCGACTGAACCGACCTGAAGCACGCCGCTCCGCGCATCCTGCGCTCTCGCGGCATACACTCCGTCCTTGGAGATAAAAAAGAAGCGCCCCGGAGGGCGCGTAAGTACTACAAAACTACGGAGGCTTACTTAAAAAGGATTACGCGCCGCCGTTCAGGCAGCCGCGGGAAATTCGATCGTTTCCAGCTCCAAACCGTCGAGCGACACGCGCTCGACCACCACGCCGTCGCTACCCTGAAGGCCGCCGCTCAACTCCAGCTCGTCAACCTGGCACGCCGGATTGAGCAGGCCCTGGGATTTCATGAAGCCTTCCAGATAGGTGCCGATGTTTTCCATAACGCCTCCTGCCATGTGTGGATTCCTGGGGGAGATAATGCACAGGCCGTGCCAGCCGGGAAGCCGGTGAAAAACAAGGCATTTTCCGGAACGGCAGGAAACGGCCGGCGCGGTGCGCCTGCCGCAGTACGTCAGCCAGCGGACCCGGTGCGGACGCCGTAGCCCCCGAGGTACATGCGCCGCACGTCGGGGTTGGCCAGCAGCTCGGCGCCCTTGCCGGTGAAGCGGTTGCGCCCCAACTCCAGCGCGTAGGCGCGGTCGGACAGTTCCAGGGCACGGGCCGCGTTCTGTTCAACCATTAATAAGGTGCGGCCCTGTTTCTTGAGCCCCACCAGCTGCTCGAAGATGAGGTCCACGTACTTGGGCGACAGTCCGAGCGAAGGTTCGTCCAGGATCACGAGCTTGGGGTCGAGCATGAGCGCACGGCCGATAGCGAGCATCTGCTGCTCGCCGCCGGAGAGGCTGCCGGCGAGCTGGCTGCGGCGCTCATGCAACCGCGGAAACTGCGCGAACACCGCCTCCACCGCCTGCCGACGTTTCGCATTGTCTTTTATCAGGAACGCGCCCATTTCGAGGTTGTCCTCGACCGTCATGCGCGCGAACACGATGCGCCCCTGCGGCACGTAGCCGATGCCGAGCGCCGGGATGTGGTGTGGCGCCTCGCGGGTGATGTCGCGGCCGTTGAACGTAATCGTGCCGGCGCGGGCGGGCGCGAGACCAATGACCGATTTGATGACCGTCGATTTGCCGGCGCCGTTCGGGCCGATAATGGCCACGATCTCGCCCGCATGCACCTCCATGTCCACACCGAACAGCACCTGCACCGCGCCGTAGGCGGTTTCAAGGCCGCGAATATCGAGTAGCGCCTGGCTCATAACTTTCTTTTGCCAAAATACGCTTCAAGCACGCGCTCGTCCTCGCGCACCTTCGCGAAATCACCCTGGGCGATGATCTCGCCCTCGGCCAGCACATACACCTCGCGGCACAGGTCCGCGATCACCTCCATGTTGTGCTCGATGATGACGAAAGTGGTGCCAAGGCCGTTCAGGTGGCGCACCATGTCCCACAACGTCTGGCGCAGCGTCGGGTTCACGCCCGCCGCCGGCTCGTCGAGCAGGATCATGGACGGCTCGCTCATGAGCACGCGCAGAAACTCGATCAGCTTCTGCTGGCCGTAGGACAGGTCCGAGCCCTTGACCTCGGTGTAGTCCTGCAACTTCACCCGCGTCAGCAATTCGAGCGCGCGCGAGCGCGCGCCTTTATCCTTGCGGTGCGCCGCCACTACGAGGTTCTCCAGCACCGTGAGGTCGGGAAACACGCGCGAGAGCTGGAACGTGCGCGCCAGCCCCCGGTGATAAATCTGGTACGGTTTGCGCCCGAGAATGGACTCGCCGTCGAAGCGCACCTCGCCGGTCGCATCCGGGTCCATGCCCGAGATCACCTGGAACAGCGTGGTCTTGCCGGAACCGTTCGGGCCGATGAGACCGGTGATCGAGCCGCGCGCGACTTCGAGGTCCACGCCCTTCAACGCGTGCACGCCGCCGAAGTCGCGGTGGAGGTCGAATACCTGAAGAATCGGGCTGTCAGCCACGGCGTTCACCATCACCTGTGGACATTACCTCTGGTCGAACGACCTTCTTGCGTGTGAACAATGAAATGATGCCGCCGGGCAGGAACAGCACCACCGCCAACAGCATGGCGCCGAGGAACATCAGGTGCAGCGCCGGGTACTGCGCCCACAACATCTCGCGCAGCCCCATCACGATCGAGGCGCCGAGCACCGGCCCCCAGACCGTGCCGCTGCCGCCGAACATGGCCATCACGATCATCTGGATGTTAAGCGACGGATCGAATGCCGACGACGGGTTGATATAGCTCGTGTACATCACGTTCACGGTGCCGGCAGCGCCCGGAATCAGTGCAGACAGCACGAACGCGGTGAGCTTGCCGCGCGTGGTATTGACGCCGATCATTTCGGCCGCGCCCTCGTCCTCGCGGATGGCGCGCAACTCCAGCCCGAAACGGCTGTGGTACACGCGCGCGACGATGATGGTCGCGACGATGGCCAGCGCGAGCATCAGGTAGTAATTCACCGTAAGCGGCGGCAGTATCGCCGGCTGAAGCGTGATGCCGCTGCCGCCGTTGGTCAGACTCACCCACAGCGTGGCGACGATGCGCGCGACCTCGTTCAGCCCGAGCATGGCGACGGCGAAATACGCCCCGCGCAGGCGCAGCGTGAGAAAGCCGAGCGGCACGGACAACGCCAGCGCGATGAGCGAACCGTTGAGGATCGCGAGCCACCACGGAAAGCCGCTCTGGATGAACAGCGTGCCGGCGTAAGCGCCGACGCCGAAAAACGCCGCATGGCCGAACGACACGTACCCGGTCATGCCCGAGATCAGGTTCCAGGACTGCGCGAGCGCGACCATCATGAAGAGCTGCAGCAGGAATGCCTGGTGATACTGGCTGCCGACGAGCGGCCCCAAGGCCGCGAGCGCAACCAGCGCAAGGCCGAAGGCGATCTGTCTAGCGGGCAAGCGCCGCTCCCTTGAGCCCGGTCGGGCGGATCAGCAGCACCAGCACCAGCAGCAGGTAGGCGGTGGCCTCGGCCCACTGGGTCGATAAAAAACCGCCGACGAAGGCCTCGACCACGCCGAGCAGGATGCCGCCGTAGAGCGCGCCGGCGAAATTGCCCATGCCGCCGATGACGATGATCGCGAAACATTTCTGGATGAAGTCGGCGCCGGACTCGGGCGCGAACGAGTAGATCATCGAGAGCATCGTGCCGGCGGCGCCGGCCATGGCCCCCGCCAGGCCGAAGGTCAGCATGCGGATGCGTTTGGTGTCGATGCCGCAGATGGTGGCGACGTGCGGGTGCTCGGAGACCGCGCGCACCGCCTTGCCGAGGCGCGTGCGCTCCAGGAACAGATACACGCCGACGGCGAACACGATCGACACCAGCGCCGCCACCGCGCGCGGCTTGGGCAGCACGAACTCGCCGAACACGAGCGAACCGGTGAGCGCCGGTACGCCCTTGAAATCCGAGGTGAAGATCAGGACCCCGATATTGAGCAGCACGATCGACAGGCCGTAGGTCGCGAGCAGCGAGGTCAGCATCGGCTGACCCACGACGCGCTCGACCAGCGCGTGCTGGACGAACCAGCCGAATCCGAACACCGCCGGCACCACGATGAAGAGCGCCAGCAACGGATGCAGGCCGAACGCGGTGTAGAGCACGTAGGCGCCGAAGGCGCCGACGAGCATGAACTCGGCGTGCGCGATGTTGATCACGCGCATCACGCCGAACACGAGGTTGAGTCCGCTCGCAAGCAACGCATAAAGTGCGCCCGCGAGCAGGCCCCCGATCAGGAGCTGACCGAGGATGATGGGATCGAGAATCTCTTCCAAGGGCGAGCGGCGGTCAGTGTTTTGGAATCGTTATCGGCTGACCGCCGCGTGTTGCAATCAGCGCTTCGCCCAATCCTTGAACGGATAGACCACCTTGGCGGTGGCGGCATCGACCGGGAAGACGATATGACGTTCGCCGTTGAGCCACTGCACGGCGTAGGCCGGCTTGCCGATCTGCTTGCCGGTCTTGTCCACCTTGAAGCGGCCGAAGGCATTGACGCTATCGAGCGCGAACAGCGCCTCGCGCACCTTGTTGCGATCGGTCGAGCCGGCCTTCTTGACCGCCTCCTCGAGCACGTAGCCCGCGCCATAACCGCCGCCGGCGTGGTAACCCGGCTCATGTCCGTACTTGGCCTTGTACTTGTCGGAAAATTCCTTGGCGCCCGGAAGCTTGAGCGTCGGTTCCCATTGGGTGTTGCCCATCACGCCCTCGGCGTCGAGTCCGAGGTTCTTGCCGAAGTCCGGCAGGCCCGGGCCGACAGCGAACGCGAAGATCTTGGCGTACAGCCGGTTCTCCTTGGCCTGGCGCACGAACGCGGTCGAGTCCGGCAGGTACGAGCCGCCGATGATCATGTCCGGCTTCTTGGCCTTGATCTTGACGATGGTCGAGGTGAAGTCGGTCGAGGCCTTGCCGTACTCCTCGTCATACACGACCTGCATGCCGAGCGCCTTGGCCTTGGACCGGACGCCGCTGGCCACGCCACGCGGGAACGAGGTGTTCTCGTACACCAGCGCGATCTTTTTCAGGCCTTTGCTCTTGCCGTATTCGAGAATCTGGTCCATGTACAGTTCGGCCAACGTGTACAGCCCGAAGGTGTTCTTGTAGCCGCGTTCCCAAATCTCGCTCGCCGACGCGCCGGAGGACACCATCGGGAAGTTGTGCTTCTCGGCCACGGTGCTCGCGGCCATGGTCACGTCGGAGGAATACGGGCCGATGAGCAGGTCCACCTTGTCGTCGGTGATGAGCTTCTCGTAGAGCTTGGCGCCGGTCTCGGGCTTGGACTCGTCGTCGTAGTACTTGAGCGCCACCTTGCGTCCGAGCAGCCCGCCGCGGGCGTTGACCTCCTCGACCCACATCTGGAAGCCCTGCAACTGCTCCTGGCCGGTGCGCGCGTATTTGCCGCTGAGCGCCACCGAGGTGCCGACGACGATATCCGCCGCCTGCGCCGCCAGCGCGACCGTCCCGGCCAGCCCGCTCCACAGCAGCAACATCAGAAAACGGATTGTGCTTTTCATTGTTGGACCCTCGTTGCCTGACAGGTGAAATACGGAAAAATCGGAGAAAGTGGAAAAAGTATAGTCCCAAATCCGCGGCACAGGGATGTGCCGATTGCGGTGCCAAGGGACGCAAACCCCGGCTGGCGGCAGCCGGCCGCGATTCCACCGGTAAAATGTTAGTATTTGTTCTATAGGGATTTCCCTATCGAGCCTTCGCCACACCGTCCATTTGCCGCATGACTGCACCCATACCCATCCCGTCCTTGCCGCCGGCCCGCGCCGACGAGATAGCGGCCGCGCTCAACCGCGGCTGCCGCTGCGTCACGCTCGACGAACCGGCGCTGGCGCGGGGCCTGGCCGAGGCGGTGGACGATCCCGGCGTGCTCGCCGAAATCCGGCGCGATCGTCCGCACCTGTTCTCCGCCACCGCGGTGTTCGCCGCGCCCGCCGACATCGCGCGCATGCAGGCCATCATCGACGCGGTCGAACGCGTCGTGGCGCTGCCGGCCTACCGCGAACGCGCGCTCGCCTGGGCGCCTCCGAGCGCGCGCTTCGATCCCGGCACGCGCGGCGTGTTCCTCGGCTACGACTTCCACCTTGGCCCCGACGGCCCGAAGCTCATCGAGATCAACACCAACGCCGGTGGGCCACTGCTCAACATGCTGCTCGCGCGCGCCAGCAGCGCCTGCTGCCGCGAGGCGCGCGATGCCATGGCCGGCCCGGCGGCGACAGCACGGTTGGAGGAGACCTTCGTCGAGATGTTCCGCGCCGAGTGGCGCCTTGCCCGCGGTAACGCGCCGCTTAAAACTATCGCCATCGTCGACGACCGGCCGGCGCAGCAATATCTGCATCCCGAGTTCCGCCTGTTCGAGACGCTGTTCCGGCGCCACGGCTTCGAGGCCGTCATCACCGACGCCGCCGACCTCATGGTCTGCCACGGCAACCTGTGGCACGGCGAAACGCGTATCGACCTCGTATACAACCGTCTGACCGACTTCGCGCTCGCCGAACCGGTGCACACGGCGTTGCGCGAGGCCTACCTTAATAATGCGGTCGTGGTCACGCCGCACCCGCGGGCGCACGCGCTCTACGCCGATAAACGCAACCTGACATTGCTCACGGACGAGACCTTCCTGCGTTCGCTCGGTCTGCCGGCGGAAACCATCGCCACCCTGCTCGACGGCATTCCGCGCACGGTCGCCGTCACGCCGGCGCAGGCCGAGGAATTCTGGTCCACGCGCAAGCAGTGGTTCTTCAAGCCGGCCGCCGGCTACGGCAGCAAGGCCGCCTACCGCGGCGACAAACTCACCAAACGCGTGTTCACGGAAATTCTTCAGGGCGACTACGTCGCCCAGGCGCAGGCCGACCCCGGCGAGCGCCACGCGCCCGCGGTCGAACAGGCGCTCAAGTTCGACATCCGTAATTATGTCTACGACGGCCGCGTGCAGCTGCTCGCGGCGCGCCTGTACCAGGGCCAGACCACCAACTTCCGCACCGCGGGCGGCGGCTTCGCGCCGGTGTTCTGCGCGCCGGCGACGGCGTGCGCGGGTTGACCCACCTCGCATGGCGCACAATCCGACACTGACCATCGGCCGGCTCGCGCGCGCCGCGGGCGTGAACGTCGAAACCGTGCGCTATTACCAGCGTCGCAACCTGATGTCGCGCCCGGGCCGCTACTACGCGCCTGAACAGCTGGCGCGCCTGCGCTTCATCAAACGCGCGCAGGAGCTCGGCTTCACGCTCAAGGAGATCGCCGAGCTGCTCAAGCTCGACGGCGCCGCCTGCGGTGAGGCACGCGGGCTCGCCGAGCGCAAGCGGGCGGACATCGAGGCGCGCCTGAAGGACCTCACGGCCATGCGCAAAACTCTTGATCGTCTCCTGCGCGCCTGCGCCTCGGGACGCTCCCCCGCCTGCCCGATCATCGAATCGTTATACCGCAGAAAATAAATGACGCCCGACATCCTTCTTGCGGCACTGCTGGCGGCTGCCGACGCCCCGGTCGAAACCCGGGAAATCCGCACCGCCGGCGTTTCCCTCACGCTCACCCCGGTCCTGCCGGACCAGGTACGGGCGTTCTACCTCGGACGTGGCTTCGACGCGGACTCGGCCGAGCTGCTGGCGACGACGGCGTGCGTGTTCCAGACCGTGTTTCGAAACGAATCGGTCGTCCACGGCATCGCCTTCAACCTCGCCGACTGGCGGGCGCGCGCGCCCACGGGTGAACGACCGCCGAAACTGGAACGCGAATGGCAACGGGAATGGGAGCGACGCGGCGTTCCGGCGGGCGCACGCACGGCGTTTCGCTACGCCCTGTTCCCGACCGAACATCGCTACGACGTCGGCGACTGGAACATGGGCATGACGACCTATGCCCTTCCGCCCGGCAGCCACTTCGATCTCAAGTTTGTGTGGCGTGAAGGCGATAAACCGCGCGAGGCCGTGTTGCGCAACGTGCGCTGCGCCAGCGACGACAACAAGAAATAACCGGGGGCAATACATGCTGAAATATTTCGGGGTCGGTCTGCTGACCGCGCTATTCGTCGCGGCGGTTCATGCCGCCGAACCGCCACAGACGATGACGCCAATCGCCAAACGGCCAGCGGCGGCGAACTACGCGCTCGAGGACCTGGATGGGAAAACGCAGCACCTGTCGGAACAGCGCGGCAAGGTGGTGCTGGTGAATTTCTGGGCCACCTGGTGCCCGCCATGCCGCAAAGAGCTGCCGTCGATGCAGCGACTGTGGGAAAAGCTGAAGGACGAACCGTTCGCGCTGCACGCGATTGACACCGGTGAAACGGTGGATGAAATCCTGCCATTCATTTTCGCCACCGGCACCGAGCTGACCTTTCCCATCCTGCTCGACCGCGACAGCAAAGCATTGAAACAATGGCCGGTGATCGCCATCCCCACGACGTTCGTGGTCGACAAGCAGGGACGCATCGCCTACCGCTCAGTCGGCGGACGCGAGTGGGACGACCCGAAACTCATCGAGGAACTGCGCCGGCTGATGCGGGAGTAACACCAGAGCACTTCAAAAGGACTTTTCACCACAGAGAACACGAAGGGCACAGAGAATGCAAAAGGGGATAACGAAAGATCCTCTGTGATCTCTATGCCCTCTGTGGTGAATGATTTACTTCAGGCGGTTTCGTACAAATCCTTGTAACTCAGGTACAGCATCCCGGCCGAGGCCGGCAGCAGCACGATCCAGCCGAGGAAAAACGGCACCGTCGCGGCCACGGCGACGAACAGGTAAATCACGCCGAACACGGTCAGCGGCAGAAAATTGCGCAGGCACGCCTTGAGGCTGCTTCCCAAAGCCTGCGTCGCGGGCACGCCACGAAACATCACCAGCGGCACGGCATAGACCAGCGCCATCGCCACGACCAGCTGCACCAGCAGCACCGCGAGCAACGCCACCAGCACCCCGGCGGCCGCGCCGCCGCCCATCTCGTGGCGCCCCGCCATCATCGCCACCATCGACGCGCCGCCGATGGCGAACGCGAGCGCGATGCTGAGAATCAGCCCGGCCAGCGCCACGCCGCCGAGCGAGAGCAGCGGCGTGAGCTTTTCCTTTTCGCGGAAACCCTGGAGCGCGTGCGAAATCTCGAGCGGCCGTTCGTTGTCCGCCGCGCGCGCGGCATGAAGCAGCCCCGCGCTCAGCACCGGCGCAAACAGCGCCATCAGCAACTGGCCGAGCAGCGGAATCAGCGCCAGCACGAACAGGCTGGCAATGAAGATCACGCCCAGCACCACCCACACGCCCGGGTTTTTCATGAAGATCCGCCAGCCGCCGGTGAACCACGCCACCCCACGGCTGACATCGGCCATTCTCGCTTCCATCAGGTATCTCGTTGTGTCCGGACGCACGATCGCGTCGTTACAGAGACAGTATAAGGATACCGCGCGTTTCCATCTGCCATATTGGCAACCCGGCGTCCGCAGCGCGCGACACGATGACATGTCAGGCTGACACGCGCCGGTGTCCTCGGCGAAAAACACGGTTTTCCCGCGGTACCGACGCCCATCGCCAATGGTACAGGAATTGCTACCACGTATTGGCAGTAGTCAACGAGTAGTCCTCTCCTCCAACGTGTGGGCGCGGCTAATCCCCGCGCCCTTTTTTTTGCATCCGTTAGCACCTCAACCGGTACATCCCTGTACCGAGGTTTGCGTCCCTCGGCTCCGTAACCAGTACATCCATGTACCACTCCTGGCGTCCCTCGGCACCGCAAGCAGCGCGTCCCTGTACTGCGGTTTTGCCCGCTGCATACGGCTCCGTTACAGTAGACGCGTCTATCGGAGCACGCGCTGCGTTGAACCCGAACCCCGTCCCCGAACGCACGAAAACCGGCCTGCCGCGCACCATTGTCGTCGTCGGGCTCGTAAGCCTGTTGAACGACTTCGCGAGCGAAATGGTGGTGCCGCTGATCCCGCTGCTGCTCGCCACGGTGCTCGCCGCCGGCCCGGTAGCGCTTGGCCTCATCGAGGGCGTCGCCGACACGGTCTCGAACCTGCTCAAGCTCTGGGCCGGGCGACATTCGGACCTGCACAACCGCGCGCGCAAGCCCTACGCCGTCGGCGGTTACCTGCTGTCCAACCTCGCGCGTCCGCTGATCGGCTTTTCGGGTTCGTGGTTCAACGTGCTGGTCATCCGCGTCACCGACCGCGTCGGCAAGGGCATCCGCACCGCGCCGCGCGATGCGCTCATCGCCGACGCCATTACCGACGACCAGGCGGGCCGCGCTTACGGCTTCACGCGCGCGCTGGATCACACCGGCGCGGTGCTCGGCAGCCTCGCGGCCGCGGCCGTGGTCTACTGGGGCACGCAGCGCCTCGACGTCGTGATCGCGCTGTCGGCGATTCCCGGCCTGTTCGCGGTGGCGCTGTTCGCTTTCGGCGTGCGCGAGCAGCCGCGCGACGGCGCGCCGCTGACCGACAACGCGCCGCTTTCCTGGGCGGCGCTGTCGCCGACGACGCGCCGCTATCTCGTGGTGCTGGTGGGCTTCACGCTCGGAAAAATTCCCGAAACCTTCCTGCTGCTGCGCGGCCACGAGATCGGCATGTCGGTGGTCGAGCTGCTGTTGCTGTGGGCGGCGATGCACGTGGTCAAGGCGTCGGTCTCGATGCAGGCCGGCCAATACACCGACCGTATCGGCCGCCGACCGCTGATTCTCAGCGGCTGGATGGTGTACGCCGTGGCGTTGTTTGCGCTCGCATTCGCTCATCAACCGCTCATGCTCTGGGCGTGGAGCCTGCTGCTCGGCTTCTACTTCGGGCTCACCGAGGGCGCGGAGCGCGCGCTGGTGCGCGACCTGGCGGCGCCGGCGGAACGCGGCACCGCCTTCGGCTGGTTTCACATGCTGGTGGGGTTGGCCGCGATCCCCGCCGGGCTGCTGCTCGGCGGGCTGTGGGCGGTGTACGGCGTGAAGATTGCGTTCCTCGTATCCGCCGCGCTCGCGGCCGCGGCCTGCGCCGGCTTCTGGCGCTTCGTGCGCTAGAGGCCAGTTCCCTTCAGGAACGCGCCGATCGCCTCGACCGCGTCGTCGGCGTAAAGATCGCGGAAGAAGTGGTCGGCGCTGTCGATCACCTTCATCTGCACGTGCTTGCCGTCCGCCAGCGGCGCGACCTTCTTGTCGAGGCCGATGACGACATCGTCGCTGCCGGCGACGACCACGAGCGTCGGTTTTTTGATTTTCGGAATCAGGGTCGGCGTATCGAGGCGGTTCGGCCCGTAGTAGGAAACGAAGGCGTCGGCCGTCACCGAGGTGTCCGGACAATACAGGAAATCGGTGTGTTCAAGCACCGTAGTGCCCTTACCCTCCTTGACCAGCTTTTGCGCCTTCTCTAGCACCGGTGCCAGCGGTTTCTGGTAACGCTTCTGGAAAGACGCGGCATTGTTGTTATCGTGCGTCGCCGGCGCCATCAGCACCACTGCCTTGATCAGCGCGTTGTTCCGCTCCGCCGCATAGAGCGCCGTTTGCGCCCCGCCGTTCGAGTGGCCGAGAACCGTCGCACGGTTTGCGCCCTGCTTTTTCAGCCAGTCCACCCAGGCACTTATCTCGTCTGCGGCATCGGTCTGCCGGTGACGGTGTGTAACCTTACAGTCGTACATGTCATGCCGGTTGTTAAGCCCAAGGCCCAGATTGATAGCGAGCGTGTTGTAGCCCTTTTCCTTGAGCAGATTCCGAAGGTAGACCAGCGCTTCCATATCGCGGTGCGCGAGCATGCCGTGGGTGATGAGGATGGCGCCGTCGGCGAGTTTCTTGTCGGCCGCGAGCTCGAGATTGGCGTTGAGCGTCAGTCCCTTGTGGGATAGCGTGACTTCCTTCGCCTCGACTGCGATGGCGGCGAGGCCGAATGCAGCGGTGCACACGAAACGAACAAGATGACGGGTTTGCATGGGCTCCCTCGTTGAACGCTGGCTCGGCAGATTATAGGCGACGTCACTCGCCCCACCGTGGCACGGCGACTTTTTTCTCATACCGCCGAGCTTCCGTGCGATAATGCCGCCCCCTACGCATAGATAACCGGCTGATTTCCAATGACCCTCGCCCCGCTGCGTCTCAACAAGAACGAAGACCACCGCCTGCGGGCCGGACACGTCTGGGTATTCAGCAACGAGGTGGACAACCGCGTCACGCCGCTCACCCAGTTCGAGCCGGGACAACCGGTGCTGATCGAGGACGCCAGCGGGCACGCGCTCGGCACCGGTTACGTGAACCCCGGCACGCTCATCAGCGTACGCCTCGTGTCACGCGACCCGAAATATGTCCTCGACCAATCGCTCATCACTCACCGGCTTAACATCGCCCTGAGCCTGCGCGAAAAACTGTTCGACAAACCCTATTACCGCCTGGCGTTCGGCGACTCCGATGCCCTGCCGGGACTGATTGTGGACCGCTACGGCGATATCGTCGTGGTGCAGATCACCACCGCCGGCATGGAACGTCTGAAAAACGAGATCGTCGCCGCGCTCGAAAAAGTCATCAAGCCGCGCGCCATTCTCTGGCGCAACGACTCGCCGAGCCGCGAACTGGAAGGACTCAACCGCTATGTCGAACCGGCGCTGGGCGAGGTGCCAGACATGGCGCTGGTGGAGGAAAACGGGGCGAAATTCGAGGCACCGCTCACGACCGGCCAAAAGACCGGCTGGTTCTACGACCAACGCCTGAACCGCAAACGCCTGCAGCATTATGTCCGGGGAGCGAAGGTGCTCGATGTCTTCAGCTACCTCGGCGCCTTCGGCGTACAGGCGGCAATAGCCGGCGCGGAGTCGGTCATCTGCGTCGACAGCTCGCAGAAATCGCCCGAGTGGATACAGCGCAATGCCGAATTGAACAACGTCGCCGACAAAGTCTCCGTCCAGCGCGACGACGCGTTCGAGGTACTGCGGCGCCTGCGCGCCGAGCGTCAGCGCTTCGACGTCGTCATCCTCGATCCGCCGGCGTTCATCAAGCGCAAAAAGGACATCAAGGAAGGCACGCTCGCTTACCAACGCCTGAACCAGATGGCGATGCAGGTGCTGGCCAAGGACGGCATCCTGGTGTCGTGCTCCTGCTCCTACCACCTGCACCGCGACAGCCTGCGCGACGTGCTGCTCAAGGGTAGCCGCCACCTCGATCGGTTCATGGAAATTGTCGAGGAAGGCCATCAGGGCCCGGACCACCCGGTCCACCCCGCGATTCCCGAGACCGGGTATCTGAAAGCATTTTTCTGCCGCTTGCTGCCGAGCTGACAGACGGTGTCGCACCGCCGCCCGGCGGCGCTCGCCGAATTGACAGCCTGTAGCAAGATGCGAATCCAAGACATGGACACGCTCACCCCTGTGAGTATGCAATGGCAGGAACCCTTCGCACGGAGAAAATTTCCCGGCTATACAACCTGATCTACCCTTCCGGGGCGCTCGGTTACTTCGAGGACGACGAGGAGTTCGTCGTCGATACCGCCCTTTCCTGGTCGTTCGCCGAGCTTAGCGCCCAGCTCCTGCAGAGCTACCGGAAGAATCCGGATCAGGAAAACCTGCGGATCGCCCTGATCTACCAGCCACTGCAACCCAGGGAGTGGGCTTCCGCGAGCCTGGTATTTACGGATGACACGTTGCGCCAGCTCTATCCCTCTCCACGCGGTCACCGGCCACGGGGATCGTGGAGAACGGATTTCGGACGTCGCTCGACGGACCGGCAAGACCACGACGCCGACTCCCAGCAACCGGTCGGGGCGGACGCGTTCACGGAGTTCCAGAAACGCAACCGCGAAAAAAGCATCTACCGCGGAATCGAATTGCTGCTGGAATACCGCTCCCCACTTGTACCCGATGCACGGGTTTTTTGCCCCGTACTCTTCAGTCGAAACACTACCCTAGATCAGTACCGGACGGACCCGGATATTGAGGAAGTGGACCGCAAAGCCGCGCTACCCGTGATTGAGGTGCTCAACCTGGCCGGACCGATGCCGCTACAGCAACGGTGCACGGCGGCGATTCGCGAGCTGAACGATGCGCTTCACCGTCTGGCGGTTGACAAATCGCGGCGCGGATATCCGCGTCCAAGACCCGCTGCGCACTTCCCGAACCGAACGCCGACTTCGCACAACGTCGGCGAGCAGCGCCGCCTGCACGTCCTAGAGCACCGGGGTGAATTGCTCCCGGTCGCAGGCGCCGCACAGGAACAATCTCCCAGGGGCGATGACATCAATGCCCACGCGCTCAGGCGCTTCGACAGATTCCAGAACCTCGACCATCACCAGCTCGCGCGGCTTTTCCGCGGCAACGTGCGGTCGGCATCGCCCGGAACGGTGCTCGCCAAACGCGGCAGCCGCGACAACTGGAACTACTACCTGCTCCGCGGCACTGTCCGGCTCAAAGCGAAGGACGGCGCGCGGTTTCTGATCGACGACGCTTCGCCGGCGGCGCACGCGCCTCTGGCCAATCTCAGACCACGGATGTACAGCGTCACCGCTGTTTCGCATGTCACCTACCTTCAGATCGACGTCTCCTTCGAGGCCGAGATAATCGCGACGAAAACCTCTCGCAGCGCGTAGTCACGCGCTTCCCGCGCTCACCGTCTCCGTCTCCGTCTCGTAACGTCGTTCGGCCGCCCATGGAGTCGGTCATTTCCGGGTGTTTCAGTCGTGTATTGCCGAGCTGACCGGCTGCACCGCGCAGACCGGTGCGAAGGCTACACTCTTATCATTGCCCATAACCACCCGGGAGACTGCATGAAGATGTTCGGAAAATCCGTCGTCCTGTCCGGCGTGTTGCTCTTTTCCCCGGCGGCGTCCGCCGTCGGCGGCTGGGATCCGGCGAAAAAGGAAACCGCGACCGCCAAGCAGCAAAAGGCCGCCAATCCCAAGGTGGCGCAGGCGCTCGCCGACATCAAGAACCGTGATCCGAGCGTCAAACGCTTCTTCGACGGCGCCTACGGCTACGCTGTTTTTCCCCCTGTCGCCAAGGGCGGCATCGGCATCGGCGACGCCTACGGCGAGGGTGAGGTGTTCGAGCGCGGCCGGCTGGCCGGCACCGCGAGCCTGACGCAACTTACCATCGGCTTCCAGCTCGGCGGCCAGGCCTATAGCGAGATCGTGTTCTTCAAGGACAAGAAAACCACCGATGATTTCAAGAAAGGGAATTTCGAGCTGAGCGCGCAGGCCTCGGCGGTGGCCGCGACCGCCGGCGCCGCGGCCAACGCCGACTACGACAAGGGCGTGGCGATCTTCACGCTCATCAAGGGCGGGCTGATGTACGAGACCTCGGTCGGCGGACAGAAGTTCAGTTTCACGCCGAGATAATTCCGACACGCAATGGGCGCCCTGGAACTCGACGCCGGTCCCTGCACGCTGCGGCCCTGGCACCCTGCGGACGCGGATTCCCTCGTGCACCACGCCAACAACCGCAAGGTGTGGCTGAACATGCGCGACGGCTTTCCGCATCCGTACACGCAGTCCGATGCCCTGGACTGGATCGCGCGGGCGCGCGCGGCGCGGCCCGTGACCAGCTTCGCGATCGTCATCGCCAACCAGGTCGTCGGCAGCATCGGCTTCGAGCTGCGTTCTGACATCGAGCGTTTTTCGGCGGAGGTCGGCTACTGGCTGGGGGAGGAATTCTGGGGCCGCGGCATCGCCACGGCCGCGCTGAAGACGGCCACCGCCTACGCCCTTCAAACGTACAAACTCAATCGGATTTACGCGTTGCCCTTCAGCGAGAACCGGGCCTCAATCCGCGTGCTGGAAAAATCCGGATACCGGCGCGAGGGCGTGTTGCGGCTGAGCGTCTTCAAAAACGGGCAGTTTCTGGATCAGGCGCTTTACGCCTTCATCGCCCACCGCCGGCCCGAATGACAACGGGCGCCGCGGCGCCCGTTGTGTGTCCGATAACTGCGCGAACCGTCAGATCTTCGGCAGGGTCACGCCCTTCTGGCCCTGATACTTGCCGCCGCGATCCTTATAAGAGGTTTCGCAAATCTCGTCGCCCTCGATGAACAGCACCTGCGCCACGCCCTCGTTGGCGTAGATCTTCGCCGGCAACGGCGTGGTGTTGGAAAACTCAAGCGTCACGTGCCCTTCCCATTCCGGTTCCAGCGGCGTGACGTTGACGATGATGCCGCAGCGCGCGTAGGTGGACTTGCCGAGGCAGATGGTGAGCACGTTGCGCGGGATGCGGAAGTACTCGACTGTGCGCGCGAGCGCGAACGAGTTCGGCGGGATGATGCAGACCGGGCCTTTGAAGTCGACGAAGCTGTTCGGATCGAACGCCTTCGGGTCGACGATGGTCGAGTTGATGTTGGTGAAGATCTTGAACTCGTCCGAGCAGCGCACGTCGTAGCCGTAACTCGACGTGCCGTACGAGACCATGGCGCCGTTGCCGCCGTGTTTGACCTGGTTCGGCTCGAACGGCTCGATCATGCCGTGGCTTTGCGCCATGCGGCGGATCCACTTGTCGGATTTGATGCCCATGCGATTTTCCCGCGCGCGAAATAAAAAACGCCCGGGAGTTTACCAGAAAACCGCGTGTTTCTGGTGTCCCGGGCGCTGTTGTCGGTACAGTCTAGGTGTTCTGGATGACGATATTGGGAAACTTCGCGGAGAAGTCCTTCTTCTGCAGCGACAGTTTGGCGGTCACGCGGCGCGCGATGTCGCGATAGATCTGCGACACACGGCACTCGGGGTCGGCGACCACGGTCGGCTTGCCGGCGTCGGTTTCCTCGCGGATGCGCATGTCGAGCGGCAGCGCGCCCAAGAAATCCACGTCGTACTGCTCCGCCATCTTGGCCCCGCCGCCGGCGCCGAAGATATGCTCCTCGTGGCCGCACTTGGAGCAGATATGCGTGCTCATGTTCTCGACGATGCCGAGCACCGGAATCTCGACCTTCTCGAACATCTTGAGGCCCTTGCGCGCGTCGAGCAGCGCGATGTCCTGCGGCGTGGTGACGATGACGGCGCCGGTGACCGGCACCTTCTGCGCCAGCGTCAGCTGGATGTCGCCCGTGCCCGGCGGCAGGTCGACGATGAGATAGTCCACGTCCTGCCAGTTCGTATCGCGCAGCAACTGCTCCAGCGCCTGCGTCACCATCGGGCCGCGCCAGATCATCGGCGTCTCCTCGTCGATCAGGAAACCGATCGACATGGCCTGCAGGTGGTAGCTCACGATCGGCTCGAGTGACTTGCCATCCTTCGATTCCGGTTTCGTCTTCACGCCCAGCATGGTCGGCTGGCTCGGGCCGTAGATGTCGGCATCGAGGATGGCGACGGTCGCGCCCTCGGCGGACAGCGCCAGCGCCAGGTTCACGGCCACGGTGGACTTGCCGACGCCGCCCTTGCCGGAGGCGACGGCGATGATGTTCTTCACGTTGGGGATGGGCTTCACGCCCTTTTGCACGCCGTGGGAAACGATGTGGGACGAGATATTGATGACGGCGTCCTTGGCGCCCGCCGCCAGCACCTTCTCTTTGAGCTTGGCCGCCAGCGCGTCCTTCGAGCCCTTGGCCGGATAACCGAGCTCGACGTCCACGGTCACCTTGCCATTGCTCACGGCAATGTTCTTCACCGTCTTGGCGGACACCAGGTCCTTCTCAAGATACGGATCGATCACCTCTTTGAGGGCGGTTTCCACTTGCAGCTGAGTCACTTCGGACATTGCAAAACTCTCCAGCGTCGGGGTACTCAAGGGGCGCACATGCTACACCGCGTTTCGCGGATTGTCATCGCAGCTATGCGGTAATTCCCGTATCATATCGGGGCCTTGCGGCGGGCTTTCAAGCGCAAAGACCCGTTCGCCATACGGTTAAGACATGCCCGATAACAAGCGAAAAATCCTCGTCACCAGCGCCCTGCCCTACGCCAACGGCCCGATCCACCTCGGGCACCTGGTGGAGTACATCCAGACCGACATCTGGGTGCGGTTCCAGAAACTGCACGGCCATGAGTGCTGGTACGTCTGCGCCGACGACACCCATGGCACGCCGGTGATGCTGCGCGCGCAGCAAGAGGGCGTGACGCCCGAACAGTTGATTACCCGCATGCACGCCGAGCACGCAAGCGACTTCGCCGACTTCGGCGTGGCGTTCGACAATTATTATTCCACGCACTCTCCCGAGAACCGGGAACTCGCTGCACTTATATATAAGAAGCTCCAGGCCGGCGGTCACATCGCCAAGCGCACCATCAAGCAGGCGTACGACCCGGTCAAGCAGATGTTTCTGCCGGACCGCTTCATCAAGGGCGAATGCCCGCGCTGCGGCGCACCCGACCAGTATGGCGACTCGTGCGAGGTCTGCGGCGCGACCTATTCGCCCACGGAACTGAAAAACGCTGTTTCGGCACTCTCGGGCGCCAAGCCCGTGGAGAAGGAATCCGAACATTACTTCTTCAAGCTCGGCGACTTCGAGGAAAGCCTCAAGAAATGGCTGTTCCCGGAGATCACCGCGCCGCGCCACGTGCAACCGGAGGTCGCGAACAAGCTCGACGAGTGGTTCAACGCCGGGTTGCAGGACTGGGATATCTCGCGCGACGCGCCCTACTTCGGTTTTGAGATTCCCGACGCGCCCGGCAAGTATTTCTACGTCTGGCTCGATGCACCCATCGGCTACATGGCGAGCTTCAAGAACCTGTGCGCCGCGAAGGGCCTCAACTTTGATGAATTCTGGGGCAAGGACTCGAAAACCGAGTTGTATCACTTCATCGGCAAGGACATCCTTTATTTCCACGCGCTGTTCTGGCCGGCCATGCTCGAAGGCGCGGGCTTCCGCAAACCATCGGCGGTCTTCGCCCACGGCTTCCTTACGGTCAACGGCCAGAAGATGTCCAAGTCGCGCGGCACTTTCATCACCGCGCGCACCTATTTAGACCATCTGAATCCAGAGTACCTACGCTATTACTTCGCCGCCAAGCTCGGCCCACGCGTCGAGGACATCGACTTAAGCTTCGAGGACTTCGTCGCGCGCATCAACAGCGACCTCGTAGGCAAGTACGTCAATATCGCCAGCCGCGCGGCGGGCTTCCTGACCAAGCGCTTCCAGGGGCGGCTGATCGAGGAGCGCGAACTGATGGCCGAGGACACGCACATCTCCTCGGACATGGCGCTGGAACAACGGCTCTACGCTGAAGAGAACGCGATTCTGGCTGCCTACGCGGAACGCGACTACGGGCGCGTGGTGCGCGAGGTCATGCGACTGGCCGACCAGGTGAACCAGTATTTCGACCGTAACAAGCCGTGGGAACTGGCGAAATCCTCCGATCCGCTGCTCGAAAAGCGGCTGCACCAGGTGTGCAGCGAATGCATCAACGCGTTCCGCGTTCTGACGATCTACCTGCGCCCGATCATGCCGCGACTGGCGGACAAGGTGGCGGATTTCCTGAACCTGCAGGGCGAACTCGACTGGGCGCACCTAAACCGCTATCCGACCAAGCCGATCAAGGAATATCAACATCTGTTGACGCGCGTCGATCCGAAAGCGATCGAAGCGATGCTCAGCGCATCGAAAGAGAGCCTGAAAATGACCACGACCGAAACCACGCCGGCGGCGGCCGGCATCGAACCGATCAAGCCGGAAATTACGATCGACGACTTCGGCAAGCTCGACCTGCGCATCGCGCGCATCGTCAAGGCCGGCTACGTCGAGGGCGCGGACAAGCTGTTGCAGCTCACGGTGGACCTAGGCGAAGGCAAGACGCGCAACGTCTTCGCCGGCATCCGCTCGGCCTACGAACCGGCCGCGCTTGAAGGCCGGCTCACCGTGGTGGTCGCCAACCTCGCGCCGCGCAAGATGAAGTTCGGCCTCTCCGAGGGCATGGTGCTGGCCGCCGGCCCCGGCGGCAAGGATCTCTGGATACTCTCACCCGACACCGGCGCCCAGCCGGGGATGCGAGTGAAATAGTATTTAGAACACATAACAAAAAAACATTTGCCACAGAGATCACAGAGAACACAGAGACAAGAAAACCCGATTTTTCTCTGTGATCTCTGTGTACTCTGTGGCTGATTTTTCATTATGTTAGGGGTTCTTATTTGAAGCTCGTGGACCGCCGATCCGGAATGTTCTTGACCTAGATCAATGGCCAAGACCGTGGACGCGGATATTAAGGTCGGCGTCGTCCACACCACCATCAATCAACGGGGGTATTACATGAAAAAATGTTTTCTGCCGTTCCTCCTCATGGGTTTTACGGCGCTGCCGGCGCTGGCCGATCCGGCCACCGACCGGGTCGCCGCAAGCCGCGGCGCTGTCAAAGAATTGCAGACGACCCTCGTGGGCGAGTTGCAGGCGGCCATGAAGGCCGGCGGCCCGACCAACGCCATCGAGGTCTGCAACACCAAGGCCTCGGCCATCGCCACGGAGCTGTCTAAAAAGAATGGCCTGCAGATCGGGCGCACGAGCCTGAAAATCCGCAATGCGAAGAACGCGCCGGACGCCTGGGAGACGAAGGTGATGAAGGAGTTCGAAACGCGCAAGGCCAAGGGCGAGGACCCGGCGGCGCTCGAACATTCCGAGGTGGTCACCGAGGGCGGGAAGAAGACCTTCCGTTATATGAAGGCGCTGCCGGTGGCGCAGGGCATGCCCTGCCCGGTGTGCCACGGCGAGAAGATCGATCCCAAGGTGCGCGCCAAGCTGGAAAAGCTGTACCCGCAGGACAAGGCCGTCGGCTTCAAGGTCGGCGACCTGCGCGGCGCAGTGACCATCAAACAACCGTTGTAAATCCGCTGCCCCATGACAAACGGCCGGTGGTGTTCACCACCGGCCGTTTGCATTTCCCGCTTCAGCAACGCCGGGGGTTCCGGTCTCACCAGAAGGCGTCGCCCTCTTTCGCCCGTTCCTGCTGGAAGCGCCGCGCCTGCTCCAGGATCGCGCGCCGGCGGGCTTCGCGTTTGGCCGCGTCGGCGGCGGTCTGTTTCGCGAGGCGCGCCTCGTCAGCCTGCTCCTGTTCCTTCGCCAGGCGGATCGCCTCGGCCTCGGCCTTCGCCCTGGCCTTGGCATCAGCCTTCTCTTTCGCCCTTGCCTCGGCATCGGCTCTGCGACGCGCGCGGGCCTCGTCTTCTACTTGCGTGCGCTGCTTCTCTTTCTTGGCTTCTTCCTGGTCGCGCGCGATTTCCTCGAGCTTGCGTTTGGCAAGCACGTTGCCCTTGGCGGCGGAACGCCGATAGAGATTCAGCGCCTGCTCCAAGTCCGGCTTGGTCCCGAGGCCGCTTTCGTGCATCTCGCCGAGGTAATACTCGGCCAACGGGTCGCCTTTTGCGGCCATGCCCTCCTGCACCTTGAACAGCTTTACGTACGGATCTTCGCCCTCGGCCGCGAACGCAGCGGGTGCGACCAAAAACAACAGCAGCGGCAATAGCAGCCGTTTATGAAGTAAACGCATGATGCAAGCCTCCTGTGGCAGATACCGCGACGCACCGGAAACACGGACCCTTTCCCAGGTCTTCTCGTGTGCATCCATGCAGGAGTCGGCGCGGAATACTTATATATAGGATAGTTCCCTGTCACCTGCAGGGTTCTGTTTTTGGACGACGGTTTGGCGGCGGTAAATATTCCCCGCCCGTCTGGGTGTGTCAGCTAGCGATTTTCGGCAGATCGGCGCGGGCCCGCTGCACCCGCGCATCCTGCTCTCCGAGCAGCGTGAAAACGGCAAACAGGCCGTTGCGCCCAAAAAAACCTGCGTGCGCCAGCAGCGCACGCACGTCGACGTGGCTGCCCAGCGCAGCCAGCAGCGCCTCGACCTTACGGCGCGCGCGCTTCGTCTTCCGCCCGCGCGCTCCTTCTCTTTCTCGGTCTCCGCCTAGCTGCGGTTGCGGCTCAGACAGCGGTATTGACCCGCGACATTCGGGACCGCCACCAAGGCAGCGCATGCGCCCAACTCGATCTCGTACAGTCTCCTTTGCGCGAGTGCGTTGCCCTTGGCCGCGGAGCGCAAGTACAAAACATGCGCCCGATCGAGGTCGGCCTTGGTGCCGATGCCGTTTTCGTACATCTGGCCGAGGCCATACTCGGCCTGCGGGTCGCCATTCGCGGCCATGCCCTCCAGCGCATTGAACAGCTTTACGTAAGGGTCTTCCCCTTCGGCCGCCGGCGCGGGCAAAGCGAAAAACAGCAACAAGGACAGCAATATCGCGAGACGGCGCATGAGCATGAAAAAATCCTCCTGGGGTATCTTGGATCGCGGCCGGGATGTCCTGGCCTCCCTTTTCCGGCTTCCCGGCTGTCGTTGCCCGGTCCCCGGAGAGTTCTCTATATAGTCTTGCGGCGTGCGATGCAATGAGCCTGAACAAGGCCGGCCGACAGCCGGCGAATATTCCTGCGCGGGCGGCAGCGAAATGTATCAGGACAACATTATTTTATTAATTTCTGCAATTCGTCCCGATAATGCCGGGTACGTGGATCCTGCTCGCCGAGCAGCGTGAAAACGGCGAACAGGCCGTTGCGCGCCGCGCCCAAAAAACCGGCGTGCGCCAGCAATGCGCGCACCGATGTCTCCGACTCGGCGCCGTGCAGCGTATCCACGACCCGCCCATGACGAAACACCTTGGTCATGGGAATGCTGGTCACGCCCCAGTCGCGCGCGAGCCGGCCGTGCTCGTCGGTATTGAGCCGCACCAGCAGGAACCGTCCGCCGAACTCCTTGGCGAGCTTCAGCAGCCGCGGCATGAGCATCAGACACGGCCCGGCGCGCGGCGACCAGAAGTTCACTGCGACCGGTCCTTTTTCGGAGTTGGCGAGCACCAGCGTGCGGAAATTGTCCGGCGTGGCGTCGAAAACGAAACGCGGTTCGGCGATGGGTCGCTACGATACCGGAGGGCGGCACGCGCCGAAAGGACGCGCGCTATACATTTTTCAGGGGTTTTGGAACCATAGCACCATGCCTCCGCCCGCGACACCGAACAACCGCCCGCTGAAATTCCAGTTTTCCTGGCGCTCGGGAAACCGCTTCGAACTGCTGATCGACGGACCGCGTTTCTTCCCGCGCATGCTCGAAGCCATTGGGGCGGCGCAACGCAGCGTTCTGCTCGAGATGTACCTGATCGAATCGGGCGCCGTGGCGACCCGTTTCATCGAGGCGTTGGCCAACGCGGCGCGGCGTGGTGTCGGCGTCAAACTCCTGCTCGACGATTACGGCGCGCGCGGGCTGGCGCAAAACGACCGCCAGCGGCTGCATGATGCCGGCGTGGAGCTGGCATTCTACAACCCGATCAGCGGCACCAAACTGCTCGGCAATATCTTTCGCGATCACCGCAAGCTGCTCCTGGTGGACGACCGCGTGGCGTTCGTCGGTGGTGCCGGCATCGCCGACGAATTCGATTCGCCGACCCATCCCGCCGCCACCTGGCGCGAGACGATGCTGGAGATACGCGGGCCGGTGCTCGCCGACTGGCAGGCGCTGTTCCTGGAGGCCTGGAACCGCCACGCCCGTGTCCCGGCGACACTGCCGGCGCTGGTGCCGGCGGTAGCGGGCGGAGGCCGCGGGCGCGTGACCTCTACGCGCGGCCTGCTGACCCAGGAAATAAAACGCTCGCTGCTCGCGCGCCTGCGCGGCGCGCGCGAACGCGTGTGGCTCGCCACCGCCTATTTCTTTCCGCCGTGGCGGGTGCGGCGGTTGCTACGCCGCGCGGCCCGGCGCGGCGTGGACGTGCGGCTGCTGCTGCCCGGACCGGTGACCGATCACCCCGCGGCACGGCATGCCGGACGCTATCTTTACCGCCGGCTACTGGAGAGCGGCGTGCGTATCTTCGAATACCAGCCGCGTTTTCTGCACCAGAAGGCGGTGCTGTGCGACAACTGGGTCTCGATCGGCTCGACCAACCTCGACCGCTGGAACCTGCGCTGGAACCTCGAGGCCAACCAGGAGGCCGCCGACGCCGGCCTTGCCCGCGCCACACAGGAAATGTTCGAACGCGATTTCCGCGACGCTATCGAATACCACCTCGACGAGTGGCAACGCCGGCCGTGGTACGCGCGCATGCTGGAATACGCCTGGAGCATGGTGGCCATGTGGGCCGAACGGCTCGGGCGGCGCAAGGACGTTTACTAAAAACTCTTTCACCACAGAGGGCACAGAGATCACAGAGGTATTTTTATTGCTTTAGTAAGGTTATCCCCGTGTCCTCTGTGCCCTATGTGGTGAATATTCATTATTGACTTGCCGGTGTGCATGCATTGGCTTGCTATAATGCCGCGGCTGTAACACCTTCTTTTGTTCTCATGGAATCCGCGCGCGACATTTTTTCCTACCGCAAGTACTGGGCCAGCCGGCTGACACCGGCGCCGGTATTGCCGATGACGCGCGCCGAGATGGAACAACTCGGCTGGGACGAGTGCGACGTGATCCTCGTCACCGGCGATGCCTACGTGGATCATCCGAGCTTCGGCATGGCGCTCGTCGGGCGCATGCTCGAAGCACAGGGTTTCCGCGTCGGTATCGTCAGTCAGCCAGACTGGCGCTCGGCCGACGCCTTCAAGGCGCTCGGGCGACCGAAGCTGTTCTTCGGCATCACCGCCGGCAACATGGACTCGATGGTCAACCGCTACACCGCCGACCGCAAGATCCGCTCGGACGACGCCTACACGGCCGGCGGTGAACCCGGCAAACGTCCCGACCATGCCGTGGTTGTGTACGCGCAGCGGGCACGCGAAGCCTATAACGACGTGCCGGTCGTCATCGGCGGCATCGAGGCATCGCTTCGGCGCATCGCGCATTTCGACTACTGGTCGGACACCGTGCGCCGCTCGATCCTGTTCGATGCCAAGGCCGACCTGTTGGTGTACGGCAACGCCGAGCGCCAGGTGGCCGAAATCGCGCACCGCCTCGCCGGTGGCGAGGCGATCGAAAATCTCACCGACATCCGCGGCACGGCGTTCGCGCGCCGCGAAATTCCTGATGGCTGGCAGGTGCTGGACCAGACAAACATGGACACACCGGCGAGTAACGTGGTGCGTTTCAGTCCGAAAGCCACGCAGGCACACACCGTCGTGCGCCTGCCGGCGTACGAGGATGTAAAAAACGACCGCGTACTCTACGCCCACGCCTCGCGCACCATGCACCTCGAAACCAACCCGGGCAACGCCCGCGCCCTGGTGCAGCGCCACGGCGACCGCGAGCTCTGGCTCAATCCACCACCGATTCCGCTCACCACCAAAGAGCTCGACCGCGTGTACGAATTGCCGTACACGCGCCTGCCGCATCCGGCCTACGGCGATGCGCGCATCCCGGCCTACGAGATGATCCGGTTTTCGGTGAACATCATGCGCGGCTGTTTCGGCGGCTGCACCTTCTGCTCCATCACCGAGCACGAGGGCCGCATCATCCAGAGCCGCTCCGAGGAATCGGTGGTACGCGAAATCGAAACCCTGCGCGACAGCGTGCCCGGCTTCACCGGCGTCGTGTCCGACGTCGGCGGACCGACGGCGAACATGTACCGCATCGCCTGCAAGAGTCGCGAGATCGAGGCCGCCTGCCGCAAGCCGTCGTGCGTGTATCCCGACATCTGTCAGAACCTCAACACCGATCACTCGGCGCTGATCCGGCTCTACCGCCGCGTGCGCGCGATTCCCGGCGTGAAGAAGGTGCTGGTGGCCTCCGGCGTGCGCTACGACCTCGCCAGCCGCTCGCCGCAATACGTGAAGGAACTGGTCACGCACCACGTCGGCGGCTATCTCAAGATCGCGCCCGAGCACACCGAGCCTGGACCGCTGTCGAAGATGATGAAGCCGGGGATAGGCGCCTACGACCGTTTCAAACAACTGTTCGAGATGTACTCGAAACAGGCCGGCAAGGAGCAGTATCTGATCCCCTACTTCATCGCCGCGCACCCGGGCACCACCGACACGGACATGTTGCAGCTGGCGTTGTGGCTCAAGAAACACGGCTTTCGCGCCGACCAGGTGCAGACCTTCCTGCCCTCGCCCATGGCCACGGCCACGGCCATGTACCACTCCGGCAAAAACCCGTTGCACAAGGTCACACCCGCCTCCGAGGAGGTTACCGTCCCCAAGGGCCTCAAGATGCGCCGGCTGCACAAGGCGTTCCTGCGCTACCACGACTCGGCCAACTGGCCGGTGCTGCGCGCCACGCTCAAGCGCATGGGCCGCGCCGACCTGATCGGACCCGGCCGGCACCAGCTGATCCCGGCCTGGCAACCGGCGGGAACGTCTGACATGGCAATGGCGGCAAAGGGCAAACGCTTCCTGACCCAGCACACCGGCTTGCCCCCGGCCGGAAACGATCGTCCTTTGCGTGGGGCGGCCACACGGCCAAGAAATACAGGCGCAAAACGCCGCCGCGCGCCGCGTTGACCAGTACTTTTAAAGCTCCTATCTCAGACGTTACAGGCAGAAAACATTACGCTACAGGGATTTCGATTTGTCAGTTAACCTGGAATGGTATTTTCCACGCATAAATAGTGTGGTACATCAGTTGTGCAGAATAATCATCTTCCGGCGATCCGACCTCGATAGCCGACACGAACATGACTCTCGGTCCACACACCGCACGCACGGTTTCCTGTGCCTGACATGACCGCTGCGCCGTTGCCTGCCTCCCCCCCGCGCCGCCGGCTGAGCGTCGGCGCCGGGTTTGCCGCGCTGCTTGCGCTGATGGTGCTGCTGACCGCTCTCGGCGTCGTCTACATGAACGTCGCCGAGCGCCGACTCGGAAAAATCGTCAACGTGCACATGGAGCGCATCGAGCTCGCCACGCAGATGCGCCACAACGCGCGCGAGCGCATCGTGAGCCTGCAGAAGCTGATTCTGCTCAGCGATCCGTTCGAGCGTGACGAGCAGTGGCTACGGTTCAACAATCTCGCGGGCGAGTTCGCCGCGGCACGCGGCCGGCTCCTGGAGATGCAGCTGTCGGCGGAAGAACGCGAACTGCTCGAGCAACAAGGCCGGCTCACCGGCGTGGCGCGCGCGGTCCAGGACCACGTGGTCGAGCTGGCCTTTCAGGGACAGCTGCGCGATGCGCAGCGGCTGCTGCTCGACCAGGCGATCCCGACCCAGGACGCGGTACTCGAACAACTCGCGCAGCTTTATGCGCTTCAGAAGCGCCAGGCCGACAGCGCCGTCGAGGAAACCAAACGCGCCTACCAGCAGGCGCGCGGCCTGCTGGTCGCACTCTCGCTCCTCATCGTCACGCTCGGTTTCGTGATCGCCGTTGCGGTGATACGCCGCGCGCGCCGCGCCGACGTGGAGCTGCACCAGGAAAAGGAACGCGCCCTGGCGACGCTCCATTCCATGGGCGACGGCGTCATCAGCACCGACGGCACCGGGCGCGTGGAATACCTGAACCCGATTGCCGAGCGTCTCACCGGCTGGGACACGCAGGAGGCGCGCGGGCGCCGCATCGGCGAGATCTTCACCATCGCGCACGACAGCACGCGCAAGCCCGTGCAAAATCCGGTCGCGCGCGCCCTCGCCGGCCGAGAGGTCGTGACTGCGGACACCGACATCGTGCTCACCGGCCGGCGCGGAGAGGAACACGCCATCGAACTCGCCGCCACCCCGCTGCGCGGCGCCGTGGGCGAGGTGCTGGGCGCCGTGCTGATATTCCGCGACGTCACCGAGATGCGCGCGCTGGCGCGCGAGATCGCCCACCAGGCAACCCACGATACCCTGACCGGCCTGTACAACCGGCGCGAGTTCGAAAAACACCTGCAATCGGCCCTCGACCGCACACGCTCCAACGGCGCGCAGCATGCGCTCTGCTACATCGATCTTGACCTGTTCAAACTCGTCAACGACTCCAGCGGTCATGCCGCGGGCGACGAGTTGCTGCGCCAGCTCGCCCAGCTGCTCCGGTCGCGCCTGCCGCACGGCACGGCCCTCGCGCGCCCGGACGGCGACGAGTTCGTATTGCTGTTCGAGAACTGTGCACTCGAACGCGCCGGTGGCCTGGCCGAGGAGCTGCGCGAGGCGATCCGCGATTTTCGCTTCACCTGGGAGGACAAGACGTTCAGCGTGGCCGCGAGCATCGGCGTGGTGCGCGTCACCGCCGACACCAACAGCATCTACGATGCCATGCAGTCGGCGGACGTGGCCTGTCGCGTCGCCAAGGACGAGGGCCGCAACCGCGTGCACCTCTACCAGCAAAACGACCTCACCATTCTGCGCCGGCAACGCGAAATCGGCTGGGTACAGCGCCTGAACGAAGCGGTACGCAAAAACCGCTTCACGCTTTACTGTCAGGCGATCCAGCCGCTCAAGGGCCGGAAAAAACACGCCGGCCACTACGAAATCCTGGCGCGCCTCGCCGACGAGACCGGCCACATCGTCACGCCCGCGGCCTACCTGCCGGCGGCCGAGCGTTACCACCTGATGCCGATGATCGACCGCTGGGTGGTGCGCGAGACGCTCGAACAGCTGCGAACCCTGAACTGGGAGGGCCTCTCCGATTTCGGTTGCTTCAACATCAACCTGTCCGGGCAGTCGCTCTACGATCCGGAATTCCTGCCGTTCGTGCTGGAGTCGATCCGCGAAAGCGGCGTGCCCCCCAAACACCTGTGTTTCGAAATCACGGAAACCGCGGCGGTCACCAACCTCGCGACCGCCATGCGGCTCATCGGCACGCTCAAGGGCGCCGGCTGCCGCTTCGCGCTCGACGACTTCGGCAGCGGCCTGTCCTCGTTCGCCTACCTCAAGAGCATGCGCGTGGACTACCTCAAGATCGACGGCGTCTTTATCCGCAACCTGCCGGACGACGCCTCCGACGTGGCCATGGTGAACTCGATCAACCAGGTGGCGCACGCCATGGGCATCCAGACCGTCGCCGAATATGTGGAAAACGACGCCATCCGCGAAACTCTGGTGAAGCTCGGCGTGGACTACGGTCAGGGCTATGCGCTTGCCGTGCCGCGTCCGCTCGTGCAGGCGCTCAAGGACATCCAGGAACTGAATCACTACTCAAAACCCCGTCGCTGAGGCGTTGCCTCACGCTCGCCGCCTCGCCATACTGCGGCGCATGTCAGTCTTCAACGATCTCGCGGCGCAACTCGACGCCCGCCTGCCGCAAACACAGTGCACGCGCTGTGGTTACCCGCATTGCCGCGCCTACGCCGAGGCATTGGCCTCCGGCCGCGCCGACATCAATCGCTGCCCGCCCGGCGGCGAAATAACGCTGCAGGCGCTGGCGGAAATCCTGCACCGACCTCGCAAACCGCTCGATCCCGGCTGCGGCGTGCACGAGCCCCGCACGCGCGCGGTCATCGACGAGGCGCACTGCATCGGCTGCCGCAAGTGTCTCGACGTCTGCCCGGTGGATGCCATCGTCGGCGCACGCAAGCGGATGCACACGGTGCTGATCGCCGAATGCAACGGCTGCGGCCTGTGCGCGCCGCCCTGCCCGGTGGATTGCATCGTCTTCGTCCCGATGGCATTGCCGGCCGGTGCCGGTCCCTGGCCCGAGTACACATCGGCGGAAACCGAAAACTGGCGCCACCGCGCCGAGGCGCGACGGACGCGTGTGGCGCGTCGTCAAGCGCTGCGCGCGCGCCGCGGTTCCGTGTTCCCGCCGCGCGACGTGATCCGCACGGAGATTCATGCCGCGCTCGAGCGCGCACGACGCAAGCGCGACGGGCGTCGTCCATGAACGCCGCCCAGCGATCCGAGATATTCAGACGGCTGAAGCGCGCCAATCCGGCGCCGACGACCGAGCTTAAATACGGCACGCCGTTCGAGCTGCTGGTCTCCGTCATCCTGTCGGCGCAGGCGACGGACAAGAGCGTGAACAAGGCGACCGCGGAATTGTTCAAGGTCGCGAACACGCCGCGGCAACTGCTCGACCTCGGTCTGCGCGGCCTCAAACGCCACATCAAGACCATCGGCCTCTACAACACCAAGGCGGCCAACATCCTCAAAACCTGCCGCCTGCTGCTCGAACGCCATCGCGGCCAGGTGCCACACACACGCGAGGAGCTGCAGGCGCTCCCGGGCGTGGGGCGCAAGACCGCGAACGTGGTGCTCAACACCGCTTTCGGTCACCCGACCATCGCCGTCGATACTCACATCTTCCGTGTCGCCAATCGCACCGGGCTCGCGCCCGGTAAGAACGTGCGCGCGGTAGAAGACCGGCTACACGCGGAGGTGCCGGCGCGTTACCGCCAGGACGCGCACCACTGGCTGATTCTGCACGGCCGTTACACCTGTATTGCGCGCAAGCCGCGCTGCGGGTCCTGCGTGATCTATGATCTATGCGAGTACCCGGACAAAACGGAGTAGTGGCATGAGCCGCAGAGCAGGGCCCCCGCGAAGCGGGGATGCGACCGGCGAATTGACACAAGCCGCCGACAACATTACCGCAACGATCCGGCTCGGCCTTTCGGAGGCGGCGTCATGAACCCGCGTCCCGCCGCCACCGGCCTGAGCCACGGACACCGCGCGTCGCCCGAGCACGCGGCCGCGGCCGTGCGCCTGGCGATGCGGCGCGCGGGCGTGAACCGCGCGTCCACGGTCGTGTTGTTCCTCACGCCGGAATACGCCGCCGACCCGATGCCCGCGCTGCGCGCGGCGGCGCGCGAGAGTCATTGTTTGCAGGTGATCGGCGCCACCGGCGCCGGCATTCTCACGGAACAGGAATGGGTGCTCGACAGCCCGGGCGCCGCGGCCATGATCCTCACCGATCCCCTGCGCCTGCGCCCGCCCGTGGGCGGCGACCTCGCCGACGAGTCGTCCACGGTGCTGAGCCTGTGCACGCCCGCGGGTCTCGGCGCCGGCTGGCTCGACGTCACGGCCCATCGCCTCGGCGGTGTCTCCGGCGACGTTCAGGGCCAGGGACCGTTCCAGGTCTGGAGTGCGGGACGCGTGAACGAGGACGGCCGTGCCGAAGCGGTGATCGAAGGCGCGCGCGCCGCGATCCGTGTATCGCAAGGCGTGCGCGCGCTAACCTCGCCGATCGAGGTCGCCGAGGCGGACGATGTCGAGGTGCGCAGTCTCGGCGGCTACCCGGCGCTGTCGGTGCTGGTGCAGTCGTTGCCGGCATCGGTGCGCGCCATGGAGCGCATCCCGCTGCACCTGATCCTCGGCGGCGTGACCTTCGGCGACCCGACCACCGCGATCCGCGACGGGCGCTACCGCATCAATCCCATCGTCGCCGCCAACCCGCGCGACCAGTCCATCATCCTGGCGCAGCCGCTGTCGCGCGGCGAGCGCCTATTCTGGGCGATGCGTGACACGCTCGCCGCCGAGCGCGACATGCGCGTCACCGCCGAGCGCGCGGCCGAAGAACTGGGCGAGGCGCCCGATTTCGCGTTGCTCTTCCCCTGCCTCGGGCGCGGACCGCAGTTCTACGGCAACCGCGACCGCGACCTCGACCTGCTGCGTACGCGTTTCCCCGGCCTGCCAATCGCGGGCATGTACGGCAACGGCGAGCTCGGCCCGCTCGATGGCATCAACCACCTCTACCAGTATTCCACCGTCCTCGGGCTGTTCAAGACGCTGCAATATTGACGGGTCCACGGCCGGTCGGCCGACGCCCGGCCGGAAACTCCTGGTCGCGGGCCGGGTCATAGGTGGTGCGCGCCGACAACATCGCCGGCGTGGACAACAACGAAACCACGCGGAGAGCCCCATGAATCGTCCCCATCGCAGTCTGGCCACGGCCATTGCCGGTGTCCTGAGTCTCGGCGTTCTCGGCGCGGCAACCGCCCATGCCGCCGAGCCGCTGGTGTTCTGCAAGGAACAGGAAAAATGCTACGGCGTGTCCAAGGCCGGCAAAAACGACTGTTCCACCGCTGCCTCGGTATGCGCCGGGACCGCCAAACAGGACTACCAGCGCGACGCCTGGGTCTATGTGCCGAAAGGCACATGCGAGAAACTCGCCGGGGGATCGCTGGCGTCGCCTGCGGCCCTGAAGAAGTAGCGGGCGCATACCCATGGGCGCGGTCCTGCGTCGTATCCACTCCCGACCCCTTCCGGTCACGACGCAAGGTACGGCGCCCGAAGCGTGGCTCGACATGCATGGCGACGCCCTATTTCGTTACGCCTTGCTGCGAGCGCACGACCGCGACGCCGCGGAGGACCTGGTGCAGGATACGCTGCTCGCGGCCCTGCGATCGCACCGTGATTTCGCCGGCCACTCCTCCGAACGCACCTGGCTCATCGGCATTCTCAAGCACAAGCTCGCCGACCACTGGCGCCGGCTCGGGCGCGAGGCGCCGCTGGAAACGCCCCTCGATGCCGCCGAAACGGACGAGCTGCTCGAACACCTGTTCGACGCCGAAAACGGTGATCACTGGCGTACGCCGCCTTCCCCCTGGCCAGACCCGGACACGGCGCTGGAACAGCAGCAGTTCTGGAAAGCGCTGTCCGGCTGTATCGATACCCTGCCGTCGGCCCAGGCCCAGGCGTTCGCCCTGTGCGAAATCGACGGCGTGGCGGGCGCCGAGGCGTGTAAGGTTCTGGACGTATCGCCGACTAACCTGTGGGTCATGCTTCATCGCGCGCGGTTGCGCCTGAGGCAATGTCTGGAAATCCACTGGTTCGCGAACGTATCGAAAGAATGAGGCCGGCATGTTGAGCTGCAAGGAAACGAGCCTGCTGGTGTCTCAATCGCTCGATCGGCGCCTGGCGTGGCGGGAGCGGATCGCGTTGCGCATGCATTTGCTGGTTTGCGGCGCGTGCCGCTCCTTCGCGGACCAGGCGGCGTTCCTTCGTACCGCGGTGCGGCGGTTTGGCCGCAGGGCGAACGCACCGGAACCGTTACGGCTGTCGCAAGACGCGCGCGAGCGTATCGCGCGCGAACTGCGCGACAAGCAACCCTAGTACCGGTTCCGGCGCAATTTAACGGCGGATCGTCCGCCATGGTCCAACCTTACAGGAGACAACGTCATGAAACATGCTGAAACGAAGTATTCCCCGGTTGTGCTCGCCAGCGCCATTGCCGGCGTGCTTGCGTTCGCCGTGCTCGCGCCGGCCGGTGCCGCCGAAAAGGTGGAAACGGAAAAATGCTACGGCGTCGCCAAGGCCGGCAAAAACGACTGCCAGACAGCCAAGAGCGCATGTGCCGGCACCTCCAAGAAGGACGGTGACAAGAGCGCCTTCATCCTTCTGCCGAAGGGCAGCTGCGAGAAGATCGTCGGCGCCGCGTTGAAATCAACCAAGTAACCGGCATGCCGGCCCGCGCAGCCACCAGGGTTTCTGCTCCGATCCCGGCACGTGCCGGGATCGGGCTGCGCGCGCCGCATTATCGCGACGTCACCGAGACGCCCCCCGACGTCGGCTGGCTCGAAGTCCACAGCGAGAATTATTTCGGCGACGGCGGCGCGCCGCTCCATTACCTCGAACGTGCGCGCGTGCACTACCCGGTGAGCCTGCATGGGGTGGGGCTCTCGCTCGGTTCCGCGGACCCGCTCAATCGAGAGCATCTGCGCAAGCTGCAACAGCTCATCGCGCGCATCGAACCCGGGCTCGTTTCCGACCACCTGTCCTGGTCGTCCATCGACGGGCGCTACCTCAACGACCTCCTGCCGCTGCCCTACACGGAAGAAGCGCTTGATCACATCGTGGCGCGCATTGTCGAGACGCAGGAATTCCTCGGGCGTCGAATCCTGGTCGAAAATCCGTCCAGTTACCTCCGCTACAGGCACTCGACCATTCCGGAGTGGGAATTCCTGACCGCAGCGGCGGAACGCGCCGACTGCGACATTCTGCTCGACGTCAACAACGTCTACGTGAGCGCGTGCAATCACGGATTCGATCCCCGTGTTTATCTGCGCGCCATTCCCGCCGATCGCGTCCAGGAGATCCATCTCGCCGGCCACACGGTCAAGCACCACGAGGACGGCGATATCCTGATCGATACCCACAATACCCGCGTGTGCGATGTGGTGTGGGAGCTCTATCGCGAAACGGTCGCGCGCCTTGGTCTGCGTCCGACATTGATCGAGTGGGACAGCGACTTGCCCGCGCTCGCGGTGCTGGTCGAAGAGGCCGCAATGGCGGACCGCATTCTGGAGCGCGTCCATGACGCCGATGCTGCGTGAATTACAACGGGAATTCGCCGACGGCATCTGGAACGATGTACCGGCGGTACATGCCCATATCTGCGATGGCACGTTTCCCGCGGCGCGCCATCTCCAGATCTATCGTCATAACACCTTCGCCAACCTCACCGATGCGCTCATAGCGGACTATCCCGTGGTACACCGGCTCGTGGCCGAGGGATTCTTCGCGTACGCGGCCGACAGTTACATCCGCCGCCATCCACCGCGCTCGGGCAACCTGCACGACTTCGGCGGGAACTTCGCCGGTTTTCTTGCGGCGTTCCCGGCGGCGCAGACGCTTCCGTACCTTCCCGACGTGGCGCGCCTGGAATGGGCGTGGCAGGAAGCGTACCACGCGGCCGAAGCGCAGCCGCTTTCGCTCGACGCGCTCGCTGCGGTCGCGCCAGAACATTACGGTTCGCTCGTGTTCCGGCTGCATCCATCGGCGCGGCTGCTCGCCTCGGACTACCCGGTGCTGCGCATCTGGCAGGTCAACCAGCCGGATTTCGAAGGCGACCCGGCCGTGGACCTCGCCGAGGGCGCGGCACGACTGCTCGTCGTGCGCCACGGGCTCGATGTCGAAATCGAGCCGCTGTCCGTGGGCGAATATGCCTGGCTGGCGGCACTGGCCGCGGGCCGGCCGCTGGCGGCGGCGACCGAGGCCGCCCTGGCCGCTGCCGCTGATTTCGACGTTGCGCAGGCGATGCAACGGCACGTTCGATCGGTCACGCTCACCGGGTTCGACGTGATGAACGACATTACGCCATAACAGGAGAAGCGCCATGTCCCTGCTCACCCGCACCGTCAATCTCGCGAAACCGGTCATCCACGGCCTCGACGCCCTTGCGCCGATCGCGGACCTAGGCGTCCGGCTTTGGGCCGCCAAATTCTTCTGGGACTCCGCGCTCACGAAAATCAACGTGGACGGAGGTTTTCCCTTCCTCCATATGAATCCCACGACGATCACGCTGTTCCAAACCGAATACCAGGTGCCGCTGCTGGCGCCGGCCGCGGCGGCCTATCTCGGAACCGCGGTGGAGCTGGTCTTTCCCGTGCTGCTTGCGCTCGGCCTCGGTGGCCGGTTCGCGGCGTTCGTGTTGTTCGTGTTCAACATTGTGGCGGTCGTCTCCTACCCCGGCCTGGAGGAATTCGGGCTCGCGCAGCACCAGCTCTACGGGACGCTGCTGCTGGTGCCGCTGCTGCGCGGTCCGGGCAAGCTGTCGTTCGACCATTGGCTGCGCCGCCGCTGGTTGGGAGATAATAGATAGCGTGACGAATCAACCGCTGCGCCAGCTGGCGCCCAACCCCTTTGACACCTGCCTCGACCGCTACGGCCTGCGGCTTGCGCGCGCGCCGCTGCAGACGCTGCAGGTGAATGTCGGCAAGTTGTGCAACCAGGCCTGTCATCATTGCCACGTCGACGCCGGGCCGAAACGCACCGAAGTCATGACCTGGGAGACGATGGCGCGCGTTCTCGACTGGGCGAAGCGGCACGAAATCCGAGACGTGGACATCACTGGCGGCGCGCCGGAAGCCAACCCGCATTTCCGCCGTTTCGTGGATGGCTTTCTCGCGCTTGGCGCCTCCGTCACCGCGCGCTGCAACCTCACGGTGCTGCTCGAACCGGGGCAGGAAGACTTCGCCGCGTGGTACGCCGAACGCAACGTGCGTCTGGTCTGTTCGCTCCCCTGCTACACGCGCGCAAATGTCGACGCTCAACGCGGGCGCGGCGTATTCGACAAGAGCATCGAGGCGCTGCGACGGTTGAACGCCGTCGGTTATGGGATCCAGGAACGGCTCATGCTCGACCTGGTGTACAACCCCGGCGGCGCGTTCCTGCCGGGACCGCAGGCGAAGCTCGAGGCCGATTACCGCCAGCACCTGCACGCGGATTTCGGTATCGAGTTTACCCACCTGCTGACGCTCGCCAACCTGCCGATCAATCGCTTCGCCCACTGGCTTGAACGCGAGGGCAAGTACGACGCCTACCTGCAATTGCTCGAGGAACGCTTCAATCCCGGGACCGTACCGGAACTCATGTGCCGGCATCTCCTGAGCGTGGACTGGCGCGGCTACGTTTACGACTGCGACTTCAACCAGATGCTGAACCTGCCGCTCGCCGGGTGTATGCCGCGGCATCTCTGGGATATCGACCCCGCGACACTCGAAGACAGCGCCATCGCCACGGGCACGCATTGCCTGGGCTGCACCGCCGGCGCCGGCTCGTCCTGCGGCGGGGCGCTCAGCGGCTGAACCTTCCTCACCCGTTTGGCATAACGACCGAACCTTCGCCCGTTAGATGACCGCCTGACACGTCTGTCAGGTGCCCCCTGTCATTTCTGACAAGCTGTCATGTATCGACCAGAAAATCCGACCGCGAATCCGCAGCTTCGCTGCACGCATACGCTGGCATGTTCTATGCATTTTCAGCCTACGACTCGCGGTGGTATCCCGTACCGCGGGGTAACGAGTCTGGAGCAGCGGACCATGCCTGTTGTTGCATTGACAACCTTATGGTTGGCGGCGTCCACACCGGCGGTGCCGGCGACAGAAAACAGCGCCGAACCACCACCCGTTACGACCGCGGCGGGCAACCCGCCGGATGGACGCAACAAGCTCAAGGCCAGCCAGCCGCCCACTACGACTATCAAGAAAACCGGCTCAGACAACGACGAGCCCGGCTGCGAGGAGTAATGCGAAGACGGTATTAATTTCCGATCCGGAACGCCGATACGCTGACGAGACAGGCACGGGGGTGCCATGCACAAACAGACTCACGACAGGAAATCGATCCTGACTTGCAAATATCTTCGGGGTGCCCGGCGCGCTGCATTGCCGGCGGCAATCGTGGCACTGATATCGTTTGGCGCCATGCCGCAGGCAGGGCACGCGGCGCCGGCGGACGACTACACACGCGAGATCATGGCCGAGGGCAGCCGCCTGGAGACGCTGGGCCAGGCACAGCGCGAGCGCGAAACCCTGGAAAAGAGCATGGCCAAATCGCGTCCGGCACCATCCACCGCCAGAAAGGCGGCGGCCGCGCCGGCGCCTACTCCGGCCCCGGCGGCCGCGCCGGCACCGAAGGAATCCCAGGCCGCATTCGAAACAAAACTGCGCGAGGCTTTCCCGGCGAGTTTTGCACTCTACTCGTTGCTAACGCCGGAAGAGAAAAACACGGTTCGCGCAGAGTACGACCAGACGGACAGCCCGGGCGCAGCGCGGTTCCATCCCGTGGTATCGAAAATTATCTCGCTCTCGACAAAAAAGAGGTGAATTCATGAAGGTACACGATATGACGACCGCGCAACGCCGCCCGTGGATGGGTTGGACCGCGGCCCTGGTATTGGGATTGGCCTCGACCATGGCCGCATTGGCGGCAGAAACCGTCGTGAAAAAAGAGGCGCCCAGGACAGCGCCCCCGGCCGGGACCAAGGAGGTGCGCATCACGCCCTTCATGTCCGAACTTGCTTTTACGGCTCATGGAAAAAAATACACCATCGAGCGCGTCCAGGATCAGGAGAATGCACTCACCGGCGGTTTCGCCAAGACCTCGCGCAAATGCCCGCCGTTCTGCGTGCACGAGATGGTGCCGGTCCCCGGCGTCGCCACGGTGGGCGAACTGGAATTACTCGAATTCATCAAGAACAAGCTTGAAAAGGGCACGGGTGTCCTCCTCGATGCGCGCACCGAGGAATGGTTCAAGAAAGGCACGATCCCGGGCTCCATCAACATCCCGTTCACGACGTTCGAGCTCAACGAGGCCGATCCCAAATTCGCGAAGACGCTCGAGTCGCTGGGCGTGAAGCGAGGCACGTCGGTGAACTTCTCCAACTCCGATCTGCGCGGCACCGACGACTTCGGCCAGACCAGGCGCTCGTTCAGCCTGGATTTCTCCCACGCCAAGGAATTGCTGCTGTTCTGTAACGGGGCATGGTGCGACCAGTCGCCGCGCGCGATTCGCGCACTGGTCAAGCTCGGCTATCCCACGAGCAAGCTCTACTATTATCGTGGCGGCATGCAGGAGTGGCTACTGCTCGGGTTCAACGTGATTGTGCCCGAGGGCGCCAAGACCGCAGCGCGTTAAGCGCCTGGACTGGTTCAGAATCGGGCGATGCCCTGCGGCATCGCCCGATTTTTTTAGCGCATGAACTGCCGAAGCGGCGGGAAGTCCTGCGACACCAGCCACAGATCCGCGGCGGTGTCGATGTCGGTCAACGCCGGCAGTTGCTCGAACTCGATGCCAAGCGCCGCGGCCCGTTCCAGCGTTCGGGGCAGCACGCCCGGCGTGCCCCAGGGGATGTCGGTAAACAGTTCGGGACGGTCGCAGCTCAGGCCTATGAAATAGTAGCCGCCATCCTCCGTCGGGCCAAGGACGTTGCGGCCCTGCGCCAGCCAATCGTTGGCCTGATCGAGCAGGTCCCAGCTGCAGTGCGGCACGTCGCAACCGAGAATCGCGGCGGCGTTACGCCGTGCAAGCCCGTCGCGCAGCGCGTTCAGCATCCGCTCACCCAGGTCGGCGCCGCGCTGCGCGGCGAGCGCGATTCCCAGGTCGCGCGCCAGCTCGCGAAACAGCGGATGCTCCGCATCCGGCGCGCCGTACAGATAGACATCGCCCGGCCAGGACGACACCGCGAGTTCGGCGGTGGCGCGGATCAGGTACGCCGCGATCTCGGCCGCCCGCACCGGCGGGTAGTCCGGCTGCAGGCGCGTCTTTGTCTGCCCGGCCACGGGCTGTCGGGCGAACAGCGCCAGTTGCGGCTGGCGCAGGATATGCGAAGAGACGCTCATGGATACCAGCGTGCCAGACGTGCCGGTGAAACGCCAACCCAGTAAAGAAACCGCAACCCCCACATGCGCAACACGGTCCGGACAATGCCGTAGCGCTCCCAGCGCCGTGCCGACGTCTTCACGGGATCGGTAATGCGCGCCGGGCGATCCCGCCGCTTCAGGCGGCGGGAAAGCTCGATGTCCTCCATCAGCGCGATCGGCACGTAACCGCCGAGGGACTCGAAGACATCGCGGCGCACGAAGATCGCCTGGTCGCCGGTGGCGATGCCGGTCAGCGCCGAGCGGCGGTTCATGAGCCCTTCGATGACGCGATAGGCAAACGGCGCACCGTCGAGGCGCACGTCGAACCGTCCCCAGACATGCCCTCTGCCGATCGCGTCGCGTACCCGCTCGAACGCATTCGGTGGCAGGCGCGTGTCGGCGTGCAGGAACAACAGGATATCGGCGCGCGCCGCAGCGGCACCGGCGTTCATCTGCAATGCCCGCCCGGCGGGCGCATTGAACACCCGCACTGGATAGCGTGAAGAAAAACCGTCGGCAATCGCACGCGAAGCGTCGTGGCTGCCGCCATCGACGACAATGACTTCAAGGGGGTCGTGCCGGACCAGCAGGTCAGCCAGCGCCGCTTCGAGGACAGCCGCCTCGTTCCGAACCGGCAGAATCACGGCCACGGACAAACGCACGCTCGACGCGCCCGGCGTTATCCGGGTCTGTGCCGCCGGTTCCATTGGCGGAAAAGTTTGAGTCCGAGCAGGAGGAGTAACGAGGCGTGCATCGCGAGGTCGAAGATGTCGATTGGCCGCTTCAACGTCCCAGCCGCGAGCATTTTGAGCTTCTCCCACAGGTGCGGCTCGGGCAGGAACGGCGCGAGCCCGAGCAATACGGCACCGATCGTCAGAAGCCCCAGGGGTATACGATCGAGCCAACCCAGAAGACCACTACTGCTATTTTCAGCCACGACGCGATCCCTTTTGTATCAATTCGATGCGATAGCCGTCCGGGTCTTCCACGAAGGCGATAACCGTCGTGCCATGCTTCATCGGTCCGGCCTCGCGTACCACCTTGCCGCCGCGCTTCCTGATCTCCTCGCAGGCCTTGTAGGCGTCCTCGACTTCGAGGGCGATATGGCCGAAGGCGGAGCCGAGTTCGTATTTCTCGACACCGTAGTTGTAGGTCAACTCGATCACGGCATGTTCCGATTCCGGACCGTAACCCACGAACGCCAGCGTGAACTTGCCGTCCGGGTAGTCCTGCTGGCGCAGCAATTTCATGCCGAGGACATCGGTATAGAAGCGAATGGAACGGTCGAGGTCACCGACCCGGATCATGGTATGCAGCACGCGCACGACGTTACCTCTCTACAAACAAAATGCCCGGTTCAGCCAAAGTGACAGACGTAATCGAGCAAGTCGGTAACTTCGATCTCGAAGTGCGAATTGCCAGGCACGGTGAAGCTGCTGCCGGCCGGGTAGTCGGTCCAGGTCTGCTGGTCGGCGAGCTTTACGCGGCAGTGGCCCTGGGTGATTTCCATCACCTCGGGCGCCTGGGTACTGAAGCGGTAGGTGCCGGGCAGCATCACGCCGAGCGTCTTCATCTCACCCTGCGGCGTGACAACGGTGCGGCTCGTGACCTTGCCGCCGTGATAGACGTTGGCCTTCTTTTTGACTTCGACGTTCTTGAAGCTCATGGATTACCTCTTCTTACGACGCTTGGCGGCGATGCGCATGCGCAGCGCATTCAGCTTGATGAAGCCCTCGGCGTCCTTCTGGTCGTACGCGCCCTTGTCCTCCTCGAACGTGGCGATCGAGGGGTCGAACAGCGAATCGCGCTCGGACTTGCGCCCGACGACGGTGACGTTGCCCTTGTAGAGCTTGAGGCGCACGACGCCATTCACCGACTCTTGTGAGGCGTCGATCATCGTTTGCAGCATCTTTCTTTCCGGACTCCACCAGTAACCGTTGTAGATGAGTGCGGCGTAACGCGGCATCAGGTCATCCTTCAGGTGCGCCACCTCGCGGTCGAGCGTGAGCGATTCGATGGCGCGGTGCGCTCGCAGCATGATGGTGCCGCCCGGTGTCTCGTAGGCGCCGCGCGACTTCATGCCAACATAGCGGTTCTCGACGATGTCGGTACGGCCGATGCCGTTGGCGCCGCCGAGCTTGTTCAGCGTCGCCAGCACCGTCGCCGGCGACATCGGCTTGCCGTTGATCGCGACGATATCGCCACGGCGGTAGGTGAGTTCGATGTAGGTCGCGCGGTTCGGCGCCTTCTCCGGCGACACCGACCAGCGCCACATGTCCGCCTCCGGCTCCTTCCACGGATTCTCCAGGATGCCGCCTTCATAAGAGATGTGCAGCAGGTTGGCGTCCATCGAGTACGGCGACTTCTTGCCACGCTTCATCTCGACCGGGATGCCGTGCTTTTCGGCATAGGCCATGAGTTTCTCGCGCGAGGTCAGGTCCCACTCGCGCCACGGCGCGATGATCTTGATGTCCGGGCGCAGCGCGTAGTAGCCGAGCTCGAAGCGCACCTGGTCGTTGCCCTTGCCGGTGGCGCCGTGACACACGGTGTCGGCGCCGACCTTGTTCGCGATCTCGATCTGGCGCTTGGCGATCAGCGGGCGCGCGATCGAGGTGCCGAGCAGGTACTCGCCCTCGTAGATCGTGTTCGCGCGGAACATCGGGAACACGAAGTCGCGCACAAACTCTTCGCGCAGGTCGTCGATGAAAATCTGCTTCACGCCCATCTTGCGCGCCTTGGCGCGCGCCGGCGCGAGCTCCTCGCCCTGGCCGATGTCGGCGGTGAAGGTCACGACCTCGCAGTCGTAGGTCTCCTGCAGCCACTTGAGGATGACGGAGGTATCGAGCCCGCCGGAATAGGCGAGCACTACTTTCTTGATCTTGGTCATGGAGGCGATGTTCAAAAAATAAGCAGCCCCGGCGGTTGCCGGGGCCGGTAGATTATAACCTCTCGGCGGCTTGTTCCCGACGCCGCCTACCTCCTCCATCCCTGGAGTCGAAGCCCGGGAGACCGGGCCGGTGCAGATTACTTCTTGCGCGGGGGTAGTAGATCGGTGCAAACGCCCTCGAACACCTCGGCCGCCATGCCGACCGACTCGCCCAGCGTCGGGTGCGGGTGGATGGTCCGGCCGATGTCCTCGGGGTCGCAACCCATCTCGATGGCCAACGCCAGCTCGCTGATGAGGTCGCCGGCATGGGTGCCGACGATGCCGGCGCCGACGACACGGTGGGTTTCCTCGTCCACGAGAATCTTGGTAAAGCCCTCGTCACGGCCGTTGGCGATGGCGCGGCCCGAGGCGGCCCACGGGAACACCGCCTTGCCGAGCTTGCGTCCCTGCTTCTTCGCCTCGTCCTCGGTGACACCGACCCAGGCGATCTCGGGATCGGTGTAGGCCACCGACGGAATCACCAGCGCGTCGAAAAAGCTTTTCTGGCCGGCGGCGGCTTCGGCCGCGACATGGCCCTCGTGTACGGCCTTATGCGCCAACATCGGCTGGCCAATGATGTCGCCGATAGCAAAGATGTGCGACACATTGGTGCGCAGCTGCTTGTCGACTTCAATAAATCCGCGATCGGTCACCGCCACGCCGGCCTTGTCGGCGCCGATCTTCTTCCCGTTCGGCGCGCGCCCGGTGGCGACCAGCACGAGGTCGTAAACCTGAGGTCCGTCCGGGGCATTATCACCTTCAAACCAGACCTTGATGCCCTCTTTCAGTGCTTCGGCCTTGACGGTTTTTGTCTTGAGCATCACGCGGTCGAAGCGCCGGCTGTTCATTTTGTCCCACACGCGCACCAGATCGCGGTCAGTGCCCGGCATGACGCCGTCCTGCATCTCGACGACATCGATGCGGCTGCCGAGCGCCGAGTACACCGTGGCCATTTCGAGGCCGATGATGCCGCCGCCGATGACGAGCATCTTCTTCGGCACTGATTTCAATTCGAGCGCGCCGGTGGAATCCACGATGCGCGGATCGTCGGGAATGAACGGGAGTTTCACGGCCTGCGAACCGGCGGCGATGATGGCTTTCGCGAAGCGCACGACTTTCTTCTCGCCGGTCGTCTGTTGGCCCTCGCCGGTGGTGAGCGCGACTTCGAGATGGTACAGGTCGAGGAACGTGCCAACACCGCGCACGACTTCGACCTTGCGCACCTTCGCCATCTGCGTGAGACCGCCAGTGAGCTTGCCAACCGCCTTGGTCTTCCAGCCGCGCAGCTTGTCGAGGTCGAATTGCGGCGCGCCGAACGTCACGCCGTGCTCGCTCAGGTGCTGCGCCTCTTCCGTGACCGCGGCGACATGCAGCAATGCCTTGGACGGGATGCAGCCGACGTTGAGGCACACGCCGCCGAGCGCGGCGTAACGCTCGACCAGCACGGTCTTCATGCCGAGATCGGCGGCGCGGAACGCGGCCGAGTAGCCACCGGGTCCGGCACCGAGGACGAGCATCTCGCACTCGACGTCCACTTTGCCCTTGTACGTCCCGGCGGGCGCCGAAGTTGGCTTGGGTGCGGTCGGAGCGGGTGCGGGAGTCGGTGTTGCCTTGGCAGGGGCCGGCGCTGCCGGCGCGGCTGTCACAGGTTTCTCTGCGGCGGTAACTTCGAGCAACAGCACCAGCGAATCTTTGGAGACGTTGTCACCGACCTTGACCTTGACCTCTTTCACCGTGCCAGCCGCGGGCGCCGGCACGTCCATCGTGGCTTTGTCGGATTCGAGCGTGACGAGCGAATCCTCGGCTTTCACCACATCGCCGGGCTTGACCATGACCTCAATCACCGGGATGTCGTGGAAGTCGCCGATGTCGGGGATTTTGACTTCGAGGATCTGCGGCATCGGAATCAGCGCTTCTTTTTCTTCTTATTACGGGTCGCCGTGCGCGTCGGCTTCTTGCCACGCGCACCCGATTTCGCAGGCTTGGATTTCGTTGCCGGCACGGCTGCGGCCAGGAGCTGGACCAAAGCGGTGGTGAAGCGCACGCCAGCGGCGCCGTCGACCACGCGGTGATCATAGGAAAGCGACAGCGGCAGCATCAGCCGCGGCACGAAGCGCTTGCCGTCCCATTTCGGCTTAAATTCAGCACGCGAAACGCCAAGGATGGCGACCTCCGGCGCGTTGACGATCGGCGCGAATGCGGTGCCGCCGATACCGCCGAGGCTGGAGATCGTGAAGCAGCCACCCTGCATTTCGCCCGGGGAAAGCTTGCCGTCGCGCGCCTTTTTGGCCAGTTCCGCGGCCTCGCGCGCGATATCGAGAATCGACTTGCGGTCGGCATCGCGGATCACCGGCACCACCAGCCCGTTCGGCGTGTCGGCAGCGAAGCCGATGTGGTAGTAGTGCTTGACGATGAGGTTGTCGCCGTCGAGCGAGCTGTTGATCTCCGGGAATTGCTTGAGCGCGTCGACCACGGCCTTGATGAGAAACGCGAGGATCGTCACCTTGATGCCGAGCTTCTCGTTCTGCTGGTTCAGCGCGACACGGTGCTTTTCCAGCGCGGTGATGTCGGCCTCGTCGAACTGCGTGACGTGCGGGATCATCACCCAGTTGCGCGCGAGATTGGCGCCGGAGATTTTCTTGATGCGCGCGAGCGGCTTGGTTTCGATCGAGCCGTATTTGGTGAAATCCACCTTGGGCCAGGGCAGCAGATCGAGCCCACCGGCGCCGGCCGGGCGCGCGCCGGTCATCACCGCCTTCACGTAATTCTGCACGTCCTCCTTGAGGATGCGGTCTTTCGGGCCCGTGCCCTTGACGCGGGCGATATCCACGCCGAGCTCGCGCGCGTAGTGGCGCACCGAGGGGCTCGCGTGCGAGCGCGGACCGCCGACCGCGGCCGCCACCATCTCGGCCGGACCCGGCATCAGCACCACCGGCGGCGGCGCATTCACTTCCTCGCCCTGACCGGGCTTGGGCGGCGGACCGGCGGGGAAACCACCGGCGGCCTGTACCGCCGGCTCGGGCGCTGCCACCGGGCGCGGCGCGGACGGTGCGGCGGTCGGCGCAGTTGCTTGCACCTCAGCTGCTTCGATCACCGCGATCAGCGTGCCTTGCGACACCTTGTCGCCGACCTTCACCTTCACTTCCCGGATTTTTCCCGCGGACGGCGCCGGCACGTCCATCGCGGCCTTGTCGGATTCGAGCGTGATGAGCGAATCCTCGGCTTTCACCACATCGCCGGGTTTGACCATGACTTCAATCACCGGGATGTCGTGGAAGTCGCCGATATCGGGGACCTTGATTTCGATCGTCTGGGGCATTTGATTTTTCGTATTTAGTTCTTCACCGCAAAGGCGCAAAGAACGCAAAGATTTTCCACATGCCTTTCCTTTGCGCCTTCGCGTCTTTGCGGTAGATGTTTTTTAGTTACACCGTCAGCGGATTCGGTTTTCCGGGATCGATATCGTACTTCTTGATGGCCTCGGCGATTCGGGCGCGATCCACCTGGCCCTCGTCGGCCAGCGCCTTGAGCGCGGCGATCGTAACCCAGCGGCGGTCCACCTCGAAGAAGTGGCGCAGCTTCTCGCGCGTGTCGGAGCGGCCGAAGCCGTCGGTGCCGAGCACGCTGTAGCGCCGCGGCACGAACAGGCGGATCTGCTCGGCGAACGCGTGCACGTAATCGGTCGAGGCCACCACCGGACCCTGCGTGTCCTTGAGGCACTGCTCGACGTAAGACGCGCGCGGCGTTTCGGCCGGATGCAGCAGGTTCCAGCGCGCGCAGTCCTGGCCGTCGCGTGCAAGCAGCGTGAAGCTCGGACAGCTCCAGATGTCGGCCTCCACGCCCCAATCGTTCTTGAGCAGCTCGGCCGCGGCGATGACTTCGCGCAGGATCACGCCGCTCCCAAGCAGCTGCACGCGCGGCCCCTGGCCGGCGCCGCCCTTCTTGAACAGGTACATACCCTTGCGGATGCCGGCCTCGGCGCCTTCCGGCATCGCCGGGTGCGCGTAGTTCTCGTTCATCACGGTGAGGTAGTAGTACACGTCCTCCTGCTCCTGCACCATGCGCCGCAGACCGTCCTGGATGATCACCGCGACTTCATAAGCGAAGGTCGGATCGTACGGGATGCAGTTCGGAATCTGCGCGGCCAACACATGCGAATGCCCGTCCTCGTGCTGCAGGCCCTCGCCGTTCAGCGTTGTGCGCCCGGCAGTGCCGCCGAGCAGAAAGCCGCGCGAGCGCGAGTCGCCCGCCGCCCACCACAGGTCGCCGGTGCGCTGCACGCCGAACATCGAATAGAAGATGAAGAACGGAATCATCGGCACGCCGTGGGTCGAGTACGACGTCGCCGCCGAAAGCCACGAGCACACGGCGCCGGCCTCGCAGATGCCTTCCTGCAGCATCTGGCCGGTCTTGGCCTCCTTGTAGAACATGAGCTGGTCGGCATCCTGCGGCGTATAGAGCTGGCCGGAATGCGACCAGATGCCGATCTGGCGGAACAGGCCCTCCATGCCGAAGGTGCGCGCCTCGTCGGCCACGATCGGCACCACGTGCTTGCCAAGATGCTTGTCCTTGAGCAGCACGCCCAGCAGGCGCACGAACGCCATGGTGGTGGAGAACTTGTGTTCCTCCCCGGATTCCTTGAGCAGATGATCGAACGCCGACAACGGCGGCACGTCGAGCGGCTCGACTCGGCGGCGGCGCGACGGCAGGAAGCCGCCGAGCGCCTCGCGACGCGCGTGCATGTACTGCATCTCGGGCGAGTCGCCGGCCGGTTTGATGTATTCGAGGCTCTCGCACTGCGCGTCGGTGAGCGGCAGCTTGAAGCGGTCGCGGAACGCCTTGAGCGAGGTCGTGCCCATTTTCTTCTGCTGATGGGAGGGCATCTTGGCCTCGCCGGCCTCGCCCATGCCGTAGCCCTTCACGGTCTTGGCGAGGATCACCGTCGGCTGACCTTTGTGGTTCACCGCCGTGTGGTACGCGGCATAAACCTTGTGCGGGTCGTGGCCGCCGCGATTCAGGCGCCAGATGTCGTCGTCCGACCAGCTCGCGACCATCTCTTTCAGCTCCGGATACTTGCCGAAGAAATGCTCGCGCACGTACGCGCCGTCCTTCGACTTGAAAGTCTGGTACTCGCCGTCCACGCACTCTTCCATGCGCTTGCGCAGCAGCCCCAGGCGATCGCGCGCCAGCAGCGGGTCCCAGTAGCTGCCCCAGATGAGCTTGATCACGTTCCAGCCGTGGCCGCGGAAGCTGGCCTCGAGTTCCTGGATGATCTTGCCGTTGCCGCGCACCGGCCCGTCGAGGCGCTGGAGGTTGCAGTTGATGACGAAGATCAGGTTGTCGAGGTTCTCGCGCGCGGCCATGCCGATGGCGCCGAGCGTCTCGGGCTCGTCCACCTCGCCGTCGCCGATGAAGCACCACACCTTGCGATCTTCATGATCCGAGATGCCGCGGTCGTGCAGGTATTTCATGAAGCGCGCCTGATACACGGCCATGATCGGACCGAGACCCATGGACACGGTTGGGAACTGCCAGAAGTCCGGCATCAGCCACGGATGCGGATAGGACGACAGCCCCTTGCCGTCGACCTCGCGCCGGAAATTGTCCAGCTGCTCCGCGGTCAGGCGCCCGAGCATGAACGCGCGCGCGTAAATGCCGGGCGAGGAATGACCCTGCATGAAGACGAGATCGCCGCCGTGGTCCCCGGCGGGCGCACGCCAGAAGTGGTTGTAACCCACGTCGTACAGGGTCGCGGCCGAGGCGAAGCTCGCGATGTGGCCGCCGAGGTTGGAATCGCCCTTGTTGGCCCGAAGCACCATGGCGAGCGCGTTCCAGCGGACGTAGGAACGGATGCGGTCCTCGAGCTCATGATTGCCGGGCGAACGCACTTCCTGGTCCGGCGGAATGGTGTTGACGTAGGCGGTATTGGCCGAATACGGCACGCTGATGCCGGCGGCGCGCGCCAGCTCGATCTGTTTCTCGATCAGGTAATGCGCGCGCTCCGGACCCTCCTGCTGGATGACCGCGCTCAAGGCGTCGAGCCACTCCTGGGTTTCCTGGGCGTCGGTATCGGTCTGTACGGGAAGGTTCGGGACGGCGGACATGGCTTGTGCTCCTTCTCCTAGATAAACCTCATGCTCATCCCGCTGAAAATCCGGGACCTGCGCAGTCGGTTGCGTGAAAGTCAGCCGATTCGAGCAGGAAGATCGGCAAAAGCCGAAGGAACGTCCTATCGTCGTGCTAAATTAGGCCACGTATGATCTGTTTTTTGCGTAATGGGGTCAAGGCATTGACTTCAGTGGTATTTTTGGAAAACCGCGGCACATGAGAAGTGGTACAGGGAGGTACCGTTTACGAAGCTGAGGACGCAATGTGCCGATTGCGGTGCTGATGGACGCAAAAATGGCTTTTACACAAAAAATCATCGATGGAACAACAATGCAGCTCAATACCGCCAAGATCACGCAGGATGCTCGCATATTGGGAACAAAAGAAGCAGATGCCAGCGCGCACCTCATTTGCCTGCTCGATCCTGCTTTCGACGTAGCCGGTCTCCCCTATGGTGCGGTGCTTAAACAGCGCCTGAGAGACGCCGACCATAAGCTCAAGCCCGGTGAGTCGTTTCATACCCAGCTGCCGAACACCCGTGGCACGCGCATTACGCTGCTTGCAGCCGGACCCGACCAATCGGCCTTCGATCGCCTCACTCAGGCACGCAAGGCGCTTGCCGCCCAGCAACCGCCCGCGCCCGTGGCGCTTACCCTCGCCTGCTTCGGCCTCAAACCCGATGCCGCCGGGCGCGCCTGCGAGGCGTTCGTTGCGGCGGCCTTGGCGGCTGATTTCCGGTTACCGACCTATAAGAGTGAACCGGAGAAGGCCGCACGGCTGCGCGAAATACATATATATGGTCACGCGACGAAGCATGGCTACGCCCGCACCGTGGCCGAGGCGCGCGGCAACAACCTTGCGCGCTACCTCACCGCGCTGCCGCCGAATGAACTGACGCCGGGCAATTATCGCAAACGCGTCGAGAAGCTCGCGCGCGGCTACGGCTGGAAGGCCGAGTTTCTGGACCTCGCGAAACTGAAAAAACTCGGCGCTGGCGCGTTTCTGGCCGTGGCCCAGGGCAGTCCCGAGCTGGACGCCGGCATCCTGCACCTGCGTTACATACCAAAGAAGAAATCCGCGAAAACGCCGCTCGCGCTCGTCGGCAAGGGCATCTGCTTCGACACCGGCGGCACCAATCTGAAAAACGCCAAGTACATGCACGGCATGCACGAGGACATGCAGGGCTCGGCGGTCGCCCTCGGCACGCTGTTGGCGCTCACCGAGTTGAAAGCGGATTTCCCTGTGGACTGCTGGATGGCGCTGGCGCAGAACCACATCGGTCCGAAGAGTTACAAACAGAATGACGTCGTCAAGGCCGCCAACGGCAAGAGCGTCGAGGTGATGCACACGGACGCCGAGGGTCGCATGATTCTCGCGGACACGCTCACGCTCGCCTCGCGCGCGAAGCCGAAACTCGTCATCGACTACGCGACCCTCACCGGCGCCTGCATCGGCGCGCTCAGCACACGCATGAGCGGCGCGCTGACCAACCGCACGGAATTGATTCCCACGCTGATCGCCGCGGGAGAGACATCCGGCGAGCGTGTGTGGCCGTTTCCGCTGCCGGACGATTACAAGGAAGCGCTCAAGAGCGACGTCGCCGACATCAAGCAATGCACCCTCGACAACGACGCCGACCACATCCTGGCGGCGGTATTTCTGAAACAGTTTTTAACCAACGATCCGGATTGGGTGCACGTGGACCTGGCTTCCGGCAATCACAAGGGCGGGCTGGCGCATATCCCAAGCGATATCACCGGTTTTGGCGTGCGGCTGACGCTCAACCTGTTGCTGGATCAGAAGCTTGCGCGCTGATTACCGACTGGCCAATCGGACGCTAACTTGAAATCATTCCAATTCTGCCTTACCCTTTCGCCCCATCAAAACAGTCAAGAATTCTCATAACCTCTATTCAACCGTTGCGGAGACAAGCCACATGAAAAATCCACTCGACTCGCTCTGGGGCACCGTCATTGCCGGCGTGGTCTTGACGGTCATCCTCTATGTTTTTGCCGTCAACTTCCTGAAGGCGGCGGGCTGACCGGAGCGGCAATACCTTAAATAAATACACAAACGAACATCGCGGAGACTAGCCATGGGCTTTGAATTGATTGTGGACCGCTGGCTGCACATCCTCGCCGGCATCATGTGGATCGGCCTGCTCTATTACTTTAATTTCGTACAGGGTGCGGCCATGGCCGCGGCGAAAGCCGACGGTACCGCCGCCGGTATCTCCAAGCACGTCGCCCCGCGCGCGCTGCTGTTCTTCCGTTGGGCGGCGGTCGTGACCTGGATCACGGGCGCGGCCTACCTCATGCGCGCCAGCCACCTGTCGTTCGCCGATGCCTTCCTGCTCAAGGGCACGAGCGCGACTATCGGCCTGGGCGCCTGGCTCGGCACCATCATGTTCTTCAACGTCTGGGTGCTGATCTGGCCGAACCAGAAGAAGGTCCTGGGCCTGGTCCAGGCCGACGACGCCGCCAAGGCCAAGGCCGCCCGTATCGCCTTCCTGGCCTCACGCACCAATACGATGTTGTCCATCCCCATGATCTTCTTCATGGTGGCCGGCCCCCACGGCCTGCCGACGATGTAGGCAGAATCGGGCCATTTTTAAGTGCAGAAAAGCCCGGCCCTGCCGGGCTTTTCTGTTTCTGTAGGGCTTGAACTCTGGGCCGGAAAGCATAGAATTTTGGCCATGTAGTAGAGATGGCGCCCCCGGAGGGCGCCTTTATGTTTTTACAGCCTTCGAAAAAATGACGACTTCATACCAAATGCCGGTGTTCGCCCCCCTGCCCGTGGCCTTCGTGCGCGGCGAGGGCGCATGGCTCACGGACACCAACGGCAAGAAATACCTCGACGCCCTCGCCGGCGTGGCGGTGTGCAACCTCGGCCATGCGCACCCGGCGGTGACGCGCGCGCTGTGCGATCAGGCCGGCAAGCTGTTGCACGTCTCGAACTGGTACGAAATCCCCGAGCAGGCGCAGCTGGCCGAGCGGCTGTGCAAGCTGGCGTCCATGGACAACGTGTTTTTCTGCAATTCCGGCGCCGAAGCCAACGAAGCCGCGATCAAGCTCGCGCGCCTGTACGGTCATAAGAAGGACATCCTGCATCCATCCATCATCGTCATGGAGGGCAGCTTCCACGGCCGCACGCTTGCTACGCTCTCGGCCACCGGCAACCGCAAGATCCAGGCCGGCTTCGAGCCGCTGGTGGCCGGTTTCTATCGCGTGCCGTACAACGACCTCGAGGCCGTGCGCACGGTCGCGGAGCACAATAAGGACATCGTCGCGGTGCTGGTCGAACCCATCACCGGCGAAGGCGGCGTGCAGATTCCCGATGCGGGCTATCTCCAGGGCCTGCGCCAAATTTGCGACGAGCGCGGCTGGCTCCTGATGTTCGACGAAATCCAGACTGGCATGGGCCGCACCGGCAAGTGGTTCGCCTGGCAGCACGAAAACGTCCGCCCCGATGTGATGACCCTGGCCAAGGGCCTCGGCAACGGCGTGCCCATTGGCGCCTGTCTCGCGCAGGGCGCGGCCGCCAAGGTATTTTCCCCCGGCAACCACGGTTCGACCTTCAGCGGTAATCCACTCGTTTGCCGCGTGGCGCTGGCGGTGCTCGATGTCCTCGAAACCGAGAAGTTGGACCGGCGCTCGGCCATGCTTGGCGAGCGCCTGCTCGCGGGCTTCCGCCATGCGCTCGCGGGCGTAGCCGGCGTGAAGGAAATTCGCGGACGCGGCCTGATGCTCGCCATCGAGCTTGACCGCCCGTGCAAGGAATTGTTGAAGCTCGCGCTCGACAGCGGCCTGCTCATCAACGTCACCGCCGACAACGTCGTGCGCCTGCTGCCACCGCTGATTCTTTCCGATGCCGAGGCCGACGAGATCGTTACGCGCCTGGCGCCCGCGATACGCACGTTCCTGAGCAAGGCGGCCGCGTGAGCGCGCGTCACTTTCTCACGCTGTTCGACTTCACCGCCGCCGAGCTCAGACAGGTGCTGGAGCGCGCGCGCGAGCTGAAGACCGCGCTCAAGGCCGGTGAGGTCCAGGCGCCGCTGCCGCGCAAAACCATGGCCATGATCTTCGAGAAATCCTCGACGCGCACGCGCGTGTCGTTCGAGACCGGCATGGCCCAGCTCGGCGGCACGTCGCTGTTTCTTTCGCCACGCGACACGCACCTCGACCGCGGCGAGCCGGTGGAAGACACCGCGCGCGTGATGTCGCGCATGGTGGACGTGATCGTCATTCGCGCCAACAGCCACGCGATGGTCGAACGCTTCGCGCAGCACTCGCGCGTGCCGGTGATCAACGCGCTCACCGACATGCATCACCCCTGCCAGCTGCTGGCCGACATCCAGACCTGGATCGAGCACCGCGGCCCGGTCGCGGGCAAGACCGCTGCCTGGGTCGGCGACGGCAACAACGTCTGCCACTCGTGGATGGAAGCGGCGGTGCAATTCGATTTTCATCTCAGCATCGCCACCCCCAAGGGCTACAAGCCGGACGCGGAGCTGCTTAAGGCCTGCGCCACGCACGTCACGCTGATGCACGACCCGAAGAAGGCCGTGGACGGTGCCGATGTCGTGGTCACCGACACCTGGGCCAGCATGGGCCAGGAAAAAGAAAAGACGAAGCGTCTCAAGGCGTTCAAGGGCTACACCGTGACGACCAGGCTGATGCAGCGCGCCAAACCCGACGCGCTGTTCATGCATTGCCTGCCGGCCTACCGCGGCCTCGAAGTCGCGGCCGAGGTGCTCGACGGGCCGCAGAGCGTGGTCTGGGACGAGGCCGAGAATCGGCTGCACGCGCAGAAGGCGCTGCTGGAATTCCTGCTGGCCTGAAAAGTTAACGAATGGACAGGATTCACAGGATTAAAATCCAAGGCAGGTCCCGTCGTTCCGGTTTAATCCTGTTAATCCTGTAAATCCTGTCTATCTTGTCTTTATGACGGACGAGTCGCTCATCCTGCGTGAGGTCGAATGCCACTACGACGAGCGCGTCGTGGTGCGTGGGCTCACGCTGCACGTGCGCACCGGCCAGGTCGTGTCGCTGCTCGGGCCCTCGGGCTGCGGCAAGACCACGGTGCTGCGCGCTGTCGCCGGTTTTCATCCGCTCGCCGGTGGCGAGGTTTTCCTCAATGGTTATCTCGTCTCGCGCCACGGCTTCACGGTACCGCCGGAAAAGCGCCGCGTCGGCATGGTGTTCCAGGATTACGCCCTGTTCCCGCACCTCGACGTCGCCGGCAACGTCGGTTTCGGGCTGCGCGACAAGCCGGCAGCGGAAAAACAACGCATCGTGGACGAAACCCTCGAACTCGTCGGCCTCGGCGGCATGGCCCATCGCTACCCGCACGAGCTTTCCGGCGGCCAGCAGCAGCGCGTGGCGCTGGCACGCGCCTTGGCGCCAAACCCGGACCTGATCCTGCTCGACGAACCGTTCTCGAACCTCGACGTCGAACTGCGCGAGCGGCTCTCGACCGAGGTGCGCGACATCTTCAAGCGCCGCGGCACCACCGCGGTGCTCGTCACCCATGACCAGCACGAGGCGTTCGCGCTCGGCGACATGGTCGGCGTGATGCACGAGGGCCGGCTGCTGCAGTGGGACACGCCCTACAACCTGTACCACGAGCCCGGCTCCCGCTTTGTCGCCGACTTCATCGGCCAGGGCGTGTTCCTGCCGGGCACGCTGCTCGCGCCGGACACGGTCGAGACCGAAATCGGCGTGTATCAGGGCAACCGCGCCTACGACTGGGGTAAGGGCGCGCACATCGAGGTGTTGCTGCGCCCCGACGACATCGTCCCCGATCCCGCAAGCGCGCTGAAGGCCGAGGTCGTGCAGCGCGCGTTCAAGGGCGCCGAGATCCTCTACACCCTGCGCTTGCCGAGCGGCGGACGGGTGCTGTCGCTGTTCCCGTCGCACGCCGACCACGCCATCGGCGAACGCGTCGGCATCCGCGTGCAGGCCGACCACCTCGTGGCGTTTCCGCTGGAAAACATCACTCGGCCCGCCAGCAACTGACGTGGGCCGGGTTTTGTCCTAGAATCGTGGGCCCCCAGGAGACCTTGCGGAAGTGGAGAAGAAAATACTGCGACTGCTGATCGTCGACGACTCGCCCGACGACGTCGAGGTCATCCAGACCACCCTGCGCAAGGCCGGCTACACGCTCAAGATGCAGCGCGTGCAGGATGCCGCCGGCGTTCAGGCCGCGCTCGCCAAAGGCGAGTGGGACGTGGTGCTGTCGGAGTTCAGCCTGCCCCACTTCGGCGCCGACATCGCGCTCGAGCTGGTCAAGGGCGCCGGGCTCGACATCCCGTTCATCGTACTCACACGCGCTATCAAGGACGCCGACCTCGCGCGCATCATGCATTCCGGAGTGCGCGACGTGATCCTCAAGAACCAGCCGGTGCGCATCCCGCCGGTCGTGGAGCGCGAGCTGGCGGTCGCGGAGCTGGCGCGCGAGCACCGCAGCCTCGCGCAGCAGGCCAAGGAGTCCGAGGACAAGCACCGCGCCGTCACCGAAGGCTCGCACGAGGCCATCGGCTACAGCCAGGACGGCATGCACATCGATGCCAACCAGGCCTACCTCGACGTCTTCGGCTACGAAAACTTCGGCGAACTCGAAGGCATTCCGGTCATGAACCTGATCGACAAGGCTGACCAGGCGGGATTCAAGGACTACCTGCGCAAGGCCATCAACCAGGGTCCGCAACCGGCGCAGGAATTCCAGGCGATCCGCCGCGACGGCTCGCGTGTCCACGTCGAGCTGACCGCAGCGCCCATCACCATCCACGGCGAGAAGTGCGCCCAGATCCTGGCGGTGGACATCTCCAAGCGCAAGACGGTCGAGGACAAGCTGCAGTTCCTGAACCAGCGCGATCCGCTCACGGGACTTTTCAACCGCGGTACCTTCCTGCAGGAGCTGCAAAAGCAGGTCGACCTGTCGAAACAGGGCAAGGGGCGCAGCGGGCTCGTGTACCTCGACATGACGCAGCTGAAGGAAATCAACACCACCTTCGGCCACGCCACCGGCGACCGCATTCTGATCCAGGTGGCCAAGTACCTGCGCGACAAGTTTGGCGACGTGGCCGGCCGCTTCGGCGGCGAGGAGATCACGCTGCTGCTGCCGAACGCCGATGAAGCCGGGCTCAAGCAGGCGGCCGATACCATCCGCAGCAACCTCAAGGACCTGTCCCTGAGCAAGGACGGCAAGACCTATGCTTGCGACTGCGCCATCGGGCTCGCCGTCATCGACCAGAATACGGCGAACCTGCAGGCAGTGATGTCCACCGCCTTTGCTCAGGCACGCGAAGCCGCGGCACAGAAAGCGAGGGCCACGGTCGCGGCGATCAAGCTCGAAGCCGGCAAGCCCATGCTCGACCCGACGCTGGTCGAAACCTGGAGCAAGCGTGTCACGGCGGCGCTCGAAAAAAACGAGTTCCAACTCACCTACCAGCCGATCATCAACCTGCATGGCGAGGCCGCCGAGATGTACGAGGTGCTGCTGCGCCTGCAGGAGCCGAACGGCAACCTCATCGAGCCCGGCCAGTTCATGCCGGCGGCCGAGGCCGGCGGCCTCGGCCCGGCGATCGACCGCTGGGTGCTAGATCAGTCGTTGCGCGCGCTCGCGGAGCTCGATCGCCAGGGGCGCGCTACCAGCCTGTTCATCAATCTCTGCCCGGATGCGTTCAAGGATGCGGAGTTGCTCGCGGTGCTGATGAAGGGGCTCAAGGAACTCAAGGTCAAACCGGAAGCCGTGGTGCTCGAAGTGGACGAGACGGCGGTGATCGCGAACTACACTGACGCCAAGACCTTCATCCAGTCGGTCAAGAAGCTCGGTTGCCGCTTCACCGTGGACAACTTCGGCACCAGCCTGGCCACGCTCAACCAGCTACGCGATTTGCCGGTGCAGTTCCTCAAGATCAGCGGCGCGATCGTGCGCAACCTCTCTACCGACCGCGTAAGCCAGGCCTCGCTCAAGGCGGCGATCCAGTTGGCGCAGGCGCTCGACAAGAAGACCATCGCCAAGAGCGTGGAAAAGGCCGAGGACATGTCGATCCTGTTCAACCTCGGTGTCGACTACGTGCAGGGTCATTACTTCCAGGAAGCCGATTCGCAGATGCATCAAGGCGGCGCCGCGCGCAACGCCGCGCCCTGATATCGAAGCCCTTGACGGCGTGCCGCGCCGTCCCGATATTCCCGACCACATTTTCATTTCAATCTCGAGCGTTCCATGTCCGGACAATTCATCTACACCATGCACCGCGTCTCGAAGGTGGTGCCGCCCAACCGCGCCATCCTCAAGGACATCTCGCTGTCGTTTTTCCCGGGCGCCAAGATCGGCGTGCTCGGCCTGAACGGCTCCGGCAAATCGACGCTACTCAAGATCATGGCCGGCGTGGACGCCAACTTCGATGGCGAGGCCCGCCCCCAGCCCGGCATCAAGGTCGGTTTCCTGTCGCAGGAACCGCAGCTCGATCCCGCCAAGGACGTGCGCGGCAATGTCGAGGAAGCGGTGGCCGAGACCAAGAAGCTGCTCGACGAGTTCAACGCGATTTCGGAGAAATTCGCCGAACCGATGGACGACGAGCAGATGAACAAGCTGCTGGAAAAACAGGCGGCGCTGCAGGAAAAAATCGACGCCGCCGGCGCCTGGGAACTCGACCGCAAGCTCGAAATCGCCGCCGACGCCCTGCGCCTGCCACCGTGGGACGCGGACGTAACCAAGCTCTCCGGCGGTGAGCGCCGGCGCGTGGCACTGTGCCGGCTGCTGCTGTCGCAGCCAGACATGCTGCTGCTGGACGAACCCACCAACCACCTTGACGCCGAGTCGGTGGCCTGGCTCGAACGCTTCCTGCACGACTACCCCGGCACCGTCGTGGCCGTGACCCACGACCGCTATTTCCTCGACAACGTCGCCGGCTGGATTCTGGAACTCGACCGCGGCGAGGGCATTCCGTGGAAGGGCAACTATTCCTCGTGGCTGGAACAGAAGGAAAAGCGCCTCGAAACCGAGGAGAAGCAGGAAACCGCGCGCGCGAAGGCGATGAAAGAGGAACTCGAGTGGGTGCGCCAGAACCCCAAAGGCCGGCATGCCAAGAGCAAGGCGCGCCTCGCGCGCTACGAGGAGCTGGCCTCGCAGGAGTACCAGAAACGCAACGAAACCAAGGAAATCTTCATCCCGCCGGGCCCGCGCCTGGGCGATGTCGTGGTCGAGGCGAAGAATCTCGCCAAGGGCTTCAACGACCAACTGCTGATCGACGGCCTCAACTTCAACCTGCCGCGTGGCGGCATCGTCGGCATCATCGGCCCGAACGGCGCCGGCAAGACCACCCTGTTCCGCATGATTACCGGGCAGGAGAAGCCCGACGGCGGCGAGTTGCGCATCGGCCCCACGGTGCAGCTCGCCTACGTGGACCAGTCGCGCGACGCGCTCGACGGCAAGAAGACCGTGTGGGACGAGATTTCCGACGGCCACGACATTCTCACGATCGGCAAGACCGAGGTGCCATCGCGCGCTTATTGTGGGCGCTTCAACTTCAAGGGCGCGGACCAGCAAAAGCGCGTCGCCGACCTCTCCGGCGGCGAACGTAACCGCGTGCACCTGGCGAAACTTCTGAAGAGCGGCGGCAACCTGCTGCTGCTCGACGAACCGACCAACGACCTCGACGTCGAAACGTTGCGCGCACTGGAAGAGGCGCTACTCGACTTCGGCGGCTGCGCGGTGGTCATCTCCCACGACCGCTGGTTCCTCGACCGCATCGCCACCCACATCCTCGCCTTCGAGGGTGAGTCCAAGGTAGTGTGGTTCGAGGGCAACTTCGCCGATTACGAAGCTGACAAAAAGCGCCGCCTGGGTCAGGACGCCGACCAGCCGCATCGCATCAAGTACCGAAAGCTGGTGCACTGACCGGCAGAATTACCCTTGCCGGTCATGGGGTTGTGCCGGTTGTCGCCAATTCATTGGCACCGTCGCCATCCGGCGGGAACCTCCGGTCACTGGCGACTGTCCTACTGTGCGTTGTTCCCGTCCCGTCTGCTGCACCACCGGCAGGACCAATGGCGGGGCAATCCGTACGCAACATCAACGCTAACCTACCCATGGAGAGAAAGATGATCGCCAAGAAACTCACCGGTATCGCCCTGGCCACCGCCGCGGCCGGCCTGTTCGCCACCGCCACCCTTCCGGCCATCGCCGCCAAGCACGAAGGCAACGTCATGTGCATGGGCGTCAACGCCTGCAAAGGCAAGGGCGAGTGCGCCACCGCCACCAACGCCTGCAAGGGCCAGAATGGCTGCAAGGGCAAGGGTATGATGATGATGTCCGCCAAGGACTGCAAGGCCAAGGGTGGCAAGTACGAGATGCCCAAGGGCTCGTAACGCCGACGGAAATCGGGCGTCTATAGGGGCGCCCGATTTCTTTGTTCATGTCTTCTTCGCTGCTTTCCCCTGCGCTCGGTTTCGGCCTCGGCCTGCGCACCGATCACTACGAGGCGATTCTCGCCGGCACACCGCAGGTGGACTGGTTCGAGATTATTTCCGAAAACTACATGGTGCCCGGTGGCAAACCGTTGCACTTTCTCGACCGTGTCCGTGAACGTTATCCTCTCGTGATGCACGGGGTGTCGCTGTCCATCGGCTCGACCGAGCCGCTGAATCGCGACTACCTGCGCCAGCTGAAACAGCTGGCCGACCGCGTCCAGCCGGCCTGGATGTCAGACCACCTTTGCTGGACCGGCGTGCACGGGAAAAACATGCACGACCTGCTGCCCCTGCCCTACACCGAAGAGGCGGTCGCGCACGTCGCCGAGCGTGTGCAACAAGTTCAGGACTTCCTCGGCCGGCGCATCCTGCTCGAAAATGTTTCGAGCTACGTGACCTACAAACAATCGGCCATGACCGAGTGGGAATTCCTGAATGCGGTCGTGGAACAGGCCGATTGCCTGATCCTGCTCGACGTAAACAACATTTACGTCAGCAGCTTCAACCACGGCTTCGACCCGCTCGACTATCTGAATGCCGTGCCGACCGAACGCGTGCAGCAATTTCACCTTGCCGGGCATCGCAATCTCGAAACCCACATTATCGATACGCACGACGAGCCCATCGTGGACCCGGTGTGGGAACTCTACCGCGCCGCGGTGCGGCGTTTCGGGCGGGTTTCGACC
>SCRL01000068.1 GCA_004298065.1 Gammaproteobacteria bacterium | reverse complement strand
ATCTGGGACGCGATGTGCGCCACGCTGCTGTCCACCGGTGCGCGCCGCGGCGCGATGATGGCGACGCTGCGCTGCGATCATCCGGACATCGAGGAATTCATTGCCGCCAAACGCGAGCACGGCACGCTGCGCCACTTCAACCTGTCGGTGCTGGTGAGCGACGCGTTCATGCAGGCGGTGCGCCAGAACCAGGACTGGGCGCTGGTGTTCCCGGCGGAGGACGTCGCCGGCGGCGGCGAGATCGTGGAATGCACCTGGTCCGGGCGCCACGGGCCGGTGCCCTGCCGCGTCATCCGGCGCGTGCGTGCGCGCGAGCTGTGGGAGCGCATCCTGCGCGCGACTTACGAGTACGCCGAACCGGGCGTGCTGTTCATCGACCGCATCAACAAGCTCAACAACCTCTGGTACCACGAACACATCAGCGCGACTAACCCCTGCGGCGAGCTTCCGTTGCCGCCCTACGGCGCCTGCGATCTCGGTTCCCTCAATCTGACGGCATTCGTGCGAGATCCGTTCACCGAGCGGGCACGCTTCGACATGGAGGCGTTGCGCACCACAGCAGCAACCGCCGTACGGCTCATGGACAATACTATCGATGCCTCGCAGTTCCCGCTGCCGGCGCAGGCGGAGCAGGCGCGCGGCAGCCGGCGCATCGGCCTCGGCCTCACCGGGCTCGCCGACACGCTCATCCTGCTCGGCCTGCGCTACGACGAGGAGCCGGCGCGCGCGTTCGCGGCCGAGACCATGCAGGCCATCTGCCACGCCGCCTACGCCGCCTCGATCGAACTGGCCAGGGAAAAAGGCCCGTTCCCGTTCTTCGAACGCGACAAGTTTCTCTCGGGCGAGTTCGTGCGCCATCTGCCGACCGCCATCCAGGAGGGCATCGCGCGCGATGGCATCCGCAACAGCCATCTCACGGCCATCGCACCCACCGGCACCATCAGCCTGCTCGCGAACAACATCTCAAGCGGACTCGAGCCGGTATACGACTTCTGCTTCCGCCGGCGCATGCTCGAACTCGACGGTTCGTACACGGGCTACGAGCTCGTGGACGAGGCGTTCCGCTGCTGGCGCGCGCATCACCCGAACGGGCCATTGCCGCGCACCTTCGTGAACACGCATCAGCTTACCCCCGTGGCGCATCTCGCCATGCAGGCGGCGCTGCAACCGTTCGTCGACAACTCGATCTCGAAAACCATCAACGTGCCGCGGGATTTCCCGTTCGCGGCGTTCCAGGACATTTACGACCGCGCCTACGATCTCGGCCTCAAGGGCTGCACGACGTTCCGGCCCAATCCCGTCACCGGTGCGGTGCTGAGCACCGACGAGCCGGATGACGCCGCGCACTGCTGCACTATCGAGCGCGAGGCTGATTAATTGCCAAACTGTTGCCTCCCGTACGTTCGCGCTACAATGTCGGAAAATACACAGGTTGCGCCATGGCCAGCAAAAAACGCCCCCGCAAAGCAGTAACAACCAAGGCCCGCACGAAATCCGCGGCGCGCAAAAAATCGAAAACCACTGCGAAAAAGCAGGCCGGCATTCGCGCACTGCCCGCCATGAAGGTCGAAACGACCGGCGGCAAGCAACTGCGCCTGTCGGATCTCAAGGGCAAGCGCGTGGTGATCTATTTCTATCCGAAGGACGATACGCCGGGTTGCACGATGGAAGGCTGCGACTTCCGCGACCGCTCCTGGGAGCTTGACCTGCGTCGCGCCGTCATATTCGGCGTGTCGCGTGACGGTCTCTCCTCGCACGAAAAATTCAAATCCAAATACAATTTTCCGTTCGAGCTGATTTCTGACCCGGACGGCAAGCTGTGCCGCGCGTTCGGTGTCATCAAGCAAAAAACGCTCTACGGACGCCAACACCTCGGCGTCGAGCGCAGCACGTTCGTGTTCGACGAAGACGGCAAGCTGCGCCACGTCTACCGCGGCGTGAAGGTCCCCGGGCACGTGCAACAGGTTCTCGAGGCACTCGACAGACTCTAAAAGAGGTCCGATACACCATCCATGACGAGCAAGCGCAAGATTTTCGTTCTCGACACCAACGTCCTCATCCACGATCCCACCGCGCTCCTCCGCTTTCACGAACACGACGTCTACATCCCCATCGTGGTCCTCGAGGAACTGGACCACGTCAAGGTCGGTATGTCCGAAGTCGCGCGCAACGTGCGCCAGGTCAGCCGGTTGCTCGACGAGCTGGTCGAGAAGGCCAACGGCGACATCACGCGCGGCGTGAAGCTGCCGTCGGCCTCGGCCGACATCGAGACCGGACGGCTGTACTTCCACATGGAGGCGGTGCACGCGCACCTGCCGAACGGGATGAGCACCAGCAATCCCGACAACACCCTGCTCGGCATCACGCTCGACCTCGGCAAGAGCCATCCCGACCGCCAGGTGATCCTCGTCTCGAAGGACATCAACCTGCGCATCAAGGCGCATGCGCTCGGCATCCACGCCGAGGATTACACCAACGACCAGGTGCTGGACGACGCCAACCTGTTGTACCCCGGCAAGGAGCAGCTCGATCCCGACTTCTGGGACAAACACAGCAAGGACATGGAGTCGTGGAAGGAGGAAGGCCGCACGTTCTACCGCCTCAAGGGACCGAAGACGCGCACCTGGTTTCCCAACCAGTTTCTATACACCGACGATGAGCATCCGTTCGAGGCGATCGTGCGCCGCATCGAAAACGCCGGCGCCGTCATCGAGGTGCTGAAGGACTACGCCTCCGAGCGCCACAAGGTCTGGGGCATCAACGCCCGCAACCGCGAGCAGAACTTCGCGTTCAACCTGCTGATGGATCCGGAAATCGATTTCGTCTCCCTGCTCGGCCATGCCGGCACCGGCAAGACGCTGCTCACCCTGGCCACGGCGCTGACCCAGACGCTCGATACCCGGCGCTACGGCGAGATCATCATGACACGCCAGACCGTGCCGGTCGGCGAGGACATCGGTTTCCTCCCCGGCACCGAGGAGGAGAAGATGGGACCGTGGATGGGCGCGCTCGAGGACAATCTCGATGTGCTGCAGGAAACGGCGACCCAGGAGCACGGCGCCTGGGGACGGGCGGCAACGCACGACCTGCTGAAGAGCCGCATCCGCATCAAGTCGCTTAACTTCATGCGCGGTCGCACGTTCCTGAAAAAATTCCTCATCATCGACGAGGCCCAGAACCTCACGCCGCACCAGATGAAGACGCTGGTCACGCGCGCCGGTCCGGGCAGCAAGATCGTCTGCCTCGGCAACATCGCCCAGATCGATACACCGTACCTGACCGAGACCACCTCGGGCCTCACCTACGTGGTGGACCGCTTCAAGCAGTGGGAACACAGCGGCCACATCACCCTGCAGCGCGGCGAGCGCTCGCGTCTGGCGGACTATGCCTCCGGGATTCTCTAGGCCCGCGTTGCGCCGCCTCGGTGCCGCCTTTCTGGCCGCGCTCCCGGCATTGCTGACGGGCGCCTGCCAGACCAGCGGTGGCTCGTCCGTCTCGCCCTATCGTGTCCTGGATACGGTTTCCACCGCCCGAGATGTGGCAAATATCGCCGGTGCCAAGGACCCGCAGGCAGCGGTGAAACAGGCGCTCAAACGCCGGGCCGACGCTTACGAACGCGATCCGCGACTGCTCATCGCCGACGTCAAGCGCGTAAAACGCGAGTACGACAATCTGATGTCACTGCTACGCGGCGAGGTCGGCAAGACTTGGGGTAAAAAGGAAGTCAAAATCGCCACGCGCAAGCACTACGTGAAGTACACGGAGAATTATCAGAGCCGCGCGATCGTCAACTTCGATACCGGCGAGATCACGGTCGAGACGGTCGACGAGGCCAACCCGGCGGCGAGTCTGAAGAACGCCATCGTCACTACCCTGCTCACGCCCAACGACCCGCGCGCCACCGACCTGTTCACGGCCAGCGCGGTGAAACTGAGCAGCGAGAAGGAGCCTTACTTGTTCGGGCTGGTGCAGGATGCGCGCGGCCGGACCATCGCCACGCCCGAACAGGCCGAGGCCTTCGCCGATCATCTGCTTGCCGGCCGTGGTACGCGTGCGGTCGAGATTGACGACGGTAAAAAGACCGCGACGTTCGTGAAGTTCGCCATGGTCAGCAACTTCTCGCACAGGCAGGCGGAAAAATACCGCCCGTTGGTGGAGCGCTACACCGCGCAACACAAGATCAGCCCGAGCCTGGTATACGCCATCATCAAGACTGAGAGCGCCTTCAACCCCTTCGCCGTGAGCTCGGCGCCGGCCTACGGGCTGATGCAACTCGTGCCCACCAGCGGCGGGCGCGAGGCCTACCGCGCTGCCAAGGGCGAGGACGGCATTCCCTCGAAGCAGCAGCTGTTCGACCCGCAGAACAATATCGAGCTCGGCGTGACTTACCTGAACATCCTGACGTTCAAACAACTCGAACGCGTGGAAAATGCCACGGCGCGGGAATACTGCGTTATCTCGGCCTACAACACCGGGCCGTCGAACGTGTTAAAGGCATTTTCGAAGAACAAGGACGAGGCGGTCAACATCATCAACAGCCTGCAACCGCCGGACATCTATCAGCGGCTGCGCACGAGGTTGCCCTACGACGAAACCCGGCAATACCTGCAAAAGGTGGTAAGCGCCCGCCGGCAATTTCTGAGTTTCAACTAGCGGGTCATCTCAGTCCTCGCGCGTCAGATCCTCATAGTGGCGCCGGAACAGCGCCTCCAGTTCATCGATCACCTCGATCGCCGCGCGTCCCTGCATCACATGCTGGGTCATCAGGTCGTAGGTTTCGTTCAGCAGCTTCGCCGGATCGATCATGGGATAGGTCATGCGCAGTCGCTTGATGGCGACAACAACACTTTCATCCGCCGGACGCTCGATTTCTAGCGGGGTCGCCGGTGCTGGCTCGCCGCCGTGCCGGGCGAACAGAAACTCGGCATAGTCGAGCAGCTGCTGCGCCTGTTCCGGCGGCAGACATTCGAGTATTTCCAGCAAACGTTTTTCGGCCTTATTCACAGCGACAGACGCTGGGGAACGGCGGCAGTTACTTTTTCTGCTTCGAGGAACGCTTGGTGCAGTGCTCGTGGGCGAAGTTCATGAATTCGTCCATGGCCCGCAGACGGAATTTCTGCCGCTGGAACACGAGCGAGAACGGCCGCTCGAGCGGCGGTTCGAGCGGACGCGCCGCCAGCGTGCCGAGCTTGAGTTCCTTGATGATCGTCGCCTGGGAGACGATGGAGACACCCAAGCCGGCCTCGACCGCGCTCTTCACCGCCTCGGGGTTGCCAACCTCGACGCTCACGTTCAGATCGTGGTGCGTCATGTCGTTCTTGGCCAGGTACTCGGCGATGTATTCGCGCGTGCCCGAACCCTCTTCACGGCAGACGAACGGCAGCCCCAGCAGATCCTGGCCGCGGATGGTGGCCTTCTTGGCCAGCGGATGGTTCGGTTGACAGATGAACACCAGCTTGTCGAGCCAGCAGATTTCGACGGTCAGGTTCTTATTAGCTACCGGTGACTCGACGATGCCGACGTCGACGGAATTGTCTTCGACCATGTGCACAATGCCCATGGAGTTCGATACCTTGAGGCGGATGTTGATGCCGGGATACTTTTCCTTGAACTCGCCGAGCAGGATCGGGAGCACGTACTCGGCAATGGTGGTACTGGCGCCGATGATGAGGATACCGCTGACGTCGCCCGTAAGCTCGCGCACCTGGCTCTCCATCTCGCCGTAGAGCGAGAGGATCTTCTCCGCGTACTGGAACACGCGGTCGCCAGCAGCGGTGAGACTGATCTTGTTGTGCGTACGGTCGAACAGCCGGGTGTTGAAATACTCCTCCAGCTGGCGGATCTGGAACGTCACGGCCGGCTGCGTCATGTGCAGCGTCTCCGCGGCCTTGGTGAAGCTCAGGAGCCGGGCTACCGTGTGGAATACCTGCAGTCTGCGATCCGCCATGGGGTCTCAGGGATGCTTCGGGACTGGGGATTTGACCACAATTTCGTCAGGAACGAAATTGGACAGCCGTAGGCTGACCCCGGAGCGGTAGTACCGCGGAGGGGTGAGCCCCAGGGACGGGGCGAGCACAAGTCCGATCATGCGAGAAAAACCGCCCTCAGGCGAAACCTTCGAGCTTGAGCTTGAGGTCCGTGGGGCTCGTCGCGTGCTGCAACGCCGTTTCCTCGTCGATTTCGCCCCGGCGGTAAAGATCGAGCAGCGAGGCATCGAAGCTCATCATGCCCTCGGCCACCGTGCCCTTCCTGATGAGGTCGGTGAGGTCCTTGATCTTGAGCGGGTCGAGAATGTACTCGCGCGCCAGCGCCGACACCGTCAACACCTCGCACGCCACCACACGCGCCTGACCGCCCTTGCGCGGCACCAGCCGCTGGCTTACGACGCCGCGCAGGTTCTGGGCCAGCTTGGCGCGGATGCCGGCCTGGGCCTCGGGCGGGAATGAGCTCACGATACGCGACACGGTCTCGGCCGCGGCCGGCGAGTGCACCGTGGAGAACACCAGGTGGCCGGTCTCGGCCGCCGTCATGGCGGTCTCGATGGTTTCGGGATCGCGCATCTCGCCGAGCAGGATCACGTCCGGGTCCTCGCGCAACGCCGCGCGCATGGCGTCGGCGAAGCTCATGGTATCCACGCCCACTTCGCGCTGGCTGATGATCGAGCGCTTCTCGGTGAACAGGAACTCGATCGGGTCTTCGATCGTGATGACGTGTTCGTTACGGTTCAGGTTGATCTCGTTGATGAGCGAGGCCAGCGTCGTCGACTTGCCGGAGCCGGTGGCGCCGGTGATGAGCACCAGACCGCGCTCGACGCGGGTGAATGCCGTCACGATGTCCGGCAGGCCCAACTCGGCCGGAGTCGGGATAGTGGCGTTGATGACGCGCAACACCATGCTGAGCGAGCCGCGCTGGCGGAACACGTTGGCGCGCACGCGGCCGATGTCCTTGAAGCCGATCGAGAGATCCACCTGCTGCGCCTGCTCGAAGATCGACTGCTGCCGCGACGACATCACGCCACGCGCCATGCGCTCCATGACGTCCGGCTCGATCGGCGGAATCTCGCGAACGGCGCGCAACCCGCCGTCGATGCGCAGAATCGGATGGTTGCGCGTGCGCAGATGGATATCGGACGCCTTCGCTCGCACCGCGAACGACAGCACTTGCCCAAGAAGCTTGAGCGGATCGGTCGGAATCGCAGCCGCTTCGCTGGTCGTAGAGTTGTCTTTCGTGGTGGTGGCTTCTGTCATTGCGGCCTGCTTGCGGGTCGAATTATCCGTAATTGAAGCAGTCCCCGGCATCCTGTCAACTGGAGCACAAAATCGCCAGGAGCGATTTTGCTCGCGCCTTCCTGGCGCGAGCCCTTTCGGGCCATCCCTGCGGGATGTCCAAAATTGTTCCCGACAATTTTGCGGGCAGCGGAGCGGTGTGGTGCGAGGAGTGGCGCAGGGATGCGCCGCTTACGGAGCTAAGGACGCACGCCGGCCCGAGCATATCTCAGCGGGGGTGAGCCCCAGGCGACCGCCATGGATGGCGGGAGGTAGAGCAACGCAGGAGCAGTTGCCGAGATGGGGCGAGCGCCGCTCCAGACATCCTGTCCTCTCGCGGCATACACTCCATCCTGGAGATAAAAAACGGGCCGGCATTGCCGGCCCGACGTCACTGCCTGGCAGAAATCTGCCTCAGCAGCTTGCGCAACCCTTCTCCGCGGTGGGCACACCGAGCTTGGCCAGGATCTTGTCCATCAGGCACCAACCGGTGATGCCGGACTGGAACAAGTTGGCACCCACGAATACCGTGAACCACAGCCAGTTGGCATTGTGGAACAACGGACTCGCCGACACCCCGAGCGCCAGCGTCAGCAGCACGAAGAAACCCGCGATGGTCGTTCTCAGTTGCACGACAGTCATGGTTAATCTTCTCTCGTGAGTTTACTGGAGAATACGTTTGTAGCCGGCGGCGGCCTCGAGCGCGGTCTGGATGCCCCACGGCGCCGTCATGATCTTGGTGAAGCCGTGTTCGCCGGCCATCTTGGTGTCGGGAAAGTGCAGCGCGATGCGGTAGCGCCCGCGCAGCGCGATTACCTCATTACCCCGCACCATCAGCTCGTACGGCAGGTAGGCGGTGTGCCGCAGGTCCTGAAAGTCGACGATATCCATAACCTCCTTGTCGGTGTCGCGGTTCGCCGGGTTGTCCGGACCGTCGATGAAACCCTTGGGGATACCGACGCCGAAAACGCTGATCTCCTTGCCCGGAATGTCGATACGGTAGACCTTCACCGTGCCGCCTGCGCCGGCAGCGAGGTTCTTTTCAACCGCCTCAACTGCGGCCTTGTAGTCCTTGTGCTCGTTCAGCACGTCCACGTCGTTGAAGTACGGCATGAACATGGCGTAGCGGTACACGCCAGGCTTCAGGTCGGCTTCCTCGATGCCCTTCGAACCGAAGGTCTGGGTCGCGCCGAGCGCGGCCTTGAGCTTGGCGGAAACGCCTTCGAGCTTTCCGAGGCCGTAGGCCGTACCGAGGTAGGCCGGGTTGACGTAGGACACCTGAATCTTGCCCTTCACCTCCGTCACCGCCACACGTTGGGCTACGCCGAAGCCGCCGTTCTTGGCCCTGGACGCGGCGGCGGTCAGTTCCGGTGTGGTCGCAGCGATGGCCATGGCGCCCTTGTACGGCGCGTAGGTGCCGACAATCTGGAAGCCGTTCGCGGTCAACGCAGCCTTTACTTTCTCCACAACCTGGTTGAAATCACCCGGCAGGCTGTCGCCCAGCACATACGGCTTCAGAACCTCGGCACGCGCGACGGACACGGTCCCTGCCAGCAACAATAATCCAAAAAGAGCACTGCTCAGTTTATGGATCTTGGACATGGTTACTCTCCTCAAGCCCGCAATGGAAACAAAAAAGGGCCGGAATTGCTTCCGGCCCTTCAGTTTGATTACTGCGTCATGTTTTTCTTGGAAATGCCTGGGTTAACCCGAGCTTACATCTTCCATCCGAACGCGATGCCGATCGAGTCCTGCTCCATGCGCAGGTTGGCCTCACCGCCGCCGAACTGGGATGGAATAGAGCCGGAACCCTTCACTTCCTTGCTGAAAGCATGCATGTAATTGGCCGACATCTCCATGTCTTTGTTGATGTTCCAGCTGGCGCCCAAGGTCAGGTGATCCTCCACCACACCTGGCGCCAACAGGTTGAAGAACGTCTCCTTGGCCGGGATCGGCTGCTTGCCGTGATTCCAACCAGCACGCACCGTCAGCTTGTCGTTCCACTGGTGCGATACACCGAGTTTGTAGACCGTCATGTCTTCCCAACCGAAACCGGCGCCATTGCTCGTACCGAGAGTATTTGTCAGAACGCCGGTGCCAACGCCGCCGGTGACAGGACCCAGCGGGTTGCTGACAGACTTGACGTCGGTGTAATTAATTTTCTCGACATCAAAGGCTACAACCGTTTTGGGAGAGGCTTTAAACGCGAGGCCAACAGCGTAGTTCGACGGAATATCAAAGCCGCCGTCTTCGGCGAAGAGCCCCTTATATTTGGCAAACTTCGACATCTTGGTCTTGCTCTGGTATGTCGCACCCAGGGCCAGGCTCGGAGTAATCTGACCGGTCCAACCTATGCGCGCTCCCAAACCCGTGGCGGTGTCGTAACCCTTATTGGTTACATTACCTGGGCTATTAGACTGAGTTGCGCTATCGAAATTTTGCAGGCCGTAGACCAACATTTTCTGGTAGGCAAGATTCAACGAAACACCGACGGAATTGGTGTCCGAGAGTTTCCAGGCCACAGTCGGCGCGATGAAGAGCTGTGAAAAATCAATACCGGACGGCTGGGTAGTGCTGAACGGAGCAATGTTACGACTGTAGCTCGTGTTCATGCCACCGTTGCCGTACACGCTCACGCCAAACGACATGGTGTTGCTAATCATTTTGTTGTAACCGAACTCGGGAATGAAGAAACTCTCATCGCGGTTCGGATCGTGATCAATATTGGTGGCGCCAAATGCTTCGCTGTTGCCGGTAATTGCCGTGGCGCGATCCGGCCTGAACAACGATACGCCCACATCGATACGATTGCCTACCAGCGCCATACCGGCAGGATTCGTGGCCGCTGCAAGCGAATCTTGCGGAAGCGCCACGCCGGCACCGGCCATGCCTTGGGCCTTGATGCCGTAACCATGCGTGAAATAGCCGTTGGTCGCGAACGCACCGGGCGCCGCGACGGCAGCGGCAACGGCGGCAGCGAGCACAAGACTCTTTTTGACTGTCATGAGTACTCTCCTCCAAATGTTCGAAATGAGGGTCTCGCGACCCTGGGTTGACGGACGACGAAAATCGTTTGAACGAACTGCAGGGTGATTTCGCCCCCTAGTTATTCCATGTTCTTATTTGCTTCCCAACAACATGTAGCTTTTTTGTGCTGCGGTAGATTTAGCCAACTTCATAAAAATGTCAATATTTTATTCTATGCTCATATAGCTGATCTCTATATGACTGATTTGTAATTGTTTTCACCACGAAGACCCGAGAAATACAGTCAGGAACGCCTAGATAAGCGAAAGGGGCGTCGCCGCCCCTTTCTTGGTCCCTACCCTGCTACATGAACAGGCAGATATCGGTATCGCCCGCGAATCCCAGAAACATCGAGGCGCCGGCGTACTCGACGCCGTCGATCAGGTCGCTTTGCTTGAAATCGAACAGGTCCACGGTCATCTGGCAGGCGATCATCTTCACGTCCGCCTCAAGCGACAGGCTGCGCAGCTCTTCGATTGAGGCCACGCCCTTGGCCTTCATCTTGCTCTTCATCATCATGGTCATCATCGCCTCCATGCCCGGGATCGCCGTGCCCAGGACCGGGAACCACTTGTCCATGCCCATCGGCATGGGCATGCCCGGGTTGCCGAGCGGGCTGATCTTGAGATTCAAATCCTTTTTCAGCAGCTGCAGGCCGTAGAAGGTGAAGAAAATTTTCACCTCGAAGCCCAGCGCCGCGGCAGTCGACCCCAGAATGAACGGCGGGTACGCCCAGTCCAGGGTACCCTTGGTGGCGATGATCGCCATTTTCTTGCTGCTTTTTCCGGCCATATCCCCTCTCCTCAAAGTGGTGTGGTTGATGATTCGACGTTCATCCGGGCAGTATGATTATTGTTCGCCCGGCGGGCGTGCTACGCCTTCTTCAAGACGAAAGTGTATTCACCGCCGGCTTCGTTCGACTCCATCAGCTGGTTGCCGGTCTGCTTGGCAAACGCCTGGAAATCCTTCACCGAACCCGGGTCGGTCGCAATGATCTTGAGCGTCTGTCCGCTCGTAAGCCCATTAAGCGCCTTCTTCGCCCGCAGGATCGGAAGCGGGCAATTCAGGCCGCGTGCATCAAGTTCTTGGTCAGCCATATTTCCTCCAGACAGTTACGATCTTCTAAAGTTGAATCCGGCGTCATTCGCCAAACCGCGGTACATGGATGTATCGATTGCGGTGCCGATGAACGCCAAATCCGGTGCCAGCCGCGGCAGGCGCCGCGAGCGTTGCGCATTCTGACATATCCTGGCCAACGCGGGCACCGCCGCGCGCGCCGTTCCCGGTCTTCAATTCGCCGGGGAAATCCTGCTCGCGCAGCGGCAGCAGGTGCAGCGGGATATTGCGTGCGCCGGGAATGCGGGTGCGCGCCGACTTGGTCGGCGTCCGAACGTCGACCCGCATTACATCCTGGTTCGTCAGCAGCGGCTTGAGTTGGGAAGGCTCGATGTCTGTATACCCGAACATGCTCTACCCTTTAGGGTCCGGCAACTAAACTAAATTAGTATATTATAAGACACTTGAAATGGCGGCATAGATTGCTCCTTCCTGCCTGAAATCGCAAGCCTTCCCTGCAGCACCGGATTTCGCCGATGCGACACGGACCGGCGCAATACAGCGCTATCGGACGGGAAAAACCGGCTTTTGGGTGCACCGGCAAGCTATTAGTGAAGGAACTATCTACTCGCAGACAGGACTCACCTTGAAGTACGCTGGAACCACAACCACGCCCTGTGCCATTTCGTGCCTGCTCCTTTTCCTGCTGAAACACGTCGTCATTTTATGATGCATCGGTCCTCCTGGATTCGCCTGCCGGTTGTCTGTCTCACCCTGCTCGGCCTCGTAACCAGTGGCTGGGCCGACAACGTTCAACTGCCCGATCTCGGCGACCAATCCGCCACCGTCATCACGCCCATTCAGGAACGCAAGCTCGGCGAAAACGTCATGCGCGAGGCGCGCCGGCGCATGACCTTCGTCACCGATCCGGAGATTAACGACTACATCCGCCGACTCGGCCAGCGCCTGGTGGCGGCAAGCGACACGCCGCAACAGGACTTCCGCTTCTACGTAGTCCAGGACCGCAGCATCAACGCCTTCGCCGTTCCCGGCGGCTTCGTCACCGTACACGCCGGGCTTCTCCTCGCAACCCAGAGCGAGGCCGAGCTCGCCTCGGTGATGGCGCACGAAATCGCGCACGTCACCCAGCGCCACATCCCGCGCATGATCGCCGACGCCCAGCGCACCACGCTGCCGGCGTTGGCCGCGGTGCTCGCCGCGGTGCTGCTCGGCGCCTCCGGCAACCAGGGCGGCGACGCGGCGATCGCACTCACCACTGCCACGGTCGCCCAGCGCGAGCTCAACTTCACGCGCGCGTTCGAAGAGGAGGCCGACCGGCTGGGCATGCAAACGCTCGCGCGTGCGAATTTCGATCCGCGCGCCATGCCGGCGTTCTTCGAGCAGATGCAGAACCTGAACCGCCTCAATGAAACCAGCCTGCCCGAGTTCCTGCGCACGCACCCGGTGACGACCAACCGCATCGCGGATTCGCGCAACCGCGCCGAGCAGTATCCCTATCGCCAGACGCCCGACAGCAGCGAGTTCCACCGCGTGCGCGCCAAGATTCGCGCGCTGGGCGCCGCCGAACCAAGCGAGGCGGTGCGCGCCTTCCGCAGCAATCTCGCGCAAGGAAAATATCGCGATGCCGACGCCGAGCGTTACGGCTATGTGATCGCGCTCACGCGCGCGCGCCAGTTCGACGCCGCGCGCACCGAGGCGCAGAAGCTCATCGAGCAGCGCCCGGACGTGCCGACGTATCGCATCGCGCAGGCAGAGATCGAATCCGCCGCCGGGCGTCACGACGCCGCCGCGACGATGCTCGCCGAGGCGCGCAAGAAGTTTCCCAGTTACCAACCGTTGCGCCGCGCCCATGCCGAGGCGTTACTGCGCATAGGGCGCGCGCGCGAAGCGCGCGATCTACTGCGCCAGGCGATCAGGCAGGAACCGCAAGAACCGGCGCTGTACAACCTGCTGGCCCAGGCCGCCGGCGAATCGGGCGCGCGCATCGAAGCCCATCAGGCCCGGGCCGAGGCGCAGTACCTGAGCGGCAACCCGGACGCGGCCATTGAGCAACTCCAACTCGCGGCCAAATTGGTGCGCGACAATTTTTACCTGCAATCGAGCATCGAGGCCCGAATCGGGGCTATCCGCGACGAAATCGCGCTGTATCGGGAGGGGAAAAAATAAGGCGAAAATTTAAGGGCATATCACCAAATGCTAATAGACGAATGCTAGTAGACGCCTGAACCTAAAGGAATATTCCATCCCCTAAAGGCTTGTCATCCGCACGATTTCAGGTATTCTTTGCATCCTAAGTTTCATTAAGAAAGAGTCGCCCGCGCGCGCCTGTAGCGGCGCACGCGCCCGGCGAAAAAAGCCACAGCCCGGACCACCGGACTCATCTAAATCAAACGAAGGAGGAGAAATGCGGAAATCCGCCAACATTATTCTTGGGGCCAGTGTTGCCCTTCTGCTCGGCTCCCTGCTCGCCATCCCCTCACAGGCCCAGATCCCGGGCGCTGTGCCGGACGCCAAGGTCTGTAAGGATAAGGACAACCCGCCGAAGGACGCGGTGACCCAGGGTGGTTGCATCGTCCTCGAGCGCACCAAGGGCAATTGCATGGCTTGCCACGCGATCGCCGGCACGACTGCGGGCAATATCGCTCCCCCGCTGGTGCAGATGAAGCAGCGCTTCCCGGACAAGACCAAGCTGCGCGCCCAGATCGACGATGCGCGCAAGCTCAACCCGCGCAGCGTCATGCCGCCCTTCGGGCCGAACGAAATTCTGTCCCAGGACGAGATCGACAAAGTCGTCGAGTTCGTGCTGACACTCTAGGCAACACCCGCATTCGCGGAATTACTATTAAATTTTTTGGAGGACTTACCCGTGACCAACCGCAGAACCTTCCTCAAAGGCACCCTCGGCGCCACCGCCTTGGGGCTCGCCGCCTCGGCGGGGCTCTTGAAGCCGACCCAGGTGCTCGCGGCCGAATGGCCCAAGAACGCCTTTGAGGCGAAATCCATCAACGACGCCCTGAGCGGCCTCTTTGGCAGCTCG
>SCRL01000067.1 GCA_004298065.1 Gammaproteobacteria bacterium | reverse complement strand
CCCTGCACCACCTTTATCATCCCTGTCCCCCTCCCGTGGGAAGGCTCTATCCTAGCGACCAGTTTGGGGCCGGTCGAGAAACAGCTTATTTTCCTGCTATTTCACGACCTTAAGCTGCGGACCCTTGCGCGGCGGCTTGCCGGGCGGGGGTTCTTCGGGTGGCTTTGTTTCTTCGGGCTTGGCGCCCGCATCCGGCGGGAACGAGATGCCCTGGCCGTTTTCCTTGGCGTAGATCGCGAGCACGGCGTTGAGCGGCGCCTCGACGAAGAATTCCCGACCACCAAAACGCGCGCTGAAGCGCACGCCGTCGTCGTCCAGGTTGAAGCTGGCGATCGCGTTCGGGTTGATGTTGAGCACGATCTTGCCGTCCTCGACATAGCCCGTCGGAACTTTGACGCCGGCGGCGGTCGCGTCCACCAGCAGGTGCGGCGTAAAACCGTTGTCGAGGCACCAGTCGCGCGCGGCGCGCAGCAGATACGGCTTGAGCGGGGTCATGCGTCGACTCCAGGGATGGAGGAGGTAGAACGGCGTCGGGAACAGCCGTCGAATCTCCAGGCAATAAAACTGCCCTAACGCATCCCCTTTTCGGCTTCGGTAAGCGAAAGCTTGAACGACTTGCGCGCGAACAGGCGCTCGGCGTAGTCGAGGATCGGCTTGGCCTGGCGCGGCAGGTCGATGCCGTAGTGGTCGAGGCGCCACAGCAGCGGCGCCAGCGCGCAGTCCACGAGCGACAGCTCGGGCCCGAGCGCGAAGGGATGCTCCTTGAAGATCGGCGAGATCACGGTGAGCCCGTCGCGGATCGTGTTACGCGCCTTCTGCCCCGACTTCTTGTCGCCGGCGAGCTGCGGCACGAGCGAGAACCAGTCGCGGTCGAAGCGCATGAGCATCAGCCGCGCCTTGGCGCGCGACACCGGGTCCACCGGCATCAGCGGCGGGTGCGGCAAGCGCTCGTCCAGGTACTCGTTGATGATATTGGCGTCGTACAGCACCAGGTCGCGGTCGACCATGGTCGGCACCTGGTTGTACGGGTTGTATTCCCCGAGCTCGCGCGGCTTCTTGCCGGGCTCGACATCCACCACCTGGCACTCGATGTCCTTCTCATACAGGACGATGCGGGTGCGGTGGCTCAGGGGATCGGTGGTCCCGGAATAGAGGGTCATCACGGCCTTGCGCACCGAGGGAACAGTCGTAATCGAGGTCACCATGCCAGTCTCCACCGGCGCAACAGGAGCTTGCGCCCCCGCCCGCGCCGCGGACGTCAGTGGACGTCCTTCCAGTATTCCTTCTTGAGCAGGTAGGCGAACACCAGGAACACCAGCAGGAACAGGATCGTGAACACACCGATCCGGTAGCGTTCCAGTTTCGCCGGTTCCCCGAGGTAGACCAGGAAGTTCGTCAGGTCGCGCATGGCCTCGTTGTATTGCTCCGGGGTCATGCTGCCCTTGCGTTCGAGCTCTAACTTCTCGAACGTCGGTACGCCGTTCTCGGTCTTGAACACCGCGCGCTGGTTGCCCTGCCACTCGTACAGCACGTGCGGCATGGCCACGTGCGGGAACACGATGTTGTTCCAGCCCGAGGGCGACTTGTCGTCGCGGTAGAAGCTGCGCATGTAGGTGTAGGTCCACTTCGGGCCGCGGTTGCGCGCCACGAGCGTGAGGTCGGGCGGCGCCGTGCCGAACCACTTCTTGGCGTCCTCCGCCGGCATCACCGCCTTCATCAGGTCGCCGACCTTGTCGGCCGCGAACAGCAGGTTTTCCTTCACCAGCTCGTCCGAGATGCCGAGGTCGTGGCCCATGCGGTTGTAGCGCATGTAGCCGGCCGAATGGCACGACAGGCAGTAGTTCACGAAAATGCGCGCGCCGCGCTGGAGCGAGGCCTTGTCGCCGAGGTCGATGTTGACCGGATCGAGCTTGGGCCCGTGGCCGCCGGAGGCATAGGCACCGGCCGGCAGGACCGCAACCAGGAAAAGAATCGCGAGCTTCTTCATTTTGTCACCCTTTCCGGCTCCGGCTTCGTTTTATCGAGTCTGGTGTACACCGGCATCAGGAAGAAGAACAGGAAGTAGACAATCGTGCAGATACCGGCCCAGTGCACGTTCTTGAACAGGATCAGGTCCACCGCCTGCGGGCTCTTGACCCCGAGATAGCCGAGGATCACGAAGCTCACGACAAACAGCGCGAGTGCGATCTTGTACAACCGGCCGCGGTAGCGGATCGACTTGACCGGCGATTTATCGAGCCACGGCAGCATGAAGAACACTGCAATCGCCAGGAACATGAAGAACACGCCCCAGATCTTGGCGTCGATCCACAGGAAGTTGTACACGTTCGCGCGCAGGATCGAATAGAACGGCGTGAAGTACCACAGCGGCACGATCTCCGGCGGCGTCTGCAGGATGTTCGCCGGCGTGAAGTTGTCCGGCTCCAGGAACCAGCCGCCGAGCTCGGGCGCGAAGAAGAGCACCGCCGCGAACAGGATCAGGAACACGGTGACGCCGACGATGTCCTTGACCGTGTAGTACGGATGGAACGGGATGCCGTCCACCGGGTGGCCGTCCGGGCCTTTCTTCTTCTTGATCTCGATGCCGTCGGGGTTGTTCGAGCCCACCTTGTGCAGCGCCACGATGTGCAGGAACACCAGCATCACCAGCACCAGCGGCACGGCGATGACGTGGAACGCGAAGAAGCGGTTGAGCGTGGCGTCGCCCACGACGAAGTCGCCGCGGATCCACTCGGACAGCGCCGGGCCGACCCACGGGATCGCGTCGAACAGCGAGATGATCACCTGCGCGCCCCAGTAGGACATGTTGCCCCACGGCAGCAGGTAGCCCATGAACGCCTCGGCCATGAGCGCGAGGAAGATCATCGCGCCGATGAGCCACACCAGTTCGCGCGGGCCGCGGTACGAACCGTACAGCAGGCCGCGGAACATGTGCAGGTACACCACGATGAAGAACGCCGAGGCGCCCACCGAGTGCATGTAGCGGATCAGCCAGCCCCACGGCACGTCGCGCATGATGTACTCGACCGACGCGAACGCGAGCGCCGTGTCGGGCTTGTAGTGCATCGTGAGGAAAATGCCGGTGAAAATCTGCATCACCAGCACCAGCAGCGCCAGCGAGCCGAAGTAGTACCAGAAGTTGAAGTTCTTCGGGGCGTAATACTCGGCGAGATGCTCCTTCCAGACCTTGGTCAGGGGGAAGCGGTCGTCGATCCAGGTCAGCAGCTTTTGCATCACGCGGCTCCTTTCTGGTCTTC
>SCRL01000066.1 GCA_004298065.1 Gammaproteobacteria bacterium | reverse complement strand
ATGCCCTTGGCGCCGGCGCGCCCGGTGCGGCCGATACGATGCACATAGTCTTCCGGCACCTTCGGCAGGTCGTAGTTGATCACGTGCGAGATGCCGTTCACGTCGATGCCGCGCGCGGCGACGTCGGTCGCCACCAGCAGCCGCACTTCGCCGCTGCGCAGCTTGGCGATGGCGCGGTTGCGCTGGTTTTGGTTCATGTTGCCGTGCAATGCCGCCGCCGGGTGGCCCTGGGCGTGCAGCTTTTTCGCCAGCCGGTCGGCGCCGCGCTTGGTGGCGGTGAACACGATCACCTTCTCGATGGCGATGTCGTCGAGCAGGTGCGACAGCAGGCGATGTTTGTGCTCGCCGTCGTTGACGTGGTGCAGGCGCTGTTCGATTTGCTCGTGACGCTGCTGCGCGCTCGCGATCTGGACGCGCTGCGGGTTCTTGAGCAGCCGTGATGCGAGTTTGGCGATGTTGCCCTCGAGCGTGGCCGAGAACAGCAGGGTCTGCCGGTTCGCCGGCGTGGCGGCGGCGATTTTCTCGACCGGGTGGATGAAGCCCATGTCGAGCATGCGGTCGGCTTCGTCCAGCACCAGCACTTCCAGACGCGAGAAGTCCACGCGCCTGGATTCCATGTGGTCGAGCAGGCGGCCGGGCGTGGCCACCAGGATGTCGAGCGGCTGCGACAGCAGCCGCATCTGCGGCGGGTACGATACGCCGCCGACGACACTGCCAATGCGGAACTTGAGATGGCGGCCATATTTCATGGCGGCCTCGGTCACCTGGTTCGCAAGCTCGCGCGTCGGGGTCAGCACCAGCACGCGCGGACCGCGCCCGTGGCCGGTCGAGGGCGTGGTCAGGCGCTGCAGTGTCGGCAGCACGAACGCCGCGGTCTTGCCGGTGCCGGTCTGGGCCGAGGCCATGAGGTCGCGGCCTTCAAGCGCGAGCGGGATCGCCTGCGCCTGGATCGGCGTCGGCGTGCTGTAGCCGCTGTCGGCGATTGCCTTCAGGATGGACGGATGTAAAGCCAGTTTGTCAAAAGTCACGTTGATTCCTTAAATGTCAGATAACGAAAACGCATGCAGCGGGGCTGCCGTCATTACCGGTATTCAAGGCAACGGAAGCAACAAAACTGCTGGCGTATGAAACATCGGACGCCAACCGTTTTATCGCTGAAATTCCAGAGGGAAGTCTGAAACCAGAAGGAGGGTCAGAGAACGATGAACTATCGGCTGGGTCGGGAGATTTTGAGCCCGAATCGCTCAGCCGGGCGGCACAATACCTTATTAAGAGGTAGATTGCCAGCGACATGAATGCCGTGAAGACAGGCAAACCAACTCCGTGGCCACGTACCGTCGCCGAGGCGCGGGCACTGCAGGAGGCGCTACGCGGCCGGGTCGTGACCGCGGACCGGTTCGGCAAGGTCAGTCATGTTGCCGGCGTGGACGTGGGCTTCGAGGACGATGGTGCCGTGACGCGTGCCGCGGTGGCGGTGCTGAGCTTTCCGGAGTTAAAACCCATCGAACATGCCATTGCCCGCCAGCCGACGCGCTTTCCCTACGTGCCCGGCTATCTGTCGTTCCGTGAAATTCCGGCAGTGCTGGCGGCGCTGAAGCAGCTCAAGATCAAACCCGATCTGCTGCTGTGCGACGGGCAGGGGCTGGCGCACCCGCGCCGGTTCGGATTGGCCTGCCATCTGGGATTACTTACGAACATTCCTTCGATTGGTGTTGCCAAGTCGCTGCTCATCGGCGAACACGACCGGTTGCCGCAGAAGAAGGGCAGTCGGGTCCCGCTTCGGGACGGCGACGAAATTATCGGCGCGGTGTTGCGCACGCGAGATAGCGTGAAGCCGTTGTACGTCTCCGTCGGCCATCGCATTTCGCTGGAAACCGCCATCGACTATGTGCTGCGTTGCACCACCAAATACCGCCTGCCCGAAACTACGCGTGCAGCGCACCACCTGGCCTCGCATTAGGCATATAACTGTTCACCACAGAGGGCACAGAGATCACAGAGTTGGTTTTATTGTCTTATCCCGGCCCCCTCTGTGCCCTCCGTGTTCTCTGTGGTGAAGAATTTTTATACAGATTCTTGGCTTACAACTCATCGGCGTCGGCCAGCGCGCTGATGGCGCCGCACAGCCCCTGAGTAACCGCGGTAAACCGGTCGTAATCTATTTTGTCCGGCGTGTCTTGCGCCGTGTGGTACCAGGGATAACGGTACAGCGCGGTGTCGGTCACCATGATCGCCGGGTAACCCGCGAACCAGAAGGAGAGCTGGTCGCTCCAGCCGACGCCCGGCACGAACGCGGGCGCGGCCAGCGATTCGAGCGGGAAGTCGCTCGCGCCGCGAAACGCCGTCACCGCGCGCCTGAGCAGCGCGCGCGAGCTGAGGTTGGAAATGAACGCGATGAAATTGGCGCGGTCGGGGTAGAACCAGCCAAGGAACGGGGGATAGTGTTGGCTCCCCGGCGTATCGCTGTAGTAGCCGATGGTTTCGATGGACAGCATCGCGCGGATGTCGTCGTCGCGCGCCCGCGCCGCGCGGGCATAGACATCGCTGCCCATGTCACGCGTCCAGAAGTTTGGCGGCTCCTCGTTTACGAACGCGACCAGCTTGATCGTGCGCCGGGGCTTATGGCCGGCGAGACAACGCCCGAGTTCAAGCACCGCCGCGACGCCGGTGGCGTTGTCGTTCGCGCCGGGGCCCCCCTGAACCGAATCGTAATGCGCGCCGACGAGCACGATCTGGGAAGCGAGGCCGGTGCCGGGAAAAACGATTTCCAGATTGGTCCAGGTTTCGTTATTAATGGTATACGCATGCGCAGCGACGTTATGGCCCTGTTCGGTCCAGACGCTTCGTATGTATTCTTCGGCGCGTCGAAGCGACTGCGGGCGCCAGGCGTTCCGCTCACCGATGTCTCCCGCCAGCACTTGCACGTGCCGGTGCAAACGATCGCGGGAAATAGCTCGGTTCACGCTCGTGGATTCCGGGCCGACAGCGTCGCGCGCAGCCGACGGCAGTGGCGCAAGCGCCACGACGACGGCCACCACGGTCAGTATAGAGGCAGGAAACATGTGATTTTTCCCTTGCGCCGTCTGGTGTAGGCTGGAGGCATCCACCGGATCCGTGTCATGTCCGATTCTACGCGCCGTCTCAAGCCCGCCGGAAACAGCTTGCTCGAAAGCCGCCGCGGACGTGGCGCACTCTCGAACCGCGATGGCCGCTTCGAGCCT
>SCRL01000065.1 GCA_004298065.1 Gammaproteobacteria bacterium | reverse complement strand
ATCGCGAGATGGATCTCGCGAGTGCGCATCCGGGCTAGGGATAGCCCGTATGCGCACCTCCTGAGGCCAACGAGGGGTGAGGGCAGCCGCGATGTGTGCGGCCGAAGCCTTCCGGGGCAAGATGGCTTTGGTGACTTTCCCCGAAAGGAAAGTCACCCGGGGTGCAGGGGGCGGAGCGCCCCGCGGTTTTTATTAAACCGTTAAATCCCGCGCGAGCAGGATTGCGTCCTCGCGCCCTTTCGCAGCCGGATAGTAACCCTTGCGCAGCCCGATCTCGTCGAACCCGATGCGGGTATAAAGCTTGTAACCGGCGACGTTCGACGGCCGCACCTCCAGCAACGCCACCTTGGCGCCCTGGCGTTTGGCAACATCGAGCAGGAACTCGACCATCTGGCGCCCAAGCCCGCGGCGCTGCCAATCGGGATGGACGCAGATGTTGAGCAGGTGGCACTCCCCGGCCGCGACCGACATGATGCCGTGGCCGATCGGGCCCGTCGGGCCCTCGTACACGTAGCACACGTAACCCACGCGTAGGCAGTCGCGGAAAATGGCGAGCGTCCAGGGAAACGGATAGGCCGCCTGCTCCACCGCGATCACCGCAGCGAGATCTTCCTCGCGCATCGGCCGCAATGGCGGCGCCGGAATGGAAACGACCGCGCTCATAAGGACGCCATCGTCGCCTTCGCGCGCACCAGGTCCTCCCAGGCCTTGCGCTTGTCCGTGGGTGTGCGCAGCAGATAGGCCGGGTGGTAGGTCACGATCAGCGGCGTGCCGTGGTAGCTGAGTTGCTGGCCGCGCAGGCGCGCGAGCGGTAACTCGGTCTTGAGCAGGCTGTGCGCCGCGTGGCGCCCGAGCGCGACGATGAGCTTGGGCTGGATGTGCGCGATCTGGCGCAGCAGATAGGGTTCGCACTGTTCGACCTCGCCCGGCTGCGGATCGCGGTTGCCCGGCGGACGGCACTTGAGCACGTTGGCGATGTACACCTCCTCGCGCTTCAGGCCCATCGCGAACAGCATGGCGTTGAGCAACTGCCCGGCGCGGCCCACGAACGGCTCGCCCTGGCGATCTTCGTCCGCTCCCGGGGCCTCCCCGATGAACATCCACCTGGCCTTGGGATTGCCGACGCCAAAGACCGTCTGGGTACGGGTCTTGTGCAGGGCGCATTGGGTGCAGCTGCGTACTTCGACTTGAAGCGCGGCCCAGTCGCCCGTGGCGGGTGCCGTCTCGGCCACGACAGGTGGCGCATCCTCGACAAGAACTGTCACAGGCGCGCTGCGACGTTCCCACAGGGGAATGCCCATGGCTTCGAGATATTGCCGGCGGCGGGCTTCCGGAAGATTCATGCAATTAGAATAACTGTGCCGCGAGCGCAACAAAAGCCCGTCAGTTTTCGACGCGCGTGATACTGAGGATGCGATGCCGTCCCTGCTCGGCGACATAAACCGTGCCATTGGGGCCGAAGGCGATGCCCTGCGGCGCGAGCAGGCCCGCCATCACCGTTTCGAGCGCGCCGTCCTTGAAACGCAGCAACCGGCCGGGTTTCGTATCCTCGGTGATCCACAACGCGCCATCGGGTGCGATTTCGATTTGATCCGGTTCATCGAGATCGTCGACCACGGTATTGAGCGTGCCGTTTTTATAAACCAGCACGCGCCCGGTACCGGTCTCGGCGATGTAGATCGCACCGTCCTTCGTTACGGCGATGCCCTCGGGGCGGTTCAGGCCGGCGATGATAGTCTCGACCGTGCCGTTCTTGTGCAACTGCACCAACCGCCCGTTGACGCTGTCCTCGGCCACGACGAGATCGCCGTTGCGCAGCACGTCAATGCCTTCGGGATTGTGCAGCGTCGCCAGCACTTGTTGTTTGCTGCCGCCGATCTCGATCTTCAGCACCCGTCCTTCGCTTACCTCCTCCGTGACGTACAAGTGCTTGCCGCGCAGCAGCAGACCGTCGGGCCGGTTCAGTTCGCTGACGAACGCCTCCACGCGGCCCTGTTGAATGCGCACCACACGGCCCGCGCCGCGCGCCAGCTCCTGCGTGGCGTACATCATGCCGTCGGGCGCGAGCGCGAGGTTGTCGACCTCGGTGAGGTTTGCCTGGAACACCCCGAAACGCCAACCCTTGCCGGGTTGGATCGCCGGCACGGTTTCGACGCTGCCGGCGTGCGCACTGAACCACACGAGCGGCAGCAACCACGCCGCCGCCCGTCGCGCCCGCTGCCCGGTCGCAGCGGTCATATCGGCTGGCCGGCCTGCGGATGGGTGCGCTCGCCGGGCGTCACCAGCTTGTTGAGCGCATTGAGATAGGCCTTGGCCGAGGCGATGACGATATCGGTGTCGGCGCCGTGGCCGTTGACGATGCGTCCGCCCTTCTCTAAGCGTACCGTCACCTCGCCCTGCGAATCCGTGCCGGTGGTGATGTTGCTCACCGAATAGAGCAGCAACTGCCCGCCGCCGCCGACGATGCTGTCCACCGCTTTGAACGAAGCGTCCACCGGTCCGCCGCCTTCGGCGTCAGCCTGCTTTTCGGAACCGTTGACCGCGAGGGTCACCGTCGCGCGCGGCGTTTCGCCGGTCTGCGAACAGACCTTGAGCGACACCAGCCGGTAGTGCTCGTTTTCCTGCTCGAGGTCGGCCTCGGTCACCAGCGCCTGCAAATCCTCGTCGAAAATCTCGTGCTTCTTGTCGGCCAGGTCCTTGAAGCGCTCGAACGAGCCGTTCAGCTCCTGCTCGGTCTTGAACTCGATGCCGAGCTCCTTCAACCGCTGTTTGAAAGCGTTGCGTCCGGAATGCTTGCCCAACACCATGCGATTGGCAGTCCAGCCCACGTCCTCGGCGCGCATGATCTCGTAGGTCTCGCGCTTCTTGATGACGCCGTCCTGATGGATGCCGGACTCATGCGCGAACGCGTTCGCGCCCACGATCGCCTTGTTCGGCTGCACCGGGAAGCCGGTGATGCCGGACACCAGGCGCGAGGCCGGAACGATCTGGGTGGTATCGAGGCGCGTGTCGCAGCTGAAGAGATCGCGCCGGGTGCGCACCGCCATCACGATCTCCTCAAGCGCGGCGTTGCCGGCGCGCTCGCCGAGCCCGTTGATGGTGCACTCCACCTGGCGCGCACCGTTCAGCACCGCCGACAGCGAGTTGGCCACGGCCAGCCCCAAATCGTTGTGGCAGTGGACCGAAAAAGTCGCCTTGTCCGAATTCGGCACCCGCTCGCGCAGCGTCTTGATGAGCGCGCCGAACTGGTGCGGCAGGTTGTAGCCGACCGTGTCCGGGATGTTCACCGTGCGCGCGCCGGCGGCGATCACCGCCTCCAGCACCCGGCACAGAAAATCGATCTCCGAGCGCCCGGCGTCCTCCGGGGAGAACTCGACGTCGTCGGTGTACTGGCGCGCGCGCTTCACCGCCCACACCGCGCGTTCCAGCACCTGCTCCGGTGTCATGCGCAATTTGTTCTGCATGTGGATCGGGCTGGTGGCGATGAAGGTGTGGATGCGTCCGCGCTTCGCCGGTTTGATAGCCTCGGCGGCGCCGTCGATGTCCTTCTCCACCGCGCGCGCCAGACCGCAGACGGTGCTGTCGGTGACGGCACGGGCCACGGCCTGCACCGCCTCGAAATCGCCCTTGCTCGCGGCCGGGAAACCGGCCTCGATGATGTCCACGCGCATGCGCTCCAGTTGCTTGGCGATGCGGATTTTCTCGTCGCGCGTCATGGACGCGCCCGGGCTTTGCTCGCCGTCGCGTAACGTGGTGTCGAAAATGATCAATGAGTCGTTCATGTGCTTGCTCTCTGCATGTTCGCCGCCACGATCCCTGAGGATCGTGCATTATTCGGTACGTCTTGGGTGCGTATTATGTTCCTCGCCAGGAAGTGCGGGAAAGTGTGCGCCTAGCGGCGCAGCAGCAGGAGAGCCAGCGGCAGAAAACGCGCGTCGCGGGACGACGCGGTGAAGGAATGACAGCCTGCCGGTACGGAGATCATGTACCTAGCTTAAAGCAATCCGGAACGATTTCAAGAGCGCGGGCGATCGGCCGGCCGGTGCTGACCTTGACGCGTCAGGCCGAGCACGTAGGCCACCGGACCGGAAAGCGCGTAGCCGAGGAACGCGGCGAACAGCACCTGCGGCGGGTCGAGCACGATCAGCACGATGGCGAGCGGCACCGCGAGGATGGTCACGAAGCGCACGCGCCCGCGCAGGTCGATGTCCTTGAAGCTGCGGAAGCGCACGTTGCTCACCATGAGCGCGCCGGCGGCGACGGTCACGGCCAGCGCGAGGAGACTGATGTCGCGCCCGGGAACGCCGTACGTGTGCAGCACCCAGATAAAACCCATTACCAACGCCGCCGCCGCCGGACTCGGCAGGCCGGTGAAGTAGCGTTTGTCGGCGACGCCGACCTGGACGTTGAAACGCGCCAGACGCAGGCCGGCGCTCGCGGCGTAGATGAAGGCCGCGAGCCAGCCGAACCGGCCGAGACCCGACAGCGCCCACTCGTACATGATGAGCGCCGGCGCGAGTCCGAAGGACACCATGTCCACGAGGCTGTCGTACTGGGTGCCGAAGGCGCTCTCGGTGTGAGTCAGGCGCGCCACGCGCCCGTCGAGCGCGTCCAGCACCATGGAGATGAAGATGGCCGGCGCCACCAGCTCGAAACTGCCGTTCATGGCCTGGACGATGGCATAGAAGCCGGCGAACAGGCTCGCGGTGGTGAACAGGCTCGGCAGGATGTAGATCCCGCGCCGGCGATGCGGCACCTCGTTCGCGTCGTTGTTGTATTCGCCTTTTTGCAAACTGTCTCCTAGCGCCCCAGGCGCGCGATGATATCCGTCGCGCCGTGAACCTTGTCGCCGAGCGACACCTCGAAGCGCGTCGAGAGCGGCAGGTACACGTCCACGCGCGAACCGAAGCGGATGAAGCCGTAACGCGCGCCGCGCTCGGCCCGTTGGCCGGGCTCGACATAGCAGAGTATACGTCGCGCAATCAGCCCGGCAACCTGCACCACGACGACATCCTGGCCTTCCGCCGTGCGCAGCCACAGGGCGTTACGCTCGTTCTCGGCCGAGGCCTTGTCGAGCGCGGCGTTAAGAAAGGAACCGGCGTGGTACCAGCGCTCCTTCACTTCCCCGCCCACCGGCAGGCGGTTGGAGTGCACGTTGAACACGTTCATGAAGATGCTGATGCGCTTCGCCGGTCGCTTGAGGTAAGGATCCTCGACCTCGCCGAGGGCGATGACCTTGCCGTCGGCGGGACAGATGACGGCGTCGGCTGCCTGCGGCACGGCGCGCGGTGGATCGCGGAAGAACTGCACCACGAACACGACCGCGAGCCACAAAGGCAAAGCCCACCCGCCGCCGGCGGTGTAATGCACCGCGATGGCGGCGCCAAGCGCGATGGCGATGTGCGCCCGGCCTTCGCGGGCGATCAGGGGATATTTCCCGTCAGCCATTTATAATTTTATTTTTCACCACAGAGAGCACGGAGGGCACGGAGGGCACGGAGATTTAAAAAAACAAATTTACTCTGTGTTCTCTGTGGTGCAAGGCTATTAGTTTTTCGTCTTGTCGACGATCTTGTTGGCCGCGATCCAGGGCATCATCGAGCGCAGTTTCGCGCCGACCTCCTCGATCGGGTGCTTGGCCGCCTTGGCGCGCATCTCGGGGAAACGCTTGCCGCCGGTCTCGTTCTCGGCCATCCACTCCTTGGCGAACTCGCCGGACTGGATCTCCTTGAGGATCTTCTTCATCTCGGCCTTGGTCTGCTCGTTGACGATGCGCGGGCCGCGGGTGTAGTCACCGTACTCGGCGGTGTTCGAGATCGAGTAGCGCATGTTGGCGATACCGCCCTCGTACATGAGGTCGACGATGAGCTTCAATTCGTGCAGGCACTCGAAGTACGCCATCTCCGGCGGATAGCCCGCCTCCACCAGCGTCTCGAAGCCGGCCTGCACCAGATGCGTGGCGCCGCCGCAGAGCACCGCCTGCTCCCCGAACAGATCGGTCTCGCACTCGTCCTTGAAGCTGGTCTCGATGACACCGGAGCGTCCACCGCCGATGGCCGAAGCATAGGACAACGCCGTGGCGCGCGCGCTTCCCGAGGCATCCTGCTTCACCGCGATCAGGCACGGCACGCCGCCGCCCTTGGTGAAGGTCGAGCGCACCAGATGGCCCGGGCCCTTGGGCGCGATCATGATGACATCGAGGTCGGCGCGCGGCTGGATGAAGCCGAAGTGAACCGAGAAACCGTGCGCCACGGCGAGCGTCGCGCCCTTTTTCAGGTTCGGCTCGACGGCCTCTTTGTACAGCTTCTTGTGCTGCTCGTCCGGCGCCAGGATCATGACGATGTCGGCATCCTTCACCGCATCCGGGATATTCTTCACGTTCAGTCCGGCATTCTTCGCCTTGGCGACCGAGGCCGAGCCCTCGCGCAGCGCCACCGTCACCTGCACGCCGCTGTCCTTGAGGTTGAGCGCGTGCGCGTGGCCCTGCGAGCCGTAGCCGACGATCGCGACTTTCTTGCCGCGGATGATCGAAAGGTCGGCGTCTTTGTCGTAGAACATCTTCATGGAAATAACCTCGGGTCGAATGAAATGAATTCGGTTGTGTCGCGCCCCGGCCCGTCGCCGGGGGCGATATTATGCTACGCGCGCAGCCCTTTGTCGCCGCGGACGATGCCGGAGACCCCGGAGCGCACTACCTCGATGAGGTTGTCGGCGCCGGCGGCCTGGACGAAGGCGTCGAGCTTGTCGCTCGTGCCCGTAAGCTCGATGGTAAAGGTGGACTCGGTGACGTCGATGATGCGACCGCGGAAGATGTCTACCAGCCGCTTGTACTCGTCGCGCATGCCGTCCTCGGCGCGCACCTTGAGCAGCAGCATTTCGCGCTCGATGTGCGGCCCCTCGGTCAGGTCGGTGAGCTTGACCACGTCCACGAGCTTGTTCAACTGCTTGGTGATCTGCTCGATCACGTCGTCCGAACCGCGCGTCACCAGCGTCAGGCGCGACAGCGTCGGGTCCTCGGTCGGGGCCACGGTGAGCGATTCGATGTTGTAGCCGCGCGCGGAGAACAGCCCGGCCACACGCGACAGCGCGCCGGATTCGTTTTCGAGCAGCATCGAAATGATATGGCGCATGGGCGTTTACCTGGCTATGCCAGCTCCCGATCCGTCGGCACCACCGCCTTGCAGGGCTTCAAGTGCATCTCGTTCTGGCCCTTGCCGGCGGCGATCATGGGATAGACGTTCTCGGTCTGGTCGGTGATGAAGTCCATGAACACCAGCCGGTCCTTGAGCTTCAACGCCTCCTTGAGCGCGCCCTCGACGTCGCCCGGCTTCTCGATGCGCATGCCGATATGGCCGTAGGCCTCGGCGAGCTTGATGAAGTCCGGCAGCGCGTCCATGTACGAGTGCGAGTAGCGCCGGTCGTAGAAGAACTCCTGCCACTGGCGCACCATGCCCATGTAGCGGTTGTTCAGGTTCACGATCTTGATC
>SCRL01000064.1 GCA_004298065.1 Gammaproteobacteria bacterium | reverse complement strand
ATGGCGTTGACGTACTTGTGGCCGTGCTCGGCGCCGAAGGTCTTGGCGAGCTCGACGGCCTCGTTGAGGATGACCTTGTAGGGAATCTCGGGCTGGAACTCGAACTCGTAAGCCCCAAGGCGCAGGATGGCGCGCTCCACCGGGTCCACCTCGCCCAGCGCGCGGTCGAGGTGCGGCGCGATGTGATCGTCCAGCTCGTGCAGGTGACGCGGCACCTCGCGCACGAGGTGGTGGAAGTATTCGAGATCCACGCCGTTCATCTCGTGGTCGAGGATGAAATGGTTCTCGATCTGCTCCGGCGCCTGCTGGGTCAGCTGCCACTGGTACAGCGCCTGCACGGCGGCCTCGCGGGCCTTGTGGCGGCTGCCTTTTTTCATCGTCCGCCCCGCTAGACGCGCAGCTTCTTCATCAGGTTGGCCATCTCGATCGCGGTGAGCGCGGCGTCCACGCCCTTGTTGCCGGCCTTGGTGCCGGCACGCTCGATGGCCTGCTCGATGGTATCCACGGTCAGCACGCCGAAACCGACGGCGAGGTTGTGGCTCATGCTCACCTGGCTCAACCCCTTGGCGCATTCGCCGGCGACGTATTCGAAATGCGGCGTCTCGCCGCGGATGACGCAGCCGAGCGCGATCAGCGCGTCGTATTTCTTCGACTCGGCCATGACCTTGAGCGCGAGCGGGATCTCGAACGCGCCCGGCACGCGCACCACTTCGATGTTGCCGTTGTCGGCGCCGTGGCGCGTGAGCGTGTCGAGCGCGCCTTCGAGCAGGCGCTCGCCGATAAAACTGTTGAACCGCCCCACCACGATGCCAAAGCGCGTCCCGCGGGCCTGCAGGTCGCCGTCGATGTTCTTCACGTCGGTCATGCCGTTGCCTTCTTATTAGGTTTATAACCAGTGTCTTCAATATATTCGGCGATCTCGAGTCCGAAACCCGAGAGCGCCGGCGCCTTCATTGCGTGGCCAAGCACGCGCATCTTGCCGACGCCGAGGTCGGCGAGAATCTGGGAGCCCAGGCCATAGGTGCGCATCTCCACGCGCCCGCCCGGTGCCGGAGTCGACATCGGTCCGGGCTTGTGTGCCTGATAATGCTGAATGCGCTTGACCAGCGCCGACGGCGTCTCCTGCTGCTGCAGGATCACGACCACGCCCGCGCCCTCCTGCGCCACGCGCGCAAGGGCGCGCGCCAGCGTCCAGTGGCCGGCGCGGTGCGCGTCGGTAAAGAGATCGAGCAGGCTCTCCTGCATGTGCACGCGCACCAGCGTCGGACGGTCGCGGCGGATATCGCCCTTGACCAGCGCCAGGTGCACCGTGTCGCCGATGTCGTCGTGATACGCCAGCACGCGGAACTCGCCGTGGTCGGTCGGCAATACGCACTCGCCGACGCGCTGGATGGTGGATTCGTGCTCGGTGCGGTAGCGAATGAGATCGGCGATGGTGCCGATCCTGAGGCCGTGCTCCTCGGCGAAGCGCTCAAGCTGCGGCAGGCGCGCCATGGTGCCGTCCTCGTTCATGATCTCGCAAATCACCGCCGCGGGTTCCTGGCCGGCGAGGCGCGCGAGGTCGCAGCCGGCCTCGGTGTGCCCGGCGCGCGCCAGCACCCCACCCTTGCGCGCCATCAGCGGGAACACGTGGCCGGGGGTGACGAGATCGGACGGCTTGGCGTCCGGTTTGACGGCGGCGCGGATGGTCGTGGCGCGGTCGGCGGCCGAGATGCCGGTGGTCACGCCCTCGGCGGCCTCGATCGAAACGGTGAAGGCGGTGGACAGGCGGCGATGCACGTCGCTCTGCATCAGTGGCAGCGCGAGCTGCTGGCAGCGATCCGGCGTGAGCGTGAGGCAGATTAGTCCGCGCCCGTAGCGCGCCATGAAGTTGATGTCCTCGGGGCGCGCATGGTGCGCGGCCATAAGCAGGTCGCCCTCGTTCTCGCGATCCTCGTCGTCCAGCAGCACGACCATCCGGCCGCGGCGGATTTCGTCGATGATCTCGGAGATAGGGCTGATGGGCATGGATGCTTGCCGTGTGGGCGAAACCGGGAGGGTATTATGGCCTATTTTCGCACCGATTTCCCGGCGCGGCAGGGATCAGGCGAAGCCGTGGCGCGCGAGCAGCTCGCGGGTGAGCCCGCCTTCGCCTGCCTCTCCTTCCACCTTGCCTGCGGTCAGCAGCCGCTCCAGGTAGCGCGCCAGGATATCGACCTCGATATTCACGCGCCGTCCGGGCGCAAGCTCGTCCAGGGTGGTCTCGGCGAGCGTATGCGGCACGATGTTGATCTCGAAGGCGGCGCCGGCCACGGCATTGACCGTGAGACTCACACCGTCAACGCACACCGAGCCCTTCTCGGCGATGTACTTCGCCAGCGCCGCCGGTACCTCGATGCGAAAGCGGACCGAGCGCGCGTCCTGGGTGCGCTCGTGAACCGTGCCGACGCCGTCCACGTGACCGCTCACGAGATGGCCACCAAGGCGCGTCGTGGGCGTCAATGCCTTTTCGAGATTGACGGCATCGCCGGACTTGAGACCACCGAGTGTGGTACGCGCGAGCGTCTCGCCCGAGACGTCGGCGCTGAAGCCTTTGGCATCGGTCAAGACCGCCGTAAGGCACACGCCGTTCACGGCGATACTGTCGCCGAGTTTGACGTCGGCAAGGTCGAGCTTGCCCGTTTGTATGCGCAGGCGCGCGTCACCGCCGCGCTTCTCAAGCGCGGCGATTTTTCCTATAGCCTGGATGATGCCGGTAAACATGAAAACAGTTAAATGCGTAAAGTGAAAAATGTAAAGTAAAACAGATCCTAGCTTTTCGCCGGTCTTGCGATTACCCGCCAATCCTGGCCGATCGCACGAATATCTTTTATTTCAAGCGCAACGCGGTCGGTCATTTTGGCGATGCCGTCGAGGCGAAACATCCCGCGGCCTTTGTCGCCGAGCAGCGTCGGCGCGTAATACAGCACCAATTCATCGACCAGACCGGCTTCGAGAAACGCACCGGACAACGTCGCACCGGCCTCGACCAGCACTTCGTTTACTTCGCGGCTCGCCAGCGCGGCAAGCAGCGCGTTCAGGTCCACGCGGCCGTCCATTCCGAGTTGCAGAATCTCGGCGCCGGTCGCAAGCAGTTTTTCAGCGCGCGCGGCATCGTTGGCGGCGGTGACGAGCAGTGTCGAGCCGGGCAGCGACAGCATTTTCGCCTGCGGCGGCGTACGCAACTTGCTGTCCACCACTACGCGCAGCGGCTGGCGCCCGATGTCGAAGGCGCGCACGTTCAATGACGGATCGTCGGCGAGTACCGTGCCGACACCTGTGAGGATCGCCGAGCTACGCGCGCGCAGACGCTGTACATCGGCGCGTGCGGCCTCGCCGGTGATCCATTTGGATTCGCCGTTGGCCACGGCGGTGCGACCGTCGAGGCTCGCGGCGAGCTTCACGCGCACATAGGGCCGGCCGGTTTTCATGCGCTGGCTAAAACCCGGATTGAGCGCCTCGGCCTCGGCCTGCATCAGGCCGCTCGCGGTCCCGATGCCCGCCGCATTGAGCGCCGCGAAACCTTTTCCGGCGACACGCGGGTTGGGGTCCTGCATGGCCGCGATCACGCGCCCGACGCCGGCGGCGATCAGCGCATCGCTGCACGGTGGCGTCTTGCCGTGATGGCAACAGGGTTCAAGCGTGAGATACACCGTGGCGCCGCGCGCTTGTTCGCCGGTCGCGCGCAACGCGTGGATCTCCGCATGCGGCTCGCCGGCGCGTGCGTGAAAGCCCTCGCCCACCACGTTTCCGTCCTTCACGATCACGCTGCCGACGCGCGGATTGGGATCGGTGGTAAAGAGTCCGCGACGCGCGAGCTCCAGCGCCCGTGCCATGTGGCGCGCGTCGATGTCGGTGAAACTCACGAGCGGCGCCCTTTCTTGCGGCCCGACGGGGTATCGCTGTCGTCGACCTCCGGCAGGAGTTTCAGCTGCTTGCGCTTGATGTCCGCGCTCGGCTCGCTCTGCAGGCTCTGCACCGCCTCGCTGAAGGCGTTCACGTCCTGGAAGCTGCGGTATACCGAGGCAAAGCGCACGTAGGCCACCGGATCGAGCTCCTTCAGCTCCTCCATCACCCACTCGCCGATGCGCCGCGAAGGAAGTTCGTTCTCGCCGCTGGCCATGAGTTTGTGACGGATGCGTCCGAGTGCTTTCTCGACCTTGTCTGCGTCCACCGGGCGCTTTTCCAGCGCACGCGTCATGCCGCCACGCAGTTTATCCTCGCTGAACGGCTCGCGCCGGCCATCGGACTTGATGACCTGCGGGAGCTTCAGCTCTGCGCGCTCGAAGGTGGTGAAGCGCTCGCGGCAGACCTCGCACTCGCGCCGCCGGCGCACCGTGCTGCCGTCCTCGGACAGGCGCGAGTCGATCACGCTCGTTTCGTCGGCCAGGCAGAATGGGCAGCGCATGGGAAATGCCGCGGCTAACGCGGCTGGCGATCAGCACTCATAGACTGGGAACCGCCGGCACAGATCCTGGACCTTGGCGCGCACGCTGGCGCGCACCGAGGCATCCCCGAGATTGTCGATGATGTCGCAGATCCAGCCGGCGAGCTCGCGCACTTCCTTTTCGCCGAAACCACGCGTGGTCGCGGCCGGCGTGCCGATGCGGATGCCGCTGGTCACGAACGGCGTCTGCGGGTCGTTCGGCACGGCGTTCTTGTTGACCGT
>SCRL01000063.1 GCA_004298065.1 Gammaproteobacteria bacterium | reverse complement strand
GCCTCAGGAGGTGCGCATACGGCGCATCCCTGCGCCGGATGCGCACGTGCGTGATCCCTCACGCACCCTTTCAGGCTCGACTTCGGCCTTTCCTCGACGCTCGCTCGCCTACGGGGCGGGTGAGGCAACGGAGTTAAAACCATGGATGCTGTTGGGCCCCGTATGGCGCGCCCGAGTGCAGCGGTGCTGCTGTGCCGGCGTAACGGCGGGGCACGGCCAAATGGGTGTATACGTGCTTTCTTTGGTTCCTTTCTTTGCACGAGCAAAGAAAGGAACCCGCCGTGCGGGCGCGGGAGCCCGCTCTTATACGTCGCCGGAGGCGACACAAAGCTACTGCCTGTTATAAACCCACTCCAACACCGCCTCCTGCACTGCCCGCCCCGCCGGCCCATCGGCCTGTGAATGATTGTGCAGAATCACGACCACCGCACTCCTCCCCTGCCGATCACGCATCACGCCCGCCAACCCGCGCACGTTATTGAGCAACCCGGTCTTGAGATGTGCCTGCCCTTCGAGCGCACCTAAGCGCCCGCGCAACGTGCCGTCCACGGCCGCGACGGGCAGCGACGACAGGAATTCCGGCATATAGGGACTGGCGTAACCGGCAAGCAACACTTCGCCCAAATGGCGCGCCGAGATGCGCCCCTCGCGCGAGAGCCCGGCGCCGTTGTCGAGAACCAGCTCGGAAAACTCCAGTCCGTGACGTTTAAGCCAGGCACGCACCGTCTCAACGCCCTTCTCGCTCGTACCTGGCGCGCCGCGCTTTTCGGCCGCCAGCGTGAGCAACAACTGGCGCGCCATGACATTGTTGCTGAATTTGTTCACGGAACGCACGACGTCGGCCAACGGCGGCGATTCATGCGTATGCAACAGGCGCGCGTTTTCCGGCACCGCTGCCTCGCGCACCCTGCCCTCGAAACGCCCGCCAAGCTCGCGCCACAGCGCCGTGAACACGCCATGAACATAGCGCGTGGAGTCGTTCACGACGCGGAACAACTCGTTCGCGCCGCAAGCGGCCTCGTACCGGCCACTGAAAACCGCCCTTTCCGTGCCATTGTCGCGCGCAAGGCGGTAGCTCACATGTCGGTTCCAACCACGGCAAGGCTCGTTCGTCAGGCGCAGCTGATTTTCAATGACGAGATTAGCCGGATGCGGCTCGGCGACGACGCGCACCTGCCCCGCCGTCGCATCGGGCAGGAAACGGAAATTCACCGCCTGGAAGTTCACCAACAGCGCCGACGGCAGCACGTTGTAGGCGCGCTCGGGACGACCGTCGAACTCCGCGGGATCGCCCGGCTCGTGGACGAAGTGGCTTTGGTCCAACACCAGGTCGCCGGCAATGGACTCGATGCCCTGAAGCCGCAGCGCGCGCAGCAAGCGCCAGAAATGCTCGATGACGAGGAACGGATCGCCGTAACCTTTTATATAGAGATCGCCTTCGAGACGGCCGTTGCGCACCGGACCGACGGCGTACACTTCCGTCTTCCAACGATACGCCGGGCCGAGCTCTTCCAGCGCCGCAAGCGTGGTGAGCAGCTTGATGGTCGAGGCCGGGTTGCGCGGCGCATCCGCGGCAACCGCCAGCAGCGGCTTGGCCTGGCCGATTTCGTGCACATAGACGCTCACACCTTTCGGTGTTACACCCTCGCGCTTGAGCGCCTGCGTCACCTCTGCCGGCAGTGATGCATCCGTCTGGGCAGTTGCCGCCGCCGGGGTCAACAGCCCGAGCAGGAGCAGCCAACGTATGGGGATGACGCTCACCCGCGCCACCATTTGGCAATGACCTCGCCCACGCGCGGGTTCACGAGGTAACCATAGGACCGGTGGACGTTGAGGCCCTCGTCGTTGCGGAAGTAATTGAAGATACCGCTATCGACGTCGACAATTTTTTCGATCTGGCCGTAGGCCAGCATCGGCGCGAAGTCGTCGGCAATCGTGGGGTCGAGCGCCGTGAGATCGCCCTCGGCGGTGACGTTAAACCAGCGACGGATGTTGCCGGGATAGCGCCGGGCACCGCGTTCACGAGCGCCGAGCAGGCGCCGTTGCGTGAAATACATGCCGAGCGGACTGCCGAGACTGAGAAACGCGTCGATACGCTCGCGCCGGCCCTCGACGTGCCACAGCTCCCAGAGCACATCGTAGGCGATGACCGAGCCCATGCTGTGCCCGACGACGAGTATGCGTTCACCCCGGGCGAGCATCTCACGCAGCGGCACCTTGAGCCGCTCGCGCACCCGGCCGCCGATGCCGCCAAAATTACTGAAATAACGCTCCGTTTCCTGAATCGTGCCCCTCACCGCCGGATCGGGCAGCAGCGGGATCAGGAACGGCAGCAGATCGGCGACGGATACCATCACGCGCGCCGCCTTGCGCCGCCAGGACAACGCCTCGCGCACCTCGTCCTCGCTCGGACCGGTGCGCGCGAATAGCGCGTCGATCCAGGGCAGGTCCGACTCAAGCGGCTTTTCAGTACCGTAATACAGTGCGTTCCAGGGAATGAGCGTGAAGGTTTCTTCGCGCGCGGCGAGATCGCGCGCGGCCTCCGGGTCGGCACGCCCGACGCCGCGCACCAGACAGCGGAAAAGCTGCTCGCGGTGCTCGGCGGGCGACGGCTTGGGGTTCTTCCCGGGAACGAACAGGATGCGGTTGGGCAACGGGCTCACGCGCACGGATGTCAGCATGAACGCCGTATCAAGTCAAAACGCTTGCCGAAAGAGTAGAAATCGCCGAGGCTATGCGCGCACATGGGAGGAAAACGATACCGCGTCCTGATCCTCGGCCACGGCGAGATGGGCCAGGCCATGGAATTCTGGCTGCGCCCGCGCCACGAGGTCGCGATCTGGCAGCGCCAGCCGGCGCCAGGCGCCCCGCTCGACCTGGCATCGGCGACAACGGACGCCGATGTCGTCCTCTTCTGCGTCCCCGCCCTGGCCCACTTCGAGCTCGCCACGCGTCTCAAACCCGGCCTGCGCCGCGAGACCCTGTGCGTCAGCATCGCCAAGGGGCTGGATGACGCCGGGCGCACCGCGGCGCAGGTATTCCACGAAGTATTCGACGACGATATCGCCTACGGCGTGCTCTACGGGCCGATGATCTCCGAGGAAATCCGCGCCGGCCATCCGGCGTTCGCCGAGTTCGCGAGCCGCCACCCCGGCGCATTCGAGCGCGCGCAGCAGATGTTCGCCGGCGTTCCGCTGGCGTTGCACGGCAACGGGGATGTCTTCGGTGCCTCCTGGTGCGCCGTGCTCAAAAATGCCTATGCCATCCTCTTTGGCGTCGCCGACGGCCTCGGGCTCGGCGACAACCTGCGCGGCTATCTGGCCGTCGGGGCGGTGCGCGAGATCGAAGCCATCGTCACGGCGCTGGGCGGGTCCGCCGCCACGCCCTGGTCGCTCGCCGGCCTCGGCGACCTGATCACGACCGCCACCAGCCCGGGCTCGCATCATCATGCGCTGGGGATGAAGCTTGCACGCGGTGAATCCGTGGCCATCGAGGGCGAAGGTGTGCACACGCTTAAAATGCTCTACGCACATCGCCCGTTCCGGATCGAACCTTACCCCTTGCTGCGCCTGGCACATGACATTCTTGTCACACCGGCGCGCGCCGGCGCACTGATGCAGACGCACCTCGATCAGCTTTACCATCGAGTGTGAAGTGGCAGCCGACAAACGGCGCATCAACCCCAGATCGAGTATGCATAAGAAAATAATAAGAAAATGATTAGTGTTCTGCCGGTCGGCAGGGTTAAAATCATTTCAATATAACGATAACTACTACGACCACCGGCCTTGTCCGTACTGAATCCCCAACAACACGCCGCCGTACATCATCTCGACAGCCCGTTGCTGGTGCTGGCCGGTGCCGGCAGCGGCAAGACCTCCGTCATCACCCGCAAGATCGCCGCGCTCGTGCAGCGGCACGGCTTCACGCCCGCCGAAATCGCCGCCGTCACCTTCACCAACAAGGCAGCGCGCGAAATGAAAACCCGCGTCGCTAACCTGCTCGACCGCGAACAGGCGCGGACGGTCGCGATTTCGACTTTTCATACCCTTGGCCTGCGCATCCTGCGCGCCAATCTCAAGCCGCTCGGCTACCGATCCGGCTTCTCGCTCTACGATTCCGAGGACAGCCGCGGGTTGGTGGCCAAGCTCATGGCCGCCTCAACGTCCGGCAAACGCGACCTGCTGGACGACGTGCGCAATTGCATCTCGCGCTGGAAAAACGACCTGATTGCACCGCCACAGGCGGCGGAGCAGGCCGAGGACAGCGACGAGAAACATGAACGGATCGCGGCGAAGATATACACCGAATACGAGGACCAGCTGCGCGCCAGCAACGCCTTCGATTTCGACGACCTGATTCTCAAACCGGTGCGCCTGTTTCGCGACCGTCCCGACATTCTGGGCCACTGGCGCGCCAGCATCGGCTACCTGCTGGTGGACGAGTACCAGGACACGAACCTGTGCCAATACGAGCTGGTGAAGCTGCTCATGGGCGGGCGTCCGACGCTCACTGTGGTGGGCGACGACGACCAGTCGATTTACGCCTGGCGCGGCGCGCGGCCGGAGAACCTGAAGCAGTTGCAGCAGGACTTCGCCGACCTCAAGGTCATCAAGCTCGAACAGAACTACCGCTCCACCGGTCGCATCCTCAAGGCCGCGAACACGCTCATCGCCCACAATCCGCACGTGTTCGAAAAGCGCCTGTGGTCGGAGCACGGTCACGGCGAGCCATTGCGCGTGTTGAGCGCCCGCAACGAGGAGCACGAGGCCGAGCGCGTGGTCAACGAGATCACCTACCACAAGTTCAAACACAGCACCGGCTTTGGGGACTACGCAATCCTGTTCCGCGAGAACCACCAGGCGCGCGGGCTGGAGCGCCTGCTGCGCGAGCGACGTATCCCCTACATTCTCAGCGGCGCGCAGTCGTTCTTCGATCGCACCGAGATCAAGGACATCATGTCCTACCTCCGGCTCATTACGAACATCGACGACGACAGCGCGTTCCTGCGCATCATCAACACGCCGCGGCGCGAAATCGGCGCCTCGACGCTCGCCGCCCTGAACGAATACGCCGGCTCGCACGGCCTGTCGTTGTTCCGCGCCGCGCGCCATCCCGGGCTCTCCAGCTATCTCAACCCGCGCCAGATGGCCATGCTGCGCCAGTTCACGGTGTGGCTCGAAATCCTGTCCGAGAAGGCGCAGCACGATGACCCCGGCAAGGTCGTGGAAGAGCTGCTCGCGGATATCCGCTACGAGGACTGGCTCAAGGACATCTGCGAAGACGCACCCACCGCGAACCGGCGGATGGAGAACGTGTTCGAGCTGGTCTCGTGGCTGCAACGATTAGCCAAAACCGATGGCGAGGCCAAGACCCTCGGCGAGCTGGTCGCGCGCCTGAGCCTGCTCGGCATGCTGGAAAAGGAAGGCGAAGACCTCTCCGGCGACCAGGTGGCACTCATGACGGTGCACGCCGCCAAGGGGCTCGAATTCGACCACGTGTACGTGGTTGGCATGGAGGAAGGACTGATGCCCCACCGCATGTGCCTGGAGAAATACGAGGAAGCGGCGCTCGCGAGCAAAAAGAAAGCGAAAGAGGAACAACCGGAGCCGCCGCCGACGGAGGCCGTGGAAGAAGAACGGCGCCTCGCCTACGTCGCCATCACGCGCGCGTGCAAGACGCTGACCTTCACCTTCGCCGAGAAGCGCCGCCGTGGCGGCGAGGTTCTAAACTGCGAGCCGAGCCGGTTCCTGTCGGAACTCCCGCCGGACGACCTGCACTGGGAAACCCCACAAGCTGAACTCGACCCAAATACGGTCATGGACCGGGCCGAGACTTATTTAAGCAATCTGCGGAGCATGCTGGACAAACCGAAGCAGTAACCCAGCCATTCACTCCGGCGTCTTTTCCGTCTCCGCGTCTGGGGGTAATTCCGGGTTCTCGCCGGACTTTATGTTTTTCTTTTCCAGTTTCCGCAGCCGCTTTTCCTCGGCCTTCTTTTTCTTTGCCAGGTCGCGCTGACGTTTCTCGTATTGAAAATTCGGTTTTGCCAATTTGCTGCCTCTTTAGCGGCTCTCTTGATGAAGAAAAATAGGTCTGGCACCCAGATTCATGGCTTCCCCCCCCTACGGGATAGGCCGTAACCCACTCAGCGCTTGCCATAATGGAGGCGGCACTGGGCAATGTAAACCACACCACCCTCAACACGATAAACCAGACGATCTTCCTTCGTGATACGCCGCGACCAGTAACCAGTCAGATCGTGCTTGAGCGGTTCCGGCTTGCCGAGGCCCATGAAAGGATTTCGCTTGATGTCCTCGATGAGATCATCAATGCGTCTGGCAGTGCGGGGGTTACGGCGACGCCAGTAAGCATAGTCTTCCTTGGCGCGTTTGGCCCAGAAGACCTCAACGCTTTCGACGGGCAATCTCGGCCTCGATTTCGGTCATCGCCTCGCGCAGCCTTTTCACGTTCTTGGGGCCGCGAAGCAGATGTGCCGTCTCCTTCCAGGATTCGAAATCGGTGGCCGGGATAATGACAACATCCTTACCGTCGGCGCGCGTTACCGTGACCGGCTTATCGCGGTCAACCACGTCCTCGAAGACCTTCGAGGGGTTCTTGCAGAATCGGTTAAAAGGAATCGCGCCCATGAGTAATCACCGTAACTAAAATCATTATACCCCAGGTTGTGCCGGTACGACGGCCCTGCCTACCACTTCGGCATCTTCTTCATCATCTCGTCCATATTGAACTTCCCGCCGCCGGGCATGCCGGGCATCATCACGTCGCCCGGCTTCTGACCGGCCTTGCAGGCGCCGAGCCACTTGGCCTCGATCGTCGAGCGCGCTTCCTTCATGCCCATCATCGGCGGGCTGTAGGTGGAATGAATCTCGCCGCGGTAATTGGACGCGAAATCGCCGCTGAAAACCGCCCGCGTGGTCGCGGTGGTGTCGCCGAACTTGCATACCGATTCCGCGATCGTCTTCCCGCCTTCCTTGCGCACCGTGTTCTTGCTGCACTCCAGCTTTCCCATCCCCTGCGCACGCTGCTGCATGAGGTCGTCGGTCTTGGCGTCTATGCATTGTTGCGTCAACATTGGCCCGCCGCCGCGACTGGCCTCGGAAGTCATCTTAATTTCCCATAAGCCGGGTTTGCGCTTGGGCATGTCGGCTGCCTGCGTGAGAACTGGCACGGTCAGTGTAATGATCAGAATAGAAACAAAGTAGCGCATGGTGCCTCCTTAAAAGGTTCCTGACACCTTACTTATCCCAGATTATTCATCTTCTTTCATTACTGAGACATACATCCTGAATTGATCCCAAACGGTAATCCCGAAAATTGAGCTGATGCCATCTTCTGGAGCGACAACTCTTTGAACGACTATACCGGGCCCCCTCGCATACATCTTTCCATGTTTCTCTAAAAGCTCAACGACAGGTTCAGTATCACTATCTCGCAGTGCGTAGAATTCAATTTTATAAGGATGCTCGATATACTTTTTGTCTTCTATGTAGAAGATACCGCGTGTAATTTTCTCTGCAAGTTTTCTAAGACTTTTGGCCGGCAATGGAATCGCTCTCTGTTCGTTAGCTGGACGTCCCCACTTTTCCTCAAAACCGGGATAAATATTCTCAGTTGAAACATCCTCTCCTGAGCGCACCTCGCGGAGAAGTTTCTCGCGCCTCGCTTTACGCAGCCGTTTGTCTTTCTGTCCCTTCGCGTATGCAGGATCTAGCGCGCGTAGCGCCTTTCGAGTAATGCCAGATGATGCTTGCGCATCTGGATCAATGCAAAGCCCCAAACGCTGCAATAGATCATCTTCTAACTTTCCATAAGCGTCATTACATAGCTTGCATGTAGGGATTTTCCATTTCTCTATATTGTTGGGCGTTGTGTCCGGATACCAAGATTTAGGAAAGACGTGGTCCCAGTTTCTTTTCTGAAACTTTCCAAGACAATGCACACATTTTCCTGGTCCGGGCTTCATGCTGATCTGGATTACTTAAAGTGTGGTGTCTGGACACTTTAAATAGGCCTACGAGGTGATATCAAGGCCACATTTTGTAACCTCAATTACCCTCTCGGATGGTGCTGCGCATGTAGGCTCTTCAACCGCTCGCTCGCAACGTGCGTGTAAATCTGCGTCGTAGATAAATCAGCATGTCCCAAAAGCATCTGCACCACACGCAAGTCAGCACCGTGATTCAAAAGATGCGTAGCGAACGCATGTCGCAGTGTGTGTGGTGAAAGCGGGGTCTGGATACCGGCGGCGCGGGCATAGCGCTTGATGTTGTGCCAGAACGCCTGGCGCGTGAGGGCTTCGCCGCGATTGCCGGGGAACAACACCGGCGTGGGCTTGCGTTTGGTGAGGTCGGGCCGGCCTTCGGCGACGTAACGGTTAATCCACTTGATGGCCTCCTCGCCCAGCGGCACCAGCCGTTCCTTGTCGCCCTTGCCGACGACGCGCACCACGCCTTCTGTCAGGTTCACCTGCATGGACAACAGGTTCACGAGTTCCGACACGCGCAAGCCGGTGGCATAGAGCGCTTCCAGCATGGCGCGGTCGCGCAGGCCGCGCGGCGTGTTGATGTCTGGGGCGTTTAACAGCTTTTCGACCTGCTCTTCCGTGAGCGACTTCGGCAGCGGACGGCCGAGTTTTGGCGCTTCGATGAGCGCCGTGGGATCGTCCTTGGTGAGTTTTTCCCGGACGAGGTAACGGTAGAAGCGCCTGAGACTTGAGAGCAGCCTTGCCGTGGTGCGCGGGCGCGCGCCGCGTTTGACGCAATGTTCGAGGTAACCGAACAGGTCGGCGCGGCTGGCGGAGAGAAGTTTTGCGCCGCGCGGCTTGAGCCATTTGGCCAGGCCTTCGAGGTCGCTGCGGTAGGCGTCGAGGGTATTGCCGCTCAGGCCCTGTTCGAGCCAAAGCATGTCGTGAAAGCGTTCGATGAGCGCCTTATCGGCCTCGTTCATGCGCCAGCAGCCAGTCCTTGATGACGAGCGCCTTACCGCCGGTCTTGCCCATGAAACCGCCCTTCCCGTTCGACGCAACGACGCGATGGCACGGCACGACGACGGGGATGGGATTGGCGCGGCAGGCATTGCCGACGGCGCGCGGACCGGTCTTGAGCTTGCGCGCCAGATCACCGTAGGAAAGCACTTTACCAGCCGGAATACGTTGCAGCGCGTTCCAAACC
>SCRL01000062.1 GCA_004298065.1 Gammaproteobacteria bacterium | reverse complement strand
CGAGAAGAAATAAAGGTAACGGACATGAAGCTGAACATCGTGAATGAAGCGGGCAGCGCCGGCGCCGAGATCCAGGTCTCGGACGCCGTGTTCGGCGCCGCGTTCAACGAGCCGCTGGTGCACCAGGTCGTGATCGCCTACCAGGCGAACGCGCGCCAGGGCACGCGCAAGCAGAAGACCCGCTCGGAAGTGCGCGGCGGCGGCCGCAAGCCGTGGCGCCAGAAAGGCACCGGCCAGGCGCGCGCCGGCACCATCCGCAGCCCGCTGTGGCGCGGCGGCGGCAAGATCTTCCCGTCCACGCCGGACGAGAACTTCACCCAGAAGGTGAACCGCAAGATGCACCGTGGCGCGCTGCGCGCGATCCTGTCGGAGCTCGCGCGCCAGAACCGGCTGGTGGCGGTAAACGAATTCAAGGTCGAGCAGCCCAAGACCCAGGCGCTGGTCGAGAAGCTGAGCAAGCTGAACGCGGCCGACGTGCTGATCGTGACCGACGGTGCCGATGCCAACCTGCTGCTCGCGGCGCGCAACCTGCCCAAGGTGGACGTGTGCACCGTGGGCGCCGCCGACCCGTTGAGCCTGATCCGTCATGAGAAGGTGATCATGACGTCGGGCGCGGTCAAGAAGTTCGAGGAGTTGCTGGCATGAGCACGGGCATGAACGAAGAGAAATTGCTCCAGGTCATCCGCGCGCCGCACGTCTCGGAGAAGGGCACGCGCGTGGCCGACAAGCACAAGCAATTTGTGTTCGAGGTGCGCCGCGACGCCACCAAGCCGCAGATCAAGGCGGCGGTGGAGAAGGTGTTCAGCGTGCAGGTCGCGTCCGTGACCGTGAGCAACGCCAAGGGCAAGCTCAAGCGCACCGGCCGCCAGCAGGACTGGAAGAAGGCCTACGTGAGCCTCAAGCCCGGTCAGGACATCGACTTCACGGGCGCGCAGTAAGGGGAACGAACAATGGCACTGGTCAAAGTCAAACCTACTTCCGCGGGACGCCGGACCCTGGTCAAGGTCGTCACCCCGGAGCTGCACAAGGGCAAGCCGCACGCGGCGCTGCTCGAGAAGCAGATCCGCGGCAGCGGGCGTAATGCCTACGGCCGCATCACCACGCGCCATCAGGGCGGCGGCCACAAGCGCCACTACCGCGTGGTCGATTTCACGCGCGACAAGGACGGCATCCCCGGCCGCGTCGAGCGCCTGGAGTACGATCCGAACCGCAGCGCCCATCTCGCGCTGGTGCTGTACCGGGACGGCGAGCGGCGCTACATCATCGCGCCCAAGGGCGTGACCGCGGGCACCGAATTGATGTCCGGCGCCCAGGCGCCGATCAAGGCCGGCAACTGCCTGCCGCTGCGCAGCATCCCGGTCGGTTCAACCATTTGCTGCATCGAGCTCAAGCCCGGTGCGGGCGCGCAGATCGCACGCGCCGCCGGCGCCGGCGTGCAGCTCGTGTCGCGCGAGGGCAACTACGCGCAGCTGCGGCTGCGCTCGGGCGAAGTGCGCAACGTGCACGTTGAGTGCCGCGCCGTCATCGGCGAGGTCGGCAACAGCGAGCACAGCCTGCGTTCGCTCGGCAAGGCCGGTGCCACGCGTTGGCGCGGCATCCGTCCGACGGTGCGCGGCACCGCCATGAACCCGGTGGACCATCCGCACGGCGGCGGCGAAGGCCGCACCAAGGGCGGACGTCATCCGGTGAGCCCGTGGGGCACGCCGACCAAGGGCTACAAGACGCGCGCCAACAAGCGCACCGACAACATGATC
>SCRL01000061.1 GCA_004298065.1 Gammaproteobacteria bacterium | reverse complement strand
CTGTCGGTCATGCCCGGCCCCGGCTGGGCCGAGCCGTTTCGCCCCGACTGGGTCGGGCTCGTACTCATTTACTGGTGCATGGCCACGCCGCAGCGCGTCGGCGTCGGCACCGGCTGGCTGATCGGCTTCGTGCAAGACGTGCTGTTCGGCTCGCTGCTCGGCTCGCACGCCATCGCCAAGGCGCTGATCGCCTTCATCACGCTCAAGCTCCACCTGCAGCTGCGCATGTTCCCGCGCTGGCAGCAGGCCGCGGCGGTGCTGGTGCTGCTGGTGCTGAGCCAGTTGCTGGTGCTGTGGATCCGCGGACTCTCGGGCACTGCGCCCGATACCTTCATCTACTGGACGCCGAGCATCGTCGGCATGCTCGTGTGGCCGTGGCTGTTCGTGATTCTGCGCGACGTGCGCCGGCGCGGTAACGTGACGTAACCATGCTGAACATCCCGCTCAAGGACTACTTCCGCGAAACCCGCATCTTCAACAACCGCGTCATTATCGTCGCGGTCATCATCGCGGTCCTGAGTCTGCTATTGGTGGTGCGCCTGGTGTGGCTGCAGATATTCAGCCACCGCCATTACGAGACGCTGTCGCAGGCGAACCGCATCCGCCCGATCCCGATCCCGCCGCCGCGCGGCCTGATCCTCGACCGCAACGGCGTGGTGCTGGCGCAGAACTATCCGGTCTACACGCTCGAGGTCGTGCCGGAGCAGGTGGACGACATGAACACCCTGCTCGAGCAGTTGGGTGAACTGGTGCAGCTCACCGAGACCGACCTGAAGAGTTTCCGCAAGCAGCTCAAGGAACGCCCGCGCTTCGAGGCGCTGACGCTGCGCGCCAACCTGACCGACGAAGAAGCGGCGCGCGTGGCGGTGAAGCGTCCCTACCTCTACGGCGTCGAGGTGCAGGCGCGGTTGCAGCGCCACTATCCGCTCGGCGGTCTCGGCGTGCACGCCATCGGCTACGTCGGACGCATCAGCGAGGCCGACCTCGAGCGCCTGGACAAGGCCGCGTACCGCGGCATGCGCCACGTCGGCCGGCTCGGGCTCGAGGCGACCTACGAAAAGGAACTGCTCGGGCGCGTCGGCTTCGAAAAGATGGAAACCAACGCCCACGGGCGCGCGCTGCGCGCGCTCGAGCGCGTCGCGCCGGTGGCGGGCAAGAACCTGCAACTGCACCTCGATGCCAAACTGCAGGCGGTCGCCGAGCACGCGCTCGGCAAGCGCCGCGGCGCGGTGGTCGCGATCGAGCCGGCCACCGGCGCGGTGCTTGCGTTCGTGAGCACGCCCACCTACGACCCGAATCCGTTCGTCAACGGCATCGACCCCGATACCTACCGCGGCCTGCTCGACGACCCCGACAAACCGCTCATCAACCGCGCCATCAACGGCCAGTACGCGCCGGGCTCGACCATCAAGGCGTTCATGGGGCTCGCCGCGCTCGAGACCGACAAGATCGACGTGACCAAGCCGGTCGCCTGCGGTGGCGCCTACAACCTGCCCGGCAGCTCGCACCAGTTCCGCGACTGGAAGAAGGGCGGCCACGGCGCGGTCACACTGCGCGACGCCATCGCCCAGTCGTGCGATGTGTACTTCTACAAGCTCGCGGTGGCGATGCAGATCGACGCGATGAAAACGTTCCTCGCGCCGTTCGGCTTCGGCAAGCGCACCGGCATCGACCTGCCGGCCGAGTCGGAGGGCATTCTGCCCTCGCCGGCGTGGAAGGAGGCGCGCGGCCTCAAGTGGCTGCCGGGCGAAACCGTCATCACCGGCATCGGCCAGGGACCGATCCTGGTCACGCCGACGCAGCTGGCCTCGGCGATGTCGGCGCTCGCCAACCACGGCACACGCCTGCGCCCGACCATGGTGCGCGCGCTCGCGGACCCGGCCACGGGACACTCGCGCGAGCTCAAGGCCCCGGCCTACCCGGCGCTGCCGCTCAAGGACAAGTCCCATCTCGGCACCGTGATCGAGTACCTCACCGACGTCGCGCATAGCCCGCGCGGTACCGCCTACGGCATCGGCCACAACGCGCCCTACCGGATCGCCGGCAAGACCGGCACCGCCCAGGTCAAGGGCATCGCCCAGGGCGCGAAATACAGCGAGCACGCCACGCCTGAGCGCTTCCGCGACCACGCGCTGTTCATCTCGTTCGCGCCTGTGGAAAATCCGCAGGTAGCGGTCGCGGTGATCGTCGAAAACGGCGGTCACGGCTCCTCGGCCGCGGCGCCGATCGCGCGCAAGGTGATGGACTATGTCATCCTGGCGAAGAATCTGCCGGTCGCCACGCCGGCGGCCACGGAAAATACCGAGTAACCCATGCTCGAACGCCTGCACCTCGACCGCAACCTGTTCTACGCCCTGGCCCTGCTCGCGTTCCTGAGCCTGGTCGTGGTCTACAGCGCCTCGGCGCGCGACAACGCCGTCGCGCTCGGCCACATCGGCCGACTGGCGCTCGGCTTCGCGATCCTCGTCGTGGTCGCCCAGGTGCGCCCGGAAAACCTCGAACGCTGGTCGCCGTACGTCTTCGGCGCGGCGCTGATCGTGCTCGCGCTGGTGCTCGTCATCGGCACCTCGGCCAAAGGGGCGGCGCGCTGGCTCAACCTCGGTTTCGTCAGGTTCCAGCCGTCCGAGTTGATGAAACTCGCGCTGCCGATGATGCTCGCGTGGTTCTTCGCGCGCGACGGGCTGCCGCCGCGCTATACCCGCCTCGGGATCGCGTTCCTGCTGATCGCGGTGCCGACGGCGCTGATCATCAAGCAGCCGGACCTCGGCACCGCGCTGCTGGTGCTCGGCACCGGCTTCCTGCTCATGTTCCTCGCCGGCATGTCGTGGCGCATCATCGTGCCGATCGGGTTGCTGCTCGCGGCGGCGGCGCCGATCGCCTGGGGCTTCATGCACGACTACCAGCGCAACCGCGTCCTGACGCTGTTCGATCCCGAGGCCGATCCGCTCGGCACCGGCTACCACACCATCCAGTCCATGATCGCGGTGGGGAGCGGCGGCATATACGGCAAGGGCTGGCTCAACTCCTCGCAGGCGCACCTCGAGTATTTGCCGGAGTCCTCGACCGACTTCATCTTCGCGGTGTTCTCCGAGGAGTTCGGGCTCCTCGGCAGCCTGTTGCTGGTCGGACTTTATATCTTCATCATCGTGCGCGGCATGATGATCGCGTTCCTGGCGCAGAGCACCTACAACCGCCTGCTCGCGGGGGGCCTGAGCCTGAGCTTTTTCCTGCACGTGTTCGTCAATATGGGCATGGTCACCGGCATCCTGCCCATCGTCGGCATCCCGCTGCCGATCCTGTCCTACGGCGGCACCTCGATCGTCACGCTCATGGCCGCGTTCGGCATCCTCATGAGCATCCAGACCCACCGCAAGATCGTCGAATACTGATGCGGTTGAAACACGCGATGTGGGTCCTGGGCGCGATGCTCGTGGCCGCATCGCCGGCACGGGCCGCCGACCCTGCGCCGCTGCCCGAGCTCGCGGACTTCATCCACGAGATGGCGCGCACCCACGGATTTTCCGAACGCGTGCTCGAGCGCCAGTTCGCGCGCGTGCGCCTGCGGCCCGAGATCATCCAGGCCATGGAGCGCCCGAAGGAGGCGCTGCCGTGGCACGAGTACCGCAAGCTGTTCGTGAACGACGGGCGCGCGGAACAGGGCGTGGCGTTCTGGCGCCGGCACGCGGCGCTGCTCAAGCGTGCGCAGAAGGAATACGGCGTACCGCCGGAAATCGTGGTCGCGATCCTCGGCGTCGAAACCCAGTACGGCCGCAACCGCGGTCAGTGGCCGGTGCTCGATGCGCTCACCACGCTGATGCTGCGTTACCCGCCGCGCGCGCCGTTTTTCCGCCATGAGCTCGAACAATACCTGCTGCTCGCGCGCGAGCAGAAGCTCGATCCCCTGGGCGTCAAGGGCTCGTATGCCGGCGCCATGGGCATGCCACAGTTCATTCCTTCGAGCTGGCGCCGCTACGCCGTCGATTTCGACGGCGACCGCAAGCGCGACCTCCTGGAGAGCGAGGCCGACATCATCGGCAGCGTGGCGAATTTCCTGCACGCGCACGGCTGGCGGATGGATGCGCCCGTAGCCGACGAAGCGCGCGTCGAGGGCACGCTTTATTTCTGGCTTGAAAAGCTCGGCAGCAAGCCGTCGCTGCCGCTCCGTCAGTTCGTGCGCTACGGCGTGTCGCCGCCGACGCATCGCGATCCCGACATGCCGGCGGCGCTGATCCTGCTCGAGGGCGAGGCCGGGCCGGACGCGCGCATCGGGTATAATAATTTCTACGTCATCACCCGCTACAACCGCAGTCACCGCTACGCCATGGCCGTCCACGAACTCGCCGAACGCATTCGCCGGCAGTACCAGGAAACCCGCTGATGCGTAGGCTCGCGGTACTGTTGCTCTCGACTGCGCTCGCGGCCTGCGGCACCGCGCCGCGCGGCGGTGGTTATTATCTCGACGACGGCCCGGACGCGACACCGGTGGACGTCTCGAAGGTTCCCGACGCCGTGCCCAAACCCGAGCCGCGCGCGGCCTCCGGCAACAACCCGTATAACGCGCTCGGCGAGCGCTACGTGCCGATGGCGAATGCCAAGGGTTACCGCGAGCGCGGCGTCGCCTCGTGGTACGGCAAAAAATTCCACGGCAAGCCGACCTCGAGCCGCGAGCCGTACGACATGTACGCCATGAGCGCGGCGCACAAGACCCTGCCGCTGCCGTCCTACGTGCGCGTGCGCAACCTGCAAAACGGCCGTTCCGTGATCGTGCGCGTCAACGACCGCGGGCCATTCCTGCACAACCGTCTGATCGACCTGTCCTACGCCGCCGCGCACCGGCTCGGCATCGTCGGCACCGGCACCGGACTGGTCGAAATCGAAACCGTGGAGCCGGGCGAATCGGCGCCGGTGAAGCTCGCGGAACAACCGGCCACGGAACCGCGCCGCCCGACCTTCGCGGTCGTTTCCCCGGTCGTGTCCGAGGGACGCCCGCTCAACGCGCCACCGAAGCTTTACCTGCAACTCGGCGCCTTCGCCAGCCGCGACAACGCCGAAAAGCTGCGCGCGCGGGCGCAAGAAGCGGCGCTGGGTGCCGCGCTCGTCCAGTCGTCCACGGCGCCGAACGGCGCATCGCTCTATCGCGTGCGCATCGGCCCGCTCGCGAGCGTCGAGGACGGCGACCGACTCACATCTCAGGCGCGCGCGCTCGGTTTTGACCGCGCTCACGTCGTCGTCGAATAACCAAAATGATATTTGTGCGCGCCGGGCTGTTCGGCCTGCTGCTTGCGTTCAGCCTGTTCGCGCACGCCGTGGAGGCGCCGCCCGCGGTCGGCGCGGCGGCGTGGCTGCTCGTGGACCATGACAGCGGCGCGGTGCTCGCCGAGCACAACGCTAACAGTCCACGCGCGCCGGCGAGCCTCACCAAGCTCATGGTGGTGTATCTCGCCTTCGAGCGCCTGCGCGACGGCAAACTCAAGCTCGACGAGCGGGTACGCGTGAGCGAGCGCGCCTGGGCCACCAACGGCGCGCGCCTGTTCCTGCGACCGGGAACGACAATCACGGTCGAGGAGCTGCTCAAGGGCATGATTGTGCGCTCGGCCAACGACGCCACGCTCGCGCTCACCGAGCATCTGGGCGGAGATGAAAAACAGTTCGTCGCGCTGATGAACGAAAAGGCGCGCATACTGGGATTGACGCACACGCGATTCACCAACGTCACGGGACTCGACCGCGAGGGCCATGTCTCGACCGCGCGCGACCTGGCGCTGCTCGCCGGAAGGCTCATGCGCGATTTTCCAGATCGCTATGCGTGGTTCGCGCTCAAGGAATTCGCCTGGGGGGATGTCCGGCAGTATAATCACAACGCGCTGTTGTGGCGCAACGACGCCGTGGACGGCGTCAAGACCGGACAGACGAAATCTGCAGGCTGGTGCGTGATCGCCTCGGCGAAACGCGACACGATGCGCCTCACGGCGACGGTACTGGGCGCGAAGGACGAGACCGCCCGCTTCGACGCCGCCCAGCGGCTGCTCGACTGGGGTTTCCGCCAGTTCGAGACGCGGCTGTTGTACGCCGCCGAGGTGCCGGCGACAAAAGTGCGGGTGTGGCTCGGAAATGAATCGGTGCTGCCGCTCGGCGTGGCGCAGAACCTGTACCTCACGCTCCCGCGCGGCGACCACGAAAGGCTGCGCGCGCGCCTGACGGTGCATGACCGCCAGACGGCGCCGATCGCCCGCGGCCAGAAGGTGGGCACGCTCACCCTGGAACTCAACGGCAAGCCGTACACGGAATACCCGCTGGTAGCGATGAAGGACATCCGCGCCGGCAACGCCCTGCAGCGCGCCTGGGACGAGTTGCGGCTGTGGCTGCAATGAGTATTTCTAAGAATTCTTAGCCACAGAGGTCACAGAGAACACAAATCCGCCGGGAGCGGATTTGGACAGCGGAGCGAACGCGACGCTGGCCCGAAGGGCGAGCCCCAAGGATGGGGCGAGCACAGAGGAGCAAAAAAGGTTTACTCTGTGATCTCTGTGTACTCTGTGGCAGATAATCATACTTAGGTTTCAACTACATCCATGAACGGCATCCGACAGGTTTATCTCAACGGCGAATTTCTGGCCCCGGAAGCGGCGCGCGTCTCGGCCTTCGACCGCGGCTTCATCTTCGGCGACGGCGTATACGAAGTAATCCCGGTGTTCGGCGGGCGGTTGTTCCGCCTGCCGCAGCACCTTGCGCGCCTGGACAGCAGCCTGCGCGAGATCCGCCTTGTCAACCCGCTGGCCGGGGCCGAATGGCAGAAGATTTTTGAGCGCCTGGTGGCAATTCAGGGCGGGGGCGATCTCTCGATCTACCTCGAAGTGACCCGCGGCGTCGCGCCGCGTGACCATGCGTTTCCAGCCAAGGTCACGCCGACGGTGTTCGCCTATGCCGCGCCGCTCAAGTATCCGCCGAAGGAGCAGGTCGAGCAGGGTATCAGCGCCATCACCGCGCCCGACATCCGCTGGCTGCGCTGCGACATCAAGGCCATCGCGCTGCTGCCGAACGCGCTGCTGCGGCAGCAGGCGATCGATGCCGGCACGGCCGAGGCCATCCTGCTGCGCGACGGGTTCATGACCGAGGGTGCGGCGAGCAACATCTTCGTAATCAAAAACGGGCGCGCGGTGACGCCGCCCAAGGGCCCGCTGATCCTGCCGGGCGTGACGCGTGACCTGGTGCTGGAACTCGCGCTTGCCCATGGCGTGCCTTGCGCGGAGGTCGCCGTGAGCGAGACCGAATTGCGTAACGCCGACGAAGTATGGCTGACGAGTTCGACCAAGGAGGTCCTCGCGATCACGCGCCTCGACGGCAAGCCCGTGGGCGCAGGCCGGCCGGGGCCGCTGCACGCGCGCATGCTCGCGTTCTACAAGGATTACAAACGCGCCTTTTGCGAGGGCCAGGTCAACTAATGGCGGCCGTGCTCGCGCCGGTGGCGGAGAGCATTGTGGTACGCACCCTCGGGCGTGTGGACTATCTGCGCGCCTGGGACGCGATGCGCGCCCTCACCGCCGCACGCACGCCGGCAACGACCGACGAGATCTGGCTGCTCGAACATCCGCCCGTCTATACCATGGGACTCAAGGGCCATACACGCGCGCCGCGCGCCATCGGCGGCATCCCCGTCGTGCCCACCGACCGCGGCGGCGACATGACCTACCACGGCCCGGGCCAGCTTGTTGTGTATTTCCTGCTCGACCTCGCGCGCCGCGGACTCGGTGTAAAAGAGTTGGTGCAGCGGCTGGAACAATCGGTGATCGAATTGCTTGCGGACTACGGCATCGAGGGCGCCCGCCGCGCCGGCGCGCCGGGTGTGTATGTCGACAGCAAAAAAATTGCCGCCCTCGGCCTGCGCGTGCGCGCCGGGCGCAGTTACCATGGCCTCGCGCTCAATGTGGACATGGACCTCGGTTCGTTCGCACGCATCGATCCCTGCGGCTATCCGGGCCTGGGCGTGACGCAGCTCGTAGAGTTAGGCGTAACCGCCGAACGCGACGACGTGCGCGACGAGTTGTTGGCACGGTTGCTGAACCGGCTGGGCTATAATCGCCCCACCGTCACCGACGAGCTTTCTATTCCGTGAGCGAATCCGGTCCGCTTCCCGATCCCGCTGCCGTCCACGACTCCAGGGATGGAGGAGGTAGAGCCGCGTCTGGAACAGCGGCCGAGAAGGGCGCGGACAAGGTCGCGCGCATCCCGGTCAAGGTCGTGCCGCGCGCACCCGAGCGCAAGCCGCCCTGGATCCGCGTGAAAAGCCCAACCCATCCCGAGGTCGGGCGCCTCAAGAATCTGCTGCGCGAGCACAAGCTCCACACCGTTTGCGAGGAGGCGTCCTGCCCCAACCTCGGCGAATGTTTCAGCGGCGGCACCGCCACCTTCATGATCATGGGGCGGCTGTGCACGCGCCGCTGCCCGTTCTGCGACGTGGCCCACGGCCGCCCGCTCCCGCTCGATGCGGACGAACCGGCGCAACTGGCGGCGGCGATCGCGGAGATGAAGCTGAAATACGTGGTCGTCACCTCGGTCGATCGCGACGACCTGCGTGACGGCGGTGCGGGGCATTTTGCTGCCTGCATCGAGGCTGTGCGCGCAAACTCGCCGCAGACTGCTATCGAAGTGCTGGTACCGGATTTCCGCGGGCGCCTGGAGATTGCACTCGATACGCTCGCGCGCGCGCTGCCGGACGTGTTCAATCACAATCTCGAAACCGTGCCGCGGCTCTACAAGGCCGCGCGCCCGGGGGCCGACTACACGCACTCGCTCAAATTGCTCGCCGAATTCAAGGCGCAGCACCCGCACGTTCCGACCAAGTCCGGCCTGATGCTGGGACTGGGCGAGACCGATGAGGAGATCGAGACCGTGATGCGCGACCTGCGCGCGCACGGCTGCGACATGCTCACGATCGGCCAGTACCTGCAGCCGAGCCGGCACCACCTGCCGGTCGAACGTTTCGTGCCGCCGGAGCAGTTCGCGCGCTTCGAGCAGCTCGGCTACGCGCTGGGCTTCCGCCACGTCGCCAGCGGCCCGCTGGTACGCTCGTCGTACCACGCCGACCAACAGACGCATAATTTGCGCTAGCCATGGTCGAACTCGGACCCAAAATCTGGGGACTGCTGCTGACACCGCCGGGCGTGATCGTCCTGGTGGTGCTCGTGGGTCTGTTGCTCCAGCTGCGCTGGCGCGCGCTCGGCGGCATCGTCGTGCTCGTGAGCATCGCCGTGCTGTTCGCCCTGAGCCTGCCCTTCACCGGGCGCGCGCTGATCGCGCCGCTCGAGGCAACCGCGTCAGCGCTGCCCGCGGCCACGCTGACGCCCGAGGACGCCAAAAAGCAGGCCGATGCCATCGTCGTGCTCGGCGGCGGGCGTTATGCGCGAGCATCGGAATACGGCGACACCGACGCCGTCAATGAAGCCACGCTGCACCGGCTGCGCTATGCCGCCTGGCTGTATCGGCGCACCGGCCTGCCGATTCTGGTCACGGGCGGGGCGCCTTTCGGCGAAGAGACGGCCGAGGCGCTGCTGATGCAGGCGGCGCTCGAAGAGGATTTCCAGGTCCGCCCCAAGTGGGCCGAGGCCCGCTCGCGCAATACCCATGAGAACGCGGTTCTCTCCAAGGAGATCCTGGCCGCGGCCGGCGTACGCCGGGTTTACCTGGTGACACACGCCTGGCACATGCCGCGCGCGCAATGGGCGTTCATCAACGCCGGGTTCGACGTGGTGCCGGCGCCCATGGGTTTCTCCACCCTCGGCAAGGGCGAACGCGAGGGCCTGGGTTACCTGCCGTCCATGCACGGCCTCGCGCTCAGCACGCTCGCATTGCGTGAACGCCTCGGACTCACGTGGTACAAGTACAAATACAAAATTCAATCGACGGTACTGCCGGAAACAAAACCTGCCACAGCCAAGCCATGACGACGAACGACAAGCTGCCCGAACTCAAGATGGACCCCGCGAACCTGTACCGCGAGGACATGTTCACCGACCGCAAGGTGGGAACGATCCGCCGGCTCACGCCGGTGACGCCCGCCGGCGCCGACGACGCCAAGCGCAAGACCTTGTACGTCGGCCAGACCCAGCTCATGACACCGATGGGTGCGCTGCCGCTGGCGTTCGAGATCGAGGCCGCGTCGCTCGGCGAGGCCGCCGAGAAATTCGCGGCCGCGGCCAAGGTGTCGGTCGAACGCGCGGTGAAGGAGCTGCAGCAGCTGCGCCGCGAGGCGGCGTCCTCGATCATCATCCCCGAGGCCGGCGCGGCCGGTATGGGTACCCCCGGCGGCATGCCGGGCGGCGGCAAGATCAAGCTGCCGTAGTTGTTGCACCATGACGCGGCACGGCCTGCGTCTGCTGTTTCTCGTCCTCGGCGGGATATTCGTGGCGCTCGGTGTTGCCGGAATTTTTCTGCCGCTGTTGCCGACCACCCCGTTCCTGCTGCTCGCCGCGGCGTGCTTCGCGCGCTCGTCCGAACGCTTCTACCGTTGGCTGCTGAACCACCCGGTGCTCGGCACCACGGTGCGCGAGTGGCGCGAGCACCGCAGCCTGCCGCGCCGCACTAAGTGGATCGCCATCTTCACCATGGCCGGCACGCTGGCCGTGTCGATCCTGTTCTTCGTACCGCAACCGGCGCTACAGATCGTGCTTGCGCTCTTCGGCGTTGCGCTCGCCGTCTATCTCTATCGAATCCCCTCGCGCAATTAGACTACACGACGCTGCCGAAGCCCTTGTCCACGGAACCCGCCGGCGCCTGCAGCCCGGCGAGACGGCAGCCCTGGGCGACCGGACCCCTGGGGAAAATCGAGTAGAGGTAGCGCATGCCGCCCTTGTGGTGGAATCGTTCTTCCAGCGCGTCGTGCAACTCGCGCTGGTGGATCATCGGGTCCTCGGTATGGCGCGCGAAATATTCCTGCAGCGCGCGCACCACTTCCCAGTGTGCCTCGCCGGGTGTGAGATTCTCGGCACGTGCGGTCTTCAGAGCAACGTCCGGCGTCCAGCCCGGCGGTGCGTGGGGGAAGGATTTGTCCAGTTTCACACTCACGGTGGCGCTCCTGTCCGGGATTCGACCCGCCGATCAAACTACGCCGGCCGGCCGGATACGCTTTGACGGGCGTCAAACCTTGTTTGGGCGTGGGGAAATGGGAACAGGATTAGACGTGATTCCTACGTAACCCATTCGCCCACCTTTACAAATCGGCGTTCCGCAGGGGAGAACTGCCAACAAACGGCGTTCGTTTCTTCCACGAATCCACAGACGACCGTCGTCATCCAGGGCGGATTCACCTCTCCCTGAATCGTCTCCGAAACGGCGATGGCGACATTCAGCCGCTTGGCTTCTACAGGCGAGTAGCACGAAAGGTCCGCCCGGCCCCTGAACGACGACAACTCGAAGCTCGTTCCATCACGTTCAATGACGACGTAGCGGCCTGCGCCTTGAGCAGCCGGCAGCGCCACCGCGTACGCATCGGGTTTGCCGGGACGGAATTCACCAGCGCACCATGCCACGAACGGTCCGTTGAGCCGGGCTTTTGCGGCGGCTTCTGAAAGCGCCGGCGGCGGCAACTCAGAAGCAGCAAACGCGACCGAAACAGCAACGGTAAGGGCCGCGCTGGCTGTGAGCTTCTTGGGAATCACGTCTAACGCTGCGTTGTGCCGCGCCCGCCACAGCGACACCAGGAAACACACTGCACCGTCCCGGGCGTCGGCACGAGCGCGTAGTTATGTTTGCGCATATCGGAGTTGCCAGAAATACCAGATGTAATAAGCCCCCATTGCGGTTCCAATGGGAAATGCGAACAGGGACAGAACGGCGACCGGCAAGCAGAGCCACGAAGCACGAGCTGCATTTGCCAAAAGCAAATACCCCGCCGCGCAATACAACAGACCGCCGGCAATCCCACCCCAGTACATCGTTCGCAGCTGAGTTGTTACTTCAATGCTCGGTGTGTTCCGCCACGACAGCAACAGCACGAGACAAAGAAAGAACCCCCAGCCAAAGAATACCCAGCCGATAATTTTTCTGTGCTTATCCATTCAGCAAACATAACTTAAATTGGGCGACGAATGTGCCGCATAATCTGGACCCCTTGCCGTATAAGCTGGCACAAGCGCCTTAGGCGCTTGATTTATATAACAGGGAGGTTTTTATGGCGGCGTCCCTGCCAACAAACACGGCGTGCTCAGAAGATAGAAGATAAATGGTGGGCCCGCTAGGGCGAGCCGGATAAAGGTGTTTGTCCTGTGGACAAACTCCCCGGCGAGCGGGTTCGCCATGGGTGAGTCGGGACAAGCAGACGGTTCTGTGAACCGTCTGCCCGACGAACGAGCTGGCCACGGAAGGCCAGCTCCGGTCTTCCAAGCGCAGCGGGACCGCGAAGCACAGGAAGGCGAACCCTGGACTTTCGAGCGGAGCACGATAGCGAAGCGATGAAAGCGAACCGTAGGTTCGAGTCCGCATCCATTCGGGTACAACGGATATACCAGCCAAGCAGATTGTATGGCTGGAGAAATTGGTGGGCCCGCTAGGACTCGAACCTAGGACCAAGGGATTATGAGTCCCCTGCTCTAACCAACTGAGCTACAGGCCCAAAAACCTGCTCTGAAAAAACAACGGGCCGGTATTGTACCGGCCCGTTGCAGGTCAGGAACAGCGCCTCGTTTAATCGAGGAAACTGCGCAGATGCTCCGACCGGGACGGGTGGCGGAGCTTGCGCAAGGCCTTGGCCTCTATCTGGCGGATGCGTTCGCGCGTGACGTCGAACTGCTTGCCGACCTCTTCCAGCGTGTGGTCGGTGTTCATGCCGATGCCGAAGCGCATGCGCAGCACTTTGGCCTCGCGTTGCGTGAGCGTCTCGAGGATCTCGTTGGTCGCGTGCTTGAGGCCCTCGCCCGTAGCCGCTTCCGGCGGCGCCAGCGTGTTCGCGTCCTCAACGAAATCACCGAGATGCGAATCCTCGTCGTCGCCGATGGGCGTCTCCATCGAGATCGGCTCCTTGGCGATCTTGAGCACCTTGCGGATCTTGTCCTCGGGCATCTCCATGCGCACCGCCAGCTCCTCGGGGGTGGCCTCGCGGCCCATTTCCTGGAGCATCTGCCGGCTGATGCGGTTGAGCTTGTTGATGGTCTCGATCATGTGCACCGGGATGCGGATAGTGCGCGCCTGGTCGGCGATCGAGCGCGTGATCGCCTGGCGGATCCACCACGTGGCGTAGGTCGAGAACTTGTAGCCGCGGCGGTACTCGAACTTGTCCACCGCCTTCATCAGGCCGATGTTGCCTTCCTGGATCAAGTCGAGGAACTGCAGGCCGCGGTTGGTGTACTTCTTCGCGATCGAGATCACGAGGCGCAGGTTGGCCTCGACCATCTCCTTCTTCGCGCGCCGCGCCTTGGCCTCGCCGATGGACATGCGGCGGTTGATCTCCTTGAGCTCGCCGATCGGCATGCCGCCGACACGCTCCTCGATGTGCTTGAGCTTGTCCTGGGCCGCGAGGATTGCGTCGCCGTTGGCCTCGATGGTCTTGGCGCTGCCCTCGCCGCACTTCGCGGCCTTCTGGACCCAGCGCTTGTTGGTTTCGTTGCCGGGGAAGAGTTTCAAGAACGTCTTGCGCGGCATCCGCGCCTTGCCGACGCAGATGTCCATGATGACCTTCTCCTGATCGCGCGCCTGCTCGACGAGCGCGCGCACGTGCTCCACCAGGCGGTTCACCTGCTTGGAGACGAACTTGATCTGCATGAACTCGTCGGCCAGCTTCTTCTGCAGCCGCTTGACCTCGGGGCTGTCGTAGCCTTTCTTCTCGATGGTCTTGGCAAGGTTGTCGTGCAGCCGGCGGATGCGCGTGAAGCGGATCATCGCCTCCTCGCGGTCCGGGCCGCCCTCTTCGTCGGTATCACCGCCACCGCCGGACTCGGACTCTTCCTCCTCGTCCTTCTCGGCGGGCGCGGCGGCCTTCGGCGTGACCTCGGGCAGCGGCATGTCTTTCGCGTCCGGGTCGACGAAATCCACCACCAGCTCCGTCAGGCGCATCTGGTCGATCTCGACCAGGTCCATCATGCGCACGACCTCGTCGATCGCGGCCGGGCAGGCGGCGATCGCCTCGGTGGTCTGGCGCACGCCGTCCTCGATGCGCTTGGCGAGGTCGATCTCGCCCTCGCGCGTGAGCAGCTCGACCGTGCCCATCTCGCGCATGTACATGCGCACCGGGTCGGTGGTGCGGCCAAATTCGGACTCGACCGCGGACACGGCGACCTGTTCGGCCTCCTCGGCGGCTTCTTCCTCGTCCTCGGCCGGCGCGGGCTCGGCTTTGAGTAGCAGCGTTTCCGGGTCCGGTGCCTCGTCGTACACCTGGATGCCCATGTCGTTGATCATGCTCACGACCGCCTCGATCTGGTCGGTGTCGTGGATGTCCTCGGGCAAGTGATCGTTGATTTCCCCGTACGTGAGGAAACCCTTCTCTTTGCCCTGGATGATCAGCTTCTTGAGCTGCGAACGCTGCGTTTCCTGGTCCATTGCCATGCTGTTTACCTGAACGTGATACCGCGTAAGACCTTGAGTAGAAATGGTAAAACGCGAAATTATAGCCTAAATGGCGGCCTACCCCAACTTTTTCAATCCCGGTTGAGGTTTATCCCTGTTTCACCCCTTCCGACGGGTTAATAGGCGGTTGAGTTCCGCCGTTTCATCGGGGGAAATTCCGCCGGCCTGCTGTTTTCGCAACAAACCATCGGTGCGGTGCTTCAACGCCTCCTGCGTGAGTTTCGTGAGCACCCCGGGGAATTCGGCGGCCACGTCGTGCTCTAGTACCGGGTGCTGCATCACCGCGAGTTTCTCCAGTGCCGGCCGGTGCGGGTTGTCGCCAAAGTGCTCGATTATCCGGGCAGTGGTCATGCCGGGTGCGGAATGCAGCAATCCGAGCACCGCCTGGAACAGATCGGCGCCGGGGAGACTTTCGTCCTCGAGTTTCCAGTCCGGCGGCACCGTCGCCGCGAGGCTCGGGTGCTGCACCAGCATGGCGATGGCCAGCTGCATTACGGTAGGCGGCCCCTTCGGCCCCGTCCCGTAGCCGCTCGGCCGGCGGGCGGGCGCCGCGGATGTTCCTACAAGTGTAGACAATTTTCCGGGATCGAAGCGGGAAAGCTCTGACAGACGGTCCTGCATCAGCTGCTGGAGCGCCCCCGGCGCGACTTTCGCCAGGTGCGGGCGGGCCAATTCCACCAGCCGGGCGCGGCCGTCGAGCCGGTTCAAATCCACCTGTTTGACCAGGGTCTCGAACAGGAAATCCGGCAGGGGCTTGCCGGCTTTCAGCCGCGTGCGGAACGCCTCGGTGCCTTCCTTCTGCACCAGCGTGTCCGGGTCTTCGCCCTCGGGCAGGAACAGAAAGCTCGCCTGGCGCCCGTCACGCAGCACCGGCAGCGTGGTTTCAAGCGCGCGCCACGCGGCTTCGCGCCCGGCGCGGTCGCCGTCGAAACAGAAAATGATTTCCGGGGCGTGGCGATAGAGCCGCTCCAGGTGCTCGTGTGTGGTCGCGGTGCCGAGCGTCGCGACGGCGAAGTCGATGCCGTACTGCGCCAGCATCACCACGTCCATGTAGCCCTCGACCACGAGCACGCGGTTCTCGCGCTTGATGGCATCGCGCGCGCGGAACAGCCCGTAGAGCTCGCGCCCCTTGTGGAACAGTGGCGTCTCCGGCGAGTTGAGGTATTTGGGCTCGCCCTTGTCCATCACGCGCCCGCCGAAGCCGACGATGCGCCCGCGGTGGTCGTGGATCGGGAACATCACGCGCGCGCGGAAGCGGTCGTAGTAGCCGCCGCCCTCCTTCTTCACCGCGAGGCCCGCGGTCACCAGCGCCTCGCGCGTTTTCTCGTCCTTGCCGAGCGCACGTAGCAGGTTGTCCCAGCCGTCGGGCGCGAGCCCGAGCTCGAAGTTCTTCGCAATCTCGCCGGTGATGCCGCGGCCCTTGAGATACTCGATCGCCTTCGGCGCCTCCGGGTGCTCGCGCAGCTGCGTTTTATAGAAGCGCGCCGCCTCGCGCATCAGCTCCAGCAGGTCCGGTCCAACCTGCGGCACCGGCGCCGTGTACCCGGCCTCGCGCGGAATCTCGACGCCGGCGCGGCGCGCGAGCTCTTCCACCGCCTCGGGGAAACTCATGTGGTCGTATTCCATGAGGAAGCCGATGGCGGTGCCGTGCGCGCCGCAGCCGAAACAGTGGTAGAACTGTTTGTCGGTGCTTACGGTGAACGAGGGTGTCTTTTCCTCGTGGAACGGACAGCAGGCCTTATGGTCCTTGCCGGCCTTCTTGAGCGGCACGCGCTCGTCGATGAGTTCGACGATGTCGGTGCGGGTCAGCAGGTCGTCGATGAAGTGCTTGGGGATGCGGCCAGCCATGGGGCTATTCTAGTAGCCAAGCCGTCCGGCCGGGGAACAACGAACTAGCCGCCGAGCTTGGATTTGATCTTGGCGCCGACCTGGCCCATGTCGGCACGACCGGCGAGCTTGGGCTTGAGCGCGCCCATGACCTTGCCCATGTCCTTCACCGAGCTGGCACCGGTGGCGGCGATGGTCTCGGCGATGAGCGCGTCGATCTCGGCATCGCTGAGCGGCTGCGGCATGTATGCCTGCCAATAAACGGCCTCGGCGCGTTCCTTGGCGGCGAGCTCCGGGCGCCCGCCCTTTTCGTACTGCTCGATGGATTCGCGGCTCTGCTTGAGGAGCTTCTCGATGACCGCCGTCACCTGCGCGTCGTCGAGGGTGATGCGCTCGTCCACTTCGCGCCGCTGGATCGCGGCGCTGAGCAGACGCAGCGCGCCGAGCTTCGCCTGATCCTTGGCGCGCATGGCGTCGACCATGTCGGCCTTGATGCGGTCCTTGAGGGCCATGGGGATGGCCGCGGGAAAAACTTAGGCGCGGTTGCTGCTGGCGGGGGCCGGGCGCGGCGGCAACAGGCCGAGCTTGCGCAGCTGCTTCTTGAGCGCGCGCTTCTTGGCGGCCGCGGCCTTGCGCTTGCGGATCTCGGTCGGCTTCTCGTAGTGCTCGCGCCGGCGCATCTCGCTGAACACGCCCGCCTTCTCGCACGAACGGCGGAAGCGGCGCAGGGCCATCTCGAACGGCTCGTTGTCTTTTACCCGGACTGAAGGCATTGGTTCTCTAACCTCGCTTGAAATCGGTTCCGGGCTACCCCCGGGAAGCCGGCGATTCTATAGAGTCAGCCCCGATTTGTCATCCCGAGAGGCCCTCGGGGGGGTAAAATCGACCTATGCGCGTTTTAGGCATTGAAACCTCTTGCGACGACACCGGGGTGGCGGTTTACGACACCGAACGGGGGCTTTTGGCCCATCGGCTCTATTCCCAGGTGGCGCTGCACCTCGACTACGGCGGGGTGGTGCCGGAGCTGGCCTCGCGCGACCACATCCGCAAGCTCCTGCCCCTGGTCCGGGCGGTACTCACGGAGGCCGGGCTTCCGGGCGACGAACTGGACGGCATCGCTTACACCGCCGGCCCGGGGCTGGCCGGGGCGCTGCTCGTGGGCGCCGCGGTCGGCCAGAGCCTCGCGACCGCCTGGAACATCCCGGCCGTCGGCGTGCACCACATGGAGGGCCACTTGCTCTCGCCCATGCTCGAACCCGACCCGCCGGCGTTCCCGTTCACCGCGCTGCTGGTCTCCGGCGGCCACACCCTGCTTGCGAACATCGAGGGCATCGGGCGCTACACCCTATTAGGCGAGTCGGTGGACGACGCCGTGGGCGAGGCGTTCGACAAGGTCGCGAAGCTATTGGGCCTCGGCTACCCCGGTGGGCCGGCGATCGAGCAGGCGGCGCTGAAGGGTGTGCATGGGCGGTTTCACTTCCCGCGCCCGATGACCGACCGCCCCGGTCTCGACTTCTCGTTTTCCGGTCTCAAGACCGCCGTGGTCGTGGCACTCAAAGAACGCGCGCTCAATTCTCAAACTGTCGCTGATGTCGCGCTTGCGTTCGAAGAAGCCGCGGTCGAGACGCTCGCGATCAAATGCCAGCGCGCGCTCGACGCGACCCAGCACGAGCGCCTGGTGGTCGCGGGCGGCGTGAGTGCGAACAAGAAACTGCGCACGCGCCTGGCGCACCTCGCCGACAGGGAAAAGATCAAGGTGTATTTCCCGCGCCCGGAATTCGCCACCGACAACGGCGCCATGATCGCCTATGTCGGCAGCTTGCGCCTGCAAGCCGGTCAGCGCGAGGCAGCCGCCTTCGGCGCGCGTCCGCGCTGGCGCATCGAGGAATTGCCCGCGGTTTAAGAAACAGGAACTTTCACCACAGAGCGCACAGAGGCCACAGAGATTTCTTGGTTTTACCCGGAATCTTCTCCGTGCTCTCTGTGTTCTCTGTGGTGAATATTATCGACCTATCTTGGTCTCGGTGCCGGCGAGGAGCCGCGCGATATTCGCCCGGTGGCGGAACACGAGCAGCGCGCTCATCGCAACCATCATCACCAGATACGCCGGCGGCGGCATGAACAGATAGACGTACAGCGGCGCAATCACAGCGGTGGTGAGCGCCGAGAGCGAGGAGTAGCGGAAGACAACCGCCATCGCGATCCAGGTGGCAATCAGCGCGATCCCCACCCAGGGATTGAGCGCGAGCCACACGCCGAGCGCGGTCGCGACGCCCTTGCCGCCGCGGAAACCGAAGAACACCGGCCACAGGTGGCCGATGAATACCGCCAAGCCCACAAGCGCCAGGATCACGGCATCGTCGGTGACGGCGCGCGCGATCAAAATCGCGATGACGCCCTTGAGGATATCGCCGACGAGTGTCAGCGCCGCGGCCGCTTTGCCGCCGTAGCGCAGCAGGTTGGTAGCGCCGGGGTTCTTCGAGCCGATCTCGCGCGGGTCCTGAAGCCCGAGCACCCGGGCCACGACCACGCCGGTGGACACCGAACCGAGCAGGTAGGCGAGCGCGGGCAAGGCGTAGGCGAACATGGGGCGCTATTGGAAGGTTTCAGTCGCAGTACGTCAAGCGCGCCGGGCTCGCCTGGCGGGACGGACATTGGTTATAGTCGCAGCCCATGGACATCGTTTTCCTCCACGACCTCAAGGTCGACTGCGTCATCGGCATCTTCGACTGGGAGCGGCGCATCCGGCAGACGCTCCATATCGACCTCGACATGGCCGCGGACGTCCGCCGCGCCGCCGCGAGCGACGCCATCCAGGACACGCTCGATTACAAGGCGGTGGCCAAGCGTATCCTCGATTTCGCCGGCAATTCCCAGTTCCAGCTGGTCGAAACCCTGGCGGAGAAAATCGCCAGTATCGTGCTCACCGAGTTCAAGGTGCCGTGGGTGCGCGTGCGCATCAACAAAAAGGGTGCAGTGCGCAACGCCGATGGCGTCGGCGTGATCATCGAGCGCGGCGAAAAACCAAAATAGACAGGATTTTGACGCGCACCATCCCTGGCGCGCGCCCTGCGGGCGCACTGAAGTGCGTCCAATTTTGCGTCCATCGACTCCGTCACCAGTGCATCCCTGCACTACTCCTGCTCCCGGCGAAATTGTCAGGATTAACCAGACTTCGCTTTAATCCTGTTAATCCTGCAAAATCCTGTTAATCCTGTGAATGCAGTTTTACTTCCTTCATGCCTCGGGTATACATCAGCATCGGCAGCAACATCGACCGCGAGAACAACATCCGCGGCGCGGTGCGTGAATTGAGGAAACGCTACGGGCTGCTGTTGCTCTCACTTGTGTATGAAACCCCGGCCGAGGGTTTCGACGGTGATTCCTTTTATAACCTCGTGGCCGGCTTCGACACGGATGAGTCCGTAGAGCAGGTGCGCCAGGCGCTGGCGGCCATCGAGGACGTGCACGGGCGCACGCGCCACGGCCCGCGCTCGGGCCCGCGCACGCTCGATCTCGACCTGCTGCTGTACGGCGACCTCGTGCGCCACGAAACGGGATTCGACGTCCCGCGCGGCGAGATCGTGAAATACGCTTTTGTGCTCGGCCCGCTGGCCGAAATCGCGCCGGACCTGCACCATCCGGAAACCGGCGTGCGGTTGGACGCGATGTGGGAAAAATTCGCCGGTCGGCGGGAACTGCGGCCGGTGGACCTGAGCCTCGACTAGCTAATCTACACCACCACCCCGCGACCGCCGTCCACGCCCAGCACCTGGCCGGTGATGAAGCCGGCGTCACGCACCAAAAACAACGCCGTGCGCGCGATGTCCTCGGGGTCGCCAGAACGTTTGAGCGGGGTGCGCGAAACGACGCGCTGTTTGGACATATCGTCGAGGCCGGTCTCGGGCCACAGGATCGCGCCCGGGGCGATGGCGTTCACCCGCACCTCCGGCCCGAGTTCGCGCGCGAGCGATTTGGTAAGCATGATGAGCCCGGCCTTGGCGATGCTGTAGATCGGGTGCTTGCCAAGCGGACGGTCGCCGTAGATGTCGGCGATGTTGAGGATGCAGCCGCCGGTTTTCCGGAGGTGCGGCGCGGCGATCTGCGACAGGAAGAACGGCGCTTTGAGATTGGTGCCGACGATGTCGTTCCACTGCTCTTCGCTCACCTCGCCCACGGGCGTGGGGTAGAAGCGCGCGGCGTTGTTCACCAGCACGTCGAGCCGTCCGAACGACTCGACCGTCTCGAACACCAGGTTCTTGAGCAGCTTCTCGCTGTGGTTGAGGTCGCCGCGCACCAGCATCACCGAGTCCGGGCGCGCGGCGTGCAGCTCCTGTTGCAGGGCGCGCGCCCGCGCTTCGGAGCTTAAATAATGGATCACGAGCCGCATGCCCTGGGCGTGGAACCCGCGCGCGATGGCCGCGCCGAGACGATGGGCGCCGCCGGTGATGAGCGCGACCTTGCCTTCGAGGGGGTTGTCCGGCATAAAGCCTCGTTATTGTTCTGCGCCAGCCAAGATACCCGCAACCCGCCCAAAGGCCAAGAGCATGCCGCCGCCGAATGACCTGCCCGTGCCGGGCACCGATGAACAGTCGGTGTCCGCGGCATTGACCGAGCGCCTGCGTGACGAGATCGAGGCGAGCGGCGGCGCCATCGACTTCGCGCGCTTCATGGAACGCGCGCTCTACGAGCCCGGGCTTGGCTACTACAGCGGCGGGCGCCGGAAGTTCGGTGCCGCCGGCGATTTCGTCACCGCGCCGGAAATGGGCTCGCTGTTCGCCGACTGCCTCGCGCGCCCGTGCGCGCAGATACTTCAGGCGACTAACGGCGACATTCTCGAAGCCGGTGCCGGCAGCGGCGTGCTGGCCGCCGACCTGCTGCTCGCTCTCGAAAAACTTGGAACGCTCCCAGCGAATTATTTCATTCTCGAACTGAGCGCCGAGCTGCGTGCGCGCCAGCGCGAAACGCTGGGGCGGAAAGCGCCGCACCTTGTCGCGCGCGTGCGCTGGCTCGATGCGCTGCCGGCGAAGGGATTCCGCGGCGTGGCGCTCGGCAACGAGCTGCTCGACGCCATGCCGGTCGAGCGCTTCCGCATGACCGCGTGGGGGCTGAAACAGTTGCAGGTCGGCTGGACGAATAACCGTTTCGCCGATGGGAACGAGGCGAGGGCCGCAGGCCAGGGATGGCCTGTCTGCGGTTTCGTGTGGCACGAACGCACCGCGGATCGCACGGTCCAGGAACGCATGGGCCCGATCTGCCTGCCCGAGGGCTACATCTCCGAGATCGGCTTCCAAGCCGAGGCCTGGGTGCATTCGATCGCTGACATGCTCGAACAGGGCGTGCTGCTGTTGATCGACTACGGCTTTCCGCGCGCCGAGTTCTACCACGCGCAACGGCGCGCCGGCACGCTCATGTGCCACTACCGCCAGCGGGCGCACGACGACCCGCTGATCCTCGTCGGGTTGCAGGACATCACCGCGCACGTGGACTTCAGCGCCATCGCGCACGCCGGGCAGGAAGCGGGGCTGGACCTGCTCGGCTACACCTCGCAGGCGGCATTCCTGCTCGACAACGGCCTGGAAGAAATCATCGCGGCATCAGACCCGAACGACGTGCGCGCGCACCTTGCGCTCACCTCGCAGATCAAGAAACTCACACTGCCACACGAGATGGGCGAACTCTTCAAGGTCATTGCGCTGGCGCGGGGGATCGGGGCGCCGCTCGCGGGCTTCCGGCAACAGGATCGGCGCGCGCGACTGTAAATCGCAGGAAGAAAGGTCTATCCGGACAGGGACTTGACCGCCGTGATATAGTATTTGCGTTCGTCCCCGCAGCGTATCCCCCTGCCCGTATCCCGATACCTGCACGCCTTTCCCGTCGGCCCGCTCGCGGCGGAGGGTGAAACGTTGTTAGCCGGAGCCGTTACGTTTAAGGAGTCCGAGATGTCGTCGACCGTTACCGAACTCAACAACCGCGTCACCGCACGTTCCGCGCCGTTCAAGCTCGCGCGCGTGGAAAAGACCGACGCGCCCGACGGCGTCGAGGGCGGCAATTGGTATCGCTACGTGCTCGACAACGGCCGCTCCACGATCACCGGCCAGCGCCGCGGCTCGCTCAAGGACGTGACCGCGCACGCGCACCGCTACGCCGAGCAGCTCAACGCGCGCGGCATCGGTTCCACGTCCGTGTGGGCGCCGCGCGGCAAGAAGTAACTCAGACCACCGCGTCGCGGTAGAAAAACACGAACCGTCCGTTCTCAACGTCCACCCGGAGCGTCGCGCCGCGGCTCAGGGCGTAATCCACGTAACCCGGTACCGCGCTGTCCTGGTGGCATTCGTTCACGTGTTGCGGCGCCTCGAAGCCGCAGTCGCGCCCTCCTTGGCGCGCGGCCCTCGCCTCGATCCCATCGGCGAAATCGCGATCGCGGTCGTACCACGAAAGCAACATGGGATGCGCCAGCCGCGTGTCAGCCTCGGCGTTCGCAAGCGCAACGGCCTCGGCGTGATTGCGCAGGGGCGGGCGTGGATCGAGCGCCACGCGCATCACCCCGCTCAGGTCCGGCGGGGGCGCAGCACGGAGCATGCCACCCCGTTCTCATCCCCTGATTTATTGCTGTTTCCCATGGTTCCCTCTCGTCCGGCGACAGGCGCCGCTGCTCCCCGTTATTCTGGCAGGGCCGCGACAACACGACTATTGTCTCCTTGAACTTCTGTACCCATAATGTCGCCGCGTTCCACCACTGACTTTGAATGAAACATAAAAAACCGCTCGCGACCCTGTTCCTGGGCGCGCTCCTTTCCCTGCCGGTTTCCGTTTTCGCCGACCCGCTCGCGGGCGACGCGGCCGCGACCGTCGAAAACGACGTGCCGACCGTCAGCGCCGCCGACATCATCCGCCACGGCAAACCGGAGAAGCTGTCGCTGCGCTCGCGCGTGGCGCTGGTGTGGGACGACAACGAAGGCGTGCCGCTCTACGGCCGCTTCATCGATCAGCCGCGCTCGATCGCCTCGCTCACCAAACTCATGACCGCGGTGGTGATCCTCGAATCCAAACTGCCGCTCGACGAGCTGATCCAGATCACAGTCGAGGACCGCGACACCATCAAGCGCACGACCTCGCACCTGCCGGTCGGCGCGGTGTTGACGCGCCATGACCTGCTGCATGCCGCGCTCGCGTCCTCGGACAACCGCGCCGCGGCGGCGCTCGGGCGCACCTGGCCGGAGGGCATGGGGGCATTTATCCAGGCGATGAACGACAAGGCCGCGCAACTCGGCATGAGCCGCACGCGTTTCGCGGATCCGACCGGGCTGCTCGCCGGCAACGTTTCGACCGCGACCGATCTCGTAAAGCTTATCGCGGCGGCGCGTTCCCATCACCTGATCCGCGCGCTCAGCACCGATGGCGAGTACACCCTGCTCGACCGGGCGAAGGGCCACACCATCTGGATGCACAACACCAACCCGCTGCTGCGTGCCGAGGAATCGTCCTGGGATATCCGCCTGAGCAAGACCGGCTATACCTCCGCCGCCGGGCGCTGCCTGGTGCTGGCCGCAAACGTCGCCGGCCGTCCGCTCACCATCGTGCTGCTCAACTCCAACGGCAAGCTCACGCGTTACGGTGACGTCGCGCGCATCCGCGACTGGCTGGTCCGGGCCGAGCGGCGCGTGCCGCGCCTGACCGCGTCCATCGCCACCGGCGGCTAGGGTTCGTTCGCGAGCTGCGCGAACGCCCGCTCGCACAGCGTATCGAAGTGTTCCTCCAGCGCGGCGTTCGTCCCGCGCACCCCCGCCACCACCGCCTGTGCCCACGTGACATAGTTGCGCTTGCGCTCCGCCGACCACTCGGCCGGCGGTAAGTCGACGAGGTCGCGAATATTGCTGATCTTATCGGCGAGCTTCACCAGCCGCGCCTTGTGCGAGGCCTGCGGGGCGTGCTCGATCTGCAACTGTTTGCGCACTTTGGACGGCAGCGACATGTCGTCTGTCACCTCCTCGACGATCACGCGTATCTCGCGCCCGAATTCCCGCTCCAGCTCGGCCGGGGTGGTTTCGGTGTCCTCGATGGTGTCGTGCAGGATGCCGGCGGCGAGCGTGGCGGCGTCGCCCACGCCGCCGACGTTGCGCAACACCTCGGCCACGGCGATCGGGTGGTTGATGTAGGGCGAGGCGTGCACGTCCTTGCGGCGCTGGTGCCGGTGCTTGTCGGCGGCGAAATGCAGCGCCCGCAGCACCAGCGCGAGTTCGTCCGCGGGCGGCGTCACGCTAGACCGTGGCGCGGCGGATGGTGCGCTTGAGGGCGTGGATCTGGCGCAGCACGCCGCGCAGCTCTTTGCGCTCGGTCGAGGCCAGGATCGCGTCGCGCTTTTTCTGGAGTTCGTGGATACGCGCCTTGATCGCGGCCTTGTCGATGCCGACCACGTCGTGGTGCGCGTGCATCTCGATGTGAAGCGCGGTGCACAGGGCCTTGAGCAGGTGGTCCTTGTTCATCTGGCTCGCGCCCTCGACCGCCTCGTGCTGGACTTCCTTGGCGATCTCGCGCAGCTCGACCACGGTCTTGTGTTTCAGCTCTTCAAAGGTATGCGCCATGGGTTCCTCCAGGTGGATGAAAACCGGTCTTGGACCCGTACAGAATGCACCGAACCGCCGGCCGGCTCAAATCGTCCGGTATTGGTGGGTTCTTATATTGAAAGAAAAACCGCGGGGCGCTCCGCCCCCTGCACCCCCGGGTGACTTTTGTCTTGGCAAAAGTCACCAAAACCGTTCTGCCCCGGATGGCGCGACCTCTCCCTCGCCTCCTCGGCTTTGGCTCGATAGTCGCCCTACGGCATGTCCCTATGCCGGAGTGCGACCTGCGCGATCCCTCGCGCGCCTCTTCGAGCGCTCGGCCAAAGCCCTCCGGTGCTCGGGCGCGCCATACGGGGCTGGAAAACCTTGGCTTCATGCCCCCACCCACATAGGATGACGCCCTATATGAAAACCTATCTCGTCGGTGGTGCGGTGCGCGACAAGCTTTTGGGCTTGCCGGTGCAGGACCGCGACTACGTCGTGGTCGGCGCCACGCCCGAGGAAATGACCGCCCAGGGCTTCAAGCCCGTGGGCGCGGACTTTCCCGTGTTCCTCCATCCGGTGACCAAGGAGGAGTACGCGCTTGCGCGCACCGAGCGCAAAAGCGGGCGCGGCTACAAGGGCTTCACCGTTTACGCCGCGCCGGACGTGACGCTGGAAGACGACCTGCGCCGGCGCGACCTCACGATCAATGCCATGGCCGAGGATGAGGCGGGCAATCTGGTTGATCCTTTCAATGGTGCTGCCGACCTCAAGGCCGGCATCCTGCGCCACGTTTCGCCCGCATTCGCCGAGGACCCGGTGCGTGTGCTGCGCGTGGCGCGCTTCGCTGCGCGCTTCGCCGACCGCGGTTTCCACGTCGCCGATGAAACCTTCGCGCTCATGCGCCAGCTGGTCGAGTCCGGCGAGGTGGATCACTTGGTCGCCGAACGCGTGTGGCAGGAACTGGAAGGTGCCTTGGGCGAGAAAACGCCGTCGCGGTTTTTCGAAACGCTGCGCGCCTGCGGGGCGCTGGCGCGCCTGTTCCCGGAGATCGACCGGCTCTACGGCGTGCCGCAGCCGGAAAAGCATCATCCCGAAATCGACACCGGTGTGCACACGATGATGGTGCTCGACGCCGGTGCGAAACTCACGCCCGACGCGCGCGTGCGCTTCGCGGCGCTGGCACACGATCTCGGCAAGGGCACGACGCCGCCGGCCGAGTGGCCGCAGCACATCGCCCACGAAGAACGCGGCGCGGAACTCATCAAGGACTTGAGCCGGCGCTTTCGCGTGCCGAACGATTATCGCGATCTTGCGGTGCTGGTGGCACGGCTGCACGGCAACGGCCACCGCGCCGCGGAACTTCGCGCCGGCACCGTGCTCGAAACCCTTGAAGCGCTCGACGCCTTTCGTCGTCCGGAGCGGGTGGAGCAGTTCGTGCTGGCGTGCGAGGCCGATTTCCGTGGTCGCACCGGCTACGCCGAGCGCGACTACCCGCAGGCCGGCCTCTGGCGCCGGGCTTTCGGCGCCGCGCGCTCGGTGGACACCGCCGCGATCGCGGCCGGCCGCAACGGCCCGGAGGTCGGCGAGCGCATCCGCCAGGCGCGCATCGCCGCTATCAAGCAGGTGTTATCATTGACCGATTGAAATCCGGCGAGCGGAGCAATCCCATGTCCCCGACCCTGAAGCGCATCGTGTTACTGGTAGCAGTTACGCTGCTCGTCAGCGGTTGCGGCATATTCCATGGCGGACCCGGACCCATGGCCGGCGACGCCAGGGGCGAAAGAGGAGAAACCGCGTCGAGAACAACGGCCAAGGCCGAGGCATCTGCGCCGCAGCTCGCCAAGGTCGTGTGGCACGTGGATTTCGGCGATCCCAAGCGCCTGAGTGCCATGATTCAGAACGTCAACAACATGGTCTCGACCTACCAGGGCAATTTCCAGGAATACGACGTGCGCGTCGTGTTCCTCGCCGCCGGCATCCGCTTCGTTACCGAGGACGCGCTCAAGAACACGCCGTTCGCCGAGGACAAGACGTTCCGCGCACAGCGCAAGGACCTGATCCAGCGCCTGAACCAGCTGCGCGAGCTGCACAATGTAAAGCTCGAATACTGCGAACTCACGCGCGACGCCATCAACCTGCCCAAGGACAAGATCATCGCCGGTGTCGAGCCGGTGGTCTCGGGTGTGGTGCGCATCGCCGAGTTGCAGAGCAAGGGTTACGCCTACCTGAAGGTCGAGTAGTCACGTGTCGAAGTCCGCCGTCTCCCGCGGGCCGCGCAAGCCGGCCCGCCCCGCGTCCGTTCCCCGTGTCGGGTTTGTCAGCCTCGGCTGCCCCAAGGCGCTGGTGGACTCCGAGCGCATCCTCACGCAATTACGCGCGGAGGGCTACGAGATTTCGCCGTCGTACGACGGCGCCGATCTGGTGGTGGTCAACACCTGCGGCTTCATCGACGCCGCCGTGGAGGAATCGCTCGACGCCATCGGCGAGGCGCTGGAGGCGAACGGGCGCGTGATCGTCACCGGCTGTCTCGGCGCCAAGGGCGACGTCGTCCGCAAAACCCACCCGAAGGTGCTGGCCGTCACCGGCCCGCACGCGCTGGACGAAGTCATGGGCGCGGTGCACGCGGCGCTCCCGCGCCCGCACGACCCCTACACCGACCTCGTGCCGGCCGCCGGCATCAAGCTCACGCCACGGCACTATGCGTACCTGAAAATCTCCGAGGGCTGCAACCACCGCTGCACCTTCTGCATCATTCCTTCGCTGCGCGGCGACCTCGTGAGCCGCGACATCGGCCAGGTGATGCAGGAAGCCGAGAGCCTGGTGCAGAGCGGCGTGAAGGAGTTGCTGGTGATTTCGCAGGACACCAGCGCCTACGGCGTGGACGTGAAGTACCGCCCCGGCTTCTGGGGCGGACGGCCGCTCAAGACGCGCATGACCGAGTTGGCGCAGGCGCTCGGCAGCCTCGGTGCGTGGGTGCGGCTGCACTACGTCTATCCCTATCCGCACGTGGACGAGGTCATCCCGCTCATGGCCGACGGCAAAATCCTGCCGTACCTCGACGTGCCGTTTCAGCACGCGAGCCCGCGGATCCTGAAGCTCATGAAGCGCCCCGCGAGCGCCGAGGACACACTCAATCGCATCGAAACCTGGCGCGCGATCTGTCCCGACATCACGCTGCGCTCGACCTTCATCGCCGGCTTCCCGGGCGAAACCGAGGCCGATTTCAAACTGCTGCTCGAATTTCTCGACGAAGCAAAGCTCGACCGCGTCGGCGCCTTCGCCTACTCGCCGGTCGAAGGGGCGGTCGCGAACGCACTGCCCGATCCGGTGCCGGAGGAACTGAAGCAGGAGCGGCTGGCGCGCTTCATGGAGGCGCAGGCGAAGATTTCCGCGGCCAAGCTCAAGGCCCGCGTCTGCAAAACATACGAAGTGCTGGTGGATACGGTGCAGGCAAACGGCGTGGCAGTGACGCGGTCGCAGGCCGAGGCGCCCGAGATCGACGGCGTGATCTATGTCGAAGGCGTGAAGGACTTAAAGCCCGGCGATTTCATCCGGGTCCGTATCGCTCGATCGGACGACCACGACCTGTGGGCGGTGCCGGCGACGACCTAGTGCTCCGACATTACGACCCATTGGTTGTGGGTGAATTGTTGAGTGACAAGCTCAGCTATTGTTAAATAGCGCCCGGCAGTTTGATCAGAATCGAGAAACGAGGCTCAGCAATGCAACTTCCAGAACGCGATGGCGACGGCTATCTCCTCAACCGCGACGC
>SCRL01000060.1 GCA_004298065.1 Gammaproteobacteria bacterium | reverse complement strand
GCGTCGAGGAAAGGCCGAAGTCGAGCCTGAAAGGGTGCGTGAGGGATCACGCACGTGCGCATCCGGCGCAGGGATGCGCCGTATGCGCACCTCCTGAGGCCGACCGAGATGCGAGGGACCGGCGTTGTGTGCCGGCGAGCCTTCCGGGGCAAGATAGCTTTGGTGACTTTCCCCGAAAGGAAAGTCACCCGGGGGTGCAGGGGGCGGAGCACCCCGCTAGTTTATTTTCAACATCTCCGAAGGCGATTCGGCATTAGTCGATGCACATCGCCTACCTCGATCCGCATCCGGTTCCGGACAACTGCCCGGAAGCGCTGCAAATCCTCTATACCGTGGATGCCCTCGGCAGCCTCGGCGCGCGCGTGACATTGGTCACGCCGAAACCGGCGAGCGTTGCCGACACGCGCGCGATTCTCGGCCACGCGCTTTCGCCCAACGTGCAGGTCCGGCATCTGGAACCGCGCCACGGCATCTGGCGCTGGCTGCGCTCGAACAAGCCGTTCTATCGCATGGCGGCCAACGAGCTGAAAACGCTTGGCGCCGATGCGGTGCTGGTGCGCAACCTCAAGATGGCCGAGCACCTGCTGCGCCGCGCGCCCGAGGTGCCGCTGTTTTTCGAAACCCACGAACTGTTCGCGCGCAGTTACCAAGAAGAGCATAAGCGCCTGAATCTGCGCAAACACCACAAGCTCGCCGCGCTCGCGCAGCGCGAGGAAACGGTCTACCGCGGCGCGCGCGGCCTGATCGCGCTCACGCCGTTGCTGATCGACGACATCCGCCAGGCCTACGGTGTCGAAACCCCGGCGGTGGTCGCGCCGGACGGCGTGGACCTGGAACAGGCGCGGGCGCCGGTTTCAGCCACACCGCACACCACACCATGGCTGCTCTATCTCGGCAGCCTGCATCCGTGGAAGGGCGTGGACACGCTCATCCGCGCGATACCGCATGTGAAACAACCGGCCGAGCTGCATATCGTCGGCGGAAGCGACGAGCGCATCGCCGAGTTGCGGAAACTGGCGGAGGAATTGAACGTGGCGGCGCGCGTGGTCTTCCACGGCCCCGTGGAACCGGGCAAGCGCTTTGAATACATCCACCAGGCGGATATTTGCCTGCTGCCGCTCACCGACACCGGCCTCGGCGGACGTTATACCTCGCCGCTGAAACTTTTCGAATACATGGCCGCGGGCAAGGCCATCATCGTTTCCGACCTGCCGTCGATGCGGCAGGTGCTGACGCCGGAACAGGACGCACTGCTGGTGCCGACCGGCAACCCCGAAGCGTTTGGACGTGCAATCGAAAAATTGCTCACGGACAAGGGGCTGCGCATGCATCTGGGGGGTGCTGCGAAATTCCGGGTGCAAGCTTTCAGCTGGCGCGCACGCTCGGAAACTATCCTGCGTTTTATCGGCGAACGCCTCGGGCACGCTAGCTAGCCCGCCGGCATCCAGTTCGCCGCCAGTATCGCCTGCACGTCGTTCGGGCGCTGGTCGATGGCCTGATCCCAGCTGATGCCACCGTTCTGGGCACTGAACGTGGCCATGGCCTGAATGAGCTGATCTACACGACTATCGACCAGGGTGCTGCCGTTGCCGGCACGGACGGTCTCGACGTGGTGATGGCTGGGGGCGGCGTACCACCACTGTACATTTACCGAATCCGTTGAATTGTGCACGGAGAGTGTCAGGTGGTCGCCGTTGCGGCTGAAGACGAGATCGAGGGGGTTGATGCCGGTGCCGAAGGAAATCGTGTCGGTCGCGCCCTGCGCGCCGTAGTCGTAGTCGTTGACGGTGTCCGAGCCGTCCCCGCGATTGAAGAGGTAGGTGTCGGTACTGGCGCTCCCATAGAGCGAGTCGTTGCCTGCACCGCCGCTGAAGGTGTTGGCGGTCAGGGGGCTGCCGCCATCGCGGTCCACCAACAGGAAATCGTCCCCGGCGCCGCCGATCAGGGTGGAACTGGCGTTATTGACCGTGGTGATGGTGTCGTTGCCGTCGCCGCCGTCGAGCGTATAAATCCCAGGGCTGCCGGCCCGGAGGGTGTCGTTGCCGGCCCCGCCGCTGAGATACGTCGAGGCGATCTGTACGCCGTCGCGGGTCAGGGTCGTGCCGTTCGCAAACGCGAAGGTCTCAATTTTATAGAGGTCGCTGGCGTACCAGTTCTCGATCGTGATCTGGTCGGTAGAAGCGGGACTGTTGGGGTCGGTTACGCGGATTTTCAGATGATCGTTCCAGCGCTCGAAAACAAGATCGCCGAGCACGATTCCTGCTCCGAACTCGATGCGGTCGGGGTCGTTGTTGTAGTTCCAGCCGCGGGCGTTGACGCTCTCGTCCCAGACGGTGTCGGCGCCGTCGCCCCGGTTGAAGACGTAGATGTCGGCGCCGGTGGAACCGTGCAGGTAGTCGTTGCCAAGCCCGCCAACGATGCGGGCGACATGGTCGGCCCAACCGGCATCGTAGCCGTCAAGAAACCAGGTGAAACCCACATTATCGTCTCCGGTACCGCCGTAGACCACGTCATAACCCCAGCGGCCGAGAATGATGCTGTCGTTGCCGGCGCCGGCGTCGATCACGTTCTGGCCCGCGGTGTCGCTGAGGATGTCGTTGCCGGCGCCGCCGTGCAGGTAATCGTCGCCCGTGGTGCCCGCAAGGGTGTCGCCCGCCGAGGTGCCGAGGAAGGTGCGCGTGTGGGCGGCGTCGACGATCACACCCCACTCCGGGTTGATGGCCGCGAGCGTGTTTCGAAACGCGGAAAGGTTCAGAGTCGTCTCTGCCTGCAATTCCTTGACCGAGCGCGCGAACTCGGAGAGCGCGAGCCGCCCGGCCCCGGGATCGGCGGCAAGTTGCACCTGAAGTGCGCTGACGACCCCCGAGAGGTCGCCGCGGATGCTCTGGGTGACCGTATCCCAGGAATACGTAATCAGGTCGTAGAAACCCTTTAAGTGCGTCTGGGCCATGAGCTGGGCGTGGATCAGGCTGTAGAGCCCCTGGTACGATGCCTCCAGCTTCGCCCCGGAATCGCAGGCGGGATCGGAAGAACCGTTGCTGCCGACGTAATTGCGGCCGTAGAACTTCTCCATCGCCACCAGCTTCTGGGCGTTGAAGTAGATGCCGCGCGAGGTGGGATCGACCGTGTTCGCCCCGGTCCATTTGAAAAGGATTTGTTCGAGGAGCTGGTTGCGGTTGCCGGGATTGGTCTCGGCGACGAAGTTCTGGACCAGAGTCTTTAGGCTGCCGGTGGTGTCCCGCACCATCGCCTGTTGCAGGTCGTAGGCATTGCCGTAGCCGCGCAGGTCGGGAAGTGCCGCGATAGCGGCGGGAACGGTGAGATATTCTTCTTGGATGGTGTAGAGCGGATCGGTCTGGAACCAGACATCCGCCGTTGAGCCGGTGGTACCGTCGGTCTTGGTGAAGCTGCCGGTGAGCTTGTGGGCGTTGCCGGCGGGGTCGACGTAGGTGGAGCCGGTGGCGCCGGTATTGATGGATTGGACACCGGCATCGGTCAGGGAAATCAGCTCGCTCGCGGCGCTGTAGCCGTCGCCGTCGAGGTCTTTCCAGACTTTGAGGTTGGCGAAGGCGGCGTCGTTCACGTCCACCTTGCCGTCGGCGTTGGAGTCCAGTTCACCCAAGGCAGCGTAGCCGTTGGCGGCCTTGGTACCGCTGCTTAGCAGGGTCTCGCTGCCGAACAGTTCTTTGCCGTTGTTGATTCTTCCGTCGCCGTTGCGGTCCCACACCAGCAACCCGTCGTCGGCGCCGACCCAGCCGGTTTGCTCAGCGAAGCCATCACCGCCATGGTCGAAATACGCCCCTGCTTTCACACCGATGGTTTCGACGCCGTCGCCGTCCAAATCGAGGATGATCGGGGTGACCGGGTCGTCCTCGGCGTCGTCGAAGTCGAGGACGGATTGTTCGAGGATGGGGATGCTGTTAAATGAATATGGAAGATCGTCGATTGGTTGTGGTGTTTGCCCAGAATCCTGCGAACCAATTGGATAATTATCGAAGATTGAGGGGTTTTGCCAGTAATGGTTGCCGGCTAAACCAGTGCTGGTGCCAGTTCCTGCTGCCGGTAAGGGCCCACCGGGTGGAATTTGAAGTACTCCATAATGTAAATGAGGTCCTGATGATGTCCCTGTAGATCCAACTAACCCAATGGGCTGTCCATAAGTAATCGAATCGCCAAAATGAAGATTACTTGGATCCCGCAGATGGGCATAAAGGCTAAAAATCTGGTTATTTGCGCTATCTATTCCATGATAAACAATGACGACATTCCCATAACCATCACCAGTTCCGCTGTACCAAACGGTACCCGATGCTACGGCAGGGATAGATGTTCCTGAAGGCGCGCCAAAGTCGATTCCCTGATGTGGGCGACCATTACGCAATTCATTATAAATGCTAGTTTGCGTGAAAGCTGGGCCGGGATTGTAAACAGGCATGGCGTAACCCTCCTTAGTTTAAGACGTGCCAAATCTACATTGTCAGTTCTTCTGCATTACATACACCGAAGCTGTTGCTGGTGGTTCGTCGGGGCCCTCACCACCTAGATATGGATCGTGTCTCATTAGCAAGATGAAGTTACCATCGCCAGAAAAGATGGGGCCCTCATTCCACAGCTCATCGCCGGCAGCTCTTGCTGACGACCCGCTGGTATCCGCTAACCAAAGTCTCCCCTCAGGAACGCCATGATACTCAATAAAGGCAAGGCCCCCGCTCTCGTGGATGTCGTAACTCCTTACGTCAGAAAAAAATATCGCGGCATAGAGGGGTAAGCTGTGCGTATCAATTCTGTACAACCTAATGGCGTTAACATCTGGTGGTGGAAATAGCGACGCTCTATCTTTAGATGTGAAATAAATATAGCGCCCATCTCGTGAAGTTTTGATGCTGTAAGGGGCCGGCGGCAGATTACTAATCTTGCTAAGTTTTTCATTTTTAAAATCATAAACTGCTATTACCGCGCTTTCAGGCATCATTCCCTTAGGTGGCTTTTTGGTAAATCCCAATACCACACGCTGATTGTCCGCAATCCAGCCGACAATGATTGGTGGGTAATGGCCTGGGTAAACTACAGGCCCGAGATAACGGACGGGTATTGTCACGCCCCACGGAAGCTGAATTTCATCACAACCTTTGGCTGTACTTGCTGCGACTTCCATATTCGGAGCAATTGACACATTTTTATCTACACATTCAACAATAGTTGTTACACGCGAGACGGTGTCATATGCAGCTAGTTGTGGTGTGGGAGACTTGGACGCATCCCAGAAAAATACATAACGTCCATCTGGAGAACAAAATGGTTTTATATGTAACAATGAAGTGGTAATAATTTTTTCGACTCCAGAGGACAGATCGGCCATATGCAAGCCGCTGTTGACGCCCTGCCAAACAACTTTTCGGGTATTACCGCACCAGCTTGCGCTACCTGCAGCGGCATCACCACCTATCTTCTGATAGGTCCATCTAGCCTGCTCTGCGTGCCCAGGAAGAACAAGGAGCGATAACAAAATAAAAAGAAATACTGGCAAAAGTGCCAAGTGTCTACGCATGAGATTTCCCATGTATGGCTGAGGTACCGAGAGAGCCTGAATTCGAAATGGCCGGCAGAAACAAGAAATGGATGGGTGAAAACGCGCCGCACGCATGGTCCGCACGGCGGACGTAGCGGCGGCATTGACTGGATTCTCCCTTAGACACCGGTCCATCGGTAATCCCTGTTTGTTATGGTGGGGCGGCGATGATTGTCAGCAAGTCACTTCGGGCCTGTCAAGCGCATGCGTTTTGTGAATGATAAACATCACAAAATGCATCATATGCATCGCAATCATTAGTCTCGAACAGATCAAATTAGAACTTCGCGCGGCAGACCTCGATTTCGAGCGTGGGCGAGCGCGTGAAGTCCACCGGTGCCGGCGGCAGCAGCGTACCGGCGAACAACCGGTGTAGACACAGCGGATCGGCGCAGTCCCGGATATCGCAGAACCAGCCCTGCATCGCGTTCAGCCGCAATGGCACGATGCCGCTGTCGCGGTCCAGGATCGTTTCGGGTGCAGTCGGGCCGAAGATACCGATTGAAGGAACGCCCAACGCATCGGCGAGATGCAATGGCCCGGCATCCACGCCCACGAATAAATCACTCCCTTTTACCAATTCGAGAAACGCGCGCGAACGCTTGCGGCTCTTTCCGAAGTGAAAGCGCGCGAGTGGCAAATCGCCGACCTTCGCGTCCTCCTCCGGAAACAGCGCCAGCGCCAGGGTCGCATTCCCGTAGCGCTTCCCGAGCCAGGCGACGAGCTTCTTCAGGTCGTCCGTGTTCAGGCTTTTGCGCACGTCGGTCGAGAACGGCGAGATCAGGATGCGCTTGGGTTGCGGCGGAATCTTGCCCGTAAGCGCCGCCGGTTTTTCTGGTAGTCCTAAGTAGGCGCGCGCACGATCGTAGAGATTGTGCGTACGCGGGTACTCGGCGAACGCACCGTAGGGATGGAACCGCCGGGCAAAACTGATGAAGTACTCCGACTCCTGCCCGTGGCTCCAGGGATTGAAACCGAGGTCGAACGGCGCGCGCCTGATCCGGCGCGTCAGGCGCCACAGGCCGAAAACATCGCGATGTTTGTCGAAGCCGACGCACTCGATGGCCTCAGGAAGGATCGCCCTGGCGTAGGGCAATGCCTGCGGCGAGGTGACAAGGAGATATTTCTTGTCCGGATAGGCACGCACGAACGCGCGCAGCAACTTGAAGGTAATGACGCTGTCGCCGTAGCGCGCAAACACGGCGAACAGCACCGACGCCGCGCGCGCGATTTCATCCGCTGTCAGCGGCGCGTTGCCGACGGCGTTGGCTTGCAGGCGTTTACGGGTAATCCGCTTCCACATGGTCAGCGCGTGAGATTTTCGTAGAGTTCGAGCCATTGCCGGCTCGCGGCTGTAAGCGTCAGCGGCTCCACTGTTTTCCGTGCCTGCGCGCACAACACCGCGTGGCGCGCGGGATCGGCGGCGGCGCGCAGATGCATGCTTAGCGTCTCGACATCGAGCGCATCGCAAACGTAGCCGTTGCGGCCGTTCTCGATCAGCTCGGCGGCGCCGCTGGTGGTGCTGGTGACGACCGGCAGGCCGCTGGCCATGGCTTCGAGCGCCACATTTGGAAACGGATCGTAGAGCGTCGGCAATATCAAACAGTCGGCCGCACCATAGTATGGCTTCACGTCCGGCAGTGCCCCGAGGAACTGCACGCGCGCGCCCAGGCCCAGATCCTCCGCCAAGCGCCGGTAACGCGCGGCATGGCGGTCGCGGCCGATGACCAGCAAATGCCCATCGGGCAGGTGCGCCAGCGCCCTGAGCACCGCGGCCAGACCCTTGCGCTCGAATCCCGAGCCGACAAAAAGATACAGCGGTACCTCGGCGCTCAGCCCCACGCTCGCGCGCACTTCAGCGCGACTGCGCTTGAGGTCCGGGTGGTAGGCGGCGGTGTCCACGCCGCTGTAGATGACGTGGAGTTTTCCGTCCGGCAGGCCGAAATTTCGTTTTATCTCGTCACGCACCATGCGCGAATTGCACACCACCGCCTTGAGGCGTGGGCTGCGAAACAGTTTTTCCTCGGCCGCGAGCACGTAGCGGTGCCAGGGGTTGAGCGCGACCCCGAGGCGCGCGAGCGGCGACAGCACGCGTGCGCGGTTTTTGAGCCATTCGCGGTGCAGTCCGTCGCCGGCACGGTAGAGATCGCAACACGCGATGCGCTCGTGCGACTGCACGAGGTCGAAGCGGCGTGTTTCGACGAGATGGCACACGTCGCGGGCGAACGACCAATCGCGCCACAGGCGCCCGAAATAAAACGGGTTGCAGGCAAGCACTTCGAAGCCGGCGGCCGCGGTCCACTCGCGCGTGATCAGGGTCAGCTGCGCCCGTCCCCGGAGCCCTTCGAGCAGGCGCGCGACAAAACGCTCGGCGCCGCCGTCGCCGGCATAGCGTTGGCGGATGAGCGCGACCGACAGGGTTCTCAACGGATGAACTCGGCGACGGCCTTGAGCACGTCGTTGACCGCGATCTCGGTCAGGCACTCGCTGATCTTGCCCTGGCCGCAACCGTCGAGGCCGCAGGGGCGACACGAGTGATTCGTGGTGAGCACGCGCGACTTCACCATCCACGGCCCCCACTCAAGATCGCCGCTCGGACCGAACAGGGTCACCACCGGCGTCTGCATGGCGGCGGCGATGTGCATCGGCACCGAGTCCACACCGACGAAGCATTTTGCCTGCGCCGTGAGCGCAGCGAGTTGTTTGAGCGTGAGCCGGCCGCTGAGGTCCACAGGCGGACGGCGCAGTTTCGGCAGAATACGGCCGATGTACTGGCGCTCGGCCTCGTCCGGGGCGGCGGTCAGCACGATGCGCTCGCCGGCATCGTGCAGGACGTTGATCGCCTCGGCGCACTTGTCCGCGTCCCAGCACTTGAACAACCAGCGCGAAGTGGGATGGAAATGGATGTAGCCGCCGGGCTGAAGCTGGTGCGCGCGCAGCAGCTCGCGCACCGTGCCTTCCGCCTCGGCGCCGGCGTGCAGCACCAGCCGTTTCTCTTCCGGTTTGGGTTGAACGCCGATGCGGCGCAAGGCGTCGAGATGCATCTCCACCGTGTGGCGCGGTTTCGCCGGCACGCGGTAGCGATGGCTGAACGCGGCGTGCCAGTATTTCCCGCGCCGCGGCGAGTAATCGCGCACCACCGAGTATTCCGGTCCCAGCAGGTGCGCGAGCCACGCGCCGCGGGAGGATTCCGTGAGGTGGATCAGCAGATCGTAGTGGCGCGCGCGCAGCGCGTGCAGCAGCTTCCATTCCTCGCGCAGCTGGCCGAGCGGTCCCTGCTTCTTCCAGCCGCGATCCACGGTGAACACCTGATTGATCGCCGGGTGGCCGGTGAGCATGTCCTCGGTGCCGCGGTAGACGAGCGCGTCCAGTTCGAGCTGCGGCGCGCGGTTCTTGAGCACGGTGAACACCGGCGAGGTCAGGAGCACGTCGCCGTAATGGCGCAGCTTGACCACCAGCACCCGGTGCAGGCGCGAAAGGTTCACGGCGTCAGCGAGCATCGGCAAACCATATCAGAATCGGGGCGGCCGGTTCAGGCGCCGAGCGCGTCCAGCACCACCGCCGGGTGCAGGTCCTTGAGGCACTTCAGGTGGCCGAGCGGGCACTCGCGCTGGAAGCACGGGCTGCACGGCAGGCTGAGCGAGAGCAACGTGGCGTTCGCGGACAGCGGCGGCGTATGGCGCGGGTCGGAGGAGCCGTAGAGCGCCACCAGCCGGCAGTCGAGCGCGGCGGCGATGTGCATCAGCCCCGAATCGTTGGTCACGACCGCGGTCGCGAGCGCCATCAGGTCGATGGCGTCGGTAAGCGCGGTGCGTCCGCCGAGATCGAGGCAACGCCCGCCGGTGCCGGCCTGCACCGCGCCGGTGATGGCGGCGTCCTTGTCCGAACCGAACAGCCACACCTCCCAGCCCTGGGCGAGCTTGGCGTTGGCGACCTCGGCGAAATATTCCGCCGGCCAGCGCTTGGCCGGCCCGTACTCGGCGCCGGGACAGAGCGCGAGCACCGGCGTTTTGGGCAGGTCGCGACCGAGGCGGGCGAGCGCGGCGCGGGCGTTGTCCACGTCGGCCTTGAGGCGCGGCGACGGGATTTCCGGCAGCGACTCACCGGCATCGAGCCCCAGTGCCACGAACCGATCCACGGTGCGCGGCAATTTTTGCTTGTCGAGCCGGCGCGCGTCGTTGAGCAACCCGTAGCGCAGCTCGCCGACGAAACCGGTGCGCCGCGGAATGCGCGCGGCCCATGGCGCCAGCGCCGACTTCCACGAATTCGGCAGCACAATGGCGCGATCGTAGCCGCGTGCACGCAGATCTCGTCCGAGTTTCAGGCGCACACCGAGATCGAATTTGCCGTGGGCGAATGGCGCTGCAATGGCCTCGTCCACTTCGGGCATGCGCGCGAGCAAGGGATGGGTCCACGCGGGCGCCAGGACATCGAGACGGGAATCGGGATGGCGCTGCTTGAGAAGCCGGAACAGGCTCTGGGCCAGCACCATGTCGCCGATCCAGGCCGGACCGACGACAAGAAACTTAATAGGGCTGTTCACCACGGAGGACACGGAGATCACAGAGGGTTTTGCTTATCAATCTCCGTGCCCTCTGTGTTCTCTGTGGTTCAAATTCTCAGTCCTTCAGCACGTACACCGCCCCGCAGTAGGGGCAGCGCGCCTCGCCGGTCTGCTCGATCGGCAGGTACACACGCGGGTGCGAGTTCCACAGCGACATGCCCGGCATCGGGCAGGCGAGCGGCAGGTCCTTGTGCGTGACCTCGTAGCGGCTCTGCGCGTTGGGCTCGATGAGCTTGTCGTCACTCGACATCGTGTTTGCCTGCATCATTGCCCTCTCCTTATTTGACCGGCGTCAGCCATTCGGGGTGCATCTGGGCGCGACCGTGCACCAGATCGAAGTACATGGTCTGCAGTTTCTCGGTGATCGGCCCGCGGCTGCCCTTGCCGATCATGCGCCCGTCGAGCTCGCGGATCGGCGTCACCTCGGCGGCGGTACCGGTGAAAAACGCCTCGTCGGCGATGTACACCTCGTCGCGGGTGATGCGCTTCTCGACGATCTTGAGGCCGAGCTCGCCCGCCAGGCGGAAGATCGTGTCGCGCGTGATGCCATCGAGCGCGCTGGTCAGTTCCGGCGTATACAGCACGCCGTCGCGCACCAGGAAGATGTTCTCGCCCGAGCCCTCGGCCACGTAGCCCTCGGGGTCGAGCAGCAGCGCCTCGTCGCAGCCGGCCGAGAGCGCCTCGCGCAGTGCGATCATCGAGTTCATGTAATTGCCGTTGGCCTTCGCCTTGCACATGGTGATGTTCACATGGTGGCGCGTGATCGAGGCGGTGCGCACGCGGATGCCGTTCTTCTGGCCGTCCTCGCCAAGGTACGCGCCCCAGGACCAGGCGGCGACGATGACGTGCACCTTGAGCCCTTCGGCGCGCAGGCCCATGCCCTCGCTGCCGTAGAAGCACATCGGGCGGATGTAGGCCGATTCGAGCTTGTTCTCGCGCACCGCGGCGCGCGTGGCTTCATTGATGGTGTCTTTGTCGTACGGCATCTTCATGCCGAGGATGTGCGCCGAGCGGAACAGACGGTCGGTATGCGCCTGCAGGCGGAAGATCGCCGCGCCGCGCGCGGTCTTGTACGCGCGCACGCCCTCGAATACACCCATGCCGTAGTGCAGGGTATGGGTCAGGACGTGCGTGGTCGCGTCGCGCCACGGCACCAGCTTGCCGTCGTACCAGATAACCCCGTCACGATCCGCCATCGACATCGTTCATGCTCCGATCAATTCCTGCCAGATATTCGCCACCGCGCCCGGCAAACCGTCGAGCGCCGCGGGATCCACCGTGGACCCGCGTTCCATGAGCTTCAGCCGGTGCTCCAGGGAGAGGTAGCGACGGTAAGCCTCGATCAGCGTCCGGGCCGTGCCCTCGTCGAGCAGGCCCTCGGCCGCCAGGGCCTCCAGGATACCGATATTGTCCGTGCGGCGGGTCAGCCCGGGATGTTCGTGCGCCCACCGCAACACACCGTATTGCACCATAAATTCGATATCCACGATACCACCCCGGCCGTGCTTGATGTCGAAACCGGTATCGTTCGTGGATTTCGCCTCAGCCATGCGCGCGCGCATGGCGCGCACGTCGGCGCGCAGCATCGAAGGGTCGCGTGCCCGGCACAAGATTTCGTGGCGCGCCGCCTCGAAAGCAGCGCCGACAGCGGGGTCGCCGGCGACGACGCGGGCGCGCGCCAACGCCTGGTGCTCCCAGGTCCAGGCATGCGCCGACTGGTATTCGCGAAACGCCGCGACCGAAGTCACCAGCGGCCCGCTCTGGCCGCTCGGGCGCAGGCGCATGTCGACTTCGTACAGCACGCCGCCCGGCGTGCGCGTGGTAAGGAAATGAATCAGCCGCTGGCCGAGGCGTGCGAAAAATTCCTCGTTCGGAATCGCGCGTGGTCCCGTGGTCGTTCCCTCCTCGCATCCTTCATATAGGAAAATCATGTCGAGATCGGAGGCGTAGCCGAGTTCGTGCCCGCCGAGCTTGCCATAGCCAATCACAGCGAAACCCGGCGTAAACGTTTCGCCGATGGGACCGAGGCGAGGGCCGCGCGCCGGTTCTGAAGCCCTGCTCGCCTCGCTCGCTCGTTCTGTCATTTGATTAGGCGCGCTTGCGGTTTCACTGTTGCGCCGGCACACCGGCTCGCCGTGGCGCTGCACGAGCGCCGCGCGCGCGAGCGCCAGCGTCTCGCCGATGACAGTTTCGGCGATATCCGCCAGTGACGCGCCCACCTGTTGCGGTGATAAACCGGGACCCAAATCCGTCGCGGCAATACGCAGCAGGTGTGAATGGCGGAACTCGCGCAGCAATTCCATTTGCATCTCGATGTCGTCCGCGGCCACGGCGGCGAGGCGCGCGCGCAACTCCTCGGCCAGTTGCGCACGCGTGAGCGGCGTGTATAGCGCGCGTGGATCGAGTAGCTCATCGAGCACGATCAGGTGCTGCGCGATCCAGCCGGCGATCCACGGGCTCGCGGCGCAGAGTTTTACCAACTGCGACAGCGCCATCGGATTCTCGACCAGCAATGCGAGGTAGGACGCGCGCCGGCCGATGGCTTCGAGCAGGCGTACCAACCGTGCCAGCGTTTCTTCGGGCTCGCGCGTGGGCGCCGCCGCCGACAGCAGCAGCGGCACCAGCCGGTCGAGGCGCGCACGACTCTCGGCCGACATTGCTTCGTAGGCCGAGCCCTCGCGCAGGCCGCGCAGCAGGACGAGCGCGTTTTCCGGCGCGCGGTAACCGGCATCGCGCAGCAGGTCCGCGGATTTTTCGTCGTCCGGCACGAGCCACGCGTCCGCGAGCGGCGCGGTCTCCGCGGGCGCGGCCTCGCCCTGGGGCGCGCGGAACATGAGCGCGAATTGCTCCTGCACACGCTGGCGGTGACGGTTGAGCACCGTCTCGAACGCCGGCCACTCGGCAAAGCCCATGCTGAAGGCGAGCCGCAACCGCCCCGGGTCGTCGGCCGGAAGCGTGTGCGTTTGCGCGTCGGCGACCATCTGCAGCCGGTGCTCGGTGTTGCGCAGGAACACGTACGCCGCGCGCAGCACATCGCGTGCGGCGGATTCGAGATGGCCGGCCGCTACCAACCGGTCGAGCACCGGCAGCAGCGCGCGCTCCTGCAGCGCCGGCTCGCGCCCGCCGCGGATGAGCTGCAAGGCTTGCGCGATGAACTCGATCTCGCGGATGCCGCCGGGGCCGAGCTTGATGTTTGCCTCCATGCCCTTGCGCGCGACCTCGCGCTCGATGAGCGCCTTCATGCCGCGCAACGATTCGAGCGTGCCGTAGTCGAGATACTTGCGGTACACGAACGGCTTGAGGTGCGCGAGCAGCTCCGCGCCCGCGGCGCGGTCGCCGGCGACCGCGCGTGCCTTGATGAAGGCGTAACGCTCCCACTCGCGCCCATGCACCTGGTAATACTGCTCCATGGCATCGAACGACAACGCCAGCGGGCCACTGGCGCCGTGCGGGCGCAGACGCGTATCCACGCGGAACACGAAGCCGTCGGCGGTGGGCTCGCTCAGGGCCTGCGCCAGCTTTTGCGCCAGACGCACGTAGCGTTCGTGATGACTCGCTTCCTCGCTGTCACCTGCGTCGGCGTAGGCGAAGATGAGGTCGACATCGGAGGAAAAATTGAGCTCGCGCCCGCCGAGCTTGCCCATGCCGAGCACGACGAAACCCGGCGACGCCTTGAGCCAAACCGAAAGCGGCGCGAGCGCGCCCTCGATGCAGGTATCGGCCAGCGCCGACAGCGTGGCGGTGACCTCGGCCAGATCGGCCCAGCCGGCAAGATCGCGGAACGCGATGCGCACCATCTCGCGCCGGCGCAGCCGGCGCAGCCGGGACTTGAGGTCGGGTTCGTCGCGTACGCCGTCGAGCGCGCGTTGCGCGCGCGCCGTCAGCTCGCTGGCGGCATAGGGTCGGGCAAGGTCGCCGCTCGCGAGCAGGTCGCGCAGCAGCCCGGGCTCGCGCGCGCAGGCGCGCGCGACGAAGTCGCTGGCGGCAAATACGCGCGGCAGCGCGTCCAGCCATTCACGCGAGTCAGTCGCGCCAAGCAACTCGGGCAAGTGCAGTGCAAGCGCTTGCCAGGCGTGTTCTACCGCTGCGCGCAGCGGTTCGGGCAGTTGGTTGAACGCGGCGTGGAACCGGGCGCGGGCGGAATCGGGCATGGGCTGTAGGGATTTGCTTTGCGTGTCGGGCGGACGCGTCAATAATGCCGCTTGCGGGACTCCACCGGGAGAACACACATGGATTCCATCATACCCAAAGCCCTCGACGATTACTGCGCCGCGCACACCTCGCCGCCCTCGGTATTGCTCGCCGAGCTCGAAACCTGGACACGGCGCGAACGCAACGACGCGCAGATGCTCACCGGCCACGTGGAAGGCGCGCTGCTCGCCTGGCTCGTGCGTCTCACGGGCGCGCGGCGCGTACTCGAGATCGGCACCTTCACCGGCTACTCGGCATTAGCCATGGCCGAGGCGCTGCCGGCGGACGGCAGCCTCGTCACCTGCGACAACAACGCCGCGCGCGCCGACATCGCGCAGTCGTTTTTCAACCGCAGCCCACACGGCAAGAAAATACAACTGCGTCTCGGGCCGGCGCTGGAAACGCTCGCGGCCATGCCCGCCGCCGAGACTTTCGATCTCGCGTTTCTCGACGCCGACAAGGAAAACTATTCGAACTATTACGAGGTCATCCTGCCGCGCCTGAAGCCCGGCGGGCTGCTGGTGGCGGACAACGTGCTGTGGTCAGGCCGGGTGCTGAAACCGGAATCGCCCGCCGACCGCGCCATCGTCGCGTTCAACGAACGCGTGCGCGCCGACGCGCGCGTGGAGAAGCTGATGCTGCCGGTGCGCGACGGGATATTACTGGTACGCAAGAAGCCGGTCTGATCCACTGCTGCCGACCGACGGCTCCGTACCTATTGATGCGACGGTATAACGGTCGAGTATTTCCTGAACTTTCGCGACATGGCCACTAAGATCGCCATCGCCACGTGCGTTCGCCATTTCAGACAGCGCGGCGGTTGTGGTTTTGAGCTCGGACAGGGTTGCGGCAAAGGTCCCGGCGACGCGGTTGATGCTGCCGCCCAGATGCTCGAAGTAGTCGTCCTTGCGACGGTGCACCTGCTGCCCCAGCCGGCCCTCGGCCATGTCGTCCAGCACGCGGCGGAAGTGATGCACCGGCCCGGCGATACGGTGCGAATAGTAAACGACGAACACGTAAACGATCCCGATGTACGCGAGGTAGAACAGGATCAGGGACAGCCAATGGTAGCGGAGCAGGCCGCCGACCACTCCATGGGTCCTGATGCCCGGGACTGACTGGTTCTCGACGAGAAATGACGCGTAGAACACGAACGGCACAACCAGCATGAGCAACACGATGATCATGAGCTCAACGCCCAGACGATACTGCAAGGCGCGGTCAATCAAATACTGCTTACGATTCTTCATGGTCGCCTCCTGCGAATAACCTGCCGTGCACATCTTTGCGGATACATATTAGACCATATCCAAACCTCATGACCGGGGCACAGGTAAACCGCCTGATAGTCAAAAAGAAAGGCCCCGTTGCCGGGGCCTTTCGATTTACCACTATGGAATATGTGGGTTACATCCCCATTCCTTCCATACCGCCCATGCCACCCATGCCGCCGCCACCGGCCGAGCCCTCGTCCTTGGGCAGCTCGGCCACCATGGCCTCGGTGGTGATCATGAGACCGGCGATGGACGACGCATTCTGCAGCGCCGTGCGCGTCACCTTGGTCGGGTCGAGGATGCCCATCTTCAGCATGTCGCCGTACTCACCGGTCGCGGCGTTGTAGCCGTAGGTCGCGTCCTTGCTGTCCGCGACCTTGTGGTACACCACCGAGCCCTCGATGCCGGCGTTCTCCACGATCTGGCGCAGCGGCTCTTCCATCGAGCGCAGCGCGATCTGGATGCCGACGTCCTGGTCGTGGTTGTCGCCCTTGAGCTTGTTGCCCTTGATGGCGGTGATGGCGCGCACCAGCGCCACGCCGCCGCCCGGGACCACGCCCTCTTCCACGGCCGCGCGGGTCGCGTGCAGCGCGTCTTCGACGCGCGCCTTCTTTTCCTTCATCTCGACCTCGGTCGCGGCGCCGACCTTGATCACCGCCACGCCGCCGGCGAGCTTCGCCAGGCGCTCCTGCAGCTTCTCCTTGTCGTAGTCGCTGGTGGCCTCGTCGATCTGGGCGCGGATCTGCTTGATGCGACCCTCGATGTCCACCTTCTTGCCGGCACCGTCGATGATCGTGGTGTTCTCCTTCTCCACGACCACGCGCTTGGCGTTGCCGAGCGCGTCCACGGTGGCGGCCTCGAGGCTCATGCCGACCTCTTCCGAGATCACCTGGCCGCCGGTGAGGATCGCGATGTCCTGCAGCATGGCCTTACGGCGGTCACCGAAGCCCGGGGCCTTGACGGCCGCGACCTTGAGGATGCCGCGGATGTTGTTCACCACCAGCGTCGCCAGGGCCTCGCCCTCGACGTCCTCGGCGACGATCACGAGCGGCCGGCCCTGCTTGGCCACGCCCTCGAGCACCGGCAGCATGTCGCGGATGTTGCTGATCTTCTTGTCGGTGATGAGGATGAGCGGGTTCTCGAGCTCGGCGCTCATCGTGTCCTGCTTGTTGATGAAGTACGGCGACAGGTAGCCGCGGTCGAACTGCATGCCCTCGACGATGTCGAGCTCGTTCTGCAGGCTCTGGCCTTCCTCGACCGTGATCACGCCTTCCTTGCCGACCTTCTGCATCGCCTCGGCAATGATGTTACCGATCGACTCGTCGCCGTTGGCCGAAATGGTGCCGACCTGGGCGATTTCCTTCTGATCCGAGCACGGCCGCGAAATCTTCTTCATGGCGTCGACGGCCGCGATCACGGCCTTGTCGATGCCGCGCTTGAGGTCCATCGGGTTCATGCCGGCGGCGACCGACTTGAGGCCCTCGCGCAGCATCGCCTGGGCGAGCACGGTCGCGGTGGTGGTGCCGTCACCGGCGACGTCGGAGGTCTTGGAGGCGACCTCCTTCACCATCTGCGCGCCCATGTTCTCGTACTTGTCCTTGAGCTCGATCTCCTTCGCCACGCTCACGCCGTCCTTGGTGACGGTGGGGGCGCCGAAGGCCTTGTCGAGCACCACGTTGCGGCCCTTGGGGCCGAGGGTGACCTTGACCGCGTCGGCCAGGATGTTGACGCCGCGCAGCATGCGGTTGCGCGCGGGATCGCCGAACAGAACTTCTTTGGCTGCCATGACTGATTTCCTCTCTCAGAATTCGTTGGTGTTACTTCTCGATGACGCCCATGATGTCCTCCTCGCGCATGACGAGGAGTTCATCGGCGCCGACCTTGACCTCGGTGCCGGAATACTTGCCGAACAGGATCTTGTCGCCGACCTTGACGTCGAGCGGACGGACCTTGCCGTCTTCCATGACCTTGCCCTTGCCGACGGCGACGACCTCGCCCTGGACGGGCTTCTCTTTGGCGGTGTCGGGGATGACGATCCCGCCCGGGGTTTTGCGCTCTTCTTCCAGGCGGCGCACGATCACACGATCGTGAAGTGGACGGATGTTCACGGCTTCCTCCTTCAAAGTTTCGGATAAACGAAAAAGGGCTCCCTGGAACGGTGTTCCCGACAGCCCGGTTTTTGGGGTTCGCGGCCCGGGAATCCGGGCCGGGCGAGCATTAGCACTCACCTCAAGCGAGTGCTAATAATATTCACGGACTTTATATTGTCAACCACCCACGGACGAATAAGACCGGGGGATGCCCCGTCTTTAACCGACCTACGGACGGACACGGGTAGAATAGCCGCCCAGCGACTAGGCTTTGATCTTGAAGAAAAACATTAACTGCCAGCTGGTCCTGACCACCTGCCCCAACCGCCGGGCGGCGAACCGCATCGCCCGCGCCCTGGTGGGCGAACGGCTGGCGGCGTGCGTGAACATCGTGCCCATCGCCCAGTCGGTGTACCGCTGGCGCGGCAAGGTCGAATCGGCCGCCGAGTTCCTGCTTGTCATCAAGTCGCTCAAGCGCAGCTATCCCAGCCTCGAAACGCGCCTGCGGGCGCTGCATCCGTACGAACTTCCCGAGGTGATCGCGGTCCCAATCGCCGGCGGTTACCGCAACTACCTCGCCTGGATCACCAACCCGGATAACGCATGATCAAACGTCTTTTCGCCGCGCTGTTCCTGATGCCGCTGCTCGCGGTCGCCGCCACTGAAGAGGAGCTGCTCGAACCGGACAAGGCCTTCGCGCTCACGATGCGCGTGGTGGATGCCCACACGCTCGAGGCGAGCTGGAAGATCGCGCCCGGCTATTACCTCTACCGCGACAAGTTCAGGTTCGAGTCGCTCGACAGCGCGATCGCGCTCAAGCCGGCGGTCCTGCCCGCGGGCAAGGTGAAAGAGGATCAGTTCTTCGGCAAGACCGAAATTTATATAAAGGACGTCAGCGCGCGCCTGCCGCTCGCGCAGCGACCCGAGGGCGCCGGCGAAGCGCGGATCAAAATCACCGCCCAGGGTTGTAACGAACCCATCGGCGTGTGCTATCCGCCGATCACCAAAGAGATTCGCTTCAAGCTGCCCGCGCTCGTGGCGAAGGCCGCGGCGGCGGAACCCAAGACCGGCCAGATTGCCTCGCTCAAGGACTTGGCCAAGGCGGTCGAGCCCACGGCCAACGGCGAGCCGGTGGACCCGGCCAAGGCGTTTCGCGTGGACGTTGCGACCGCCGGCAACGACGTGCTGCTCGCGCGCTTTATCATCGACGACTGCTGCTATCTCTACCGCGACAAGGTCACGTTCGCGCTCGCGCGCCGCGACGGCGGCGCCGTCGATATCAAATTGGGCAGCTACACCCTGCCCCCAGGCAAGGCCAAGACCGACGAGTTCCTCGGCAAGACCGAGGTCTATTACAACGGCTTCGAGGTGCGCCTGCCGGTAAGCGGCGTAAGAGGCGCGCGCGGCGACTATCAGCTCAAGGTCGGCTACCAGGGCTGCTCGGAGAAGGGCGTGACCATCTGCTACCCGCCCACGACCCAGACTCTCGCGCTCGCGGTCGCCGACGACAAGCTCTTCGTCGGCCGCGCCGATACCGCCACGGCGCCGGAGGCGCCGAAACGCAGCCGGGAAAACCTGCTGCTCGCCGTGGCCGCGGCCTTCGGCGTGGGCCTGCTGCTCACGTTCACGCCGTGCGTGCTGCCGATGATCCCGATCCTGTCGAGCGTGATCGTGGGCTCGAGCGACCGCCACGTGACCAAGCTCGAAGGCGGGCTGATGTCGGGGGCGTACGTGCTCGGCACCGCCGTCACCTACACCGTCGCCGGCGTGCTCGCCGGCGCCACCGGCGAGCAATTGCAGGCGTATTTCCAGCACCCGGCGGCGCTCGTGATCTTCAGCGCGATCCTGGGCTTCCTCGCGCTGTCCATGTTCGGTTTTTACGAGTTGCATCTGCCGGCGTTCCTGCAAACGGCGCTGCACAAGCGCTCGGCCGACATTCATTTAAAGACCAAGCATACAAAGGTCGGCGCGCTGTTCGGCGTGTTCGCCATGGGGCTCGTCGCGGCGCTGATCGTCGGCGCCTGCGTCTCGCCGCTGCTCATCTCGGCGCTCGGCGTAGCCATCGCCAACCGCGATCCGGTGCTCGGCGGCGCGATCATGTTCTCGATGGCGCTCGGCATGGGCGTGATCCTGATCGCCATCGGCGTCGGCGCCGGCTTCCTGCTGCCCAAGGCCGGGGCGTGGATGCAGAAGGTCAAGGACGTGTTCGGCGTGCTGCTGCTCGCGGTCGCGATCTACATGCTCGGCCTGATCCCGCAGGTGCCGGTGCTGCTGCTGTGGGCCACGCTGCTCATCGTCACCGGCGTCTACCTCGGTGCCACCCAATCGTTGCCCGCGGGCACAAGCGGCTGGCAGTACCTGTGGAAAGGTTTCGGCACGGTGCTGCTTGTCTGGGGTGTGCTGGCGCTGCTCGGCGGCTTTGCCGGCAACCGCGACGTGATGAATCCCCTGCCGCTCTCGTCCCTCGGCGGCGCGACCGTCGCCGCGCCGGCACCGGCGGAGCATTTGTTCACCCGCGTGAAGACACTGGCCGAGCTCGATAGCAGGCTGGCGGCGGCAAAAACTGCCGGCAAGCCGGTGATGCTCGACTACTACGCCGACTGGTGCACCGACTGCGTGCGCATGGAGAAAGCGACCTTCGCCCAGTCGGCGGTGCGCGCCGAGATGCAGGGCCGGTTCGTGCTGCTGCAGGCCGACGTCACTGACCCGAACGACGCCGAGGTCAAGGCCATGAAACAGCGCCTCGGCGTGTTCGGTCCGCCGGCGATGCTGTTCTTCGGCTCGGACGGCGCAGAGCGCCGCGACCTGCGCGCCTACGGCTTCCGCGCGCCCGAGGAATTCCTCGGCATGCTGCGCCAGGTCAGGTAATCCGCGCCAAGCTTCGCTATCCTCGCGTTCGTGAAGTCCGATACTTCCCGCAATCTGCTGCTGCTCGTCGCGGCGCTGGCCGCGCTCGCGGCCGGCTACTTCACCGCCCTGTGGCTGCGCGCGCCGGCGACCGACACCGCCATCGGCGGGACCGCGGTCGAGTTCCGGCTACCGGACCACACGGGCAAGGAACATCGCCTGGAGGAATGGCGCGGCCAGGTGGTGGTGCTCAACTTCTGGGCTACCTGGTGCCCGCCGTGCCGCGAAGAGATTCCGATCTTCATCGATCTCCAGAAACGCCTGGGCGACAAGGGGCTCCAGTTCGTCGGCATCGCCATTGACGACGCCCCAGCCGTGGCTGCCTATCAGCGCGAGGTCGGCATCAATTACACAAGCCTGCTCGGGGGCGATGGCGGTATGGCGCTCATGAGCGCCTACGGCAATGCCGCCGGCGGCCTCCCTTTTACTGTGATCCTCGACCGCAACGGGCGGATAGCGGCGCGCAAGGTCGGCGCCTTCCGGCGGGTCGAGCTGGAAGCCCTGCTATCCCCGCTTCTTACGGCAAAAAGCGCGAAATAAGCTATTTAAGCGCCTATTTGTATCTATCTGCTGCTTTTTTCAGTTATTAGGCCACTATAAAAATACCTTCTGGACAAATCATTTTGCCTTAGGCAGAATGCGCGCTCTTTTGAAGTTGGCTGAAAATCAGTCCAGAAGCCGTATAACTTAAAGCAAAAACTCGCAAGATGCGGTAACCCGGTGTTTCGGGACCGCCGCATAACCTGACATAAGGAATATGGCTGAACTGCTGGTCCTCAACGGTCCCAACCTGAATCTGCTCGGCTCCCGCGAGCCGGAGCACTACGGTCGCGACACGCTGGACGCCATCAACGAGCGCCTGCAGCAGCAGGCCGAGGCAGCCGGCCACCGGATTTCGTTCTTCCAGAGCAATGCCGAGCACGAGCTGGTGAACCAGGTGCAGCAGGCGATCAAGGACAAGGTCGCGTTCATCCTGCTCAACCCCGCGGCCTACACCCATACCAGCGTCGCCCTGCGCGATGCCCTGGCCGCGAGCCATATCCCGTTCATCGAAGTGCATCTCTCGAACGTCCATGCCCGCGAGCCGTTCCGGAAGCATTCGTATTTTTCCGACATCGCCGCGGGCGTGATCTCCGGCCTGGGGGCGCAGGGCTACGAGCTCGCGCTTGCCGCCGCCATCGAACGCCTGAAAAAGAAATGAGGGTCTATCCGTCATGGACATCCGCAAAGTCAAAAAACTGATCGAGATGCTCGAGGAATCGAGCCTCGCCGAGATCGAGATCAAGGAGGGCGAGGAGTCTATCCGCATCTCGCGTGCCGGCATCGCTGGGCCGGCCATGGCCCAGGTCATCACCGCCGCGCCGCTCGCCCCGGCGGCGCCCCCGGCCGCACCGACAGCGATGCCGGGCGAGGCGCCGTCCTCGCCGGTGCGCCCCTCGGGCCATCTCGTGACTTCACCCATGGTCGGTACGTTCTACCGCTCGCCGTCGCCGGGCGCCAAGGCGTTCGTCGAGGTCGGCGACACGGTCGCGGTCGGCGACACCCTCTGCATCATCGAGGCCATGAAGATGATGAACCAGATCGAGTCTGACAAGGCCGGCACGGTCAAGGCCATCCTCAAGGAAAACGGCCAGCCGGTGGAA